>CAJAIA010000029.1 GCA_903939735.1 uncultured Ignavibacteria bacterium
AACGACTTCCCAACGTACACGCTCAGAATGCTCAACAGTGTAAACGACAGCAGCGCGCCGTGCTGCATGCGCGGCGATGACGAAAGCGCACGTGGCAGCACACCATCATCACTCATCGCCTTGATCACACGAGGGTTCGAGAGCATCGCCACGTTCACGTACCCGAACACCGAAATGATGAGGACGGCCGAGAGAATATCCGCGCCGCGATCGCCGAAGAGCTTGCCAACAACCATTGCTGCAATTGACTGTGACTGCGCAAGTGTCTCAAAGCCAAGCACGTGCACGTAAGCGGCATTCGCCAGCAGATAGATCGCAGTGATGATGAGTACGCCCAGCACAATCGCAATCGGCATGCGGCGCTCACTGTCCTTAATCTCGCCACCGAAGTTAATCGTACTCTGATAGCCGCCGTAGGTGAATGAGACAGCGATGAGGGCCAGACCAAGTGACTCCCACACGCCCCCTGTATGTGCGATGCTAGCAAGAGCAGTCGATGCAGGTGCCGCATCAACGAAGATCAACGCTGAGATGATCGCCATCAGCATTGCGACCTTGATGCCGATGAGCACGTTTTGCACCGCAGTGCTCGTCCGCAAACCCAACAGATTGAGTCCGTAGAGCACCGCAATCATTGCTGTTGCCGTCGTGCTCGTAGGAATACCTGGCAACCAGCTCGTGATGTACTCTGCGCCGATGATCGCCACGCCAGCAGCTGATGCTGCGTTCGACACAAGGATGATCATGTTGATGGCGAATGCAATCACGGGGTGATATGCCACGGCGAAGATGCGGTAGTACGCACCCGTCACCGGCATCGCACGTCCGGCCGCCGCAAACGTCAGTGCGCCCGCGATAGCAAACACGCCACCCAGGATCCATGCCACGTAGAATAACGTTTCATCGCCGGCACGTAGCGCAACCGTTGCAGGTGCGCGAAAGATGCCCATGCCGATCACCAAGCTGATCACCAGCATGATCACATCAAACATGGTTAGTTTGTAGTCGCGTTTCATACGAGAATATACTGATGCGATTGATTGTCGCCCTTGTCCTTCTCTCCACATCGATGGTAGCACAGCCATGGCTTGGCTTCCTCACGCCGTGGCATCGCGCAGGCGCGCGACCCTTTGTGCAGCCGTCTGTTGTGATCGACATCGATACACTGGGAGCAGATCCAACGGGAGCGACACCGTCTGACGTGGCGTTTCAACGTGCGTTGACGCTCCTCGACGGTGGCGGAACGCTGCGTCTTGGTGCTGGCACGTATCTGCTGCGTTCGCAGCTTGCGCTTCCATCACGTACAACACTGCAGGGTCGTGGAGCAGATGCAACGCGAATTGTCACTGATGTGCCAAACGACGCACACCCGATTATCATCAGGGGTGGCGTAACGCGCATGGCGATGCCGATCAACGCACCACTGCGTCGTGGCGATGCATTCATCACCGGCACAAGCTTTCAACCCGAGCGCGGTACAATGCTGCGTATCGTGCCCGACGATGCCGATCTGATGTATTCGGATTGGGGAAGGGGCTCGAGCGGACAGATCATCGAAGTCGAGAATGTGCGTGGTGATACGATCTTCATCACACAGCCGCTGCGCATGAGCGTGGATACATCGCGCAAGGCCTACCTCACGCTCATCAATCCCGTGGAGCAGGTGCGCATACGCTGCTTGAGCATCGATCAGCGTGATTCTTCCGCACAGCAGGTGTCGAACATCCACGTTGCCTACGCTCGTGATGTTGTGATCGACGGTGTACGGAGTCGCAAGACCAACTTTGCGCATGTGACGTTTGAGTACGCGATGCACTGCACCGTTACACGGTGTGACTTCGCCGAGAGCTATGGCTACGGCGGGGGCGGACGTGGCTATGGCGTCGTGCTGCAATTCGCAACAGGGGATTGTCGTGTCGTTGACAACATATTCTCGACGCTCCGGCATAGCATACTCATGCAAGCAGGTGCGAATGGGAATGCGCTCTGCTACAACGCATCGCAGAATCCACGGTGGACCGAGTTCCCGAATGATGCTGCAGGGGATGTTGTCTGGCACGGCAACTGGGTCTACGCCAATCTCGCAGAAGGCAATAGCGTTGCGCACATCGTACTCGATAACTCACACGGCGCTAATGGATGGCACAACGTGATCCTCCGCAATCATGCGCGCGAGTATGGTCTGTTCATGGGCTCAGCGCCATGGACAGATAGCACGTGCATCATGGGCAACGTTGTCTCGAACACCTCCATCATCAAGGGATTGTTCACGGTTGGTGGTAAGGGTCTGCTCAGTATTGGCAATCGTGTCAAGGGGCGCCTTACTCCCGCGAACGATACCACACGTGTACCACAGTCATTTGCCTACACGTCGTTGCCGGCGTACTTCCAACGCGATCCGATCCCGGCGCGTGCACGGCAGACCGCTGGTGGTGCTACATGTCCGTGTGAGGATGACCTACCCACATCAGTTACTGACGCTTCAGACCACTCGGAACAGGTCTCCCGCATACAGATCTATGACGTGCGCGGACAGCTCCTGTGGGCCGGAGCACCCGACGCAATCCCTGAGACCCTTGCCACGGGCTATAGCAAGGTGCGCAGACTGAACACTGGCATAGAATTACGCTTGTTGCTGCCCTGACGGGAACATGACTCTTTCGTAGTTTGTTGCTTCGCCACGCAGACTATTTATGGAGGGCACGATGCAGTCACGCATGCTACTGCTTATCGCTTGTGTTGTTATCGCCACGCCGATGTTGGCAGCGGATCTGTTCGAACGCGTTGCAGCGCCGCTGAATGCCAACATTGATCATCCAGCGACGTTCTACCGACTGAATGAAGCCGCCTTTGCGCAGTCGCGCATGATCCCCAACGGCGCAACGGTCGTTGTGCCCTTGACGCTCCCCAATGGAACATCACTTGAGCTCGAGCTCCGACGTTTCACGGTGATTGATGAGCGCTCAGACCTTACGGCAAAGACGCCGAACGGCGACGTTGCTGTGCCTGCGCCAACCTCTGTGTTGTTGCGCGGAAACGTGCGCGGTGTGCCTTCGTCGAATGTCGTGCTTGCCGTCTATCCACGCCAAGTACATGGACGTATTCACATCAATCATGGTCCGACGTCATCGACGTATCTCATGAATGCGGTGAGTGATTCCGACCCAACGGCAGTGTTATATGATATGCGATTCGTGAAACGTGCCGAACCATGGCACTGCGCTGTGCTCGACACAGCGAGCATGCGTGTGCCAGCCCCCTCCAAGGGTGAGCGCTCGCAGGCATCGTACCGTACAATCAATCTTGCACTCGAGGGCGATCAGATCTTCTTCCAGGATAACAACAGCAACGTCACAACAGCAACGAACTATGCCGAGGCCGTGATCGCTCACGTGAGTGATCTGTACCAACGCGACGTAAGTGCAGTAGTCTACATCGGGACGTTTGTTCTGTGGACAACGCCTGATCCATATCCGGGCACGACCACCGATGCACTGTTAACGCAGTTCCGTGATTACTACCGTGCAAACAAGGCAGGTGTGAATCGAACAGTTGCGATGCTCTTCACAGGCATCAACAACCTCGGCGGAGTTGCATACGTGAATACATTGTGCAACAACCAGTGGGGATACGCTATCGCGGGTATTCAGAGCACCTTTGTGTACCCTCGCACAGCATATGCGTGGGATACCGAGGTCACTGCACACGAGCTTGGTCATAACGTGGGATCGCTCCATACACATAGCTGCACGTGGGCTCCGGCGATCGACTCATGTTGGTACGCCGAGAACGGCAATTGTTTCACAACGCGTGTCGCACGCGTAGGTACAATCATGAGCTACTGCCACCTCAATGGGAGTATCGACCTCGACTTTGGTGCGCGCGTAGAGACGCTGATGATGAACTACATTTCGAGCGCTGCCTGCCTTGGAACGACGAGTGACCTGATTGTGACCGCACTCGGTGATACGTCTGTGTGCGATGGATCAGTTGTTCAGATACGAGGCAGTTATTCTGGTGGCACTGGACCATACACCATATCATGGTCGCCCACCACGGGGATGAGCAATCCAACGTCACTTACGCCAACGGTTACGCCAGCAGGTACGACGAGTTACGTGCTCACTGTGCGCGATAATATTGGCGTCGAACGAAAGGATACCGTGGTTGTTACGGTGTTCCCGCCGATCACGATTCAGATGCCAGCTTCGATCACACGATGTGCTGGGTTGCCGGTAAGCGTACAGCCACAATTCACGGGCGGAGTTGCACCACTACAGTATCGCTGGCGCGATGCGAACGGACTCGACACGACGACGACAGCGCCGACGTTGAACTTCGTTCCGAAGGGCACAACAATCCTATCGGTAACTGTCGCCGATGCGCGAGGTTGTACGCGTCGTGATTCCATGCAACTCACGATCAACCCTCGACCAGACGTGATACTGTCGGCTTCGCAGCTGCGCGTCTGTGATGGCGATACGGTACGCATGACGCCGGCCATTACGGGAAGCATGTCGCCGCATACGTTCTTCTGGTTTGCCAACGGCCGTCGTCTCTCGGAATCGAGTGGAACGCTCCTTGACCGACCTGATATCAACACAACGTACATGGTGATTGTCACCAACCCGCTTGGATGCTCAGACACTGCCACAGTTGACGTGCGTGTTCGACAAGTCCGCGCGCAGGTTTCGCCAGCAGCAGTCGCGCTGCCGAAGCTTGCGTTCTGTGAGAACACGTTTGTCATTAACCCGTTGATCGTGAACACCGGCGTGGATGAAGTTCGTATCACGAAGATTGGTGCATCGCGCTTGAGCGTTGCCAACACAGGTCTGCCAATCGTGATTCCTCCAGGTCAATCACGCAACGTGCCGCTCAATATCACGATCGACTCATCGGTGGTTGTCCTCGATACAGTTCGATTTATGGACGACACATGTCAGCGCACGTGGGAAGTCGTGATCACTGGTCAACGTGGTGATATCGTAAAGACGCCAACCGCACCCGGACCCGAGTTCGAAACAGCGCTCATGTGCGGAAATTCCGCAGATACGCTGGTAAGCGCGATCTCGATCACAAACTCTACAGCAGTCGCGGCGCAGATCCGCACGGCAACAACGAAGAAGGGCTTCACAGTCGCCATCCCGTCGGCCGCAATGACAGTTGGTGCTCAGGCAACACGCGTTGTGCCAATCTCGATCATCGGAGCATTCCCACAGGGCTATACCGATGACACATTGAGTGTTATTGTGCGTTCACTTGGATGCGATCGGACGTTTACCTATCCAGTTGTGTACGGTGCTGATGGACTGCGCGTGGCGACGGTGAAGGACATCGACTTCGGTGAAGTTCAATACTTCGGACCGTCGGACCATGCCATCGATTATGATGTCACACCAGCGTCCGAAGCGATCACCGAGGCATACGTGATGGATCTCTCCATAACAGGTCCGTTTACAACGACGATGCGCAAGGGTATGCGATTGCCTGTGAAGCAGGCAACAACGTTTACCGCACGCTTCAATACCCGTGAGCGTCCGGAAGGTGAACACATCGGCGCAATCGAGTTCCGTCTCGACAATTGTACCGACGTCACACGTATTCCGCTGCGTGCAAAGAGCACAACCGTTGGTGTTGATGACGAACAGTTGTCGGTGCCACAGGTGTTTTCATTCGGTGGACGGATCATTGTGGAACCATCGGTGTTTGTCCGAGCGATGGTCTATGATCTGCGTGGTGAGCGCGTAGCGACAATGCAGTTTCTTGATGGCGGACGCACTGCAATCGATGGTGTTGCGCCGGGCGTGTATGCTGTGGTGCTGATGCGCGAGGACGACGTGGTGCATGTTGCCACGGTGATCGTCAGTAGAAACTAAACCCAGCTCCCAGACGAAGATCGTACGGTGAGTTCTGTGTAACGGCCACGCTGAGTGTGAACTCGAGTCCGGCTGCGAAGGACAGCGGTTTCGAGAGCATCGTTACGTCGACGAAGACGGGGAACTGTGCGCGGCTTCCAGTAAACGATTCATGCCGTACATAGGGTCCGCTGGCAACACCAACGCGCAATCCATCGACCACTTGTACCCCAAGGCCCCCTTTCACGAGGGCGAACCAGCGATCGCGTGACACTCCGAAGGCTGCGCTAAGTGTTGGAACAAACGCGAGTGACGACTCATAGCCCGCCTCACGTGCGCGTGGCTGTGGCGTGAAGCGCAGTGGGATCACCGTTCCAACAGAGGCTTCGATCAGGCCGCCAAAGGTGCGCCCTTGGGTAAGCGCAGCTACAGAGAGCTGTCCGTACGGACCCCATATCGAGCGGCGCAGGAAGCGTGCCTGCTCGTAGAGCTCAGCGTTGAGTGCAATAGGTGCATCACGAAACGCATCGGCATACAGCATCGCACTGTCTGGTCGACGACGTGCAACACGATACATATCAGCGACGTGATCATCATACGTGCGCTCGGAGCTGATCTCGCGTTGCAAGGCAGTTGCACCACGGAGCACCTTTGCCATCTGATCATCCGTGAAATGTCCGTCGCCATAGAGAATCTCATTGTCGCCATAGCGCTCGAACCAAAACCGAATACCCTTGATGCGATAGTACTCGCGGCATCCCTCTTGCTCGAGCGACTCATCCTCACTGCTTACAAGCAGCGCACTCTCGTGTGCTTCGTTGCAATCCCGAATGTGGTGATCACTCGCGAACATGTCCTGGAAGTAATGATCGGCAAATGCTGCCGTTACAAGAAACAAACGCGCGAATCGTGCAGCGATATCGCGATCGGGAAACAGCTCGCTATACAGGCGCAGTCCATGCGCACGTGCATCGAGGAGCGCAAACACTGCTGGTGCTGTGAGATATCCCGGAATCATCTCGGGCAGTGTCCAGTCTGCAGTGTCGATGCGCCGTGTTAGCGCTGTGCGATCCTCAGCGTCGATGCGCAGCGGAAGCATCTCGCGCATGAGTGTCACATCAATCACATGCAGTTGCTTCGCATACGAGGTTGTCGGACGCACACGGTGATCCATCGTCTCTAGTGGATGATCGCCTTTGCGATAGGAACGCAGCGCAAGCAGCTGCTCGCGAAGCGTATCGGATACCGCGATGCGATTCGATGATGAGCCAAGGATGCCGTTCTGCAGTTCGCGCAGCGTCTCGAGCATCAATCGTCCACGAAGAGATGGAGCTGCACAGAGATCGCCGTACGTTACCTCGAGGTCTGCACTATCCGTTCGTGCAATACGAACAATCACCGAGTCGATTCCATAGTACGCGAGCTGACGTCGCAGTTCGATATTCGAGCGCACCGCTTTGTCGAACGATTCCGCACCCATGCGACGGTGTTCGCGTGGATCTCCAGCAAAGGTGATCTGCTGCAGCAGGATGAGTGTGGTGAGGAGGGTGATGCGGCGCATGCGAAAGACGATCTACGTCAAAAGTACCCCACAATGCCGATGTGTAGCGCGAGCGCAGTGCGAGGATAGGCTGACGAGAAATCGTAGAACATGGCTTCGTCAAACGCATCGTACCCAACAAGCACGCGTCCGGCTCCCGACGTGATGCTGCTCGTGCGCGTGATCACAGAGAGTTCGCCGCGAACCCGCCATGTGGTCGAAAGCTTGTACTGCAATCCCGTG
>CAJAIA010000030.1 GCA_903939735.1 uncultured Ignavibacteria bacterium
CATCGCCCGATATGGCGTGTTTGCGAGCACATTTCAGGATCGTATCGGTGATGTTCGACTCGACTCAAACTATTCACGCGCTCTTGCACATAATCTGGACGTCCAGATCACATCAATGATTACGTCGAGCATTGTTGTAACCGGTGGCGTAACGGGCAGACTCAACACAGTCACCAGTGATGTGTATGGCTCATCAAACCAGGGCATCATCAGTGGATACGCGCAGGGCGAATTCACATTTGGATCGCTCATTGCAACAGTAGGCGCGCGTGTTGATCGCGAAAAGATGGATACACTTTCTGATCAACTCGAGGTTTCACCAAAGCTCGGCGTCACGTGGGAACTTGATCCTGATGTAGCACTACGCATGAGTGTGGGCAAGGGCTTCCGCGCGCCGTCGATTGCCGAACGCTATGCTCAGATTCGTTACGGTCCGTTTATCATCATCCGCAATCCCAATGTTCTCTCGGAACGCTCATGGTCGACAGAAATTGGTGGACGCTGGCAATCACGATCGACACCGATTCCCTTTGAGCTTGATGCTGCCGTGTTCGGCAACGAGCTCTACGATCTCATCGAGCCCACATTTGTGCTTGATGATCCGGCCGTACCAATCAAGTTTCAAAACATTACGCGCGCACGCATTCTGGGCGCTGAAGTTAATCTCCGCTTCATGCTAGCATCAACGCTTGGACTTGAAACGGGGCTTACGGTGATGTCGCCAACAGACCTCACGACCAACACGCAGCTCAAGTATCGCAATACGTTTCTCTCCTACTCGCGAGCATCATGGAAAGCCCTACCATGGCTTGAAGGTCAACTCGAGTATCGCTATCAGGACCGTATCGGTGCTATTGACGACAGGCTCGCGCTATTTGTACCGAATGCTGATGCTCGGGTTGCCACGCATATCGTCGATGCTCGTGTGTTCGTGACGCCAACACAACATGTACGCGTGGGGCTTCTTGGACGGAACCTGATGAATTATGCCTATACGGAGATCGTCGGCAACCTTGGTCCTACACGGTCCTTCATTCTACAGCTGGAGTACCGTTAATAAGGTCGGAGTTCAAACGACTCGCCAAGGTATCTCGAACGCACTTCCGCATTCTGGGCGATCTCGGATGCTGTACCGCTCACGAAGATTGTGCCATCGATCAGGATGTACGCACGATCGGTAATACTGAGCGTCTCATGGACATTGTGGTCGGTAATCAACACACCGATACCCTTGTGCTTAAGCTTCGTGACAATCTTCATGATGTCCTCGACAGCTATCGGATCGATTCCGGCAAACGGTTCATCGAGCAGCACAAACTTCGGGTCCGTCGCCAGAGCTCGTGCGATCTCACAGCGACGTCGTTCCCCGCCTGATAACACCATACCGAGACTCGAACGAATGTGTCCGATGCCAAACTCATCCAACAGCGTTTCGAGTCGATCCTTCCGTTCGGCGCTTGTGAGCTTCTGCAACTGCAGAACAGCTAGGATGTTCTGCTCAACAGTCAATCGACGAAAGATACTGGGCTCTTGTGGGAGGTATGCGACACCGGAGCGCGCACGTTGATACATCGGCGTGGTGGTAATGTTGTTCTGGTCAAGGTAGACCGACCCTGCATCAGGCCGAATCATGCCGGTGATCATGTAGAACGTGGTGGTCTTTCCCGCCCCATTCGGACCGAGCAATCCAACACACTCACCCTGCCGCACTTCGAGCGTGCTGCCCTTGACAACCACACGCTGCTTATACGCCTTACGAAGGCCTTCGGCACGGAGGATGCTCTTGTTATCAGTTTCGGACACCACCACTCCTTGGACGAGCTTTGAGAGTCATTGTCGCGGTCGATGTTTGTCCGCCCCGACGAAACTCAACAGAAATCCGTTGATTCACCTCGCCATCAAGAATGGCAATGTTGATGTCGTCTTCACGAAGCGTCGGCTGACCGTCGACTGCAATGATAACGTCTCCAGGCTCTATTCCCGCCTCATCCGCCGGACCGTTCGAAGCCACTTCTGTGACAAGTACGCCATCTGCGGCGTTCAATCGGTAATAGGCAGCGATCTCAGCATTGACAGGCGTGACGGTCATTCCAGTCCAAAAGTCCCGTCGAATGGTACCTTGATCCCTCAGCCGATCGACTATAGCTTTTACGCGGTTGATGGGTATCGCAAACCCGATGCCGATGCTCCCTGCTCCATTGGCACCCTGTGAGGTGGAGTAGATGACGGTATTCACACCGATCACCTCACCAAGTCCGTTTATGAGCGGTCCCCCGGAATTACCTGATGAGATAGCTGCATCGGTCTGAATCATGTTGCGATATACGCGCCGACCGCCCGTGCCGTTCGGTTGGGTAAAACTTACGCCAACGTTAGAGACAACACCTACAGTCACAGTTGGTTTGGCGTTGTTATCGAAGAGTCCAAACGGATTACCGAATGCTATGGCCCATTCGCCGACTTCGACATCCTCACTGCTGGCAAGCTTCACGAATGGGAACTTCTTACCCTCGATCTTCAACAATGCGACGTCGGTCACGGGGTCGGTACCAACGATTTTCGCGTCATGTTTGGATCCATCGGTCATCGTCACCACAATTTTCGTTGCATTCCCAGCGACGTGATCGTTGGTGAGAATGTAACCGTCCTCACTGATGAGGAATCCAGACCCGAGGGAACGCACCTCGTAATCCTTACGGTACGTCCGTGGTCGGTCACCCCAGTAGTTTCGAAAGAACGGATCCCCAAAGAAATCAGCGAACGGGTCGGAGTAGTATTGCTGACGTGTCTCCGTTACGTTAATCCCAACAATAGCTGGTGAACACCGTGCAACAGCTCGCGTAATGGCATTCTTGCGACTGCTGGCGATATCATTCTGCGCAGCCAGGGGATGCGCAGCTATGGCTGCCATGATGGCCGCCAATATGGCTGTGAGTGCTTGCTTCTTCATGCGATTTCAGGTCGAATAACACGCAAAATTATTGCGCTCGGTATCTTCGTCCAGCATGAACATCCGCGTCGCCCTCCCACTCCCACGTCTTGAGCCCCTTACATACCGTTGTCAGGATGCGTCAGTCCAGCGTGGATGTCGGGTACTCGTGCCGCTCGGTACGCGGATTATCACAGGGATGGTGGTCGACATCGACGTTCCAGATGTACCGAAGATCCGGGATATCGCCGAGATCCTCGACGACCGTCCGTCGTGCACAGAACATGTTCTGCTCCTGACGCGACGTGTTGCTGATTACTACATGTGCTCGTGGGGAGAGGCCCTACAGGCAGCAATGCCAAGTGGGTTTCGCGCAACGAGTATTGTACGCGTTACGCTGCAGCGGCACCCAAGCGATGCCGATCTGGACGCACTGCGCACCCGCGCCCCACGGCGAGCAGAACTTCTTCGAGCCGTCCGCGATCATCAGGGCGAGCTCACCGTAAGTTATCTGCAGCGTAAGCTCAAGAGCACGACGATAGCCGACCAGCTCGATGCACTACAACGTGATGGATGGGTTGATGTTCAGCAGGATATTACGTCCGCAGCTACTGCACGAACGCAAAAGGCCGTTTCGGTCGACGACGCACTCCTGCGCGATGAACATGCTCTCCGGTCGGCCTTCGACCTCCTCGATGCGCGAGCGCCAAAGCAATCGCTCGCATTAGGCCATGTATACCTCGAGCAACAGCGCAGTGGGAAAGCCGTTGCTGTGCAACACTGCACCAGTGCACTGTCTATCTCATCATCAACGATCACATCACTCATCGAGCGTAGGTATCTCGTGGCAAGCACGATTCCCTATCGGCGTTCCGATGAGGGCGTTGGATCACTCAGCGAGCGTGATGAGCGCGAGGTGACGCTAACCGAGGAACAACAGGTCAGCCTGGCACAGATCATCACTGCTGTTGAAACTGCATCATTCCGTCCGTTCGTATTGCATGGTGTGACTGGAAGCGGCAAGACGATTGTTTACCAACGCGCCATTGCACACGTTCTTGAGCGGAAACAGCAGGCACTGCTATTGGTACCTGAAATCGCTCTCACTCCGCAGCTCGCCGATCGCTTTCGAACCGTTTTCGGAGACGCCGTAGCGGTGCTTCACTCACGTCTCGCACCAGGTGAGCGTGTTACCCTATGGAAGCGCATCCAGGACGGTGAGATACCTATTGTGATCGGCGCACGATCTGCCGTGTTTGCTCCGCTTGATCGGTTGGGACTGCTCATTGTTGACGAGGAGCACGAACCATCCTACAAGCAAGAAGATCCGTCCCCACGCTACCAGGGTCGCGATGTGGCCATCCTTAGGGCACAACTGGCGCAATGCACAGTTCTTCTCGGCAGTGCGACACCATCACTTGAATCGCTGGCACTCGTGCAGGCAGGACGAGCGGAATTGAGTACGCTTACACACCGGGCAGACCATGCCGTGCTACCGTCGGTGCATGTCGTGGATATCCGGACGGAACGTCGTGCAAAACGTATGGACGGCGTTCTTTCGCATAGCGTCCTTGATGCAATATCCGAGCGAGTCCAGCGCGGCGAGGGTACACTCGTCTTTCTCAATCGTCGTGGATATGCTGCAAGTATGCAGTGTGAAGACTGCGGCGACGTGCCCATGTGTATGAACTGTGACGTAGCACTCACCTATCACAAAACGTCGTCACAGCTTCGCTGTCATTACTGCGGCTACGCAGAGCAAGCCCGTACCGCCTGCCATGTATGCGGTTCAGTGGAGCTTACCGAATCAGGATCAGGAACGCAGCAAATCGAAGAACATGTTCGCAGTGCCATCGAACAGCGAATCGGCAGAATCCCACGCGTCGATCGCCTTGATGCAGATCGCACATCCCGCAAGGGTGAGCATCGAGCCATTCTCGAGCGCTTTCAACGGGGCGATCTTGATGTGCTTATCGGGACGCAGATGATTGCGAAAGGACTCGACATCGCACGCGTGTCGCTCGTGGTCGTCGTCAATGCAGATCAAACACTCCATCGTCCTGACTTCCGGGCTACAGAGCGAACGGTGCAGCTCCTTACGCAGCTTGCAGGCCGTGCTGGACGCTCCGCCGCTGCCCATGGTGAAATGTTCATCCAAACGTCAAGTCCGGATCATCCCGCAATCATTGCCGCAGTACACGGCGAGCGTTCACCGGCGGAACTCCGCGCATGGGAATCTGCCGAGCTTGTGCTACGACGTGAAGCTGGGTACCCACCCTACTCCCGCTTCATCCGTCTCGAAGTATCCTCCATGGACGAGCGCATGGCCCATGAACATGCACACATCCTCGCAGCACTTCTCCCAGCTACCTCGACTGTTCATTCACGACTCGACCCCGTTGTGCCTCCTATCGCACGAATACGGAATACCTATCGGATGGTGATCATCATCAAGAATGACAAACAGCACGATCCCTCTGGTAGCACCCTGCGCTCTGTTCTCAGAGGCTCACTCGATGCGTATTATCGCGACTATGCAAGCTCACTCGTTCATGTCACGGTCGACATTGACGCACACGGAACGTTCTAACAGCATCACACTATGAAAACACTCGTTCTCCTCGGATCTGGTGAACTCGGCAAGGAATTCGTTATTGCCGTAAAGCGACTTGGACATCGCGTCGTTGCGATTGACTCCTACGAGAATGCACCGGCCATGCAGGTCGCTGATGACTATCGTGTAGTGAACATGTTGGATGGCGTGGCACTCGACGCAGCAATCCATGAGATCAATCCCCACATCATCGTACCCGAAGTTGAAGCACTTCGCACCGAACGTCTCTTCGCGTATGAGGCAGCGGGCATGACCGTCATCCCGAGTGCAAGAGCGGCTAACATGACAATGAATCGCAAGGCTATTCGAGATCTTGCTGCGAAGGACCTTGGGCTCCGCACGGCTGATTACCGCTATGCAACAACTGAGGACGAGTTCCGTGCTGCGATCGATGCCATTGGCATTCCGTGCGTGGTCAAGCCTCTGATGTCATCTAGTGGCAAGGGGCAGAGCACTGTGCGGCATAGTGATGACGTCGCAACCGCGTGGAGTTACGCCATGGAAGGCAGCCGTGGTGATTTGCGCGAGGTTATCGTCGAGCAGTTTATCCCGTTTGAAAGCGAGATCACACTTCTCACCGTCACACAGACCGACGGACCAACATTGTTCTGTCCGCCAATTGGTCATCGCCAGGAGCGCGGCGACTATCAAGAATCATGGATGCCACATGCAGTTTCACCTGCTCTCTTAGAAAAAGCGCAAGACATGGCCCGTGTCGTAACGACGGCTCTCGGTGGACCTGGCATCTGGGGTGTGGAGTTCTTTCTTACGAATACTGAAGTGTATTTCAGCGAACTCTCACCAAGACCACACGATACAGGCATGGTGACACTTGGTGGGACAACAACATTCAATGAGTTTGAACTGCATGCTCGAGCAGTTCTTGGTTATCCGATCCCGTCTGTTGTGCTTGAGCGTGCCGGCGCCTCAGCCGTTATTCTCGCTGATCGCACGTCGCCTCGAGAACCTGCGTATCATGGCATAGATCAAGCTTGCCGTGAGGTAGGGATAGATGTCCGCATCTTCGGGAAGCCAACATGTCGTCCATATCGGCGCATGGGTGTTACACTTGCCTCTGGAACAGTGGATACGTCGATTGATGAACTGCGGGAACGCGCCCGAAGTGCTGCTGCATGCATCACGCTGGAGTATCCTTAGAACGTTGCGCCCGACAACGTCACGCGAAACTCCGGTCGGTCACGCTGTGAAATGCGCGCATTGACATCAATGCGGAAGAAGAGCAACAGACGATTCACGCCTACGCCAACCTCGTAGTACACTCCTTCGCGCGTGGCCATTGTTGATGGAAGCGTTGTTGCCGTGAGGGCCTGGGTCTGCTCGCTAAACGACGTCCATCCAACACCGCCGAACGCAAGGAACTCTATACCGAACGAGGCGATCCCCGGAATCCGGAGAATGCCGGGAATAACTTCTCCGAAGTTTTGTGTGAGTGAGAGCGTAGCATAGCGATCACCATAGAACTCTTTTACGCGCATTCCTCGGAATGCTCCCGTTACGGCGAGTCCGTTTAGGCTCGACTCAAGACTTCCAAAACGCTGTGGGGGCACTCCGCCGTCGGACCATCCGAATGTTGCAACCAGGTCCGTTGTCCATACAGAAAGCGGCTTCAAGCGCACCATTCCCTCTGCCTGAAGAACAGTGTAGGAGAATGCAGACGGCAGCAATGCAGGATTCGAATGCTCCATCATCATTGCAAAGCCTGTACGCGATATCATGCGAAGGGGCGAGTAGTCGACACGCAGCGTTGCACCCATTGAGCGCAGCGTTCCGGGCATGATCTCTGGATTCAGTCGCTCAGGAGTCTGCGGACGGAAGAGCGACCATACATCGCGAGACTCAGCGCTTGCATGATCTTCACTACGAACAAACACACGCACTGAGGAAGGACGCTGCCAGACATCATTTCGGATAAATGCAAACTGTCCCCAACTGTAGCTCACGCCAACTTCTCCACCTTCACGATGATAGTAGTCGCCGTAGTCATTACCGAACAACAGCGACGTTGCCGTAATCAGCGGTGAGCGCACCACGTTGGGATTGTCGCGACGTTGCAGAATGCGGTAGATCGATGCATCGACAGACCATCGCTGCTGAGTTCCAAGAAACACCGCAGGATGAAGCCAGCCGTAGAATTGTCGATCTGCAGTTCCGTACCCAACGCCCGACTCAAGTTCGATCACGGTGTCGGGTCTGAACCGGGTGCCAACACCGAGATACAACCCGTGAATCCGGTTGTATCTCATCACATCTTCAAAGCCACTAAATGGTCTTCGTCCCAAGCGCGCTATGCCACGCGCAATTGGTCCAAAGATCCTATTAATCAGCGTCGACTGCAGACTATCCGGATTATCGATCGCACTGCGTATCTCGACATATGCGCGCTCTTCGTCTGCACTCAATGTGCCAACTGCATTCTGTTGCCAAAACACAGAGTCATACGTCAGCGCCGAAGGTGTAAGCTCCACCCGCCACTGATCGAAAACATCGTCGTCTATCTCAGTGTTGATCTGATACGCTGAACAGCGTGTCTCCAGCTCCACGTCCAATCGTGGCTGAAACAGGAACAGAATATCGGCAGTCAAGCTACTGGCGATGCGGAGGTACTCTGGAACAACGAACCCATCGACAACCGCAAACGTCTGGCTGTAGGACAACGATGCATCAAATGGGAGGTTCACAACACGATTCGGCTCGAACTCCACATTGAGCGGTGTAAACGTTCGTGTATCGATGAAGAGAACACCATGGAACCCCTTCCGCACGGGACTATTTGATCGCACATCAATGATGGCGATGGAGTCGTCTACATCATTCCGCAGCGTAAACTCTGCATGATCAAGAGCATCATCGGCAAAGGGCGTCTCAATCTCCTCACCGAGAAGCGTTACCGTATTTGCGTACGAGGAGAGATTCGTGCCTAACGATACAAGGTTTGCTTGGGGAGGAATGTTTGCAGTCTGGCGCCGCTGCAGGATCTTGTTCGAGTATTGGTCGGGTGCTTTGAAGTAACCATCCGAGAACGACTCGAGAATACTGAAGACAGCAGTGTCTCCCCTTCCCGAAGAACGCGTCGCTGTTACGGTATCGGTATTGACGACAATCTTCGAGTACAGTCGATATCGATACGAGCGGATCGTTTCGGTCTGACGTCTACGTCGTGCAATCACTTCGCGCATAATCCTCTGAGCGGGATCCTCGGCACGAACAATCACGACAGCTCCCTCTATTCCGCGTTCCTGCAGACGGACAACGAGCAAGGAATCCACACTCTGGATAACGAGCGTATCGGAACGATACCCAACACAGGAAACGATGACACGGGCGCTATCTACAGACGCGCGTTCGGATGCGTTGAGACGTATCGAAAAGGCTCCAGAGCGATCTGAAATCGCAGCGCGTCGAATCGATGTCAATCTCACAGAGGCATACGGAACAGGCTCGCCAGTCTGTGCATTGAGCACAACACCTTGGATTGCCGGTGAACGTTGAGCGACCAACACCAATGCCGACGTGCACATCAGCACGGCAATCAGCATGGGACGCATCAGCATCATTTTACCCCAAGCAACGATTCCGCATCAGATTGCGCACGCGCGAGGGATTCCGTTGGATTTGCCTCACCGAGCAAAACGCGCTCAACAGCATCTTCCAGAATCTCCTCAAGATCCAACCATCTTGGGTGAACAGGGGTCATGCGCGCGTGTGCGAGCTGCTGTGCAAAGACAGCCTTCATAGGATCAGCTATCAACGTGGCATCTCGCGCATACGCAGAGTCAGCAGGGAATCCTGCTTCCGGAACGGAGCGACAGAAACGCACCGCATTGGTGCCATCTACGAGGAACTGCACAAGTTCACGAGCCATCTGCGTGTTTGTTGCTCCGGCGCTTACCGCCAGATACTCGCCCCCTGCAAACGAAACACCCTGCGCTGCTCCGAACTTCGGTTGCAGCACCGGTACGATGCGCTTACCCGGAGATGCGGCGATCTTCTTCAGAAGCCAGGAGCCGGAATTCCACATACCAATCTTGCCCTGAACGAAGGCAGCATCAAGCTGTCGCTGTGTCTCGATCATACCGGCACGCGCCAGACGCGCGTACGTCTCAAGAGCTGCCACGTTTGGTGGAGAATAGAACGTCGGACGTCCCTGCTTATCGAGAACATCGCCACCATAGGACCACATCAATGGGAGGATCTTCTTGTAGAGTCTGTGTGCGTCGGCACCGTTAGCACCCCATCCCATCATACCAGCGTCGTGAAGCTTTTCCGCCGTAGCGACTACATCGTCAAGTGTTACTGGAGGAGTCGAGACACCGATCGACGCAAGCATATCCATGTTCACATACAGAA
Organism: uncultured Ignavibacteria bacterium; assembly: GCA_903939735.1. Lineage (GTDB taxonomy): Bacteria > Bacteroidota > Ignavibacteria > Kapaibacteriales > Kapaibacteriaceae > UBA10438. Next base: position 9,912 of record CAJAIA010000030.1, read on the forward strand.
CACGCGTATCGATCGTCCACGGATAGGCGTACATGCGGCTATTCCACGTTCCCGGTGCGAGCGAATACGGCACGAACCGTCCAACAGACGCCGCATCGCCAGGAAGCTGAAGAAGAACTCCGGAACTGGAGAATTGCGCAACCCAGTCTGATCCAAGCTCGATTACATCAGGAGGTGCGCCCGAATTGAAGGCTGCCTGCAGCTTTACCTTCCCGTCGTTCCAGGAAAGCTCTGTGAGCTCAACCCGCACGTTCCGTGTCTTCTCAAACTCATGTACGAGGTCGAGAAGCGCTTGTTTTTGGCCTGGCTCACTCCAGAAATGCCAAAAACGGATCACGTGAGCATCACGCTCGGATGTGCCACCCCCCCCACATCCATTGAGCATAAGGCTGAGGGCCACGATGGAGGCCGCGAGGGGGACGAACGAGAGAGAACGTTTCATATACGCGAAGCTACGCATGCCATTGTCCATTCGGAACAACATCCGTAGATTTGAGCCCGTCCAGGCTGTTGCGCAAGCGCAGAACTACGACACCTTCACTCTTCCGATCATTTATCAGGTGTCCTGTGCCGAAGACGTCAAAGTACATCTTCATTACGGGCGGAGTGCTTTCTTCCTTAGGGAAGGGCATCGCTTCTTCATCCATCGGTCTCTTGCTCCGTCAGCGTGGCTTCTCGGTCACGATTCAGAAGCTTGACCCCTATATCAACGTCGACCCCGGCACGATGAATCCCTACCAGCATGGTGAGGTATTCGTTACCGATGATGGTGCCGAAACAGACCTTGATCTTGGCCATTACGAGCGCTTCCTCGACGTCAACATGTCGCGTGCAAATACGGCGACAGCGGGCCAAGTCTATTACGACGTAATCATGCGTGAGCGTCAGGGTGAATACCTTGGCAAGACAGTCCAAGTTGTACCGCACATCACCGACGAAATCAAACGTCGGATGCGTGCACTTGATGGCAAGTACGACATCATCATCAGTGAGATTGGCGGCACGGTTGGCGATATCGAGTCGCTTCCCTTCCTTGAGGCATGTCGGCAGCTTCGCCATGAGGTTGGTCGAGGCAATGCACTCGACGTACATCTCACATATGTACCGTACATCAAGTCGGCCGGTGAACTCAAGACGAAGCCCACGCAGCATTCAGTGAAGACACTCATGGAGTTCGGTATTACTCCGGACATCCTCCTGTGTCGCTCCGAGATGAAGCTTGACAACGATATCCGTGCGAAGATCGCATTGTTCTGCAATGTCGAACAACGAAGCGTCATCGAGGCACTCGACGCTGAGACGATCTACGAAGTTCCGATGATGTTCGCAAAGCATGAGCTCGATCAGATTGTATGCGAAAAGCTTCATCTCAAGCGCTCAAAGCTTTCGATGGAAACTTGGACGCGCTTTGTCCATCGCATCAAGGCACCGAAGCATTCCGTGACGATCGGTTTTGTTGGCAAGTACAACAAGTATCCTGACTCGTACAAGAGTATCATTGAAGCGTTGATTCATGCCGGTGCAATCAACAATGCACGCGTGAACATCCGCTGGATTGACTCTGAGGACGTAACCAACGACAACGCGGCAGAAATGCTTGATGGTGTTGATGGGATTTTGGTAGCGCCAGGATTCGGACATCGTGGGATCGAGGGTAAGATCGCAGCGATCAAGCACGTTCGTACGCACGACATTCCATTCTTCGGCATCTGCCTTGGTATGCAATGTGCCGTGATCGAGTATGCGCGTAATGTTGCTGGCCTACCACTGGCCAACTCATCGGAATTCAAGAAGAACAAGTTCAGCGTCATCGACCTCCTTCCTGAACAACGAAACATTACCACCAAGGGTGGTACGATGCGCCTGGGGGCATACCCTTGCAAACTCGAACCAAAGACAAAGGCGTTCGCTGCGTACAAGAGCGAGCACATCAGCGAGCGTCACCGACATCGCTATGAGTTCAACAATGAGTTCCGCGAGTTACTCACGGGTACCGGCCTGCGTATCAGTGGCTCTTCGCCTAACGGAGAGTTGGTCGAAGTTGTCGAGGTACCGCAACACCCATGGTTTGTGGGCGTGCAGTTTCACCCAGAGCTGAAGTCTCGCGCGGTTACCGGACACCCTCTCTTTGTTGCCTTCATCAAGGCTACTGTGCGCCATGCTGCGGAGGCAGCCGAGTGAGTGCAGGCTTGCACATCGTTCTCGTAGAGCCTGTTGATGTCGACGGACTCTACCCGTTTAGCGAAATGCACTGTGCGTGGGAACTTCGCGTGGGATACCACACGATTGCTGAGCGTTGGTCAGTATCAGTACCCTCCTGTACTGTCTGTGTTTACACCCATCGCGAGGCACATCTAGCCTCGTATTTGGAGCGTCACCACAACACACCTACGATCAGCACTGCCGCGAAACTCGTAATCCGTGCGAACGTTATTCTCTCGCCATCGGTCATGCAGCAGATTGCAGATGCCTGTGCAGCAGCCACCGCTCCGATTGTGATTGCATGCAATGGACAGATCGTTGGCGCGTATAGCAATGACGTAACGCTTTCAGTTGATGATGTCGTCAGCATGATTTCGCAGACCACAGTGTCGGAAGCTCAACAGATTGTTGTGCATGGTCATGTGATTCACAGGATTTGGCAGGCACTCGACCATATCAATGAAGCAATCACATGGGATGCTGGCTTGGTTGGTCAGCGTCATCACTCCAATGCATCAATTCATCTATCTTCTGTGATCGATGAATCAAAGGGACCGGTCATTATCGGTGACAGCGCTCATATCGACGCCATGAGTGTTATCGTCGGCCCCACCAGCATCGGACCGAATGCAGTGATACGTCCGCATTCGTTGATCGAGCACAGCGTTCTTGGACCTGGTTGTCAAGCCGGCGGTGAAGTCGAGGGCAGCATCATGCATGGTTGGAGCAACAAGAAGCATGCTGGGTTCCTAGGTCACTCCTATGTATGCGAATGGGTAAACCTTGGAGCAGGATGCACCACATCAGACCTGAAGAACACGTACGGTCATGTCCACGTAACCATGCCATGGGGCAACGAGGATACACAGCGCATGTTCGTTGGCCTGTTTATCGGTGATCATTCGAAGGCGGCCATCGGCACCAATTTCCTCACGGGTACGATCTGCGGTGTAAGCTCGAATGTTGTTGCAGATGGATTCCCTCCGCGTGCCATATCATCGTTTGCATGGCGTGATGAAGCCTACGAAGTTGAGAAAGCGCTGGCTGTAGCACGCATCGTGATGGCACGACGATCCCAGACACTTGGTCCAGCTACAGAACAACTCCTTAGAAACTGTGCTGGCAGCGTATGAGCGCACCTCTCCACATCTGGATCACGGGGGCAAGTCGCGGTATTGGGGCTGCTGTCGCGCGTGAAGTAGCGAAGGGCAATCGCTGTACACTCTCTGGGCGTGATCGTGATGCGCTCGAATTGGTTGCCAGCGAGTTTGCTTCCGACGCGGTGAACGTTGTTCCCTGCGATGTAGCGCATCATGAGTCTGTTCTCGAAGCGCATGCCTCAGCCGTAGCATCCTTCGGTCCTGTTGATGTCTTAATCAACAACGCTGGCGTAGCATCCTTCCAGCCGTTTACGGAAACATCTATTGAGGAGTTTGATCGCCAGATCGCGACGAATCTCCGAGGAGTGTTTTCGTGTTGCGGCGTAGTTACTCCCTCGATGATTGATCGCAAGTCTGGGATGATCATCACCATCAATTCTATCGCAGCCCGAACAACCTTCGCGTCCTGCTCAGCGTATGGTGCTTCCAAAGCAGGTGCGCTCGCGCTTACGCAGGTTCTTCGCACAGAGCTTCGTCAGCACGGAGTGAAGGTATGTGACGTTCTGGTCGGTGCCACTGACACCGACATTTGGGATCCATCGATGCGCGATCAACATGCACATCGTATGCTTCAAGGACGTGACGTCGCGCAGACTGTGGCAATGCTCGTTTCAACATTTTGGAATCCCCGTTTACTTCTCGAAGAAGTCCTCGTACGACCTCAACATGGAGATTTGTAATGAAGCACATTCTTATACTCGCCGTTGTCCTGTCCGCATGCATGATCGATGCGACTGCACAAGCCAATCAGCTCTACAGCCACGGCGACCCTACACCTGAAGAGCAACAGATGCTCGAAATGGTGAATCGCGCACGCGCAAATCCAACAGAAGAAGGTATCCGTCTCATGGATACTGATGATGCGCGTGTTCAGGGTGCCTATAGCTACTTCAACATTAACAAGACTGCAACGAAGGCAGCATTTACTGCCTATCCGCAACGTCCGCCACTTGCATTCCATCCAGACCTTATCACAGCGGCTCGCAACCATTCGAAGGATATGGATGCGAATAATTTCCAGGGTCATACCAGCTCAAATGGTGATGATCTCAGCAGACGCTATGCAAAGGTGGGCTATGCATCCCAAGGCATGTACGGTGAGAATGTTGCTGCGTATAGCGAAAGCGTGTGGCATGGTCACTGCGGACTGAACGTTGACTGGGGTGAGCAGAACCAGATCGATCTCGGCCACCGCGAAAACATCATGAACTTTAAGAGTGCTGTCTACACCGAAATCGGTGTCGGCATTCTCTTCAATGGCAAAGGCCTCATGCATGGGTCTGTTGGCCCATACGTCGTAACGCAGACATTTGGAACGCGCATGCAGCGTTACATAACCGGTGTTGTCTTTGCGGATAAAAACAATAACGGCTTCTATGACCTCGGTGAAGGCCTCGAAGGTGTTACAATCAAGCCAAGCCGTGGAACGTACTATGCTGTTTCCAGCGCTTCTGGTGGCTATGCGATCCCCTTCACTGGTTCTGGTTCAGTGACAATCACAGCAAGCGGTGGTAATCTCAACGCACCAGTCACAAAGACCGTTGATTTTTCTGGTGAGAACACAAAGGTCGACTTCGTTCCCGCATCTGCAGGACCGGGTGCAGTTACACTTCAGGCTCCAGCCAACAATGCAACAGGTCGCACGCTTGAGCTCCCACTCACCTGGGGCAAGGCTTCCCTCGCCGACGCCTACCAATGGCAGGTTTCGACGATGCAGTCGTTCGCAGCCAACTCTATCGTTGACTCTGGAACTGTGAATGGCACAACGACTACTGTTACGCTGTCAGCCTGCAATACACGCTATTTCTGGCGTGTCCGTGCTATCAATAGCGTCGGACCTGGCGCTTGGTCGAATGTCTTCGGTTTCACCACTGGTGGTAAGAACCCAGCGTCGTGCTCAGGTAGCGCTCCACGTGGTCCGGTATCTGCCGATGCTGCGGCAACAGTTCCCTTTGCTTGGTCTACCTCGGCCGATGCTACCTCGTATCATCTGCGGATCAAGCTTGCAGCAAGTCCGTATACAATCGTGTTTGAGGATTCGACGATCACTAGTAATTCAGCAACAATTGCGGCTTCGAACGTCGGCAACAGTGGTTCGTACACATGGGAGGTTCGTGGCGTTAACACATGTGGCAAAGGTGGATGGTCTACACCTCAGGCCTTCCAACTTACTGTGACGAGTGTCGACGAACGTAACGAGCCAGGTTGGAGCATCACGGCAGCTCCAAATCCCCTTTCCGCTACATCGACGTTCATTGTTATGTCACAATCAGCCGGTACGGTGAACGCCGCACTCGTGGATATGCTTGGACGTCGCAGCAGCATTGGGACATGGGAACTCGGTGCAGGACGTACATCGCTCCTCTGCAACCTGCCATCCGACATCGCGTCTGGTCAATACGTCTTGCTTCTTGAACAAGGCAATCAGGTGCTTTGTCGCACAGCTGTTATCGTGCAACCGTAACGTAGCTGACGGCGTTAATCGTACGAACGACGTTATATACCACAGCCGCTGATCCTCCGTGAGAATCAGCGGCTGTTGCGTATTCACTCTACCCTACTACTCGAATCAACAACGCGTAGTGCTTGTTTTCCCATTGTAAGACCTTCTCACAGCCCCAAACGTTCATGATATAGTAGCTCCTCATCCACTCCGATAGATCGTGTGGATGTAAGAACAAGTGACAGTTTTTGATTCGCTACAAATAGTGACATATTGTTACGTGAGATAAATGGCTGTTCGGATAATTTGCTAATGTGTCTTTTGACAACTGTCGACATTTTGTATATTGTCCACACTTGGTAGCACATACTGTGGATAGCATCATGCAAACAAAGACCCAACTTGGTACTCGTCATCGACAAGTACGAGAGAGCATACTCCGCCTATCGGTTGCTGACTATGCTGCAACGATTGGCGTTAAGGTCCCAACGGTGTACTCGTGGGAATCAGGTCGCACTGGCGTGCCCCAGGAGATTCTTGCCCTGTTGGAGCGCCGATACGGCGTATCGTCTGGGTGGTTGCTCACAGGTTCTGGGTCGCCTACGACCATGCGTGATGACACTTCACCCTCACAGCCCAAGGGTGCAATTGAGCGCTTAGAAGAGCAGATCCAGGCAATGAAGAGTGTAATCGCAGAGCTCCGTGCCCAAGCTCCGCTCGTAGTCGCTCCAGCCCTACCTGGGCGCAGCGGTCCACGAATCCCCATGCTTTCACTGGGAGTCAGCGCGGGCTTGCCAGCAGCAGCCGACGACACAATCGAGCGTGAGATTGACCTAGCGGATATGCTCCTGGAGCATCCAGAGAGTACGTACTTCATCCGTGTTGTAGGTGATTCAATGACGGATGCCGGCATCAGCGATGGGGATACCCTCATTGTCGACTGTGCTATTCAGCCACGATCAGGTCAGATCGTCATAGCTAAGGTCTATGGCGAACTCACCGTGAAGCGTTACCTCAAGGTCGAAGGCCGTCCTATTCTACGGGCTGAAAATCGTCGCTACAAGGACATTGAAATCACAGCTGATATGGACTTCACCATCGTAGGCGTGGTTCGGAGCTGCATCAAGAAGCTCTAGGTTATCAACACACCGATTCTCGTTTTGTCAATGTTCTTGACATTTTGTAGAATCGCGTAATGATTATCACTCTCGCCCTTGACCCCGCAATATCCCCTGCCTCGTGGGATGCCCTAGTTGAGGTGGTGCACAGTTCAACACCACTACTGCTCGTACGAGACCATGGCATCCTACATGCGGGCACAGACAACATCGATGAGATTCGAACGAACGTTCGTCGTTGGTCTGCACGGGCTGCAATGGCTCCGGACCGAACGAGCTCAATGCTTTGTGCCTTCGAGGCAGTACCTGGCAGGCTCGATGCTCATGCATCTGCCGAGCATGTAAGCATCAATGTACTTCGTGACGTACCGGAACTTCAGATCGACGAGATATTCCTTGAGCGTCTACGATTATTCGGACTATCGAGCATTGGTACACTTCGAGGACTTTCAGAGCGACATCTACGAGCGCAGTTTGGCGATCTGGGTGTGCGACTCTATCGTCTCCTGCATACAACGTCGACGACGTTACCATTATTCCAGCCCCCTGACGAGATCCAAGTACGTGTGGCTTTCGATGATGCTACATGTGAGCCTGGACCTATCTACGAGGCACGTCAGCAGGCGTGTACAGAGATCATTACCCAGTTATCTGGTCGAGAAGCATGGCGCGTTGATGTGGGAGTTCTAGATCGCTCAGGTGAGATCAGCGCACGACGTGGACGGATCATGCGGGTAGCAATAGCGACGCTACGACATCTAGAGACGCATGTCGATGCGCTGATTCGACAGCTTCTGACGTCTGCACGACGGTGGTGGGGCCTTCGCATACGACTGACATCACTTCGGCTTCCCATTGGCGAGCAGATAGCTCTGTTTGATCAGTCCAACTCCCTGCAGGATCTCAGAGTTTCGTTAGTACCCAAGTATGGCTCGGTGATTAAGGAGATCCGTATTCATAATCCGTGGTCGATTATTCCCGAGGACTACGCACGGATCATCGGACAACAGCAATGAAGCTCGTGCTCGAATCTATTGATGTGGGATGCCAGTCTAGCATCCCCTATGTGATCTGCTGGCGAAGCGGCACGTACAACATTGAGACGGTCATAGATAGTTGGTCAACACGGGGTCCGTGGTGGACGTCTGATGAACAACGCGAATACCTTCTCGTAAGTACGTCCTGCGGTGTGATGGAGATCTACCACAGTACCATTCAGGGATGGATGATTTCACGTTTGTACGATTAACCGATGTTCGGATCTCTCCATACGCGAAGTCACTTCTCATTTCTTGACGGAGCATCTTCTCCTGAAGAACTCGTTCTGGCTGCGTCACAACGCGGTCATACTGCACTTGTTCTCACAGACCTGTATGGTGTATACGGAGCCGTCCGCGTAGAACGTGCATGTAGTAGACACAACATCAAGTCGATTATGGGCTGCGACATTATCCTCGACGGTATAGCTGTGTCGCTCATCGCACGTTCTCACGTGGGATATCAACAGATCTGCTGTGTGCTAACACATCATCATCAGCAGGATGATGTACAGATGTTACTCGATGAGTCTAACTGCAATGATTGCATCATTATTGTTCACGGGACCGGACACGATCTTCTGCACGTTCGTGGTGTTGTTGATACGATTCACCATCCGCATGTCTATATCGGCATAGCGCATGATGCGCGTCCGTGGTCGAGACGAAGAACGGCACGGTTGGTCGACCTTGCGCATGACATGCAACGTCCGATTGTCGTCGCGCAAGATGTACGATATGCTACACCGGATGCCTATGCAGTGCATGATCTTATGGTATGCATTCGGGAAGGGATCACGATGTTCGATCCACATCCTGAGCGCGCGGTGCACGACAAACACGCGCTATGGTCAGAGGACGACCTTCGCAAGGTTATCCCCTACGACGAGGCATTCAGCAATCTGTCATCTATTCTTGCGCAGTGTACATTCTCGATCCTGCCGGAGCATATCACGCCTCCGAGAGCACGGATTCCGGAAGGGACCACGGCGATTGCGGTGCTGCACCAACTATGCGCAGAAATGATTCTTCGTCGTTATCAGGGTGTGAGACTTACACAAGCGCAGGCTCAAGTTGCCCATGAACTCGATGTTATTGAACGCTTAGAGCTTGCAGATTTTTTTCTAGTGGTTCATGAGGTCGTTTGTGAAGCGCGCGCGCGTGGCATTCGATGCTCCGGACGTGGCTCTGCAGCGAACTCTATCGTGTCCTATCTCCTGGGTATCACCGCGGTCTGCCCCCTAGAGCACAACCTTCTTTTCGAGCGATTCCTCCATACCGGACGTAAGGGAACACCAGACATTGACGTGGATTTCGATAGTGATCGTCGCAGTGAAGTGATTACTTGGATGGAGCATCGATTCGGAATTGATCATACCGCGATGACAGCTACGCTAATCACCTATCGCATGCGTATGGCGATTCGCGATGCCGCAAAGGCGCTTGGATGGCCTGAAGATATCGTTCGAGCACTTTCAAAGAGTGTGCCTGGATGGACATCGAAAGATGTCTACAGCTATCGCAACGATCTTGCACGTGTGTGTGGGGATGTTCCAATGCTGGATCTGCTTCTGCGCTGTGTGGATGCACTGCTTGGTCATCCACGCCACCTCGGTCTGCATTCAGGAGGGATGATCCTCTCTTCTCGACCACTATCACATTACACGCCAGTTCAGCGTTCAGCCAATGGCGTTGCCGTTGTGCAGTTCGATAAAGACGATGTCGAAGCTATGGGGCTAGTGAAGTTTGATGTACTCGGACTTCGTATGCTGGCGTGTATTAGTGAGTGCATTGAGTTGATACGAACACATCACGGTTCGACAATTGATCTTGATACCATCCCACTTGACGACCAAGCGACGTTCGAACGGATACGCCGAGGTGAGACACTTGGAGTATTTCAGATCGAATCGCAGGGTCAGATGCATTTATTAGCGAAACACCAGCCGGAGACCTTCAACGATCTGATTATCGAAGTCGCACTGTTTCGTCCAGGTCCCTTACAAGGTGGCATGGTACACCCCTATATCGCTCGACGTCGGGGTACTGAGCCAATCACCTATATGCATCCGGATCTTGAGCCAATACTCAAGGATACCCTCGGCATCATCCTCTTTCAAGAACAGGTGCTGGAGATCGCGCATCGCTTTGCAGGAATGCCCCTTGATCAAGCAGATGACTTTCGTGCGCTTGTGTCGAAGAATCGCGATCGTGAAATGATGGAACATATGCGCAGCTCGTTCATCAACGGTGCTGTTGCACGAGGCGTGGACCCTGTAACTGCGGAGATAGTCTACGAGAAGGTATCGCACTTTGTGGGGTATGGCTTCTGTCGTTCGCATGCTGCTGCATTTGCCAAGACCGTCTATCAGAGTGCATGGCTGAAGACGCATCACCCAGCTGCCTACATGGCTGCATTCATGCAGCATCGACCTGGGATGTATAATCTGATGACGCTCGAAGAGGAGGCCCGGCGCTGCGGTGTCGCTGTGCTCATGCCATGCATGCAGAACTCATCATTTCGCTATGGACTTACCGTTGACAGCGAGGGTGTGGTAGCAATCCAAAAACCGCTCACGGCTATTCGTGGCGTTGAACCTGATACAGCCCGAGCTATCATCTGGGAGCGATCGCTACGTCCATTTGCTGATGTGAATGACATCGTCGATCGGCTGTCCTTTCTCCCACGTGATATTCTCGATACAATTGCTTTGAGTGGTGCACTTGACCGTTGGGAACCAGATACTCGGCGAGCGCTGTGGATGGTTGGTGTTATCAAACAACGTATAACCTCGAGCGTACCGACACTGCTTGATATTCCTCATGTTCATGAAGACGACATACCTGCGTTACCCAAGGTACGCGCCCAAGAACGCCTTGCATATGACTATATCTCGCATGGTGCTGCGCGAGTTCATCCTATGACGCTCTATCGTCGGACGCTGATAGATCTTGAGGTACGTACAATCGAAGTGCTATGTCGCTTACCACAGTCCAGTAGCGGAACGGTCACCACAGCCGGCATCGTCATTCTGCGTCAAGCTCCACCAACTGCGCGTGGGATGTTGTTTGTGACCCTCGAGGACGAGACGGGGTTTCTTCAGTGTGCTGTCCCTCCGCAAGTACGGCAGCACTTTCGTGAGGAGCTGCGAAATGCGTCACTGGTTGTTCGGGGGAAGCTGCATGCTATCGGTGCATGGCGCTCGATCATGGTCGAGGAAGTACGCGTATTGAACAACATGATTGGAGGATATCACGGTCATCTCTCCTATGCTGGTGGACGAGATACGCAGGAACTGGGTGTTCTGCCCGTACCTGATGAGTCGCTTTTCACGAACAACGGATAGATTTGCGTATGCAACACATTGCTCTTTGCGTCGAATACGACGGTACGACATATGCAGGGTGGCAGAGACAGAACAATGCACTCAGCATTCAGGAATGCGTCGAGGATGCACTCAGTCTGTGCTACGGCGTTCCTCTTCCAATCATAGGCTCCGGTCGCACTGATGCGGGAGTGCATGCCCGAGGCCAAGTCGCCCATCTTGCCATCCCCGAGACTGCACCCGCTATTCCCATAGAGAAGATTCCGATTGCCCTCAACACACGGCTGCCAGCAGCTATCCGTATTCGTGCTGCAGAGCATGTCGAAGCAGACTTCCACGCTCGCTATGGAGCAACACAGCGTGAGTATGTCTATCGCATCAACACCAACCACTCAGTATTCACTCGGAGCTACGTCTGGACGCCGGATTTGGCCTTTGACGAGGACCGTCTTCAGGATGCGTTAGCCTGTGTGATCGGCACACATGATTTCACACCTCTGTCGAAGCACAATCCCGACACACCATCGTACCTCTGCAACGTATCGATGTGTGCGCTCGAACACCATGAGAATGAACTACGGATTCGCATCCGCGCGAATCGCTTCGTTTACGGAATGTGCCGCGCTATCGTTGGTGCAGCCTATACGGTTGCTCGAGGTAAGTCTACGATAGATCAACTTCGTACCACACTGGCATCGGGCGAGCGCGGCAGTCAGACGCCTCTGGCCCCACCACAAGGATTGTTCTTAAATCGGATCACGTATCCAACACCCGTGTTCGATAATCTTGAGATGTACTAAGCGACAGCCATGAACACCCATCATCTTCTTCGGCTATGTACAAGCCTCGTTCTGGTGCTTACGCTCACAAACTGCGGAGCAATAAACCTGTTCCCTGTGAGCGAAGATCAACGTCTTGGTGCTTCATTCGATCAGCAGATCAAGTCTAACAAGCGCGAGTATCCACTCTATGCCGATCCATCTGCGACACGTTATGTGCAGACTATCGTCGACAGTATTGTGCGTGCTCCAGAAGTTCAGTTTCGCGGCACGTTTCCGTATCGCGTACAACTCCTGCATGATGATGCAACAATCAACGCCTTCTGTACGCCTGGCGGATACATCTATGTGTATACCGGATTGCTAAAAGCGATCGATAATGAAGCAACGCTCGCTGGTGTCCTGGGACATGAAATCGCACACGCTGAGCGACGTCACTCGACAAATCGTATGACAACGCAGCTTGGCTTGCAAACGCTAACGAGCATCGCTCTGGGTTCATCATCCGGACGCGAAGTCCAGCTTGCTGCAAATGCCTTCACCGGACTCGGTCTGCTGCAGAATAGCAGAAGCGATGAAGAAGAAGCTGATGCGTATTCATTCCGCTACCTACGCCATACACACTGGTATCCAGGTGGCATTCTGTATTTCTTCGAGCAAGTCAAGGGGCGCTCAGGAACCTCGCTGGATCGACTCCTGAGCACACATCCACTACCAGAAGATCGTATCAGGCAAACGGAAGAACGTCTCAAGGAAGCTAACTTGCCGGCACCCTCAGAAGATGCACTCGGCGCGATTCCTTATGCAGCATTCAAGCGGATGCTGAAGTAACTCACGATCACTGCAGCCACACTGGCATCTCATCGAGCGCCATGGTACATGCATGCCAGATGCGACGATACGCATCGTGAACATTACTCGCTGTTACGCGCATGCGTGAGTCGCCAACGAGCTCAACGCCATGCAGACGAGAACCACGATGTGCTTGCTCACGGCGATACGTCTCAATCTCAATCGTTGTCTCGCGCTCAATCACCGCAGAACGTATCCACGAACGACGCAATGCAGTCTCAACACCGTCAGCAATTAGCTTCTTGGTACGTGATGGTGGAACGCAGATCGCAGCTGTTGGACCCAGTACTGACTTTGTTGCGACGAAGACAGGCGCTGGTTCAAGTGCACGGATTTCATCGTCGAGATCGCTATTCCCACTAACAAACACCATAGGCACGCCAAATCCTTCTGCCAATGCCGCATTCATCGTTATCTCGCCTACTTCGCGACCGTTGAGACTCCATGACTTGACAAGGCTTCCGATATAGGTGTGCGCTAACAACCCACCAGACGTTCCAGCCTTACTGTGATATCCGACCTGCATCATCATCGAAAACGACTCGTCGAGTCCTTCTAATTGGCACAGCGGCTTGTTGTCAGGTCGAGCAGAACCAACAACGACCTCGACATTCGATGGCAACTCATCCAGAATCACATTACGCATCGTAGCATGGCCATCACCAACACGAATGCAAGCATTAGGATGCACGCGCATAATGCCCTCGATTGTAGCGTGGAGATCACTCATCAGCAATCGCTGAGCCGCTACATAGCCACGACCTTCTGCCATCAGCTGATCGCCATGTACAACTCCCGTGAGTCCCTCCATATCGAGAGCGATAAAGATCTTCATTCATCATCTCCTATGCGAATGCCACGTGCTTCCTGATCGATGCGTTCGGTGAGGCGAACATTGTAGGTCATCTTTACTTGGTCCGGTTCTCCAGCAAACGACACCGCCACATGATGCTCAGACCATCCGCGCCACATCTGCGTGAGCGGATCGTAGGACTCAGGCAATACCTGTGCAATGCTTCCAATCTTTGCATCGATAAACCGGGCATGCTTCCATTCCGACAACGTGCGAAGTCGCTGTGTCCGCATGCGACGCACACCACGATCAACCTGCTGCTCCATGGTGGCAGCGACGGTATCATCTCGCTCGGAATACGTAAACACATGCAGATACGACCACTGAGCGTCCTCAAGGAACGCGTAGGTTTCTTCAAACTCTTGTTCCGTCTCACCCGGAAACCCAACAATCACATCAATCCCAAGTGCAAGTCCGGGAAGACGTTCATGAAGAACATTCACCAGTGATCGGTAGTAATCAACTGTATACCGACGTCGCATACGGCGAAGCACACCTGCGCTCCCACTTTGCAGAGGTATATGTAGATGAGGAACAATCGACGACGACGCTGCTATAACGTCAATAAGTTCAGATGTCACAGTGTTCGGCTCGATCGACGATATCCGAAGACGGAACGGTGGCACATCCTCGTCAATCATGCGGAGGACATCGACGAAGCGCGTATCCTCTGCATCGCGATACTCACCAAGATTCACTCCAGAAAGTATCACTTCTCGATATCCATCGGCAACAATGCGATCGACTTCACGACGGACATCATCACGCATCATCGATCGTGCGCTGCCACGGGCCTTAGGGATAGTGCAGAACGAACAGGAATAATCGCATCCATCCTGAATCTTGAAGAATGTTCGCGTTCGTGATGCCGTACGATGAGTCCTAGACGGCTGAAAGAGCACATCATCAGCAATCTCATCTGCATCGACCACTACCTCTTCTGCCGTCACGAGCGATTCTATTCGATCTGCGATGCTGAACTTATGAGCCGTTCCGATCACAGCCCTCACTCCATCGATGGCTGAAATCTCATCTGGCTTCAGCTGAGCGTAACAACCGGTAACAATCACAGCTGCGTCTGGTGACGTGCGACGTCCCCTTCGAACGAGCTTCCGACATTCAACATCTGCTTGCTCAGTAACGCTACATGTATTGAGGATGATCGCATCGGCTTCGCTATCGAATGGCACGATGGTATGACCATGCGATAAAAGGTCAGCGCATAGTCGTGATGTCTCGCTATAATTGAGCTTGCACCCGAGGGTGTGAACAGCAATTCGCATGTGCAAAGTTAGGCGATTGCGGTGACGCTCGTACTACGCTTCCAACGGATGATCTATGAATGCCAACGTGCAGAACAGTACTGGAGAAGTTGAAGTTGTCGTTACGGCAGAGATGACGGCCGCGTTAGATGGAGTAGAGATCCATCCTGTGTATTCGACATTCTGGCTCGCCTATCACGCAGAAGTAGCTGCACGCCGCGCGATTGCCACGTTTTTCGAGGGCGATGAAAATGCTGTCGGGAGCGGTCTTCAACTAACGCATCTTGCCATGGCTGGGATTGGAGCTCGGGTACGGATCGTCGCCCGTGTTGAGACAGTTGAAGGTCGTCGTATTCGATGCAGCATAGAGGCTCGAGTTCTTCCCTCTGGCACGCTCTTGGCGACAGGCACACAAGATCAGGTGGTTCTACCACAGCACGTACTAACTGAGAAGGTCCGCCAAGCTGCAATCATTTGAGGATATGTCCTGTCATGGCGCACCAAAACAGGAGATCGAGCTC
Source organism: uncultured Ignavibacteria bacterium (assembly GCA_903939735.1). GTDB lineage: Bacteria > Bacteroidota > Ignavibacteria > Kapaibacteriales > Kapaibacteriaceae > UBA10438. The sequence continues at coordinate 25,465 of CAJAIA010000030.1, forward strand.
GTCCATATCGATGCCGACTTCTTGGGCATAGGAGATAAAGGACTGCTCGACACGAAGGTAGGCTGATCGTGAACTGACGGAAGGTATCTCGGGGTAGACGTCGCATTGAACCAGGAGCCTGAGCAGGTGTCGATCGAGAATTGCGACACCACGAAAACCGATGTTACGCATGGCATGACTCGCTTCTTTGAGTCCGTAACCATTGACAAGATCCGCCAACATCGTGCGACGCTCGATCGAAGGGATTCCCTCTTGCTCCAGCAGACCTCGAACGGCATCCCACTGGTCTCGCAAAAGGTGTAGGCGAGAATGTTTGGTTCGATGAAAGCGAATGTACGCCGCAGGGTTGCGCAATACATGCTCAACGTCCTGTCCCTTCTCGAAAAAGTCGATCTCTTGTAGTTCTCGCACAACTGCATCTGCATGAACAGCTGACGACTGTGGCGTCAGGATGCAAAAGCAACATTCGTAAAACCACTGAGAAGGCTGTACGGCAGCGAATTCAGACAGCCTGCGTCGTATCTCATCACGACGTTGGTCATACAAGACCGCGATGTCGTCTGGCAACCTCACAGGCGTCACACGAGACCTCGACGCTTGCGAAGCGTCCACTCAGCTGCGAAACATCCGATAGCAAGAACGACGAGCCAGGGAAGATGATACACCGGATACTCTCGATCTCTGGTCTGCACAACGTCGCGAAGACGTGGATCACGCTTGAGCATCTCACGAAGAGCATCGAGCTTATCGATGCTGATAGCAAGACCACCGGTACGTTGAGCCATAGAGTTCAACAGAGGAGCATTGCGGATCAGCGCCACATCTTCAACCTGCAGATCCCCTACCGTAAAACGTCCGCGCCGAGTCGCAAGTTGGACACTACCACGAGTTGCCGTGCCGACGAAGCTGTAATCACCGGGTGGTAACGAACCCACGGTAGTGGCATAGCGTCCATTCCCCTGTAGAGCAAGCACCACTGAACGTGGACCTGTTGAAGTCGTGAGTACGACACGTACCTCCGCATCATTTACCGCCGCAAATGACTCGTCTTGAACTGAGGCTACAAATCCTACCGGCTCGCCTGTGGCGTAGAACTTCTGCGTCGGAGCGATAACAATGCGACGCTCCGAATCTCGCACACGCAGCCATGAAACAGCATTGCCAAGAAATGCATCGAGGACATCAACCTGAGTACCACCCCGAGCTTGTTGCGGAGCTGTACCGAGCAAGCGCCAACGATACACCCCATAGCCCAGAACAGCAATGCTTCGCGTCCTACCATCATCACGCTTCATAATAAGCGGTTCTTCGAGCGCTGCATTACCTACACGGATCGTTGCTAGGACCTGCGCACCGGGTGCTGACTCAACGAAGGTCTCGGTACGGAACATAGGAGGCAGTGATTTCCATGTCGATGCATCTCGCACATCACCGGACAAACGCATGATTGGATCAGACGCGCTACCGTCAGTAACATCTGGCGTTACGAGGAACTCCTGTGGTCTACTTCCAGTGACGCGAAACGGCAGTATACTCTCGAGGGAGCCGAGCTTACGGTAGTCAAGCTGCACCGACGGCATGAAGAACAACGCTGTTCCCGATGAGCATGCCTTGGCGATTGTCTCCACGACGGCCGCACTCGATTGCGTCGTAGGGAACCCTACGAGAACGAGAGCCTCGATATCTGCGAGATCGTTAAGCGACGGGGTTCCTTCGTAGAACTCTGCCCCTTGTTTCTGCACGAATGTCGACACAACAACAGACGGGTCGCGCGTGAGCGAGGTTTTGATAAACGCAACATCCGGACTAGGCGCACCTGCGATTAGCACCACCTTGCGCTTATACGAACGAACATCCACAAACGCCTGAACGCGATTGTTTGCCGTTGTTGCCTCTCCATCAACCGGCCGAAGAGCAACAACAAGCTTTCGCACACCCTCTTGGGCAGGCTTCCAATCCATAGTTACAGTCTGGCGCGGAACATTCGATCGCACCGCCACGCGCTGTGAACTCACCCGTGCCCCATTATCCTCGATCACCATCTCATAGTCACCATCAGGCACGCGATATGATTCGATATCGACAGTAACAGGCATCGGTTCGCGAACAACGCCGATACCAGCAACGAGGATACGTGTTACCGCTAAATCCTTCGGCATTACAGTGTCGCCGAAGCCAACACTATACACGCCGAGCCCAAGGTTGTCAGCCAGCATCACCGGATTATCAGATCCATTGTGCTGACCATCTGTTACGAGGACAATTGCGCCGATGCGACGGTCGATCGAACGATTAGCGATAGCGGAGAGGCCCGATGCGATGTCAGTACGATACCCACGGAATGTCAGCGAATCGATGTCTTGAACTTCACGCAGAACATCCGAGAACCCATACAATTCAACATCGATGTCCGCTCCAAGAGTCGATTGCAACGTCGCCACTGTTGCACGTAGCGCAGTTGTATCCATCTTGGCTAGACGCGGCAACGAGCGCGATTCATCGATCAGCAGGGCTACTCGGGGACGGACAGTTTCACTCTGTACAATGCGTAGGATTGGCTCAAAGAGCAGCAAGAGTAAACTCGCAAGTCCAAGCGCACGTAGTATGCGCAGCGTTGCAAGGGTGAATGGTGTTTGCTGCGGATCAACTCGCGTGTATGTGTACCATGACGCCGCAGATCCTAGAATGACGCTGAGTGCATAGATCCACCACGTTGACGCGGCAAGATCGAAGTGTACATGCTCCATCATGGGTGCGCAGCCGGTACAAGGAGAATAGCACTCTGAGCCACCAACAAACTCGTCATGTAGAAGAACGCAACCTCTTCCCAGGGTAGGATCGTTGCGATGCGATGTCCCGTTGTCTGCGCGTGGTCGAAGAACCAAATTCCACGACGCACTGCCCAAACATCAGCAACCGATAGATAGGTGCCGATGATGAGCGTTGCATAGATGATGACGTCCAAACGTGGCATCAACATTCCCGCACCGAAGAGCCACTGCAACACAATGATGGGAAGGAACCAGTAACCGAGGTGCCAGGCATACCGGAACGAACGGTGCGCTACTCGCCACGTACGTGTCATGCGTCCGAGGATAAGCCAGAGCCCTAACGTTACACCAATACGAATGCCAACATCTGACGTAAACGACACTGGTGATAGCTGCTGTGACGGCAGCAAACGACAAAGGATCGCAGTTGCAAAGGCTACTTGTAGCGTCTGAATGACGAAGAACGAAATCTCCTCTATCGGCAGACTGCGAATCCGGAACAACAAACGGCCTTCTGGAAAGTCCCATATGCCCTGTTCGACCGCCCAGTTATCCCACGGGAAGGTAAACCCGATGACAACAACACATAATGCTGCAAGGATTCCAAGGGTGAGCACGTCTCCATCAATCTGATACCATGCTACACCGAGGGCGGCAAGCACTGGTAGCGTCCAGCGGTAGTGAAACCCCCGATATGTCATCCCTTGCTCAGTCATCTAGACGCATCGCAACACTTACACGATGAACGACGCTTGCAGCGCCGAGCGAACTCAGAGCATAATCGAAATCAAGCGACGGCAAATGAACTCCGATACCACCCGAGAGTCCTGTGAGCTGACCCGGCACGTTAACCGCACTGGTATTGCGAACAGCATTTGTATACCCAATGCGTGCCTGAATAACCTTGCCGAGATACAACTCACCACCCACCGAGAAATTCAGCAAACGGTCGACAAGAGATCCGACATCATCTGTGAGGTGATTAAGGGAAGCATTCACCAGCAACGGCAGCCCACGGAGGCGATGATTAACGCCTATGCGAAGATCCATCGGAAGCCGATCGCGAGTACCATCATAGGTCGATAGTTGCGTGCCGAGATTAAGGATACTAATCCCAATGTTGGTTCGCTGCTTCGGGAACTGAAAAATCATCCCTGCATCGATGGCAAGCGCTGTCGACGACATGTTGTCGAGTGTCGAATGCAGCACCTTCGCAGTAACGCCGTACGAGATCAACGTATCAAGCTCACGAGCGAGCGACACACCGACGACGACATCACTGGATTGAAACGTGCCAGTCACAGTGCCCTGCGCATCAGCACGATCAAATGCGCCATAGGTTGTGTAGCTCACTGTTGCCGCGAGTGTACCAACGTTGTCTACATCACGATTGTACGTCGCATAGCCAGCACCGATATCAAGCACATGCTTGATAAATGTTCCACCAACGCTATTGCTCTGCAGCGTAGCGAGTCCGGCAGGATTCATCACAACGTTGTGTCCATCATTCGTCATCGCCACGGTTGAGCCCGCAAGAGCTGCCATCCGTGCGCTCATCATGCTGTACATGAAGGGAAAGATCGTAGCCTGCTGCGACCAACCGATGTGTACCGAGCTAAGCAATGAGATAGCGAGAACGATGACGCGTAGATTCATAGTGCTCATGTCTGGTGGAGAAACTTCTCTATCCCCTCAACGAATCGTCGCGGTTGTCTCACCGGACGAAATGTGGCGGCAGATACGAATGTGTGACGCGTCCAGCCCGTGACAAGTGTAACACCGTCACGATGCACGCGATAATGGAGTTCAAGCACTACCGAGAGCGATGGAGTATAGGTTGTGGTAATCACAATCTCATCGTCGTACCGCGCTGGCGCATGGTACTGCGCATGCGCTTCGAGCACTGGTAGGTAGAGTCCTTCAGCCTCAAAGGTGGCGTACGCGATACCCGCTGCTCGTAGAAGCTCCGTCCGACCGATTTCAAACAACCGCATGTAATTGCCGTAGTAGACAACACCCATCGTGTCGGTATCACTGTATCTGATACGATACGTTGTGTCGTGTGTCACTGTACCCATGACATTACTGTTGATCTGGTGATTGCATCGTCAGCATGACTTCAAGGAGACGTTCGAGTTCTTCCATCGAGTAAAACTCCACCTCGATCGTACCCGCATCGTCGTTCTTCAACTTGACACGCACCTGCGTAGCGAAGATGTGACGCAGACTGTCTTCGATATCACCAAGCGTCGACGAACGGTTCGCCTTCGCTGGTGATGTGCCTCGCGGACTTGCAGCACCAGACGCTACTGTATGAATGTCTCCATTACGTTCGATGTATTTGCGCCCAAGCTCAAGGTCCTTGACCAATGCTTCCGTCTTACGAACGCTTAGCTCTTTCTTAATCACTTCGCGGAGAACAACCAGCTGCGACGACTCGGATGACAACGCCAAGAGAGCCCGAGCATGTCCCATCGAGATACGTCGTACGCGTAATGCCGACTGAGCATCTGCCGGCAGCTTGAGCAATCGGAGAAAGTTTGCGACAGTGCTTCGGTCTTTGCCGACCTTCACAGCAACCTCTTCCTGCTTCATCCCGCATTCGTCGATAAGACGCTGATAACCAATGCCAACTTCCAGAGGATTCAAATCCTCTCGCTGGAGGTTCTCAACCAGTGCTATCTCGAGCATCTGAGCATCAGATCCGACCGCGATCACATAGGCGGGTATCGCCGTGAGTCCGGCAATCTTCGATGCGCGAAGGCGACGTTCGCCACTGATGAGTTCGTATTGATCAAAGTGCCTACGAACCGTGATAGGAGTAATGACACCATGCACGGCAATTGACTGGGCAAGTTCTTGCAGCGCACCTTCGTCAAAGTGGTGGCGCGGCTGCACGGGATTCGTCGAGATCTGTTCGATGTCGATGAGTGCTACGCCCGTAACTTCATCCAGCGTATCGGAGATCGGCTGTTGGGCCGACGCATCCTGACGGATGAGCTCTTTCGGAATCAATGCGCCAATACCCTTGCCTAGGCCTAGTCCTTGTTTCACGCAACCTCCTACTGTACAACAGCGCCTGGGAGGACGCCGTTACGAGTGAGGATTTCAGTGGCAAGTTCGAGATAGTTCTGCGCACCAATGCTTGATGCATCATAGAGCAATGCTGGCTTACCGTGGCTCGGAGCTTCCGATAAGCGGACGTTACGCGAGATGACGGTGCGACAAGCCTTATCCTCAAAGTGACGACGAACCTCATCGACAACTTGATTGGACAAACGAAGACGTGAGTCGTACATCGTTAAGAGGACGCCCTCGATATCAAGACGCGGATTGGTCGTGCGACGGACGATCGAAATTGTATTGAGCAGCTGACCGAGACCCTCCAATGCATAGAACTCGCATTGTACTGGAATCAGAACCGCATCGGCGGCCGTGAGTGAGTTCAACGTGAGAAGCCCGAGCGAAGGCGGACAGTCAATCACGATGAAGTCGTAGTTCTCGCGCACGCTGTCGAGAACTTTGCGGAGTAGATGCTCTCGCTGCGGAACATCAACGAGCTCGATCTCTGCACCGACAAGATTGATATGCGATGGCACGAGATCTAGAAACGGCATCTGGGTATGGACAATCACATCATTGATGGGGAGATTGTTCACCAGAACCTCGTACACCGTCCGGTCGAGTTGCGCTGTCTCAACGCCATAACCATGTGATGCATTCGCCTGAGGGTCGATGTCGACCAGCAGCGTCCTCTGCTCTGCGGCAGCAAGTGACGCAGCCAAATTGACAGCCGTCGTTGTCTTTCCGACGCCACCCTTTTGATTGGCGACCGCTATAATCTTACCCATGGGGATGGAGCTCCTTGTACTACGGTGAATGTGGCGGGTTGACCCCTGCACATGTGCTACGAAACTACGAAAGTCCAACCAGCGGGAGCCCACTGTTTCATGGGCGTTCCACGCTATCGGCCACCAGAAATCGACAGACGTATGTCAATGCCAACTTGCGAGGTCGAAAATCCTGGATTAGCTGCACCCTCGCTGAAGTTTCCTTCATACCGGAAGAATGCTGACGCCGTTACGCGATTGCTGATCGTATATCGAGCACGAGGCTCGATGGTGATCTGCGTTGTACCGTCAACCAGCGATCCATCGGGACCCTTGTAGTCTAGCACATCGTATTGTGCACGGAGATTTCGACGAACCTGCGTATTGAAGCTGAACTCCATGTCATTCTGAAGGTCCAACCCGAGGAACTTGAGTGACACACCGCGACGGAGGTACGACGCTTGAATCTGAAGCTCGTGAGCGGTTTCGCGCGAAATCGTGCTTCGAGCTGACGCATTTAGTCCGTGTGTGGTGGTAACGTTATACCTAGCTGTAGCGGTCAGCAATCCGTTGAGACGTCGTTCATCAAACGACATATTGACACCAATCATTGGTGTAAAACCAGCCCGTATCTGCTGTACTTCCACAACACGACCATTATCGTTGATCCGCGCATTCTCGGTATATGTGCCCTGGTATGCGTGTTCAATGAAGATGCGCTGTGCAAGCCCCTTGAACGGACCAATCTTTTCAATGCCGTCCCAGCGCAATGTCCAGTTCAGCGCTGGCAGAACACGTCCGAGCTCTCCGTTGAAGAGCGACAGTGCGCTAAATCCATCGCGGAACGATTCTCCAAGAGCATCGAGGAGTCGCAAGCTGCGACCGATCGTGTCGGCATCTGCTTCAATCACTGCCTTGCGCTCGTTGTACAGACGAATCACCGATTCGACGTTGTTGCCGAAGAGTCCAAACGGCATGTCGGGGAAGCTGATAAAGCTCCGCTCGAGTGTTTGCCGCTTGTTAACATTTGTGAACGTAGGCAATCCATTCACGTCGGTTACAACACGCTGGTTGCGCGTATAGCCAATATCCGTGCGCATGTTGAGGTCCAGTGTTGCGCCAGGCCACAATGGACGATTCGTTTGGAATTGGAATGTCGAGCGCTGACTGTAGTCATCCTGCATCACAGCGTTAGCCGGACGAATACCAGGAGTTGTCTCGAAACGGAAGAATGGGAACACAGGGCTCCCCACCATCGAGATACCGCCATGCGGATTCGAAACCAAACCAAGCTGATACGCCGTGCTTGGGCCCCACAACGAATTGTTATCTCGGAACGTTAAGGTCCGCGCCCAAAGGTTCGTAAAACCAGTGCCACCCAATACGCCGTTGTTCACAGCTGTGTTTGCTTGATTAAACGTGAATGTCAGATTGTCGAATCCGAAGAGGATTTCTTGAATCACCGACAACACATCAGCACTTCCCTTCTTTGCTGTGCCGAAGATTTCCGATCCGATCTGACGCCAGCGGAACACCGGACTGAGACGGAACGTCGATGTGTAACGAGCAGTCCGTACAACATCACGCTGCGCGGGATCTGGTTGAAGTGGATCCATCAGACCGTAGTTGACGTTGTACGATCCTGTTGTCTCGAGGAGTCGATTCAAACCAAGGACGTCCGGAAGACGTGGTCGGAAGGACAAGGTCACCGTTTGATTGAACATATTGTTCATGCCGAGGTCAAGCACGCGACCATTTGCAAAGAACATCTGACTTGCCAACTGACTGCCACTGCGCTGACGTCCATTCACATCAAGTTCGAGTGGGACAAGTGTTGATCCGGATACGGCCTTATAGTCGAGGATTGGGCTAAGGAATCCGTTCTCAACAATACGCCAGTTGAAGCCGAATGTCTGTTCCGAGAGGAACTCGCGCACGATCGGACTTGGCTGCAGCAGGAAGCGCGACTGCTCGGTAGTGCGCGCACGCGTCATGCCAATGTTGGCTGTGATCGTCTGTGGAAGGAAGTTGATCTTCGTGTCTTTATACGCCTTAAGTCCCCATACGTCACCAAGGAACTTCAGCGGTGAAGCATGATACTTCGCCGGAAGAGTTACGGCATAGTCAACACGCAGCCTCCAACGCCAATCAAACCGTTGTTGGACAACCTGCGAGCGCTCAAACTCTTGTGCGTAGGCAAAGTTGAACGTAAGCTTGTTGAAGATGTCATCGACATACCACGCCTTCGATGGAATGCCAAGCCGCAGTCCGGTGAGTGCCCACTGATCCTGCACACGCACGCGCTGCGAGCGCATCCGTACTTCCTGCGCTGCGCGATCTGCGGCCTCTTGTGTTCCGCCGGTAGCAAGCGTATCTCGTGCAGTGGCAAGTGCCGCTGCCTCAAGATTGACATCGTTCTGTGCTTGGAATAGCGGAGTTTCAGCTAACTCATTGTGGGTATAGGTAATCGGAATCTTCGTCTCTCGCATCTCCTGTGGGAGGAACTTCTCGAGTCCGACCTGCAGTGTTGCATTCCAGTTCGTCGTTTGAAGACGATTACCGAATCGTTCTTCAAGTCGGTGGAAGTTCGGTGTTGAATGATTGATCGACGCCGTAAAATCCCCAATGTCTGCAAGCTTCAAGGTCGTGCTTGCCACACCTGCCCAATCATTATCATCAATCGGCTCAACAACGCGGAGTTCGTCTACCCACATTGTCGTGGACAACTCATTAGGATATCGTTCTGCTGGATTTGCGACACCAAAGCCAAAGAACGATACGCGTGTCATGATTGGGTTACCCTTAATGGCGAATATCCCTTGCTGATCACCCGGTACAGGAAACTCCTGACGATCATTCGTTCGCATTTGATCACGCTGCTGCTTCACCGCTGTCATATCAGCAACGTTAATGCGCAAGTCTTGCCATCCACGAAGCAATGGGCGCCGATACTCGTAGTAGTTCGCCGAGTCCACACCAAATCGCACAAATGCATAGGCAGGGGGCGAGGAGCCAGGCACGACTGAGCTTGGCATGGTATTGTCGCCATGCACGAAGAACGCGAGCTGGCGATAATAGAAGAGATCCCACGGGCGGAAGATGCGTGCAGCGAATCGCTCCTCTCCATACCGGAGATTTCTGGCACGTACAACCAGCGACTGTTCATTGAGATAGATCTGCTGATACGGATCCGGATTCTGCAATTGCTGCGGAGGCTGGACACCCGGTGGCATCGTATAGAAGTCCGGTGCTGAGTTATTCTCTTCCCGATTGACGTAGGCAACCTGCAGAACCGAGTCATTGCGGTCGACGTTGGCCTGAAACTGGTGATTGCGGAGCCAGTAGGATCCAACAACTCCCCAATCTGCAATTGCTACACGAACGACACCACCTTGGAAGTGGATGCGGACATACTGGATGTTCGTGAAGAGCGGATTGCCTACAATTGAATCCGGCTGACGGACAGGGATGCGGAATTGATACCACCCAGCCGCAGGATTACCACCCACGATTTGAGGATTGGTCGACGGATTCGGATTCAGATTGACTTCATACCGGAAGTAGCTGTTATCAAGCGAGATCGTCTGACCGTTATTCTTGTTGAGGATTTCCGTGTCGGGAAACTGACCGTTCTCCGACTGTGTAGCGTTGCCTTCGAAGTTGTTGTACTTCTCGAACTGCGACTCATTCTGATTTTGACGATCCGCGGCAAAGTCAAAGAAGTAGTCATCACGTGCAGGATCATCTTCGCGATTCAAAGGATCGGGATACACGGAGCGCTCTGATGCATTGATGAGCGTATCAATGCCTCGGTCTTCACCAACATCAATCAGGTTGTTTGGCGGAGGATTATCCTCCGTATTGAGGCGTTGGTTCGGGATAACATCTTCACTCACCTGTCCAAGATCAACAAACATGCGCGAACCCGGTTCGTAGCTGTCAATGCGCATCATGATTTCGATGTAGTCGATGTTGTCGTTGTCGAAGTTCGTGTTGAACGGCGACAGCAAACGCATCATGCCACCCCAAATCTGCGGCTTATGCTCAGCGATGTACGCCTGCGTTCGCGCACGCACATCGAGCGAATCAGGATCATTCCAGCGTGGGTTCTTCGCGTCGAGAAACTCGGGATTCGGATTGTAGATACCGCGCTCGAGGGGATCGAACGTGATACGAATAGGATTGATGTTGTTCCTACCCTGAATGCGAGCACGGTTCGGATAAACGTCCGCCTGAGCTACGTCAGGGACGAACTTCTGGTACCAGAACGTCTTGCCCTTAAACTTCACGGCCGTCGTATCGGAGTCCCAAAGCGTCCGATCCTGCGATGCAGATGCATGCTGCCACAGCGTAGGCGTCATACCGAACGATAGATATCGTCGTGCGCTCTCGAAATCGTCGACATACGCTACAGCCTTCCCCAGATCGCTTGCGACCGTAGAGACACGCTTGTTTGGCGTTGGGGACACCATGGCCCATTCACCGTTGAAGGTGATTGTCGACTTCTCCTTCGTGTCGAGTCCTGGCAATGCATCAAGAGCGCGCGTCAACCATGGAAGCTCAGCATTGAATTTCGCATCAACACCAAACATCATATTGGCATTTGGCTCTTGTCCGGGAAGCACTCGGTCGATGATCGCTGCCTGGTCATAGTTCATGAGGGTCATACCAATCGAACCACTCATGCGACGCTTGTTGAACAGGATCATGTCTGCCCGCATACCAAGCAACGTACGTGTCGTCAGATTGAACACATCGTTCTTCTCGTACTCGATGTTCAGATTCGCATTTGGAAGCAATGCTCGAGCATTGAGGATCGAGAGCGTACCCGTGTAGTAATCAATCGTGAAGTCTGTGCCTTCGCGCAGCGGCGCACCGTCGAGTGTAACTCGCACTGAGCCCGGGGCTAGCTGATATGTCAACGGAATCCGATTGCCACTCGCCTGTCCTGCAGCCTCACCAACGATCAAGAAACGATCCTTCGCCGTGACGAGTCGAGCGGCTAGGTCCGTCGTGTCGTACACTTCATTAAACACATACTCTTCGGCAAGCTGTGCATTCCCTTGCTTTCGGAAGTAATCACGGAGGCCTTCCCGGAACGGCTCCAAGCTTGGGAATGTGATCTCGCCGCGTTGTGCATTAAACACCGGTGGACGAGCGTCGAACACTCCATCCGGGGGCTGCGCACCAGTTCCGTTGTTCACTTGGTCGATGCGGAAGATTGTCGGGATCTTATCGGGAGCACCCGCGAGAACATCGGCCGAATCGTTGGTGGAGCGATAGTACCACATGCCAATCTTGGCATCCTGCGGATTGACGTTCGCGATACCGATGTTGTAGATGTTCTTCATGAAGCGCTTCCACAGCGTCCGGAAACCCGGTTGCATCTGTGGACGTGCAATCAGCTTGAGGATCAATGTGTCGCGCTCGTTCACACCGTCCGACGAGCTCAGCATCCCGTATGTCAAATCGTCGTCACGCGATGTCGTCGGACCAGCAATACGGTACGAGACCGCGTAATAGCGATCGGAACGGAGATTGAGGACTGTGATCGTGCCGAGGTTGAGATCGACCTCGTAGCGCCGAGGCTCGAGACGTGCGAAACGTCCACGTTCGACTTCCCCTGCCTTGATTTCTGCAGCCTTGAGGCTCGCCGGGTACCGCTCGCCCTGTCGATCACGAATCGGCTGAAGGTCAGCAAACGCAATGGCCTCGTTCGCCTGTACTTCCCGGAGATCAGTCGTGGATTCCCATACTTCGACTTCCGCAACAACGAGAGAAGCACCTTCAGGGGGCAATACGGGCGTGGCAGATCGGAAGTAGGTGTTCCAAATGGCGAAGTACGCCGTGTCGAGGAAGAAGTGATTCCGCGCGTAATCGTATGCTCGGACGGTGATGTTTTGTCGTGATGACCCGCCTCGGGCGTTGATAAACTGACGTTCGCCGCGGCGCTGTGACGCAATGGTCTTGAGGAACAATGGACCAAACTGGAAGTCGGCGCGCACACCAAACAGGGTTTGTCCGCCCCCAATAAGCGTGCTTTGCGTCTCAAGATTTACGTTGCCGAACTCGACGCGCTTGATGATATCATCATCATACCCTTCGTATCCGACCTTAAAGCGATTGTTGAACTCAAACTGGTTAAGTGTATTCCAGTCAACGTTCATACGGAACTTATCGCCAATCCGACCGCTGACATTCACCTGGATGTTCTGGTTAAAGATTGGGGCAGACTGTGTCTGACCGAGAACCGAGGCGGTTCCGAGGCGCTGGGTATCCCATCGCCAACCAGCCTGGACGTTTACCTCGCCGTTGACGTTGATCGACACCTCTGGCTTGCCAAAGATGCCGAAGATGGGACTCTGCGGCAGCGGAATGGTAATGTTCGTCGCCTGATCGATAAGGACGCCAAGTTCTGCTGCCGACATCGGCTTCTTCATCTCGTACGTAAACAGCGATGAATCTCGTAGGCGGCGAAGCAAGGACTCGCGCTGTTCGGTGAGGTATGTCGCCATCTCAATGGGGACCATTGGAGTGACATCTATCCCCTCGAGAGCTTCGCGCATAATGATCTGGGACATCAGCGAGTCGACCACACGTGACGACTGATAGCCCTTTGGAATTGGTAGCGTTCGGTCACGTCGTTGTGCTTCCGTCGTCCCAAAACGGCGAATGCGGGTCGGAGGGAAAAACGACGGGAGATCGGTATTCGTAGGGTCACCAGTGGTGTATACGCTATCACGCCGAGCGGTATCAGCCAGCACAGTGTGAACCATCGACGACAGCACCCAAGCCGCTTGTTGCACACATGCGTCATGAAGGGGCTCTGAAGCACGTCTCGAAGGCGTTCGGGTGCGCCCAAACGCCGAAACGGTGATCATGCACATGCATGTCACCGCAATTACTGCCGTCATAGAGCTTCGTGTTGACCCGTCAATCACGCCAGGCAGCTCACCAAATGGTTGTTAGAGATCGTACTGCGCATACCAAAACACGGCATGCAAGCATTGTACCAAACGGTGAGTATAGGCCCCCGCGCCGAATGTTGATGATGAACAATATACGTCGTAACGTACTTTTGCAGTCTGCACGAAGTACTCGCATTCCTATTGCATTAGGCGTCATGATCCGTTGTCTTTCCCTCCTGCTCTGCACCGTTTTGGCCACGTCATCGATTCTGATGGCTGGCGATGGTGATTACGTCCAGCTCGGACCCGAGCAGATTTCGACCTTTATTCCAAGCGAAACGCGCACCGTTATCAATTTGAGCGGCACGTGGCAGCGCGTTATCGATGATGCTACGGAGCCAGTTCAGGTTCCCGGATCTGTTGAACGGGGCTCTGTAGTGACACTGCGTCGCACCATCAACGTCCCGGCATCGATGGTCAATCGGCACGCATGGAACATCTACTTCCTCGGCATTGTCGATGAATTCGAACTCCGTGTTAACGGACGGTACATCATGCGCTATCCAGGCGGTATGACGCCGTTCACGGTGGCAATTCCCGACCGAGCCATTCAGGCTGGCAACAACACAATTGAGCTCACAATTGCCCCAACAAGTGAGTTGACATCGCTGGTCGAGCGGTTTACGCGTTCGGCTCGCACACGCAGCATGGGCATCCTGCGCGAAGCATTCCTTATCGGAACTCCCCATGTCTGGACAAGCGACGTCCATGTCCGCACATCGGTTTCGAATGGATATGGCTCTATCCGTGTAAAGGCCACAGTAAACGGAGGAATGGTTGAGCGCTTGATGGGCGGCCAGCTCCCGGGTAATGCATTGGCTCAAGGCAAGGCTACAGTTGCCGTCGAAGCCCTGCTCCGCTCGAAGCGCGATGGCATTGTTGTGGCTCGCTCAGGAGCCGTCCTTACGACGATTGAGCGATCACGTCAGCAGAGCGTTGCACTTAACCTGGGTATCGGGCAACCACAACGCTGGAGCGTTGCGCACCCAGACTTGTACGATCTCGTCATTCAAATCACACGTGAAGGCCAACAGGTCGATGTGTACAATACTCCCGTTGGATTCCGTACGGTCGGCATTGCGAGCACAGCATCTGGTCGTGTGATTACGATCAACGACACGACCACAGCCATACATGCAATCGACTACGTTGAGCATTTCCCGCAGCTTGGTACGTCGATGTCCTGGAAGCAGATGGAGCGCGACGTGTCGCTGTTGAAGACGCTCGGCGTGAATGTGGTCCGCCTCCGCGGTGCGAGCCCTCACCCGTACTTCCTTTACCTGTGCGATAAGTATGGTCTGATGGTAATGGCCGAGTTACCAGCGACCGATGTGCCCTCCCCATTGATGCAGCAAGCGGAGATTCTCGCTCGACTTCGCAATGGAGCTGAGCGCCTGGCCACCTATGCCGACACTCATCCGTCGGTGATTGCGCTTGGCGTAAGCGATGGACTTGAAGAGGGTGCCGATGCGGTGTCTTCCTACCACGCTGATTTGGTTCAGTTCTTCCGCAAAGCCACGTCGAAGTTGCTCTACAAGGTTGTTCAGGCTGGGATGTACGAAAAGACCAGCGAAGGTGGATTTGATATCGTGGTGATGAGTTTCCGAGCAACACGTGATCGTGATCGATTCAATCAACTCATGGCACCGATCGCGCAGCAATTCCGTGCGGCAGCCGTCTTTACTGAGTTTGGATCCCGCATCTCCCCTGCCAATACCAATGGTTACGACGATCCGTTGTCGAATGAGGCACAAGCTCGCGTTATCCGGGACTGCTACAGGTCAACGTTCGCTGCTGGATTAGCAGGTGTAGTCGTATGGGGATTCGCCGACTACTCCCTTGAGCGCCCAACGATGCTAGCCGATCATTTTGACGCATATCTGTCAACCTCCGGTCTCCTCGACGAATGGCGACAACCTCGAGTAGCGTATGCAATGCTTAAGTCGCTGATCAACGACGAGAAAGAACCACTGATCCAAGCAGACGAAGAGATCTTCAGCACTCCTATCGTCTTCATCATTGGGGGTATTCTTCTTGCGTTGATCATGGCCTTCCTCATCAATCGGTCACGCCGCTTCCGTGAGTATCTCATTCGCGCAATCGCACGTCCGTACAACTTCTACGCAGACATCAGAGACCAACGCATTCTGTCCATTCCACAGACAACGTTCTTGGGTATTGTGATTGCGAGTTGTGCCGGACTCGTCGTAGCATCGGTGTTGTTCTACGCGCGTGTCGATTCAAATCTCGAGTACATTCTGCACCTCATCGTACCATCGGACTTCGCATACGAGGTCGTACGCTTTGTATCGTGGCGCCCGACACTCGCAGTGCCGTTGTGGTCGGCAATTGTGTTCAGCCTTTTCGTCCTTGCAGCCTCGATGCTGCGCATCGGTGCGATGTTTGTCAAGGCTCGCATCTACTTCCGCGACACCATGACAATCGTCGTCTGGTCGTCCCTTCCATTGGTCGTACTGCTTCCAATTGGCGTCGCGCTCTACCAAGCATTGAGCACCGATGCGCTTTCACTTTGGGTTCCAGTGTTGATTCTCGCTCTCATTGTGTGGTCACTTCTACGAACGCTTCGTGCTACGTCGGTGGTCTTCGACGTACCGTCGAGCATTGTCTACTCAATCGGTCTTGGTCTTGTCATTGCACTGGCTGTTATCCTTCTGATTACGTGGAATGCATCGTACGAAGCATTTGACTTCGTCCGGTATTATTTCACTGTGGTTAGTGCGTAGGATCTCGTGATGCCGGTTCTGATTCCATCGGATCATCGCGATCTCAACGAACGTGAACGCGCTATTCTTCAGGCTATCGTCCAGCTCTTTGTGTTGCACGCCACGCCAGTGGGCTCGCGCGTGGTTTCGAAGTTTCTCGAACGCACCCTGCCTCTGAGTCCGGCAACGATTCGCAATACGATGTCCGACCTCGAGGCAATGGGATACATCACGCATCCCCATACGTCCGCAGGTCGAATGCCCACCGATCGAGGCTATCGATTCTATGTTGACTCGCTTGCCGACTTCTCACGCCTCACAAACGAGGAACTGAGCGCGGTTGAACACGATCTCTTAACGGTGCCGCGTGAGAGTGTTACGCGAGACGCCTCTCGCCTTCTTGGATCACTCAGTCGACACCTCGCGATGGTGCAGCTGCCACAGGTTACCGAGGCGCGCGTTCAGCATGTAGAGATCATCTCGCTTTCGTCAGACCGGCTCCTCGTGATCATAGCTCTCGACAGCGACATCGTCAAGACACTTACGCTTGAATCGAACGATGTTGTTGATCCCACAACACTTCGTGCTGTTACACAGCAGCTCAACGAGCGCCTTGCTGGTCGTCCATTGAGTACAGTGACTGATGCGCTGCCAGACCTTCTTCATACGTCGTCAAGTTCGTCTCCCGGCCTCCTGCGCTTGTTTGTCGATCAGGTGTCGCACCTACTGCGGTCGCCATCGTCAGGTTCCGTGCACATCAGCGGCGCACAGAACCTTATCACACAGCCCGAATTCGATGCTCCAGACCGACTCAAAAGTGTGATCGAACTGGTTGAGAATGAAGATGTTGTGGTCCACCTTCTTGGATCATCAACCGAGGCAGGACGGATCTCCGTGCGCATCGGCCATGAGCTCTCTGATCCGGCCATGCATGACTACAGCCTCATCGCCACGACATATCGTGCAGGCAACGCAACTGGTTCTCTCGGCATCATTGGTCCGCGCCGGATGGATTATGGTCGCATGATCTCAATTGTTCAACTCATGTCATCGGTGCTCACTCGAACTCTTGGTGAACACACACCATAGGCCGAGGTCGTTCGTCCTTTGCCCCCTTCACATTGTCTAACTTCATTGCACTTCTCACATGTCAACAGTTTCGCCATCAGACGAGCCCCTTCGCACAGAGCATGACGCCAATCCATCTGATGAGTCTTCCGGTTCCGAACACGATCGCCTTCTTGCGGAGTTAGAGGAGTGGAAGGACCTCGCGCATCGGCGTACGGCTGAGATCGCGAACATGCAGCGGCGCGCCATACAGGAGCGCGTCGATCTAGAGCACCATGCTGCCGAGAGAATGATTCAAAAACTCCTGCCAATTTTCGACGACTTGCACGCCGCGGTTGATGCCAGCACGAAGACAACCGACATCACAGCACTTCAGCAGGGTCTGGAGATGATCTACACCAAAACCGTGAAGATCTTCGAGGACGCGGGTGTATCGATTATCGAAGCCACGTCCGGTCAGCCATTCAACGTTGATGTCCACGAGGCGCTGATGATTTCACCGTCTGAGTTTCCTGAAGGCCATGTCATTCAGACCGTACAACGTGGCTACTCGCTGCATGAGCGTGTTCTGCGTCATGCAAAGGTGATTACATCGTCAGGCTCAGACCAATAACCCCCAATCGGATTACTACGACATGTCACAACGCGACTACTACGAAATTCTAGGTGTTTCCCGTTCTGCATCTGCCGACGAGATTAAGTCGGCATATCGCAAGCTCGCCATGCAGTATCATCCCGATCGCAATCCGGATAATGCTGAGGCCGAATCGATGTTTAAGGAGGCGGCAGAGGCCTATGAGGTTCTGTCGAATCCCGAAAAGCGATCGCGGTACGACCAGTTCGGACATGCAGGGATGCGTGGCGGACAAGACTATCATCAGTACAGCAACATCAACGACATCTTCAGCGCGTTTGGCGACATCTTTGGTCAGTCCATCTTCGGCGACATGTTCGGACAACAACGTTCGGGCGGCCGACGTCGCACACATAAGGAGCCGGGGGCCGATCTCAAGGTGCGCATGCCGTTATCCCTCGAAGATATCGCTGCAGGCATCGAGCGGACGATCAAACTCCGTCATTGGAAGTCATGCTCGACATGCTCTGGTGCAGGCACCAAAGAAGGCAGCGGTATGTCAACGTGCCAAACATGTCAGGGCACCGGCGAACTTCGCCAGGTGTCGCGTAGCGTGTTCGGTCAGTTCATCAATGTAGCACCGTGCGCGCAGTGCAGTGGCACGGGAGAAATCCTCAAGGACCCCTGCGACACATGTCATGGTGAAGGCCGTGTAGAAGGCGAAACGACTGTAAAGGTCACGATTCCCGCCGGCGTACACACTGGCAACTATCTCACCGTAACAGGCAAGGGGCATGCAGGACGTCGTGGCGGCGAAGCTGGCGATGCAATCGTTGTCATCGAAGAACAAGAACACGATGTCTTTGAGCGCGAGGATGACGACGTCTACATCGATGTGATGTCAGATTTCGTCACGGCTTCTCTCGGTGGCGACATAACAGTGCGGACGCTCTTTGGTGAATCCGTACTGACCATTGAACCTGGTACGCAACCTGGGGCGACGCTGCGCATGAAGGGCAAAGGAATTCCACACCTGAACAGCAAGGGTAGCGGCGATCAGTACGTTCGATTTAACATCTACGTACCAACAAAGCTCTCAAGCAAAGAGAAGGAAACACTGAAGGAACTTGGAAAGAGCGAGCATTTTTCTCCGAAAGACCAACGTCGTCGATCGGATGTGTTCGAAAAGATCAAGGGCGCGTTTTCCTAAGATTCCTGGAGCAACACGCCTTCGTAAACCAGTCCAGAGGGACGTATGAAGCGTGTTGTTACTACCCTACGCGAAACACTATCGGTCACTGCCCTCGAGGCTCGTGCCGTGCTCCTCGTTGCACTCGTGTTCTCTGTTGGCACTGCTGCGACATTCCTCGAGACCGAGTCAGATCTTCATGCTCATGCAACAGCAACACGTATCGACGAGATGCTCGACTCGCTTGAGCGTCGAGAGGACGCTACGTCTGGTCCGGTGAGCACAGATCAACAGAATGTGGAGATCACCCAGACGTCGCCTCAGGAGGCGCGCGCGCCGACACATCCTCGACGCCCGATCAACCTGAATACCGCCACGGCAGCAGAGCTTGATGCGCTTCCAGGTGTCGGACCAGCCACGGCACAGGCAATCGTTGCGTCACGTGCGCGTAGCCGGTTTACCTCCACCGACGATCTGCTGGATATTCGAGGCATCGGTGAGAAGAAACTAGAACGCATTCGACCGTATGTGACGGCGCCGTAATTTGCCGCCGATGCAAACCACCGTCTATCTCCACCCCGAACGTACGATCATCGCGCATTGGAGCACGTACGATCAAGCTCCCGTGCTTGACTCGTACATCGAACTCCAACCGCAGGACGATATCCGGTCGAACCTTCTTCCCGACGCGCAGTGCACGGTGTCTGTACATGCATCAGCGACACGCTGGCATCATTTCCCTATCGATCCCGAAGAAGACGTAATTCTGCGTCGCGGTTTCGAACTTGCAACCTGCATGCCCGATGTTGACCCAGACATTGATCTGGTAAGCGTTGTGAATGACAAGCTTGAGAGTAACGGCCGAATCTGGTGCGGTATGTGCATCGTGCCACGACATATCTCCGACGACATTGTCCGCCGTATCGGACCTGAGGTCCGCATCGTTCCCGATGTTGTCAGCGACATTCACGCCGCACGGATGACGATCACTCCACAACAGCATACATGGGCGCTCGTCGGACTCCGAGGTGAACGCTGGGTTTGCGCGCTCATTAGTCCCGAACATGTGATTACGCAGTGCGTGGCATTTCCACGAGATGCTACGCAGTCGTTCCTCGAGGGGGCACTTGAGAGCTTCTATGGGATCCGCAGCACGACACACGATGCAGTTGACCATGTACTGTTCTACGGTGATGCGCTCACGAAGACGACCTATGATGAACTCGCCAGCGAGCTTGCCAAGCAGTCAGTACGTATCGGTCGACTCCAACCATTCCGCCGCGTGGCTGCTGCGGTTGACGACTCGGTGAAGCGTTCGCTACTTGCCGTGGCCCACATTCTTAGTCCGATCGTTGCACCCGTCCTGCCCCAGTTTGAGGAGATCGAATCCGGTGCGAATCCATAGCGGACGTCTCAAGGGTAGAGATATCCCTCCACCACCGGGTACACAGACGCGGCCAACAACCGATGTCGTAAAAGAATCGATGTTCTCGGTGATCGACCACACAGCAACACTTACCGATGCTGTCGTGCTTGACATCTTTGCAGGGAGTGGTCAGTTGTCATGGGAAGCACTCAGCCGTGGCGCACGATCGGCTACACTCATCGATGCATCCGCCGCCGTCTGCCGTCATCTCCGATCCGTTGCAGTGGATCTTGGCGTGTCTGATGTCGTCACCATCATTCGCACTGATGCGCTCGAATACGTTCGTCACGGGGAGCTTGTGCCCCCTTCCATTGTCTTTATCGACCCACCCTATCAGCTGCGATGTTGCAACATGATCGTTGGTGCGCTGGTAGCCCGTGACATCCTGCCTGCAGGCGCCTTGTTGGCGGTGGAACACGGAGATCAAGAGGCGCTTCTTCCTCAGCCGGGATATAGGTCGGCGTGGCATCGCGAACGAAGCACTACCGTTGTCGATATTCTCGTTCGTGAGTCCATAGAGCCGTAACTTTGCTGCATGTCGAAACATGCTATGTACCCAGGGTCGTTCGACCCCATCACACTCGGACACGTCGATGTCATTGAGCGTGCTGCACAAATGTTTGAAACCGTCACAGTCGTGATTGCAAAGAACAGCAAGAAGACTCCACTGTTCGATGAGCACGAGCGTCTCGCGATGGCAACAGCTTCGCTTGTGCATCTTCCCAACGTGTCTGTCACGGTCCATGCTGGACTCGTTGTTGACTTCGCACAGGAACACGGTGTAGACGTCATCGTTCGTGGTCTGCGCGCCGTGAGCGACTTCGAGTATGAATTCCAGATTGCCCTGATGAACCGCAAGCTTCATCCTGATGTGTCAACGATCTTCCTCATGCCGCACGAGCGGTATACCTACCTCAACTCGAGCATCATTCGCGAGCTCGGTCGGTACCGTCAGGATATCTCAGACTTTGTGCCGCTCGCTGTGATCGAAGCCATGCAAAGGAAGTTTGCATGAAGGTCCACATCGTAACACTTGGCTGCAGCAAGAATACCGTCGATAGCGAGGTGCTTGCCGGACAGATGCATGCAAATCAGCTTGAGCTTGCCGCAACGGTCGAAGAAGCCGACACACTGGTGATCAACACCTGTGGGTTTATTGATGCAGCAAAGGAAGAAAGCATCCAGGCAATTCTGGAAGCAGCCGAGTTGAAGCGTCAAGGCTCGTTGCAGCGCCTTGTTGTAGCAGGGTGTCTATCCGAGCGCTATGGAAGCGACCTACGCTTGGAGATTCCCGAAGTTGACCATGTGTTTGGAACGGAAGCGTACGAGCAGATCATCAAGGCACTCTCACCTGATCTGAAGTACTCGTTGCTTGGAGAGCGCATACTTTCGACGCCGCAGCATTACGCCTACATGAAGATCTCGGAAGGCTGCGATCATCCGTGTGCGTTTTGCGCAATTCCTATCATGCGCGGTACGCACCGGTCTACACCAATTCCGAAACTCGTAGCTCAGGCACAGTCTCTCGTCCGACAAGGTGTGCAGGAGCTCGTGCTGGTTGCACAGGACTCTACCTATTACGGCATGGATTCCGACGGTCGACGAATGCTCCCGGATCTGCTCCGTGCATTATCTGACGAAAGTGGAGCCGCATGGATTCGACTGATGTATGCCTATCCTGCGAAATTCCCTACAGAGATTCTTGAGGTCATTCGAGACCGCTCAAACATCGCGACGTATCTCGACATGCCCTTGCAGCATGCCTCTACCGAGGTGCTCCGCAACATGCGCCGTGGAATCACTCGTCGCACAACAGAAGAGCTGCTCGATCAGATACGCAACGATGTACCTGACATCACGCTCCGTAGCACCTTCATCGTTGGCTATCCAAACGAGACGGAGGCCGATGTAGATGAGCTTGCGGAGTTCGTCACAGCTCAGCAGTTTGATCGTCTCGGCGTCTTCCAGTACTCACAGGAAGACGATACCTACGCGTACATTCTTGGCGATCCGATTCCTGCCGAGGTCAAGCAAGAGCGTATGCAGCGTATCATGGAGATCCAGCGAGACATCTCCCTTGGTAAGAACCAACGGAAGATTGGCAGCATACAGCGCGTACTCATTGAAGAAGTAGTCGGTGATGAGTACCGCGGTCGCACCGAAGCAGATGCTCCTGAAGTAGACAACGACGTTTACGTCCGCGCAGCAGGCACTCTCCAACCGGGGACATTTGTCGACGTACTCATCGACGACGCAGCGGAGTTCGACCTCTTTGGCCACGTTCAATCCTAACACTATGAAGCATCAGTTCGGACGTATCGTTCTTGCACTCGCCGTAATCGTAGGGGCACATTCCGCATCGGCGCAACGTGTCGAGATGAATGCCTTATCTGCATACATGTTTGGCACATCAACGGATTACATCTACTCGAGCGGCGCACGCTATGGTGAGATCTGGATCGCACCGAGCGCGGTGTACGGCGGTGCTGTTGATGTGATTCTTCGCAACAATATCATGTTCGAAGTGCAATACATGGTGCAACCGACGCGCGCTGAAGAGCGAGGCCTCGGTGGACTTGTGGCGCATTCAACAGATCTTACGAACCACTTCATACAGGCCGGCGGACTCTACACACGGTCACTCAGTCGTGCTGCGGACGTGTTCGGTGGTGTTATGTTCGGACTTGAGGTATTCGATCCCTCAAAGCCCCAGTACGAATCTGTAGTCCGGTTTCTTGGTACGCTCACAGGTGGCACCAAGGTATGGCTTACCGACGCAATTGGCCTGCGATTTCAAGCTGCACTCAACATGCCGATGGTGCTCTCCGGTGTAGGATTCTACTTCGGTACTGGTGGTCCAGACTACGGTGCATCGACCTTCGTGCAACTGCTACAGTTCAACCTCGGCGGCGGCGTGGTTGTGCGCCTCTGACGCACTTTCAGTGACGATAATGTCGGAAGAGAATAGCGACCACGACGGCGCTAACAGCACTCATGACAGCAAGCAACACGGCAATCGGAATAACCTCATTGGCACCAAGCGCAACAGCATGCCACTTCACAAACGCGCGCCATACGAACGTCAGAAGGAAGATAGCCGACGCTGACAACGCAGCAGGATGCGTCCACATGCGTCCCTGCCGATGAAGCATGCCAAGGATGATCACGAAGGTGCCGAAAAGACCTCCGTTAAGAATTGAACTCGCGCTCGTTTCGCCGGTTAGTTCAAAGCCAATAACGCCGCTGAGAACAAGAAACGTACCATACGCGATCAGAAGAGCTCCAAGCTGCTTAGCCACGCTCGTCCTCGAGGCATAGGCCGTCGACCATGCGGATAACACGGTGGGCACGCTGAGCAAGTTCACTACTGTGTGTTGCGATAACACAGGCCGTTCCCATCGTTGCACTCATTGTGAGCAACACATCGGTGATAGCATGCGCGTGATCACTATCGAGATTGCCCGTTGGTTCATCAGCAAAGAGGATCTGCGGTTGGTTGACGAGAGCACGTGCGATAGCAACGCGCTGTTGTTCCCCACCGGAAAGCTCACGCGGCATGTGCGTTAGTCGATGTTCCATACCCACCGATTGCAATAGCTCCTTGGCGCGATGCAGGACATCAGCTTCCGCGTCACCACGAATCAGACCTGGCATCATCACATTCTCCAACGCCGTGAATTCCGGCAGGAGGTGGTGAAACTGAAACACGATTCCGATCGACGAATGACGCAGGGTGGTAATCGTTGATTGTTGAGCTCGAACGACATCGTAGCGCTGCCCCTTGCAGACATATTCAATTGTGCCAGCATCAGCCGTATCGAGTGTTGCGAGAATGTGCAGGAACGTACTCTTTCCGGCACCACTTGGTCCCATTAGAGCAACTACTTCGCCTGGAAGTACAGATATTGACGCACCACGCAAAACCGTTGTGGCTACATCAGCCCCCGCCGTATGAAACGACTTTGTAACATGCTGGGCATGAACGATCGGTGTCATTGGAACTGACCCAACACCCGGAGATCGTTATCGTAGAGCATTCGGATATCGTCAATACCTGTCATCATAAGAACGACACGTTCAACGCCAAAACCGAACGCGAATCCCGAATACTCTTCGGGATCAATGCCACATGCACGGAGTACATTTGGATGAACCATTCCAGCGCCACAGATCTCAAGCCAGCCTGAATGCTTGCAAATGCGACAACCATCGCCCTTGCAGAGGAAGCATGACATGTCGATCTCACAGCTCGGTTCTGTGAACGGGAAGTACGATGTGCGGAATCGGAACTCGGCATGCGCATCATAAAACTGACGTGCAAACTCCATGATCGTGCCTTTGAGGTCAGCCATGCTCACGCCCTTGGCGATGTAGAGTCCCTCAATCTGATGAAACTCCGCAAGCGATCGTGCGCTAACAGCTTCATTCCGATAGACACGACCAGGCATGATGCAGCGGATCGGCGGCTTCATCGACTCCATCACGCGTACCTGAACCGACGACGTGTGTGTCCGAAGCAAGACATCTGCTCGCTCACGATTCTCGACAAAGAAGGTATCCTGCATATCACGTGCAGGATGATCATCAGCGAAGTTGAGCTTTCCAAAGTTATGGGCGTCGTCTTCAACATCCGGACCCTCGGCAACCTCGAATCCCATCGAGCCAAAGATCTCAACGAGTTTCTGTATCGATTGGGTAATTGGATGGATTGCACCGCTACGAGCCCCACGTGCTGGCAGCGTCGTATCAATCGATGGAATCGGGGCAGGAGCACCATATGTATCAAGGGCCTCTTGATAGCCGGCTTCTGCGAGTGCACGAAGCTCATTAAGAGCCTTCCCTACAACTGGCTTGTCTTCCTTCGGAACAGACCGCAGGCCGTCAACGCACGACTGAAGCGTACCCTTTTTGACGAGGTGTGTTAGACGGAAGCGTTCTGCATCCTCTCGCGAGGTCAGACCCGAAATGTCGGCCTCGATCTGAGTGCGAAGCAATGAGATTGTTTCGAGGAGTGTCATACCTGCAAATGTACGTATAGAAAAACGGCGGTGATGACATTGTCACCACCGCCGCGTACTTCACGTGAAGCTATTTCTTAGACAGACTTTGCAATCGTTGCAAACACCTGTGGATGGTTCATCGCGATGTCAGCAAGGACCTTGCGGTTGATCGCGATGTTGCTCTTCTTCAAGCCGTGCATCAGCTTCGAATACGTTGTTCCGTTAAGACGGGCCGCTGCATTGATGCGAACGATCCAGAGCGAACGGAATGTACGCTTCTTGTTACGACGGTCACGGTATGCATACTGCAGACCCTTCTCGACGTGGTGCTTGGCAACTGTCCAAACCTTTGAACGTGCGCCCCAGTAGCCCTTTGCGAGCTTGAAGTATTTCTTCTTCCGCTGGTGCGCCGCTACTTTATTGACACTACGTGGCATGTCAACTCTCCACTATGTTGTCGTCAGGAGAACGGCTGTCCCTGATCGACGTGAATAAAAAAAGTCCTTAGCGCATTGCCAAGCAATGCAGGACATTGTTCATGTTCGATGGATCAACGAGCGTATCCTGGCGAAGATTGCGCTTGCGCTTACGATTCTTGCTCGTCAAAATGTGGCTGCGATTGGCCTTCTGGCGCTTAATTGCACCAGATCCGGTGATCTTGTATCGCTTCTTTGCACCGGAGTTCGTCTTCATCTTCGGCATTACTACTCCTCTACGGATTGTTGTGCTTCTTGTGGTGTTGATCCTTCGCCCGCTTCCGCTGGCTTAGGTTCCTTCTTCTTTACTGGCTTCTTGATATCAGGCGCGAGCATGACACCAAGGAATCGTCCTTCCATTCGCATCGGCTGGTCAATCTTCGCAACGTCGGCTAGAGCATCAATGAATCGCTGAAGCAATTCTTCGCCGAGTTCCTTGTGAAGGATCTCACGCCCCTTGAACATTACCGTCGCCTTGACCTTGTGACCTTCTTCAAGAAACTCACGAGCATGACGCGTTTTGAAATCAAAATCGTGTGTGTCAGTTCCCGCCTTGAATCGAACTTCCTTGAGCGTTGAATGCGTCTGCGCTTTCTTTTGCTGCTTCTCCCGCTTGGTCTGTTCATAAATGAACTTACCATAGTCGATGATCTTGCATACAGGTGGATTCGCCTGCGGAGCAATCTCAACAAGGTCAACTTCGCGTTCAAGAGCAATGCTCAAAGCTTCACGACGTGGGAGTACGCCAAGCGGACTACCCTGTGCATCAACAACGCGTACCTCAGGGGCACTGATTTCGTCGTTGATTTTATGTTTTCGTTGTGGTTCCTGACGCGGACCTTGCGGCGGGATGTACGGACGCCTCAAACGGACCTTCGAGTAAAATGGATGAACTGCACGGAAAGAACGCAAAGATAAGACTCAAAAGGGGTTACGTCCAAACGGTGCGATGTTCGTGTTACACAACCTTCGTAATTTTACCGCCTTATCTACGTCTACCACCCCCATGATTGACAAATCCGACGTTCTCGATTCTATTGAACAGGCCGACCGACGCACCCCGGCCTTCCCTACCAGCATGCCTGTGCTCCCCTTGCGGGACATCGTCATCTACCCACACATGATCTTCCCAGTCCTGATTGGGCGCTCTTCGTCCCTCAAGGCTGTGGCCGAGGCTCTGGAGCGCGACAAGTTTATCCTTGTCGTAGCCCAAAAGCAGGCTTCTACGGAAGATGCCGGGTTCGATGACATCTATACGGTTGGCACGGTAGCAAAGATCCTGCAGGTGATGCGCCTGCCGAACAACCTGCTCAAAGTGCTAGTTGAGGGCACCGTTACGGCTAAGGTCCTAGGCCCTGTACGCACGGAACCGTACCTCGAGGCAAATGTCGAGGTCATTGCACCTATCGTCAACGAAAAGGATAGGAGTCTCAAGGCTCTGATTCGTCATGCGACAGAGCTCTTTGAAGAGTACGTCAAGGATAATCGCAACCTGCCTCCCGAGGTCTTGGGTGCATTCCAGAATCTTGAAGATC
This sequence comes from uncultured Ignavibacteria bacterium, assembly GCA_903939735.1. GTDB lineage: Bacteria > Bacteroidota > Ignavibacteria > Kapaibacteriales > Kapaibacteriaceae > UBA10438. The sequence goes on from CAJAIA010000030.1 coordinate 53,025, forward strand.
CTGTTCGAAAGCTCTATTACGCCGCGGCAAATGTGACGCAAAAGGTGGATGTCAAGCAGCGGATTCTCGATGCAGAAGACGTCAAAGCACAATACTACGAGCTCGTGCAGTTGCTCTCGAACGAACTCGAGCTGCTACGCCTTGAGGTGGAGATTGACTCAAAAGTTCAGGATCAAATTCAGAAGTCGCAGCGCAAGTATTTCATCCAAGAACAGATTCGCGCGTTGCAGACAGAGCTGGGCGAAGAAGACGAGGGTGCGCCCGAGTTAGGTCAGCTTCGCGAACTGCTTGATAAGGCGCAACTGCCTGATGGTATTCGTGCGAAGATCGGCGAAGAGTTCGATCGACTCAAGCGCACGCCGTCTATGTCTCCAGAGTTTAGCGTTAACCGCACGTGGCTCGAGTGGGTCGGCAACGTCCCATGGACAGCAAAGACCGATGATGATCTTGACATTGCGAATGCACGAGGCATTCTCGACGCAGATCACTACGATCTGGAAAAGCCGAAGGAACGCATCCTCGAGTACATTTCTGTGCTCAACCTTGTTGGTGCACTGCGCGGACAGATTCTCTGTTTCGTTGGACCTCCGGGTGTTGGTAAAACCTCGCTAGCAAAGTCGATCGCGCGTGCTCTCGGACGAAAATTCGTGCGCCTGTCACTGGGTGGTGTGCGTGATGAAGCAGAGATACGCGGACATCGACGCACGTACATTGGCGCGATGCCCGGCAAGATCATCCAGTCGATGAAAAAGGCTGGCTCGGTGAATCCCGTCATTCTCCTTGATGAGATCGACAAGATGTCGATGGACTTCCGCGGTGATCCAAGCGCAGCCCTTCTTGAAGTGCTGGATCCTGAGCAGAACACGACCTTCAGCGATCACTACCTTGAGGTCGATTACGATCTCTCGAATGTACTGTTCATTGCAACAGCAAATGTGATGTACGACATTCCGGGTCCACTCCTCGACCGCCTCGAAGTAATCGAACTCTCGAGTTACCTCGAGCCGGATAAGGTTGAGATCGCAAAGCAGTATATCGTTCCCAAGCAACTCGAGCGTCACGGATTGGCCAACTTCGATGTAGCGTTTACCGATGCTGCATTGCTCAAGATTGTTCGTGAGTATACACGCGAAGCCGGTGTTCGATCGCTCGAGCGTGAGATCGCCAGCATCCTGCGCAAGCTTGCTATGGAGATCGTAAGCGCAGCAACAAAGAAGTCGACATCCAAGGCATCAACGACAAAGGCGATCGAGAAACTCTCCAAGCAACGGTCGTGGGTGGTTGACGAGAAGGCGGTCGAACGGCATCTCCGCGCTCCGAAGTACAAGGTCAAGACCGAGGAACTCAGCGACAAGATTGGCGTTGCCACAGGGCTAGCATGGACATCCATGGGCGGCGACACTCTTCCTGTCGAAGTCACGATTATGCCTGGTCCGGAACGCCTAACCCTCACGGGAAAACTCGGCGAGGTTATGAAGGAGTCTGCCATGGCGGCTCTTTCCTATCTGCGTAGCACAGCAGCATCCTACCAGCTTGATCCAGACTTTGCCAAGGGCAAGGAACTTCATATCCACGTTCCAGAGGGAGCAATCCCTAAGGATGGACCATCGGCGGGCATCACGATGACTCTGGCAATCTTGTCTGCGGCCAGCGGGCGACCTCTCCGTGGTGATGTCGCGATGACCGGTGAAGTAACGCTCCGGGGGAATGTACTGCCGATCGGTGGCCTAAACGAAAAGCTTCTGGCAGCTCGCAGAGCTGGCATGACAACAGTGTTGGTCCCGAAGGACAACAAGAAAGATGTCCTGGAGCTCTCCCCACAGGTTACCGAGGACCTTGCGATTGTCTATGTCGGACATATCTCGGAGGCGATCAAGGTTGCCTTCCGCGATCAGAAACCTGCACGTAAGCGGTAAGGATATTTGGAGGTTCCAGACTTTTCCACTACTTTTGTTGTTCGCAGCATCACAATCGAGACTACACGGAGTACACAGTCATGGCCAAGAAGGGCGCACGCGTCATCATCACGCTCGAATGCACGGAAGCCAAAGGCGAAGGCAAGCCGGCATCGCGTTACACGACGATGAAGAACAAGCAAAACACAACGGAACGTCTTGAAATCAAGAAGTACAATCCGTTCCTGAAGCGCCACACGGTGCATAAGGAAATCCGCTAACCCGGAAAACCCTACAGGTAAGTAAGCTCAACAACCTCGGCATTGCCGGGGTTGTTTCGTTTTAGGGGGCTTGGAGCGATGTAGGAATCCGTGGGAGTTTCGCTGCAACTGCTGCTGAGAGGTCAATCCCTCTGGCATTACAGAAGTTCATCAATGAGATGAGCACATCTGCAGCTTCATCAGCAACATGCGCTTCGTCGACGGGCGTCCCCCGCCAGCGCTTCTTCTCGAGATTTGCTAGCTCACCTGTTTCGCCACTAAGTTCAAGCGCGAAGAACTCGGGAGGCCGTGCGATGAAGCAGGCCGACTGATACGCATCAAACGCACGCTGGATGGGAGCAAGGCATTGCTCCACTTGATGAATAAGATCGTCACACAGTGGATGCATTACTCTTCCCCCTCCTCATCGCCATCTGCTGGTCCACCATCGCGCATGCGATAGCCGACACCTCGGACACTAGTTACGAGTTGCGACTGTCCGGGCTTTTCAATCTTCTGACGGATGCGTTTGATATAGACGTCAATGATGTTCGACTCGGGATCGAAGTTGTGCTTCCAGACGTGTTGCATAATCATCGATCGCGATAGAATGCGATCCTTGTTACGCATGAGGTACTCGAGCAAGGCATATTCCTTGGTGGTAAGCTCGATCTCCTTCTCGTCGCGATAAGCAAAGTGCGTTACCAGATCCAACGTGAGATCCCCACACTGCAGCTTCGTCGTCTTCTCAGGTGTAGACCGACGCAGGATCGATCGCAGGCGCGCCGCAAGCTCTTCGAAGTGAAACGGCTTTGAGAGGTAGTCGTCGGCTCCAAGATCCAAGCCTTGCACCCGATCCTCCATAGATCCCCGTGCCGTGAGCATCAAGACAGGCGTCACGTTGCCTTCGGCGCGCAGTGCGCGAAGCACGCTGTATCCGTCAAGTTTGGGTAGCATGACGTCGAGAACAATGGCATCAAACACATTGTGCAATGCAAGATCGAGTCCAGCCTGTCCATCGGCAGCCGTCTCCACAACATACCGCTCTTCCTCTAGGCCTCGCTGTATGAAGCTTGCAACTTTCCGTTCGTCTTCGATCACGAGAATACGCATGCTGGCAAGATACAACGGACCGTATCTTCGTGACGTATGCGATGGTCATCCATTCTTGGTCAGGAACGCGTGGCGCAAATGCTCCAACGGTGCATTGTTGACCACCGAGTTCCACAAGCTCTCCTTCTTACAGGCCGTGAGGGGGCTGGCACGATTGCGCTTGCCTTAGCCTTTGCGCGAACGGTCAACTGTCGCAATCCGCTGGTCTCGCACCATAACGTCGCTCCCTGTGAAGCGTGCTCATCATGCTTACAATCTGCGACCTTGCAGCATACGAACATCAAGCTCATCATGGCGCTCCCCGCCGGCAAAGCGGATACGGAAGAAGATGTGGCTGATGACGTCCTCGAATCTCTGCGAGATATCATCGGAGCAGTCGCTGAGGACCCGTACACGCGCGTTCGCCTGCCTAATGCATCGATGATACGCATAGGTCAGATCCGCGAGGTGAAACGCATGCTGTCACTTTCTGCAGCACAGGAAGGACGTCGCGTTGTCATCATCGTCAATGCTGAAGAGATGAACGTTGAGGCATCCAATGCGTTTCTCAAGACACTCGAAGAGCCACATGACGATGTAACAATCATCATGACGACTTCCCGTCCCGAACGTCTCCTGCAGACGATCGTATCACGCTGTCAGGAGCTGATCGTACCACCACTATCTGACGAGATCGTCATCAAGACACTCGTTGCACGTGGCCTCTGTTCGGAAGATGAAGCATCACTCGTTGCCCCCTTTGCCGAAGGTGATATTCAACGTGCGGCAGACTTTGTGTCCGAAGATGTGCGGACGCTGCGAACATCAGCACTTGCACTTCTTCGCTCAGCGCTTCGAGGTAAGGATTATCGCAATGCGCTGTCCGACGCAGCAGCTGAGATTGGTGATGAGCGTAGCAAGGCGAAAGCCGAAGCGACACTATCACTCTTGGCCGTGTGGTTGCGCGACGCGTATGCGCTGGCGCTGGGCGGACCCGACGTGCGCCTTGTCAATGCCGACGATCGGTCAGCACTGGAGAAGTTCGCTGCTGCCTTTGGTTCAGCTGATTTGTTGTCTGTTATCACGGTGATCGAGCGTGCAGCACGGGACATCCAACGCAACACGTCAATCACGCTCACGCTCCTGACTGCGATGATGGACATTCGCGTAATCATCGCCCGCACGCGCGTCAGCGCGTGACATTCAGTAGACGTCTCGTGGCACGCGTCAGCCTACTCGTTCTCAGCACCCGGACTGTCGAAGTGTCGTCGAATCGCCGAAGCAACTGCTTCACCGACGATAGCGGCAAGCTGCTCGTGGGTAGCCAGCCGCACCTGTTCGACTGAACCTAGTGCAGAAAGGAGCTTCTTCGCGCGTGCATCACCAACACCAGCAATTCCCGTAAGTGCAGTCTGAAGTGTGCGCTTTGAACGCAACATTCGATGATACGTAATCGCAAAGCGGTGCGCTTCATCACGTGCCTGTTGCAGCAGTCGTAGGCTGGGCGATGTTTTTGCAAGATAGAGCGGTGTTGAGGAGTTGGGCGTAAACACTTCCTCGAGGCGCTTGGCAAGACCTATAACAGTGAACCGTCCAACGAGGTTGAGTGATTCGAGCACTTCCATCGCATGGGACAATTGCCCCTTCCCACCGTCGATGATTAGCAAATCTGGAAGCGCTTGTTCTTCATCGAGCGCTCGCGAAAAGCGCCGCGTGAGCACCTCTTTCATCGCCTCGAAGTCGTCATTCCCCTCAACTGTGCGCAGCTTGTAGTGCCGGTACTCAGATTTTTTCGGCTTTCCGTCAGCAAACACCACCATCGACGATACATAGTCAGTCCCTTGCATGTGCGAGTTATCGAAGCACTCGATTCTGCGCGGCATCCGTTCCATGCGCAGATCTGCTTGCAGCGACAATACCGCCTTCGGCAGTGATTGATCCAACTGCGCCTGCTGCAGGAGGCGTTCTCGCAGGAGCACGTCGGCATTCATCTCGGCCATCTGAAGAACCTTCTTTTTGTCGCCGATCTTGGGGACATGCAAATGCACTGCTCGCCCCTTGACCTGTGCAAGGTATGCCTCCATGACATCGGCGTCATCGATATCACAGGGAAGCAGGACCTCCTCTGGCAATTGCTCTGCATCGATGTACCACCGTTCGAGAGCCTGACGCACGATTTCGGCGTCTGAACTATCTCGGGCTGATGCGACAAAGACATGTCGCTTTCCGATGAGTTTACCATCGCGGATCAGCAAGAGAACAACACATGCTTGCGTATCTGCACGAGCGAGTGCGAGCACGTCTCTATCAACCTCGTCCGTGCTCACCACTTTTTGCTTGCCCGTATACTCGCGCAGAAGAAGAAGCCGACGGCGGACATCTGCGGCATCTTCAAAACGTAGAAGTTCAGCGAGTTCATGCATCCGTGTTTCAAGCTCGCGTTCGAGGTCACGGGTCTTGCCCTGGAGAACGCGATGCACGTCGCGTATGTGCTGTCCGTAGTCTTCACGTCCTACATGCGCCTCACAAGGGCCTTCGCACTTGCGGATATGATAGTCGAGGCACACACGATACTTCCCCGTCGCTACACTTGCTTCCGTGAGTGGAAGATCGCAGGAGCGGAGTGGGAAGACTGACCGCAAGGTTTTCATCAAACCGTAGAGATACGTTCCATCCGTGTATGGCCCGTAATAGGTGCTACCATCACGAATGACGCGACGCGTTGGGAACACGCGAGGGAACTCCTCACGGGTAACACGGATATACGGATACGACTTATCGTCCTTCAGGAGGATGTTATACTTCGGCTTATGTTCCTTGATAAGCGTGTTTTCAAGTATCAACGCTTCAACTTCGGTGTCCGTGACGATTGTCTCGAAATCTGCAATACGCAGCATCAACGCCCGCGTCTTGGCATCAACGGGACGTCCTTCCTGGAAATACGACTTCACGCGGGCGCGCAGGTTCTTTGCCTTGCCCACATAAATAATCGTGCCCCCGGTATCACGATGGAGGTACACTCCTGGGCGAGTCGGCAATCCGGCTACTTTTTGGAGGAGTTCGTCCGAATGTCGTGAGGATGAATCTGACATGTCACAAAACTATGGGCTACGCACTGTCCTGAAACGGCAAAACGTATATTGACGCAGGCTTTTTTGTTGGAGTATGTCGATGAATCACACAACCGACGGCATCGTCTCTATTGAGGAGATCGCCAAGGAACTGAAAGACGCTGCCACGTTTATCGGACAGCGTGTCATAAATCGCGAAGAAGTGATCGAGCAGGCGTTCTGTGCGCTCCTCACCGCCGAACATATGCTTCTGCAAAGTCGCACGGGTGTTGGCAAATCCCTCCTAGCCGAACAGATCTTCCGCATGTTCGATGGTGCGCGCATGTTCCGTGTTCAAGCGAGCAAGGAGCAACAGCCCGACACCTTCTTCGGTGGACTGGATCTTGAGGAACTCAAGGCGGGCCGGATCATCCACAACACCAAGGGCTCGCTTGTAGAAAGTGATTTCGGCTTTATCGACGAGATCTTTGATGCGAACGATTTTACGCTTCGCGCACTGCTATCTCTCCTGAATGAGCGTCGACTTCTTCGAGGCGTTCAGGATGTTGCCTCTCCCCTGCATACAGTGCTTGCTGCGACAAATTACCTGCGCGTAAGTGAGGTCACCGAGGCGCTCCTCGACCGTTTCCTATTCAAGGCGGTCATTCTGCCGGATAAGGACCCGTTCATCCAGTATCGCATCGCTCAACGATACCTTGAGCACGGAGGGCGTGTCGCGGAACCTCCACGCACCATTCCTCTGGAACGCCTTCAGCACATGCATCGCATCATTGTCGGCCGTTCCGAAGATGTCCAGATCTCGATCACGAACGAACTGCTCTACTTCACCAACATCGTGATCCGTCACTACGAGTTCCTCCAAAATCGTCAGCGTGGCGAAACCGCGCGGCATGGCGATGGAACAGACTTCTACATCTCTCCACGGACGCAGGCGAAGTCCTTGGATCTCCTGCGCGCACTTGCGTTGCTCAAGGGACGCAGCCATGTGATCCACGACGACGTCAGCCGCCTGTACTTCATCTTCGCGACAGTGGGCATTCCCGAAGAAATCTCGCTCTTCAAGAAGGCCTACACCACAGTCCTTAACTCACTCACTGCGTCGCGAGGATTTGATCAGATCACGATTCTGCTCGACTTCACAGACCTTCTGCGAGAGCTGCGTGCATCGCCACGCATGATGCTCGAGCCTCTCACAAACTTCGCTGATACGCCAGTTCGCCGAACCTTCATGGATTGGATTCGGGAGCGGTTTGGTCAGGACCTGCCGCAGGATCAAAACAAGAAGATGCTCGAGCAGTTTATCACTGACTTCGTTCCGGTGTGTGACGAAGTGCGCGAACTTCGCCATTCCGTTGAACGCACGTTGCAACAGACATTGATTGCTGTGGAACGTGAGCTACAGCGAGGGGCATAAGCGGTCATGTCACGGAACGCCATCGAGACATCGCGGTTCTTTTCCAGCATGGAGCAGTTCGGCTTCTTCGATGCTGTTGAAGAACACCTTCCCGATGAGTTCACGATCATTTATGAAATCGCGCGAGTCCTCGAAGATCAAACGCATGCCATTTCGCGTGCCCTCGCACCAGTGTTGGAACTCGAACAAGCATCGTCCGATTCTACATCACCTGAGCTGATCACTATTCCCATCATCTCGGAAGCAAAAGAGTACGAAGCAGATTTGATCCGAAGTGTCACCGAAGTACGATCTATCTATTCTGCACAGCATCTCTTGCCCGAAATGGTCTTCCTGCGGCGCCTCGCGGAACGGTCGCTCTGGATGCCTCGCCCACGTGCTCCAAAGAACTTTCGATACCAGACCGAGAGTAACCGCTTCTCACCCGACGATCGCAAGCAGAAGGTCTACATCCTCTTCGACACATCGTCGTCGATGCAACAGCACTACCGCATACATCTGGCCAAAGCCATCGTGTATCTGTTTCTTACACAGAACCAACGTGAGCTTGGCACGGTGTTCTTTCGCACCTTCGACCTTACCGTTGGCGAACGATATGTAGCTCGGGACATACCGAGTTACGATCGTCTCATAAGCGACGTCATGCATCTGTCTGCGCAAGGCAATGGGACAGTATTGCAGAAAGCACTCGTAACAGCGATTGAAGACATCTCGCATGAAAGCCAACTCAGCAGTGCTCACATTCTCGTTGTCACCGACGGTGTAGCCCACATCGATCTTGATCTCGTGCGCCCTATGATGGGTTCTACTATCACGGTCAACACCGTGAAGATTGGCGACGCGAAGATGTTCGTCGATGCGAAGATGATCGAGGATCAACTCATGACGTCGTCGAGCGAGGATGCAGTTCGTATCCGCGAGCTCATTGCGCAGCGGCGTGATCTCGAACGTCAAATCGCCAGCGCATCAGGCCAACATCGCACCTTGGCGTTGAAGTCCCAGTTGCAGCTCGTACAACGTCACATTGACACGCTGATGCAGAGAACATCTGCGTGGGCTGCAGAGACCTATGGCACTGAGATCAGAGAGCTCAGTTCTATCTACGTGAACGTCGATGACATTCGACCAGACGAGATGTTTTCTCTTCCGGAGGATCAGGTGCGTGAGCTCGAAGAGCTTGCCGACTCTCTCCTACAGGCACTACGCGATGAACGCCAGGTAGAAGACATCAAGCGCGCAGCAATTCTGTATGACCACCTCATGCTGCTGATGCGCTACAACAAGATCGATGCGTCACGTTTCCAGCAGTCAGCGAAAGAACTTGAGGAAATGCTTGACTCGATCCTGAACAAACCTGCAGGAACAAGTGAAGACCTCTCGATCAACGAGCTTGAACGCATGCAGCTTCGCAACATGCTCGACATCGCAAGCTTCAAGCAGAAGCTCTCGCTCGCTACCTTACTGAGGATTCTCTTCTTAAAGGCTAAGCGTTGGTGGCTAGCCCGCAGACAATTCCGCGCCTTCCGGGCGCTTACAGGACGCAGTGCGCGTCAACGCTCATCGCGTTAGAGTTCTTGCGGTGGGACGGACGCCCGTCCAACAGAGTGGTACTCAAATCCGTCAGCTGCCATGTCTTCAGGTTCGTACATGTTCCGTCCATCGAAGATCAACGGTCGAATCAGAAGAGACTTCATGCGCAGCATATCAGGCTTACGGAACTCGTTCCACTCAGTGGCAATAACCAATGCGTCTGCACCTGCGAGAGCATCGTAGCTCGTCTCACAGTATGTGACGCGATTGCCGAGGATTCGACGTGCCGTTTCAATTGCCTCAGGGTCGTACACCTGCACCGTTGCTCCAGCCTCAAGCAACGCATTAACAATCACGAGTGCCGGAGCTTCGCGGACGTCATCAGTGTTCGGCTTGAATGACAAGCCCCACAATGCAACAACACGCCCACGCATCATACCGTCGAAACGACGGAGTATCCGGTCGATAAACCGGCGCACTTGACGGTCGTTGACGTGCTTGGTTGCTTCAACAATTTCAAGGGGTGAGCCCACTTCGTTTGCCGCATGGATGATGGCCTTGACGTCCTTCGGGAAGCAAGAACCACCATAACCGATACCAGAGAACAAGAACCGCTTTCCAATGCGTCCGTCAGTACCGATACCGAGACGAATCTTTTCAATGTCTGCACCCACATGCTCGCAGTATTCCGACAGATCGTTCATGAACGAGATCTTCACGGCGAGAAAGGCATTGGCTGCATACTTCGTGACTTCAGCACTCTTTTCGTCGAACACAAGAATTGGAGCGCCCGTCTGCACAAACGGCTCGTATACATCGCGTAGCACTTCTGCAGCATACTGGCTCGAGGTACCAACAACGACGCGATCAGGCTTCATGAAGTCATCAACAGCAAATCCTTCGCGCAAGAACTCAGGATTGCTCACGACATCGACGCGACGCGTGGGAGCATACTCAGCAAAAATTGACGCAACACGCGCAGCCGTTCCCACAGGAACGGTACTCTTATTGATCACAATACGGGGCTCTGTGATGTCGAGCTCATTCAGAAGCTGAGCGACACGCACGGCAGTTGTCATCACCATTTCAAGGTCGGCCTGCCCATCCTTACCAGGGGGCGTCGGCAGACAGAACATCAGGAGTTCACACGTTGCAACGGCTTCGGCAAGATCCAGAGAAAAGCGAATGCGCTTCTCACGAACGTTCCGCTCAAGTACGTGATCGAGCCCTGGTTCATAGATCGGAACCTCACCGCGTTGGAGGAGGGCAACCTTTTCCGGATCAACGTCGATACACAGAACGTCATTGCCCACATCGGCAAGGCACGTTCCCGTAACGAGACCAACATATCCAGTTCCGATGACAGCGATTCTGTACGACATTGGGTGATTCTGAGATGAGAAAAGACCGGACGGTACCCTAGAGGGTCTGGGCCATCAGCGCCCGGACCACAAAGATGAGCACGAGAAGGATCGCGACCAAAATACCCAGCTTAACAAGACGCTTTATCAAGGAGAGCGCAAGAAGCACCACGAGAGCTACAACGCCCCACTGAACCAATGGCGGGAGCCCTGCTATGAACGGCAACGCATCGAACATTAGACGTTCCGGAACGTGATTGTAATGACCCCTTCCATGATACGTGCGTCACCCGGGGGCAGCTCCTTGAACCGCCAGAGCTTGAGCGCACGTTCTACCGCTGAATTTACCGCAGGGATGCCACTGTCGCGATCAAATGAGATCATTCCCACTGATCCGTTTGGCTTCACCTGAAACCGAACCACAACCGTCGTGTTCATGGTTCCCTGAGGGAAACTTGGGGCAACCTTCGATATCAGCTGGCGATTTCCACCGCCACCCCAATCGACATCCCCATAGCCAAGTCCCTTCCCGGTACCAGACCCTACCCATGAAAGCCCCGTATTCGACGAAGACCCATCGGACACACCGACGCTCTTATCGGAAGCATCCTCGTCGCGCACCGCATCTGCACCCTGTTCAGCTGGAGTTTCAACAACTGGAATGTACGCAGAGGGGCTGACGACGCGGAACTTTACTTGTCGATTTGAAGATCGCGCCAACTTCTGCGCATCCTCGAGTTCCATACTCGCCTGCTTTCCCCTTGAGGCTGCTCCCCGCTCGGCCATGTTTCCGCTGCGCTGACCAGTTCCATCTCCATCGCCAATGCGCAGCATGACAAGCGAATCCTTCTTCTGCTCGACATACGTCAATGGAGGTTCATACCCACTGCACATCGAGAGCGCAAGAATGATGACAAGCACGACGATAGCAACGATGTACCCACGAATCGCATTGGGATTCCACACAAAGTGTATGGTGCTGTTGGTACTATCGTTGACTCGACTCATCGAACACGCGCAATCCAAGGCTGACGAAAACCACGATTCATGGCGGCTTGTTCAGCCTCATCACGCGTAGCGTACTGACCGAATCGTACACGATACCACGGCTGCCCCTTCACTTTTTGCTCAACGATGTATCCATCAGGTACACGTTGTTCGCGCAACTGTTGCAACCACTCTTCAGCATCATCACGTGACGGGCTCGCAAACACCTGCACAACCCATGCAGGCCCCTTAGCCGATGCTGTTGACGTGCGTGTTGTGGGTTCCTTCGCAACGGGTGATGTTGATTCGAACGCTGCAGGCTTGGCTGGCGCGACTGTCGACGTCGACTTCTCTGATCTATCCTTGGTTGCCGGACGCGTATCAACGGTTGCGCCAATGGTACTGGTACTACTCGTGGTAGCTTCGACAGCGGCTGCAGTCGCTGTATCAACCGCAGCAACGTCCTCTTGCGTAGGCTGCATTGCAGCATCGACGCGTTGAGCTTCCGGCAGCGGCTCTTCTGGCGCGCGGAATGCCTGCTCTTCAACCGATGGATGCGAGGAGATGTACCACTCAACGCCAATGACTGCAACAAGAAGTGCGAGCAGCGCTGCAATCCCTATCCACAGGAGAGGACGTCGTGTGCGTGGTGTTGGAGGTAACGGTGCAATTGGTGGCAGTGCCGAGACGGGTTCGATGCGAACGCGATCAGCAGACCCCTCGAGATCACGATGTATACTCGAATCAGTCTCAAGCACGGGAGCATCTGTTGCTGGTGTATCGATCTGAGCTTCATGCGAGCTCTCTGGATCGGGCTTTGGTGGGTTCGGCATGAAACCATCATCCCCTACTCCAAATCCGGTATCTCCCCACGTCGAGTCTGTTGTGCTCATAGTTAGAACCTCCAGGTGAGTCCAGCTGATGCGAAGAAGCCGCGTTCGCGGTATCCATCCCACAGAACAATTGTGCTCGACAGAATATTCTCTGCACGAAGAGCGACATCAAGCTTCGGTGTAATCGCATACGATACGCGTGCACGGAGATCGACATACCCACTCAGTGCCGTGCGCTCGTTCATATCCGCAAAGCGCTGTCCGATGTACACGATGCCAAGGTCTGAGGTAATAGCCGATGACCATTGGCGTTGATGATTCAGAGAAGCCGTGAGTGCTGGCACATATGGCTGTGCAGCACTATCAACAACCGATGCCTGCGTGAACTGAGCATCTATCCGAAGTTCATCTGTTGACGACAGAACAAATCGCGCATCAGCATGTGCGTCAATCCGACGCACAGCCAGATACCTCACTGCGAATAGTCCTGGTCCGGAAGAATACCACACTGGCTCACGTTCAGTCAGCCGTAATCGAAGACCACCACTCACAACCGTGCGAATCGATGGATGAACAACAACAGTCCCACCGAGTGCAACAACATCGTAGGGGGCATCAATTACAAGGTCATGGTCGACATACGGGTTCTGCGTGAGCAGCTCGCTATAACTCAGTACACGAAGTCCGCTCGTTACGGACGCAGAAACAGACATATCGTTCGATATCCGCACATCGGTGAGAACCTCAACGCCAAGTCCGAAACGTTCGTCAGCCTTGGTCGACGATGCGAGCTGTGGTCCGACCATTGCACGGATGCGGAAATTGCCTTCAGTAAGTGCTGCACGAGCTCTGAACTGTGCAAAGGGATACGCGTTACCTGTATACTGACGAAGCTGAAGGTTTGCATCTAAACCCAGAAGCAGACCAGTTCCCCGTTGATCGATCTCCATTAAGCCCAGCAACGCATTCCCAGTTGCAGTCTCGAACCCCGTCGTGGCGAGCGACACCGCATCGTACCCAACAGCAGCGGTGTACGATAGATCTTCGAACGCACCATCGACGTCCAAGCGAGCACCTGCGCGGAACCGTTGACGCTCAGCGGCATCATTCCGTGCGAAGAGTTTGTAGGTTCCATACGACGCATCGGCATTCACATGCGTTGTACTTCCACCAAAGACGATGAACTGATCAGGAGCCAGGTAGGTGCTCCTGACCTTGAGCCCCGACGTGAGATAGCCCGCGTGTTCAACCCAGCCTTGGCTTGCTTCGACATCCGCATCGAGGTCAATACGATACCCAGCAGATTCGAACGTATATCCTGCTGCAACCGACGGCGTTAGAAGCGTGCCCATCGAAGCATCAACATATCCAGGGAACATCGCGAACGGACGGCGGAGTGCTGGAAGCGTACGTGCAGGTATGCGTGGAACTGGAAGCTTCTCCGATGGATTCAATGTGTCAAGTCGCGTTGAAGACAGCATTGCTGGCCGAGCAGGTGCTTGCTTTGATCCAGCACCGACGTCGATCAGTTCTTTCCCTGTCACCAACACTTCAGGCAGCTCAACGGGAGCATTTGGAGGCGCTGGCTGCGGCTGTTGTGCGACGAGCGCCACAGGCACAAGGAAAGCAAGAAGGTACAAGGCTATCTTCATCGACGCACCTTCCGTAACCGTTGAATGCGGCTCACGGCTGTCTTGCCGAAATCATCGGGACGAAGATCCCTCACAACACCATAGACCTGGATCGCATCGTCGATACGCTTGACTTTCTCATAGCATTCACCGAGCTCGAGCAGTCCCTTCGAGTAGGCATCCTCGTATCCAGCGAAATCATTGCGAAGTCGCTCAAGGACATTTACTGCTGCATCATACCGACGGAGACTCTTATAGATCAGGCCAAGATCGTACAGCGCATTAGCGACAAGGTGCGGACGATCTTCACGCGTGGCAAGGATACCAAGGTGGTACGTTGCGCTATCAATGTCGATACCGCGGCGATACAAGGTGGCGACTTGATATCGCGCTTGTTCGGCATACTCTCTGCCAGCATAGCGGTCGGCAGTCTCACGAAACAGTTCCAGCGAGCGCACCGTATCACCACGCTCATACGCGATGATGGCTCGTGAATAACCAGCCTGGGAAACTGCGTCGGAATCGCTTGGCATATCTCTCCACACGATCGCATACATCGAATCTGCAGCTACGCTGTTTGCATGATTTCGATAATGATCTGCAAGCTCGAGGTAGGCCTGCACACGGAAGGGGCTCCGCGGATAGGACGTTTCAATTCGACGAAACGCTGCAAGCGCCTGGACTTCGTCGTTGATCGACAGGTATGTCTGACCCAAGAGATACAGGGCTTCGTCGTTTCGTTCCGACGAAGGATACTTCTTCATGAAGGACTCAAGCTCTGTCGCAGCATTCGAGAAGTTCTGTCCGGAATAGAATATCTCCGCCTTCTTAAAGGCAAAGTCTTCGGCTGCGATGGACTGTGGATTCGCAAGCATGAGTGAGTCAGCAACATCAAGCGCTTCCTGCGTTCTGCCCTGTCCGAGAAGAATCGTCTGCATCTTCTTTGCCGCCTCCGTTGCAAGAGCATGCGACGGATACCGTGACACAACGCCTCGGAATGTCGCAAGTGCCACGTCGAGCTGTCGAAGATTAAACTGCGCTACCCCACTGGTATACAACGCCCGAACAGACATATCACCGTCTGGATAGGCTGTGAGGAGTCGCTGAAACTCCTCAAGCGCAAGAAGATCGTTGCGATCTTCAAAAGCAATCCAACCGATAAGGAAGAGCGCATCATCGGCAAGTCGACTCTTGGGATAGCGCTGGATAAATGCACGCAAGTCCTTGACAGCTCCAACGTGATCGCCTGCCCGATAGGATGCCTGACCTGCTTGATACGCAGCGTACTGACCATCATCCGTCCCAGGGGCACTCTCTGCAGCGAGGCTGTATTGTTGAGCCGCTGCGGCGAATTGTCGCGAGATAAAGAGACCATCGCCTCGGCGGGCTAGCGCCTCTGTGGCATACTTCGAAGATGGATACGTGCGGAGGAGCTCACCAAATGTCGCCGTTGAACGTTCAAAGTCACGACGCCGGAAATAGGTCCATGCAAGACCATACAATGCCTCTTCGCGACGCGGGCTTCCTGTAAATCTGCGGGCAACTTCTTCGTATAGTTCCTGAGCATTCTTGAGCAGATCTGCGCGATACATTGCCTCTGCGAGCCAGAATGTACCTTCGTCGCGTCGACCATCATTAGGATGATTACCCAGATACTCTGTCAATGCCGTTATTGCCGGACGAATCTGTGTCGATTGCACGAGGCTAATTCCTCGCTTGAGTCGAATCTCAGCAAGAAGAGCCAATCGCTCCGGGATCATTTGCTCGGTTGCTTCTTCAGCTATCTTCTGGGCACGTTCATAGACCGATGCTGCCTTTGACCATTGCTGCTGTTCAATGAATGTTGCACCTAGAAGCACTTGCGCTCGAAGTGTCACTACCGCATCAGGAGATACTCGTTCAGCCTTCTCCAGGACAGTTCGTGCGTCGTCGAACGCCCCTTGCTGATATGCTATCTGACCAAGCTCGACGAGCGCGTGTGCTTGGAACGGATATCCCGACTGCACACTGAGCGATTGAAATGCTGCGCGAGCTTCTGAGGATGTTCCCTCGCGCGCGAGAACAAGCGCTCTGTAGAACAATGCCTGCTGTCGAATTGGTGATGCATCGTCAACAACCGAATCGAGGATACGAGCATAGTACGTTCCCGCACGACGGTACTCACCGAGATTCATCGATGTATATCCAGCATGGAGTTCAACATGCCAGCGGTAGGACGACCGCGGGAAGCGCGTGAGGAATGACTCACATTGCGCAAACGCAGACTGATATGAACCCATGAGTGTGAGGGCTTCAGCTCGCACCAGCGCTACTTCTTCAACGGTCTGAGAACCCGCAACTCCAGTTGTGTCGGTCGCCGATACCTGCAAGAACAAGCTATCAATGTCAGTCAGAACATCCAGCGCTCGCTGCGGCTGGCGCAATGACACATGACCGACAGCTTGGCGGGTTCGTGCGCCCAAGGCAACGGGGTCTAGGGGGCGAACACGGCTTGCACGTTGAAATGCCGAGATTGCAGCAGGAACATCACCATTGCGCTCCAGCACCTGTCCGAGCGCATAGTACGCCCACCCCGCGTAGGGGCCCGAACTATCGATAGCAACACACTGCGTGAATGCTGTGATACTCTCTTGGTGCTGTCCGAGGGCTGCACGTGCTGCGCCTTCCCAGAAGGTAGCTACGTGGGCCAGCGAGCGATATGATGAATCACTCCGTGATTGTGCAGCCAGCAGCGCACGGCTACTGCCGTCGATGAGCAGGGCAACGGCCTCAGCGTATGCCGATGCCTCAAGAGCCAACAATCCCTGTTCAACGCGTGCAAATGGGGCGAATGGAGATGTGCTGCGCTCGGTTACGAGCGGATCGAACGAGCGAATCGCTGACGAACGGTATCCCGATCGCGCGAGTACAGCGGCATGGTCGAACTGCGTGTTGTCGGCTACGGACGACTGTCTCGCTGTCTCCATAAGGAGAGCAACATCCGCCACCGCACGACGCACCGAGCCCGACGAGATGATCGCGTGTGTACGTGATTCTCGGCCGACTATCGAAACGTACGGATTAGCCCCCTGCTGCCCAACTGCGAATTGTGGCAAAAGCCACAACGCAAGCGCCAGGAGCTGAACCGTCGCGAATGGTGCGTTTGGTCTCATCTCTTCATTTGCTGCATCACAAAGTTACAACGGCAACTGCCACTGTTCGAAACTTGACTCGTAGATTCGTAACGTTTTGTTGGACGCTACAGGGACTGCACCATTGTATAACGTTTTGCTCTACTACCAATTCGTCCCAATTGCGGACCCTGAGGTGTTTGCTGCCGAACATCGCTTGCTATGTGAATCGCTTGGACTCCGTGGCCGGATTCTCGTAGCCACGGAAGGACTTAATGGCACGGTGTCGGGGTCAGTAGCTGCATGCGACGCATACCGTGCGGCAATGCACGCAGATTCCCGCTTCGCATCGATGGTCTTCAAGATCGACGAGGTTGTTGAGCACACCTTCAAGAAGATGTTCGTTCGTGTCAAACAGGAACTTGTCACCTTCCGCGCCGATCTTCCGTCTAATCCGATCGACGCAACCGGTGCGCGCTTGACACCCACAGAGTGGAAAGAGCGGATGGAACGCGGAGACGCGATCATCATTGATGGTCGGACTGATTACGAGTTCGACATCGGACATTTTCGTGGTGCAATACGACCAGACGTAGAGAGCTTTCGAGAGTTCCCCGACTGGATTCGTCAGAACCTCGGCGATAAAAAGGACGCGCCGATTCTCACCTACTGTACCGGAGGCATCCGGTGTGAGAAACTAACATCCTTCATGATCCATGAGGGCTTCACGAACGTCTTTCAACTCGATGGTGGAATCGTCAGCTACGGGAAGGACCCTGACACACAGGGGGCGCTCTGGGATGGCAAATGCTATGTCTTTGATGAGCGCATAGCCGTGGACATCAATCATACACCTGACAAGCGCATCGTGGGCACCTGCTTGCATTGCGCATCCCCCACCGAAACGTACCTCAATTGCGCGAATCTTCTGTGTAACCGCCAGCACTTGGTCTGCACCGAGTGTGAGACACAGTTCCAACAATGCTGCTCTGTTGCATGCATGGATGTTGCGAGCACGCAAAACGGGTAATCGTACTAGCGCCAAGACCGCTCGTTATTGCCACAAATAAGAAGTGCCCGATGCTCTTGCGAGCATCGGGCACATTGCGTTTCGTCGATAGTTCGATTAACGTGCTACAACGAACTGTGTCGATTGCGTTGACCCTGCAACGGTGACAAGCACAGTGTACGTTCCTGAGGCCAGCGTTTCGATCGGAAGATCGAGCGACTGAGTTCCCTTCGTAACGACCACATCGTTCATCACGCGAACACGAGCACCGGCAGCGTCAATGATCTCAACAACCGCTGATCCGCCTTCTGGCGCAGTGATTGTCAATTGTGCTGACGAGCGCGCTGGCTGTGGAGCTACGGCGAGTGTCGTTACACGACCGTCCGTTGCTACCTCCACATCAACCTCATGGCTGAGCGTTGAAGAACCATCCTTGTCGACCGATACGAGTCGATACGTGTAGCGACCAGGTGCGAGACCAAGATCGCGGAACGAGTAGTCGCGAACTGCAACAGACTGGCCTGCGGCTTGGACACTACCCACCGCAACGAATGTCGCGTTGGCTGCGTTGCCTGCCATCACATCTGCACGTTCGACAGAGAAGTGATCACTATTCTTTTCAGAGATTGTGTTCCACATCACGTCGACGTTGTTGCCACGAGCCTTTGCATCAAATGATGCAAGCTCAACCGACACAACACCGCCACCATTAGACTCGAAGAAGTCGAAGATGCCACGCAGGACGCGCTCAGTACCCGTGCGCACACCTGCATGTTGCCAGTGACGCCAATCGACGCCAAGGTAGATCACGTTCGTCAGAAGAGATGCTGTTGCAGAGCCCATGATCGAGTCCGTTGTCTGACGATCGCCCAGCACGTAGTTATACGCGCGTTGAGCAACACCAGCTACTGTTGGATCACTGTAGAGCTCAACAAGTGCCGGGAGTGGATCGGCGTCGCCAGTAAAGCCGGTACGTGATACTGTTTCGACCAATCCGCGAGCAAGAGCGTCACCACGGACGCGACGTCCATGATATGTACCCGATGTCGGAATTGGATTACCTGGTGCATCGTTGCGGACACGGAGAACTGACTGGACAAACGACTGATCGTTAATCACGTCAAGACCAACATGCTGGCGTGGGTAGTTCTGACCAGCCATTGCAAGATTGCGCTTTGCCGAAGGTGTTCCCGAAGCAACATATGCGCGGAGGTCACGACGTTCGAAACGCGACAGCGGGTTGTTGTCTGACGACCAGAACAACGTGCGATACAGTGTATAATCGATAGCACGTTCTTCGAAGTTGTCACGATCGATGACATCATACGAGATGTTATCGTTGATCGCATCGTTTGAGTAGCCAACCTTGTCAAGATTTGATGACAAGCTGTCAGCATTCAGACGTGCTGCGATCTGATTTGCCGTCGGTGTACCGTTGAGGAGATTTACCGACGCGCCACGGACAGACGTAAGCATACGCTTCGGTGAACGAGCCATATAGAACCGAACAACCTTCGATGTGATGTTGTTAGGCGTAAACTCATCAGAAGACACCGAGATCTCAATCTTGTAACGTGGTGTCACGTGGTCACGCATTGCATCGAGGTTTGCAGGCACGGCAAATCCGAGACCTGAAAGCTGTCGATACGACTGTGGCTCCCATGTGAGATCGTACACAACATTGACTTCGGCACCACTGTTGATTGTCGTGTTAATCACACGATCAGCAACTGGCGACGTAGAGAACTGCGGATTTACGAGTGCGGCATTGTTCGATGCAGCTGTCTCCATGTAGATACGCATGCGAATCGGTGTGTTCGTCTGTGGCAAGCCACCAGAGTTGCGAACCAAGCCAGTTACGCTGATTGGTGAACGTGTCATGATGTACTCAGCATCAGATGTCACACCAGTAGCCGAACGATAAACGCTTGGCTTGACCACGCTTACTGCCTCGAGATCCTTTACATACTGACGACCATCAAATTCATCAGCTCCGATGTCAAATGGCTGTCCAGCCTCGCCGCGACGATTGCCATCGATATCGGATGTAACTGCTGCAAGACGTTCGCCACGGTTATTCAACAGCGAACCGATTGGAGCAGGTGTTGTCTTGACACGAAGACGTTGATTCGGAGCGATGCCATCGAGGAACATATCGGCGAAGAACGATCCTTCAACCGAATTGATATCACGGCGCGTCCATGCCTTCCACTGCGAAAGGAATCGGAATTCGTCTGCACTGCCTACGCTGATGATGTCACTGTTGTTGTTGATTTCAACAAAGCGAATTGCAGAGCTGTTGCCAAGCTCAAACGCATTACGATCCGACACCAAGGCCATTGGATCGTTTCCATCTGTCATCTGCAGACCTTGATAGAAGATCGCAGAATGAGATGTCGACGCTGCGTCAGCCGGACCTTGCATGATGAACACGTTGTTCTTGACAGTAGCACCACTTGCGTGCTGAATACCAACACCAGCAATTAGACCGCTACCGACGATGTTGTCATTCGGCATGACAATCGTGTTGTTATACACAACATCGTTGCGCGTGAAGTACTGGTTGTTGTTGAGCGACGCTGTGAGGAGCTGATTCAGACCTGTAAGTGTCGTGCTGCGCTGCGTGAAGAGATGGATACCAGCAACATTTGTCGTCGTTGTCTGGCGACGAAGTCCCCAGATCATGTTGTTCGTGATCGATGATGCTTCCGGTGCATTCGGGAAATACGTGTTTCCACCTGCAGTAACCGATGGGAACGAGTTGCGCACCTGCTCGATCGAAACACCGCGAGCAAAGACATCAGCAACTACGCCTGAAATCTCGTTGCGATCAATTGTGAGACCGATGTTGTTGTAGCGGTTGAAACCACCAGCAACGATACCAGCCGCATCGACACCTGTACCGCCCGTAGCAATTGTTCCGATGCTGTGGATGCGGTTTGCACGAATAACTGCTCCGGTTTCATAACCAACGAACACACCGGCCGTGCGGCAGTTCGTGATCAGGTTACCTGTGATTTTCGTGCCTGTCGAATAGTAACCACGAAACTCGTTGCCCTTAACAGCAACACCAACACCCATCGATACGATACCGTAACCGAAACCAGAGATTTCGTTGTTAGCGTACTCGTTGTTCTGACCAGGAATTGTGTCAAGGCGCTCAGAGTTGTTCCCGTTGCGACCGAGTGGGAGCTTTTGACGGCTCACGATACCAGCCGAATATGTAAGCGTTGTCGAGCGTACGTCGTTTTGATATGTGAATGTATTATTCACAAAGTTGATGCTCGGCAGGCTGCTCAGGTATGATGGTGCCGCAGCTGTTGAATTACGGATGATGAGGTTGCGGAGCTTGATGTCGCGCGATCCATCACCAAGGTAAAACGGCGCACGGAACGGCGTCGGTGCATTCAACTCGAAGACGATGGACTTCTGCGAACCACCATCAAAGATGAAGTTACCAGCAGAGTTTGCCCATTGTGGGTCACGCTGGAACTGGAACTGAATGGCATTCGGATTCGATGACAGGATAGTCTGACCGAAGAGGATACCAACACCGCTACCCGTATTGAGCGTCACAGTGATTGAACCCTTGGCTACCGACTGTTCCAGCGACGGCTTGAATGTCACCGTATTTGTTTGATCCATACCGATGATGCGTGACGTGAGGTCAAGCGCAGGTGAAGCAAGCGCCGTGGAGCCTACAGCGTACGAAGCATCTGTGAGTTGGAATTCTACAGGACCCGATACGCCCTTCAGGAAGAGATCATTGACAGCGAGCTGGAATGACGTGTAATTGCGCGGATCACCCTGCTTCAGCG
Organism: uncultured Ignavibacteria bacterium; assembly: GCA_903939735.1. GTDB lineage: Bacteria > Bacteroidota > Ignavibacteria > Kapaibacteriales > Kapaibacteriaceae > UBA10438. The sequence goes on from CAJAIA010000030.1 coordinate 75,036, forward strand.
TACCGATCGTGTACACACCCTCAAGGGCAGGCTGGACGCTGAACTGCTGACACACCTGGTTATTACCCGGAACCGGATCACCAGGATACTCCGTCGTCAGACATGCTTCGAACTGTCCGGCAGCTTGTGGTGTGAATGCTGGGAAGTCAAATGACGAGATGTTAAGTGGCACTTCAGCGCCGACGTCAGGGACAACAACCACCTGGTTGTATACCATGGTACGCTGCGGCAACTGATAGATCTGAAGTCGAACGGGAATGTTCGAGAGATCCTGCATACCGCCGTTAACGATGCGACCACGTGGTGTAAACGGACGCTTGGAGTAGTACGTGGCATTTGAAGAAGGTACTTCGATCGCTTGCGCACCGACTTCTTCATTGTACAGCGTTTGGAAAATGTGTTGTCCCGATGTAGGCTGACAGTCATTTGCAGCCTGCTGATCAGCTGCATTGAGCAACTCAGCGCAAATGGTGACCGAGAATTGGGACACATCTTGCGAGACAAAGTTGTCAAAGTCGATGTTGGCCTGAGCACCCGTAGCGAGGTCGCCAGTATACTCGACCGTATCACGATACACCTCAACTCCCGACGGAAGCTGATTTACGGTGGCGACACAGCGGGCGCTTGTCACGTTGTTAAGTCCGACGTTCTGAATGATGCCAGAGATCGGAACAGTAACACCCCGCGGGTACTTGCGTGGAATGGCAAGTGGCGAGCGAATAGTGCGAACTGCCAGGTCGTTCGGGAAGGCAATGTTGAACTCGCGCTGCCACGATTGCGTATACCCTGGAATCGAATATGTTGCTTCGAGGCGATATGCACCGCCAGCAGCAAACCGACAGTCGAGTGCACCATTCACACCAGCCAATGGACCAACCGCTTCCGTCATTTCATATCTGAAAAGTGACGTGTTAGCTGCGGTGTGTGCAATGCTCGGGTTTCCAAAGCGGCGAGCCTCGTAGACGACGTTGGTGCTTGGAAGTGGACCAACGAGGCGATACGTGAGTGTTATGTTCTGACCGTTCGTTTGACGGAACGACAGTGAAGGCTTTGGAAATGCTGGATCTGATCCATCATAGATCGATCCTTGACGAAGAATGCGGCGTGGATCGATGTCTTCAGGGAACGAAGTTTCGATTCCTGAGAGAATACCAAATCGCATTGTTGGACGGATGGCATATCCCGTACCGGTCTGGTCAGAAGCGCAATAGTTTGCGCCGTCGCCGTAACGGAACGAACTTGTCGCATAGATAGGTTGAGGCGTTGTGTATTCATACTCAGGGAAGACGTATGCATACGCAGTGCGATATGTACAGAAGTCAATCAGAAGATTGCTTGTACCATCCCACATGAACGGCGTTTGGAAATTGAATGTCACCCACGTCGGCGTGCCCACGATGAGTGGGATCTGCCACCCCGTTTGCGAGTGCACGAGTGTCATACCCGTGGTTGTTTGAGGGTTCGTCAGCGCAGCTGCTGTAGTCTGCTGCATGTGGATATTCACCGCGCGAGCCGTAAACGGCGTCGCGTTGCGAACTTTGAATGCGAGCGACGTGATCTGTCCAGGTGTAACACCATGGAACTGCATTTCCGAAGCCTTGATGAAATAGCGGCTTCGGATGCTCCACCAATAATCCATCAGAGGATTTGGGTAGATATACTGTCCCCACGTATACGTGGCTCCAGCACCGCCGCCGAGCTCAACGAGAATTTGAGCTTGGGACGTCTGAGTTGTCGAGACCAAGCCGAGGCAGGTCAGGAGTACCAGAACAAAACGTGTAATCAATGAACGTTTCATCGTGTCACGTTCCTTACGAGTGTTGTGAAAGTTTAGACTGTTTATGCCGTTCTCAACCTACGCGTGACAGGTACCCAGTAACCTTCGCTTCGAAACAACCCCAATACGACCCGAAAGGTTTCATGATACGGAATGGATTATTCGAGCCATTCCACAACATTCTATCCAGATCGTAACGGGAATGTTACGAACTTTTCTCATTCGCAGATACAATGAAAAACCATGTATTTTTCCACCTATGGACACGTTTCAACAAGCCGAACAAGCCCTTGCCGCAATTAGGCAACACACCGGTTCCACGCCAAAGGTGGGGATTGTTCTCGGAACAGGCCTAGGTGGTCTGGTCGAGCAAATCTCCTCGCCTGTATCGATCGAGTACGACCGCATACCGCATTTCTGCGTGAGCACTGTTGAGTCTCACGTTGGACGTCTTGTATTCGGAAGTATACATAACGTAGAAGTCGTGGCAATGCAGGGCCGTTTTCACGCCTACGAAGGGTATTCGCTTCAGGATATCACCTTCCCTATTCGTGTTATGCGTCATCTTGGCGTGTCAACGCTCATTATCTCGAATGCCTGCGGGGGCATGAATCCGCTGTATCGACGCAGCGACATTATGCTTATCGATGATCACATCAATCTTCTTGGGGATAACCCTCTCATCGGTCGCAATGACGAACGGTACGGTCCGCGATTTCCAGATATGAGTGAGCCTTACTCGCAAGATTTGATTGCGCTGGCTGAACGCGTTGCTCTTGAACAAGGGGTGCGCCTACACCGCGGGGTGTACGTGGCTGTTCAAGGACCAAATCTTGAGACACGCGCTGAGTATCGGTTCCTACGCACGATTGGTGCAGACGTAGTTGGTATGAGCACTGTGCCGGAAGCGATCGTTGCCCGCCATATGGGGATGGATGTTCTCGGGTTCAGCATCATTACTGATGAATGCTTCCCGGATGCACTCAAGCCGGTTCAGTTATCTGACGTCCTCGAAGCTGCTGCAATTGCAGAACCAGTTATGACGTCGATCATCACAGATGTTATCCAGCGTCTCGGCCGCAGTTGATTCGTCACTTCCCTTTTCGGAGACAGACAGATGCACGCCGTCATCACCATTGTTGCACTTGTGATTCTCATGCTCGGCCACGGGTGTTCTCCAACCGATACGGTCATCAACTCCTTTGACGACCGTTGGACGATTGCTTCGACTACTCCACGAGGCCTCGCATTTGTGTCGATGCCTTCTGGCAGCACTTCATCCGAGTTTATCTGGGGTGACTTCCCAAACTCATTCTCGAAACTGACGGTCTTCCGCGACAGGTTGTATGCGCTCAATGATTGGCAGACATACATCCTCGTTTTTGACGCAACAGGACGCAATGTTGTCGATACGTTAAACACAACGTTGTACGAGTATCCGAATGACATTGCATTCGCCAATGCTACATCGGCATACGTCGTGATGAAGCGTTACAACGTCATGCTTGTGATGGATCTTCTCACTGGTTTTGCTCCACGCACGATCGAGCTACCGGGTATTGCCACATCTGTTGCCTGCATGGGCAATCAGGTATGCGCGGTGATTCCCAGCAAGGATGTAGCAGTCCTCATCGACACACGCACGAATGAAATCACGAAGACGATACCAACAGCTGCAAGCCCCTTGTACGTTAGCGCCGATCCTGCAAATGAGAGTTTCGTGATCGTGTGTATGGGTAATGGAAAGCTGAACAGCCTGGCTGCAACAAATCCGACGATGCAATTTCTCAAGCCGGAATCTGGTTCTGTCATCGCAACGATTGATATCTCAGGCCGCGCAACCAACGCTGCCACGCAACGTCCGCGCGGACTCGTCGTGACGGCAAACGAAGAGGCCTTTGTCCCGGTGCAAAACGGTCTGGTACGCGTGAGTACACGTACTCGATCAAAGTCATCGGTTGTTCAGTTTGAATCATACGATGGGATTTTTGCCAACCCAGCTCGTGCTGAGCTCATGATGGTACGCTATGTACCTGAGGGGTCTGTTATCGACATCTTTGACGAGTTTGCCGAGACTCTCAAGCTCTCCATCACGCGTCCAGATTCTGTTCGCGCGCTGTCTGGTGTGGCACAATGATTCTCGCATCACTCCTAAACCGAGCACGATCACGCCAGCGACGTATTGCGCTTGCCGACGCAACCGATCCGCGGGTCCTGCAAGCAGCGGTGCGAATGCAGACCGAAGGTGTTTGCGTTCCAGTACTGGTAGGAAATCGCAATGAACTCACCGCACTCCTCACACAACATCATGCATCTGTTGGAACGATTGAAATCATTGATCCTCGAGACGTCGAATACGGAACGTCGGAACTCCTTCAGCAGCGCCGCGGGCATAAGGGGCTGACAGCTGAACAGGCCTTGGCGCATGCACAGGATCCCCTCTACGCATGCGGATATCTTGTCAGCGCTGGTGTCGTCGATGGCGCAGTCGCTGGATCTCGATCAACAACATCGGATGTGATCCGTGCTGCATTGTGGACTGTTGGTCTTGACGAACAATGCACAACGCTTTCAAGCTATTTCCTTATGGCATGGCCTGATCATGCGATGATATACACTGATTGCGGTGTTGTACCTGAACCTACCGCTGAGCAACTCGTCGACATTGCCTCTGCTGCTTCCCGCAGCTATCGAATGGTAGTTGATGATGAGCCTCGCATTGCCTTCTTGAGCTTTTCGACAAAGGGTAGTGCCTCGCATGAGAGCGTCGCGAAGGTCCAACTCGCAACGAGTCTGTTCATCAGCAAGCATCCTGACATCTGTGCAGATGGCGAGTTGCAGGTAGATGCCGCAATTGTACCCGATGTCGCAGCACGAAAGGCACCTGGATCGCCACTCGTAGGGCGTGCAAACATCTTCGTGTTTCCAAGCCTCGATGCGGGAAACATTGCCTACAAGATTACGGAACGCCTTGCCGGAGCGACTGCGCTAGGACCTATTCTACAGGGCCTTGCTAAGCCATACTGTGATTTGTCGCGCGGCTGCTCTGCAGACGATATCGTCCACGTCGCTGCCATCACGGCGTTGATGTCGTCCAATCACGTCTAGTTTCTCGTAGCCTTCAAGCGTTCTTCGAGGTCGGCAAAGTCATCGTCGCTGAGGTTGTACTTCGACGAACAGTACTGACATACCAATTCATTGTGTCCGTCCTTGCGCATTGAACGAACTTCATCAAGTCCAAGCGTGAGAAGGAGCGACTTAAACTTCTCCTGCGAACAACGACAGAAGTAATCAACAGGAGTGCTCGACACAACGGTGATCTCACCAGGCAGGACGTGACGGAGAATATCTTCCGTAGAGAACCCACGATCAATGAATGACGTAAGTGGATCGAGATAGTCGATGGTATCATACACAGCAAAGAGATGCTCTGGGCGCGCACCAGGCATAGCCTGAATGAGCAAACCCGCACTCTCGCGAATCGTCTCTTGCTCGTCATACGCGACATCAATGACAAACACCGAGGGGATCTGCTCCGATTGCGTGAGATAGTGGCTTAGATCCGACGTCACGTCTCCTCGACGGAGCTGGACAACGCCCATTACAGGTTCGTACTTTCCATACAGCACTCGCTGCACCTTGAGAAGTCCTTCGCCAAGTGGTCCCAATCGATCAACATTTGGCGCGGGGTTGTTGACGACATAGCCACGCACTTCGCCAATCGACATAGCCTCTGCGTACAGCGAGCTCACCACGCCATCACCATTTGCCGTGATAACAACGCGCTCTTCTCCCTTGAGGAACGATGCCATGAGCGAAGCGCCCGTGAGAGCACGTGCCATGACTAACGAGCTGATTGGCGATAACTGGTGCTGCACGTGTGCCGCACGCACACTTCGCGTGTTGTGGATTACTGAGGCTCGAAAAAAGCCGTCATTGGTCATGGCACGGGTAACACGATCTCGTTCTGCCCAGAGCTTCTTGATCTTCTGATGCTGCTGTTCATCCATCACATTGTCCTTTAAGCTCTGCGAGCATATGTAACGCCTGAAGAGGCGTCATAGAATCGATGTCAAGACGTTTGATCCGGCTCCGCAGTGCGTCATCTTGTACTTCAAACAGCGAAAACTGGGGCTGAGATTCACGGCGTTCTTCGGCTGCATGCGGCGCTGCATGAACAGATCCGCCTTCAAGCGTGGTAAGAAGATCTGCAGCTCGTTGCAAGACACTCGCAGGAAGCCCCGCCATCTTGGCAACGTGTATTCCGAACGAGTGATCCGAGTGCCCTGGAAGAACACGGTGTGTGAACACTATGGTGTCGTCAATCTCTCGGACTTCAACTTGAAGATTCGCTACTCGCTCGCATTGCTTTGCAAGCTCCGTGAGTTCATGATAATGTGTCGCGAAGATGGTCTTCGCCCCAATCGTATCATGGAGATACTCCGCAATCGCCCAGGCGATGGAGATGCCGTCAAAGGTCGCTGTGCCGCGACCAACCTCATCAAGTAGGATAAGGCTGCGTGTTGTGGCGTTATTCAAGATGTTTGCCGACTCTTGCATTTCAACGAGGAACGTACTCTCGCCGGCCATGATATTGTCTTGCGCTCCAACGCGTGTGAAGATGCGATCTGTACGCGGGATGCGAGCCTGCGTGGCAGGAACAAAGCTGCCGATATGCGCCAGAAACACAATCAGGCCCACCTGACGCAGATAACTCGATTTTCCCGACATATTGGGTCCGGTTAGGATATGTATCTGTGACGATACCGTATCCATGCGTACATCATTGGACGTGTATGGCACTCCCGCAGGCAGCAGCCGCTCGATCACTGGATGGCGTGCACCGTGGATCTCAAGCTCTGTTCCTTCGTGCATCTCTGGCTCTATGTAACTGTGGGCATCTGCCAGATGCGCGAATCCTACAAGCGCATCGATCGATGCCAGACGCTGTGCCGACTGTTGGATGTGATGACCTTGGTCTGCAATTGTATGACGTACCTGATCGAGAAGTTGAGATTCAAGAGCATGAACAACGGACTCAGCGTGAATCAGGCGCTCTTCGAATGTCTTCAACTCCTCAGTAATGTACCGTTCTGCATTGGCAAGCGTTTGCTTCCGATGATAGTGTTCGGGAACCTTCGCCTTCTGCGTGTTTGGTACTTCGATAAAGTAGCCGAATACATTTGTTGTAGACACCTTCAACGTGGCGATGCCCGTGGCGCGTCGTTCACGTTCCTGGTAGTCTGCGATCCACTCCTTGCCATGGTTCAATGCATATGTTGCCTCGTCAAGGTCTGTACGATACCCTGTCCGGAAGATCTTGCCGGTACCAATCTGCAACGGTGGTTCATCTTCCAACGCACGTTCAAGCACGGCCACCAATTCTGCATGTTCATCGAGTCCGCCGACAAGTGCCGTGAGCTCGGAATGACGTGCCTGTTCGAGGGCCTGTCGAATTGATGGTATCTGCTGTAGGCTTGATCGCAGTGCAACAAGATCACGCGACGTCGCACGATGCGTCATCACCTTCGTTAACATCCGTTCGATGTCGCCGACTTTGCTTAAATGGGAACGCACATCGTTACGAACCAGGGTCTCGCGCACGAAGCCACGCACGATGCTGTGGCGCTCCTGGATTGGCTGCAGCTGTGTGATTGGCGACTGCAGCCACCAACGCAAAAGGCGCGCACCCATTGGGGTTACGGTGTAATCAATCATCGAAACCAATGCACCGGCTGGATCACCGCCTGACATCGATGCGTGAATCTCAAGATTACGACGCGTCGATGCATCAAGCACCATTGTTGTGTCGGTCGATAGCATGCCAACCGTCGTGAACTGCTGCAACGCGCCGCGTTGCGCTTCCGAGACGTAATGTATAATGGCACCTGCTGCACGCGTTCCGCAACGCAGGTGATCGATCCCAAATCCCTTCAACGATGTCGTCTTGAACTGACGTAGCAGTGTTGTCTGCGCAAAGTCACCTTCGAAGATCCATGGCTCGATGCGCGTTCGAGATGGAGCAAACGGTAGCCTTGCGAGAAGCGGTTCCCATACGTCCCGTTCTGCCTTGTTGACCAGAACTTCAGCGGGCTGAAGTGACTCGAGAAGTGAAGCAACGTGTTGACGCTGGATGTCCCCTGCCCGCAAAAGCCCTGTCGAAACATCGGCAACAGCAATACCAACGACATCCGGCGAGGATGGTGGCGCACTGATGGCAACGATATAGGTGTTCCGTGTATGCTCCAGCAGCTTATCGTAGAGCACAACACCTGGTGTGACCACCTCAACGACATCACGCTTTACGATGCCCTTTGCTTGTTTCGGATCCTCAAGCTGTTCACAGACAGCAACGCGATGCCCGGCGCGCACCAAGCGTGGCAAGTATGCATCAAGCTGATGATGCGGAAATCCTGCAAGGGGGATCTCGCCAGCTGAACCATTGTTGCGTTTGGTGAGGGTAATTCCACAGGCTTTCGCCGTGACCACGGCATCGTCACCGAAGGTCTCGTAGAAGTCGCCAAGGCGAAATAGCAACACCGTGTCGGCGTGCTTCTCTTTGATTTGGCGGTATTGCCGCATGAGCGGCGTCTCGGAGGCAGATTTCACGCCGAAATTTACGAAACCTCGGCAGCGTAGTCGAGATTTCGCCGAGCGTCGTATCTTTGTACTCCCGTTGGAGAGGTGGCCGAGTGGCTGAAGGCAACGGTTTGCTAAACCGTCATAGTGGTTATTGCCGCTATCGAGGGTTCGAATCCCTCCCTCTCCGCACACACAGAAGCCCTGCGCCGCATGCGCGGGGCTTTTTTTTCCGCCCCCTGATGAGTGAAGAGCGAACGATACGGACCATCATCACCAACCGCAAGGCCTTGCACGAGTTCGAGGTGTTACAGCGGTTTGAGGCAGGTATCGCTCTGACGGGCACCGAGGTGAAGTCTCTTCGCGCAGGCAAGGTGAATATGGCCGACGCCTACGCGAGCTTCCCGGATCGCAGCGCAGACGAATGCTGGCTGGTCGGACTGCATATCAGTCCGTATGATTTCGGCAATCGAGAGAATCACGACCCCCTTCGGAAGAGAAAACTCCTGCTTAAGCATCACGAGCTTCTCAGGATGCGAGAGGCTATCGAGGAAAAGGGGCTTACAGTTATTCCTCTTTCCTTGTACTTTTCGGGACCGTACGTGAAGGTTGAACTCGCCCTCGTGCGCGGAAAGAAGCTCTACGACAAACGCGCTGCAACGAAGGAACGAGAACAACGTCGCGAGATGCAGCGTCGAACGGACGATTAAGGAGAAGCGTACTTCATGATGACTGTTACCGAACAACTTCGCGTGATTGAAGAGCATGTGGTAGACCTGCTCCCGCATGACGAACTCGTTAAGAAGCTCGAGCGCTCGCTCGCAACGAAGACGCCGTTGCGTGTAAAGCTAGGATTAGATCCGAGCCGACCAGACATCCACATAGGCCACGCAGTAGTCCTCAACAAGCTACGCCAGTTTCAGGATCTCGGACATAATGTCGTGCTCATCATTGGCGACTTCACTGCCATGATTGGTGATCCCACTGGGAAGTCCAAGACACGTCCCGCGTTAACTCTCGAGGAAACACGTGAGAACGGTCGCACCTATGTGGACCAGGCAGCGAAGATTCTAGACATGATGCGTACGGAGGTTGTGTACAACTCGACGTGGCTCGATTCCATGAGCTTCAAAGATGTGATTGCGCTTTCGGCAAAGTATACCGTAGCGCAATTGCTCGAGCGTGACGACTTCACGAAGCGCTACCGTGGTGGAGAACCAATTAGCGTTCACGAGTTTCTCTATCCCCTCTCGCAAGCCTATGACTCCGTGGCGATCCGCAGCGACATTGAGCTTGGTGGTACAGACCAGAAGTTCAACCTCTTGGTAGGACGCGAGATAATGCGCTCCTATGGCCTCGAACCACAGTGTATCCTCACCATGCCAATTCTTGAGGGTACCGATGGTGTCGAGAAGATGTCAAAGTCACTCGGCAATTATATCGGCCTCACAGATTCACCACGTGATATGTTCGGCAAGTCAATGTCGATCCCCGACATCTTGATGCCGCGCTACTACCAGTATGCGTGTTTCGCATCACAGGACGACGTCAAGGCATTCAGCGACGGACTACGCAATGGGTCGATCCATCCGCGGAATGCAAAGGTTGATATTGCCAAGCGTGTCGTGGCCCGATACCATGGACAGCAGGCTGCCGACGATGCATTTGCAGAGTTCGAACGCGTGTTTGTCAACAAGGATGTTCCCGATGAGATGCCTGAATACGTTGCGCAATCGGCCTCGGAATCTCTCGTTGACCTTCTCGTTCACAAGCAGCTTGCTAAGTCGAAGACCGAAGCTCGTACCTTGATTAAACAAGGCTCTGTGCAGCTCGATGGTGTGAAGGTTCTTGATCTTGAGCATTCCGTCGATTGTACAACCGAGCGCGTTCTCCGAGTCGGCAAACTGCGATTCCTCCGTATTCGACCGCAATGAACGTTGACGTGTCGCATGATGGTGCTCTAACGGGCTCGGCGAATATGCGGCGCGACCTGCTCCTTGTCGAGCAGGTCCGAGAAGGATCGGTGGATATTGCCTTTCGCACCTATCAATGGACTCCATGGTGTGTGTCGCTCGGGACACATCAGAGCGCGTCGGCGATCGATCTCGACATGTGTGTTGAACGGGGCTACGATGTCGTACATCGACCTACTGGAGGACGTGCGGTACTTCACGCAAACGAACTCACCTACGCACTTGCTCTCCGTATTCCATCGGGATGTAAGCCCCTGGATGTGTACAAAGAGTTTCATGCCATGCTTCACAGCTCATTGGTGTCGCTTGCACCTGAGCTTGCGCTAAGTACGGCTGCTCCGTCGCTCCGCGACCACTACGCATCGTCGGGTCCACTCGGACAAGTTTGCTTCTCTGCACACGCGCCAAGTGAATTGCTCTGGCATGGACGAAAAGTCGTTGGTTCGGCGCAACGGGTTGTCGACGGAATAGTGCTCCAGCATGGATCTATCGTGTGCGGACCCGAGCATCTGATGTTGGGTGAATTGCTCGCAGCAGACAACGAGGTGCGTGAACGAACAGTTGCCACAATGCGTAGAACGAGTGCAACCCTAACTGATGTCGCGGGTCATACCATCACGCCGTCAGAAGTGGCTTCTGCGCTACAGGCTAACCTAACGCAAGAACGGCTTAGCGGCCTGATACCGCAGGCGTGATTGGCCTCAAGATCGACACTCCGAGATGTGTCTTTACCGATGCGATATAGTCTGAGAGCGGTCCGTCGAGAATCACCTTCTTCTTCGTTAACGAGGCATGCAGAAGTCGAGCTCGTTCACCATCACGCACAATCAAACCAGTATGCGCGTAGTCAAGCCCGGCCTTTGACGTTGCTATGGCAACAATATCACCCGTTTGTAACTGCGACTCAACATCGACGATCTTGTCACGCGGAATGATGTATCGTGTTGTTGTAGCGAGTCGCCGCTCAATCGCTGCCATCGTTCCAACAAGTGACGAGTCGGTTTTCAGCGGCGGATAGTACTGCGGATGCTCCGACATAAACGAGACTCGCACGGGGAAGATCTCACCGCCGAGTTCCTGCGTTACATCTCGGACGACACCTTTCGCAATGTTGTTTTCGATCCACTCGGACGTATAGTGCAGGCGCGAGGTATAACCATCAAGCTTGCCGTCACGATATCGTGTCATCGTCACTTGCGCGACAAATGCATCCCATGTTGGTGTGCCTAACTTACTGCATCGCGCCATTGCCAGAACATTCTCGAACAGCGTCACACAGTCGAGACCTGTGAGGTCCACGCGGCAGACTTCTGGACCCGCCCCCTCGAGAGTTCCCCCGACATACGGAGTACCAATCAGCAGCATGCCGATGTTCCCCATGAGGTCGCCAAGGGGCTGCCTGTTCCACTTCTCAGACGATACGCGCCGCATTGTCTGCGAGAAGATATATGAAGTGGTCGCCAACGGATCGGTATTCTTCGCACGACTCTTGCGAAGATTCTGAGCGAGTACCGGTGTTGCCAGCAGAATAAGAAAGGACCGTCGTAGCATAGCTTATCGTTGGGCTAATCCAATTCCAAGATCACGCAATTGATGTTCATCGACCGACGATGGACAAGCATCCATCAATGACAGTCCAGATGTCGTCTTCGGGAACGCAATCACGTCGCGGATATTATCGGTTCCGCAAAGAAGCATCGCCAGGCGATCGAATCCGAACGCAATACCTCCGTGCGGTGGCGCGCCATACGTGAGCGCGTTGAGGAGGAATCCGAACTTCTCCATCGCATCCTCTCGCGTGAAGCCCAGGAGATCAAACATCTGCTGCTGTACATCACTTCGGTGAATACGAATAGATCCGCCGGCCGCTTCGTATCCGTTAATCACGAGATCGTGTGCAATCGCACGAGCATGTGTTGGATCGGTTCCCAGTAGCTCCACATCGTCCAACAACGGGGATGTAAACGGATGGTGACGAGCAATCCAGCGCTGTTCTTCCTCGCTATGTTCTAGCAGAGGAAACTCTGTAATCCAATGGAACGAGAACTTCCCCGCACAAGCTTCAAGTATTCCCGTCCGACGTGCAACCTCCGTGCGCAGCGAACCAGCGATAATGCAGGCGCGCTCCCATTCGCCAGGAACAAACAGCATCAAATCGCCATCAACTGCAGCCATTGCCGATGCTAATGCCTGTGCTTCCTCGGGAGAGATCGCCTTGGCAAACGAGCCAGTTATCTCCGCGCCTTGAACTTTGAGCCACGGTAGACCCTTAGCGCCATACTTCTTTGCATGCTCTGTGAGTTCGTCAAGCTGTTTCCGAGAGAAGGAACCACAGCTCTTCGCATTGAGTGCCATCACAACGCCACCAGCGGCTATCGTATCTGTAAACACGCCAAACGATGTAGCAATGGCTGTCGCTGTCACGTTCGTCAAGCGAAGATCATAGCGAATGTCTGGTTTATCGGAGCCATACGTTTCAAGAGCTTCATGAAACGGCATGCGGAGGAATGGCGCAGCCACGTCGACATCAAGGATATCCTTCCACACGAACGCGATAAATCGCTCAGTAAGCGCAAGGATATCTTCCTGCGTTACGAATGACATCTCGACGTCGATCTGCGTGAACTCAGGTTGTCGGTCAGCACGCAGGTCCTCGTCACGGAAGCACTTGACGATCTGCATGTACTTATCAAACCCGGACACCATAAGAAGTTGCTTGAACAGCTGTGGCGATTGCGGCAGCGCATAGAACTTGCCCTTGTTAATCCGACTCGGCACAAGGAAGTCGCGCGCGCCTTCAGGCGTCGATTTGGTGAGAACCGGCGTCTCTACTTCAATGAAACCCTCTTGCTCAAAGAACTTGTGTGTGAGCTGATAGAGGCGGTTACGCACGATGAAATTCTGTTGCATCACCGGACGGCGAAGATCGAGATAGCGGTGTGTCAGTCGCAGTTCTTCATTCGTTCCAAGATCATCAACAATCTCGAACGGAGGCACCTCAGCAGCGTTGATAACACCGATTTCGTCAACAAGCACCTCAACCAATCCGGTGGGGATTCGTGGGTTGGGGTTCTCACGCATGCGTATGGTTCCCTTGACCCAGAGAACATACTCTCCACGTACGTCGTGAATCGCCGCACCTAGATCAGGGGTGAATGATGAATCAACAACGACTTGTGCAATTCCCTCACGATCACGAAGATCGATGAAGATGATGCCGCCGTAATCCCGCCGGGCGTTCACCCAACCATTAAGCGTAACAGAAGTACCAACATGCTCCGGTCGGAGCAGTCCGCAGTGAATTGTGCGTTGTTGAAAGTGCATGGACGTTGTCTACGTGAAATCGTGTTGATGGTGGTTGAGCAGGGAGAATTTACGAAGCACCAGGCTTCAAGCCCGTGATTTCGTGGATCATCTGTGTAAGATGTCGAACAACGTCGCTGGTGGGAATTGCGGCCAGTGGTGCGTTGTGCGCAATACACGCCCAGTTTCGCGTTGCGTAAGGAAACCACGGAAGCAGCAGGCGATCATCCTGCGCAAACAGGACAACCGACGGAATGTTATAGGCAGCTGCCACATGGACCGCTGAGGTATCCGGCGTCAGGAACATATCGCAATGGCCGATCGCCTCTGCAAAGTCGCTGAATGACGGCCTTGGCGGTAGAACCCGAACGTCAAGTTGTTGTCCGATACGTTCAGCGATTTCTCGATGATGTGGTGCAGACATCACCACAAGTTCCAGTCGGCCCGCCGTGCGAGCCCCCTCGAATGATGAACAAACCTTTCGAAGCACTTCTGCAAGAAGCGATTCCGGGTACATACGATCAAGGTCGGAGCCCGATATGTTGATGCCGAGAATGTAGGACTGGTTAGGCCCAGCATGCGGATCGACGGAGGTGTGCGGTGTAACTCCTGGAAGCTTCGGACGCAATTCCTCGCGTGGAATGTCGAATCCGAGAGGCCATGTAACGCGCGCTATTCGCTCAACGATGTGCACCGCTGTTCTGTCGGCTAGTGGAACAACGTGGGTGTACACTCGACGATTCTCTTTGTCAACTCCGATAGCAATCGGTGCACGTGACCCTTGCATCAACAAGGCAGACGTTGATGATGGATTGTCCATCAAATCAATGACTACATCATACGCGCTGCGTCGGAGCTCACGGCGTAGCCGAACCAGATCAACGACTGACTTACGGAGGACATGAATACGATCGACGTATGGTTCAACGGCATACGCCACAGCTGTGTTATTTGTTGAGAGCACCATCCCAATCGTCGCATGAGGATAGCATGCGCGAATTGCAGCAATAATGGGCGTGCTTACGAGCACATCACCGATACGATCTTGACGGAGCAAAAGGATCCGTGCATCGGGCTTAACAATGCTCTGTGCTGCAGGAGCTTCAACCACGAGAGGGTCTCCGCCACGCGTCACCCACGTGTTATACCTGCGGCGCACAGCAAGTTCGAGACGCTTGATGAACGACTCTGCCATGCTACCCCACGACCGTACGATACACGTCGTACGTTGCACGTGCCGTGCTATCCCAGCTAAACATTGCTGACTGCTCCAGGCCTCGTTGGCGCATAGACGATCGAAGGTCATCGTCCTCTAGGCATCGCTTCATCGCTACTGCGATCTCGTCGACGGATAACGGATCAACGTAGAGTGCTGCATCTCCGCCAACTTCGGGCAATGACGTAGTACCCGATGTAATCACAGGACATCCACACTTCATCGCTTCGATTACAGGCAGTCCGAATCCCTCACCAAGCGTAGCGAAGACAAGTGCATGCGCAGATGAGAGGATCTGTACCATGTCCGGTGTCGAAACATCCGTGAGCACCCGCAGAGATGGATCCTGGAACACCGCTGAGCGTTGCGCACGGAAGTGCGAGACCGCCTTATCACCACCAGCCATGATGAGGACAAAATCTACGTTTGACCGGAGTGCGTTCGGGAGCGACTGCCATGCTGCCAGCATACGATCAACATTCTTACGCCCATCAATGCGACCGATAAACAGCACGTACGGACGCTGAAGTCCGTGGCGCTCACGCACATCAGCCTCCAGAGGAGTCGGCAAAAAGACCTCGCTGGCCGCTAGAGGCGTTACTGCAATTGGGCCCGAATACCACGGGAAGTACTGGCGAATCGTTGATGCAACATAGGCGGATGGGCACATCACGGCCGATGTCGCGCGAAGCTGTCGAGCAATTCTCCGCGGAAACTTCGACTTCAACGTTCCTTCAATTCCCATCGACCCATACATCGGGAAGAGATCATGAATCGTCACGACGAGTGGTCGCTTGGTCGGAACAACCTTCTGCGGACCAAGTATATGGACAAGATCAACATCGGATGCTGCGGCGTCCCATTGACGGCGCTGCACCATACGCATGACCCTGCGAAGGGGAGCTCCCAAAAGCCGTTCGTGCGAAAGCACATCACGCACATTCACATTGTGCGTTCCGAAATACGACGTGAGATCACGCCGTGAACCTTTCGCCGAAATGAGCGTAGCTTCAACATGTTCATCAAGCGCCACGAGGGAGCGAATAAGCTCGCGTGAGTACCGTTCGATACCACTGCGACCCAATACGGCACTCGCATCGAAGGCTACATTCATGGCGACCCGACGAAATGATCAATTGGACCTGAGGTTAGACAACCTCTGTGGCTACTGCATACGTGACATTCGCAGCCAGAGCGTAGATCTTCTCGATCGCCGAAGCGATGGCAGCAGTTGTCTCAGGGTCGTCGGAGGCTTCGTATGCCTCGACAGACGGGTACACGTAGACTTCTTCGAAGTGATTGTGCTTGCCCTTTGTTTCATAGAGCGAAAACACTGTTTCCGATGCAGCATAGAATGCGCGCACCGCAGCAATCGCAGCCAGATACTCTGGACGCTTGCCATCAGGTATAGAGTACGATACGCGGAACAGTACGTTCATGCGGATGATCCTTGGTGAGTATCAACAAAAATACGCCAGACAACTCGGCTGCCGTATCGAACTTTTCAACACTTAGAAGTTACAGAGTTCGCGGACGGCCGCTTGAATCTTCTCGGCGTTGGGCAACACCGCCTGTTCGAGCGTTGGCGCGAACGGCGTTGGACTGTCAAAGGCGGCAACACGACGAACTGGAGCATCCAGGTATTGGAAGGCGATATCTGCAATTCGAGCAGCAATCTCGCCACCGAACCCGGCTGTAAGCACAGCTTCGTGTGCAACAAGAGCACGTCCTGTTTTGCGGACGGACTCAAAGACGGTCTCTTGATCAAATGGAACGAGCGTCCGGATGTCGACAACTTCAATGTCGATCCCCTCGCTGGCGAGCGCTTCAGCAGCTGCCAGGGCCATATGCACCGCTGAACCGTAGGCAATGACGCTACAATGCGTACCCTTCCGCACAACCCGCGCCTGACCAAGCGGCACGATGTGCTCGCCTTCAGGAACCTCACCCTTGATCTTACGATACAGGCCTTTATGCTCAAAGAACATCACAGGATCGTTGTCGCGAATCGAGGCAATCATCAGCCCCTTTGCATCATCTGGGAATGCTGGACAGACGACTTTGAGTCCGGTTGCATGAGCAAACCATGCTTCGGAATTACGGCTATGGAACGGATTTCCGCCGACGCCACCACCAGACGGACCGCGTACGACCATAGGGACTGGCAGACCCCATCGATAGGCCGTCGTGCCGGCGACCGTCACAACTTGGTTGAACCCATTGGTGATGAAGTCCATGAATTGCATCTCGACAATCGGTCGCATACCATTAAGCGATGCGCCGATGGCCGAGCCGATAATCGCAGCCTCACTAATTGGTGCATCAATGATGCGCTTTGCACCGAATTCATCGAGGAAGCCCTTGGTCACTTTGAACGCGCCACCGTAGGTTCCGATGTCTTCACCAATCATGAACACGTTATCATCACGACGCATTTCATGTCGCATTGCATCAGCAATTGCTTCGAGGTAGGTCATTTGCATGTGTTGTGTGCTTTCCTAACGATCAGATCGACATGAAGACGTTCTTGAATCCCTCTTCCGGAGCTGGCCATGCTCGCTCGAGTGCTCGATCGATAGAGGCAATCATCGTTGCGAGGGTTGTTTCCCGAAGCGCTTTGACCTCGTCTGCTGTCATGACACCATCGCGAACGATGCGCGTTATGTAGGTCTCCACAGGATCTTTCGTTGCCCACTCTTCTAAGAGGTCCTTCGGCACATACGAGAAGTCATCATGCTCAGCATGGCCGCGCATGCGCATGGTGCGAGTTTCAATGAGCGACGGCCCCTCGCCGCGCCGAGCGCGCTCTACGGCCTCGAGGCATGTAGCATACACGAGCTCAACGTCTGTACCATCAATCGTGGTGCCGTACATGCCGTACCCCAGAGCTCGATCACTGAGTCGCTCACAGGCGAACTCGAGTGAATTCGGCGTTGAGTAGGCGTACTGATTATTCTCGATGATGAGGATCAGCGGAATCTTGTGCACAGATGCGAAGTTGAGCGCTTCGTGTACTTCGCCTACCTGCGCTCCCCCGTCACCGATAAAGGTCAGAGAGACGGTTGTGATACCCCGCAACTGATCAGCAAGGCTGAATCCAGCTGCAACGGGAATCATCGCACCGAGATGTGAAACATTTCCATAGATACGACGCGCAGGATCAGCATAGTGTCCGGTGCCATCGGTACCCCGCATCTGGCTCCCCTCACGGGCAAGGTGATTGACCATCAACTGATCAAGATCCTGTCCGAACACAAAGTGCGAACCGATGTTTCGGTGCATAGGGAACAACACATCGCGATCGCGATCCAGCGCATAGGCACTCCCGACACTTACGGCCTCGTTACCGAGCTGAGAATATACACCGCCAAAGGCTTTGCCCTGGCGATATAGCCGAAGCATCGCGGTATCGAATTCGCGCGCCATGAGCATGTACGACAACAGCTCCTTGCGCTGATCAGCTGTCAGGAGCGATGTCGATTTCGAAGCTGGCTTGCCGGAAGAACGTTGTGTTGACTTCATGTCCGTAGCGTGTAGTGGAGCACAAAAATACAACCGCCCCACCGAAGCTCGTTCGATGGGGCGGCAAATGTTTTCGACGGGTACTTACTTCTTCTTGTGCTTCTTCACGTCAGCAACGGTAACAACCGGTCCCTTATTGCCCCATGAATTATACACATACGTCAGCACGCCAGCGATGTCCTCGTCAGTATACTTCTTCGGAAGCGGAGCCATTACACCGTTATACTCCTTGCCGTTGACTTTGAGCTTGCCACTCTTACCGTTGACCACTTCCTTGATGATTTGTGGCATTGGTGTCTTGGCGAGATAGTCACTCTTCGCAAGTGGTGGATAGACGGTTCCAAGTCCCTGTCCTGTCGCCTGGTGGCATGTCTTGCAATACTCGTTGTAAACTTTTTGTCCGCGCGCCATCGAAGCAGCCTTGTCCTGCGCTAAAACATCAGTTGCACCAACTGTGGTAAATGCGAGTGCAAGAACTAGTCCTACAATGTTCTTCATCATGAGTGTTGTACCGAAACAATGGTGTGAGAAGTGTTCAAGTGTGCCAAATATAAGACCTTGCGGTCTGAATTCTTATTGACCGTTGCAACATGACGTGTGTTGGTGAGCTACGATTGAAGGGGGCGAGAGGTATGGTATTCCAAGCTCCATTCCTCGCAGAACTATCAGCACACCCATGGTGAACGCTAGCAGAGGGATGATAATTCCCAGGCGCGCTCCAAATCGTTGACGTAGTGCCGATGCACCGAAGGCGATGGCGAGCAATACGGGAGAGGTCCCGACCCCAAACCCAGCCATAAAGACAACACCTTGTGCGACGCCGCCACCCAACGCACTTCCTATCAACGCAGACGTTACAAGTCCGCACGGGAGAAGTCCGTTGACAACTCCAAGGAACACCATTGCGCGTTTAGGATGGCGTTGTGCCTGACGAATTGCAGCCGCACGGAGTGGTGCTGTATGCCGCTGCAACCATCTGGTCGGCAGTAGACTTTTGTGCCACAGCAGCTGTGCCAAAGCGATAGCAATCATGCTTACACCAGCCACGACCGAGAGAACACGACCATAGCCAGAGAGATCAAACACACTGGCACCGAGTCCCACAATAGCACCCATGACAGCATACACTGTTATACGCGCGATGGTATAGGTAGCCCTATTGACAAGTCGTTTACCGACAGATTCGTCTGCTGCCGGAAGTGCCATGACGAGTGGACCACACATGCCGACACAATGCATGCTGCCCGCTATGCCGAGCATGAGTCCACCAAGAGCGAGACTCATCATCGTAGCATCATTGTTTGTTCAACTTCAAAACTCTCGCCCCTTGCACGCCAGCGTACAATCGCTCGCCAATGTCCAGGCGCTACATCAGCCAGCGAGTATCCGAGAGCGTTGTCTTCTCGAGCATGTATCGTCTCGTGTATATCCTGCGATGGATTATCCGGACGATAGAGGTGCAACGTGGCTGTAGTCGGCCTAGCATGGGGATCATCTGCGACAACTCGTAGCATGCGTCCCTCAACCTGAATGTCGGCTCCCGCATCCTGGGCACGCTGACGCTCAAGCTTTGCTGTCGTCGTTCGCAAGGATTCCTGATAGTAATCCTCGCGCACAAGATCAACGCGCTGCGTCATGGCAAACGCAACAAATCCGAGTGTGGAGAGCGCAAATGCTCCGTACACCAGACTAATTCTCCAACCCCAATGAAATCGTGACATAGTTGTTACTCCTGGGGACCTATAAACGTTGTTTCAACTGTCCGCAACACAGCGCCCCGTGATCGCACTTCGAGACGAATCGTCTCGTCCCCTGTTCGCTGCGCCTGCGATGAACGAATGATGACTAATCGACCTTCCATCTTCTGCTCAGCCTTGACCATTGTTGGAAGGTTCAAGGGAGTAATCGAATAACCGGATGGTGATACAACAGCGATCTCATACGGGAGATCCTGCGATGTCTTGTTGATGATGTTGAGTGCATAGAAGTTCGCCGTGCCCTGTGCCATCGTTGTCCAGGTAGACTTCGGTTGACGAAGAAGGACAACATCAAGATCACTGCGCATTGCGAACAACACACCAACGACTGCAACGAAGACAACCCAAACAACGAGATATGCCTTGATACGACGTGTGAAAATGCGCGACGTGCCCTGCTCGATTGCATTGAGACTGCTGTACCGAATCAACCCCCTGTCAAGACCGACCTTGTCCATGACCTCGTCGCAAGCATCAATACAGGCTGTGCAATTCACACACTCGAGCTGTATACCGTTGCGGATGTCAATACCAGTTGGGCATACGGTGACACACTGGTGACAGTCAACACAGTCGCCCGCTCCGCGAGGCCGCGAAAAACCATGCTCGTCGGCGTGCTTTCGCGCATCGCTATCTGCCTTCGACCACTTTGTACGGCTCTCACCGCGCTTATTGTCGTACGTAACTGCAACGGTATTCTCATCAACGAGGGCCGACATATACCGTCCGTACGGACAGGCTATGAGACACGCCTGTTCACGGAATCGATAAAACACCATAAAGAACACAAAGGTGAAGAACAGAAGCCCACCAAAGAGTTCGAGATGCGCTGCCGGACCATCGACGATGTACATGACCAGTCGATCACGAGAGATAACATACGAGAGGAAGACATTGGCGATGCCAAAGCTAATCGCAGCAAAGAGAAGCACCTTGACACCTGCGCGCCACCATCGATCCCACGTCCACGGCCCGTTGCGTCGAAGCGCTTGCTCTTTCGGTCCACCCTCAATCATCCACTCGATATTCCGAAAGACCATCTCCATGAAGACAGTCTGCGGACACAACCAACCACACCAAATCCTTCCGAGTGTCGCTGTGAACAGCACAATCGTAATGACACCGGTAAGGAAGAGAAGAGCAATCAAGTAAAAGTCATTCGGCCAGAACGGCATTCCAAAGAGAACAAACTCACGTGTAATGATATTCAACAGGATAAACTGATGGCCGCCTACGGTTACAAAGGGGGCGAGCACCAGAAATGCGATCAGTACGATCGAAACAATCCGTCGCAACGTCGTATACCATCCACGAGGCATGCGAGCATAAATCCACCGACGTCGTCCATCCGGTTGGATGCTCGCAAGTTCGGCACGATGCCGTTCGTGATCCTCTACGAGATCAAGGTCAATGATTGACATACGACTACTCTGAAGACTCGCCATGTTCGCAATGAACGTCGCGTCCTTCTTCGATCGGCTTTGGATCCGGAGGATGCGTACCATGCATTGCGATGATGTACGAGGCTACCTGAAGCAGTTGTTCATCGGAGAGCTTACTGCCACTTCCATACGGGAGCATACCCTTGTCCTGGTAACCTGTCGTGATGCTTGCTATGATCTCATCGACCGAACATCCGTGGATCCAATAATCATCTGTGAGGTTAGGTCCAACCTGACCACCCATATCTTCACGGTGGCAGGTATAGCAGATGTTCTCGTTCCCATTAAAGATTGCCTTACCCTTCGCAAGAGATTCAGCGTCGGTGAGAACAGCAATCGGACCGCTGGCCTTCTTCGGAGCATTTGCTCGTAGTGCTTCATTCTCAGCCACCTGCGCCTGATATTCCTGTTCTGATCCCCGCGGTCCATACCATAGGACGTTCCAATCGGGTCCAGTATAGACGTGGTAATAGTAGATGTAGATCACACTCATCACGATCGTGAAGTAGAAGCCGTACAACCACCATCGTGGCAGGTTGTTATCATACTCACGAATACCATCTGCTTCGTGTTCAAGCAGTTGATCTTTTTCATGCTGTGCCATACTGATCAGCTCCGTTGCGATGGAATTGTGGATGAAGGATGTTGTTCCGTTGCTGCCCCATCATCAAGGATGTCTGCCGACAGCCGTTCGAGTCGATGTGTGTCGGCCTTGAAGTACCAGATAATCAAGGCTGCAAAAAACCCGAAGAAGAGAACGAGCGCAATGATCGGATAGAGCTCAATTCCAGGAATGCTTGAAAGAACGTTCTTATACATAGGTGTCTCCTTGGTTATTGCGTAACCTCGGCCTTCCACGCTTCGACCTTTGCTTTCGTTGCTGGGTCGATGTCGGTGCCAAGTTTGTGGAGGTATGCGATCAAGGCGATGATCTCCTTATTGTCCTGCACGTCCTTCATCCCGGCAGAGCGCAGTTTCTCAGCAATAAAGAATGCCTGTTTGCGAAGATCATCGACAGCCGTTGCTGCGTATCCATCGGGATATGGCGTGCCGAGTTTCTGAAGCGTGAGGATCTTACCCTCAGTATGTCGTGTATCGAGATCACGCTCATACAGCCATGTGTATGCTGGCATGATTGAGTTCGGCGACGTCGACGTTGGCTGCATCATGTGCTTCCAGTGCCATGATGGCTCTGGATACTTAACACCCACACGATGAAGGTCCGGCCCAGTGCGCTTTGAACCCCATTGAAATGGCCGATCATACACAAACTCGCCTGCCTTGGAGTACTCACCGTAGCGCTCCGTCTCACTGCGGAACGGACGTATCATCTGCGAGTGGCATGTGTAGCAGCCCTCACGCACATAGATGTCACGACCTTCGAGTTCGAGCGGCGAATACGGCGTTACGGACGCAATCGTTGGGATGTTCGCGTCAATCAATGCAGTTGGCACGTACTCAACGACTCCACCAATCAGAACTGCCACGAGCACATATGCACTAAACTTTACCGGTGTTCCCTCAAGCAGACGATGCCATCCCTCTTTCGGCTCGTGGCTACGTTCGCCCATGCGGTTAACGACACGCACCTCTTCGTTTGCAAGGAGCGTTCCGCTCTTGGCTGTTTTATAGAGATTCCACACACCAACACATGCACCAATCAGATAGAGCGTTCCACCAATTGACCGCATGACATACATCGGTATCAACTGCGTCACAGTCTCGAGGAAGTTCGGATACTGCAGTGTTCCATCTGCCGCGAACTGCTTCCACATCAGCGACTGTGTGATTCCGCCCCAGTACATGGGGATGGCATACAATAGCACACCGAGAGTCATCAACCAGAAATGCCAGTTTGCAAGCGACAGCGAATACAGTTTCGTGCGATAGATACGTGGGAAGATG
Organism: uncultured Ignavibacteria bacterium; assembly: GCA_903939735.1. Taxonomy (GTDB): domain Bacteria; phylum Bacteroidota; class Ignavibacteria; order Kapaibacteriales; family Kapaibacteriaceae; genus UBA10438. The sequence goes on from CAJAIA010000030.1 coordinate 98,510, forward strand.
TAGTACATCATCGCAAAGGACAGACCACCATTCCACAGAAGTGCGCCAAGATGTACGTGACCAATGATGTAGTCTGTATAGTGCGTGAGTGCATTGATGTTCTTGAGTGACATCATCGGTCCTTCGAACGTCGACATACCATACGCCGTAATACCTACAACCATGAACTTGAGAACGGGATCGGTGCGCACCTTATCCCATGCTCCGCGCAACGTGAGGAGTCCGTTCACCATCCCACCCCAGCTTGGAGCGATGAGCATGAAGCTGAACACAACACCCAGCGACTGCGCCCAATCTGGCAATGCGGTGTACAGTAGATGGTGAGGGCCAGCCCAGATGTATAGGAAGATGAGCGCCCAGAAGTGAATGATCGACAATCGATATGAGAATACAGGACGATCAGCAGCCTTCGGTATGAAGTAGTACATGATTCCGAGGAACGGTGTCGTTAAGAAGAACGCAACCGCGTTATGTCCATACCACCACTGCACGAGTGCATCTTGTACACCGGCATACATCGAGTAACTCTTGAGGAAGTGCACCGGCAATGCGAGCGAGTTCACGACATGTAGGAGCGCAACGGTTAGAAACGTTGCGAGATAGAACCAGATGGCAACGTACATGTGGCGTTCCTTCCGACGAAGGATCGTGCCGATCATGTTCCATCCGAAGATCACCCATACGAGTGTGATTGCGATGTCGATCGGCCACTCGAGCTCGGCATACTCTTTACTTGACGTAATGCCTAGTGGCAATGTCACAGCCGCAGCAACTATGATAAACTGCCAACCCCAAAAGTGGATCTTCGACAGCATATCACTGAACATGCGTGTCTTACAGAGTCGCTGCAAGGAGTAATAGACTCCGAGAAATATGGCATTACCCGCGAATGCAAAGATCACTGCATTCGTATGCAATGGTCGCAAACGTCCGAACGAGAGGTAGTCGATTCCTCCAAGAAACTCGGGCCAATAGAACTTGATGGCCACGAGAACGCCGACCAAGAAGCCAACGAGCCCCCAAGCCGCAGAGGCGATGGCAAAGAGGCGGACAATGTTATTGTCGTACGAAACGGTTTCAATCCGTTCCGTCCGTTCAATGCCTGCCAATGGTGATGTATCCATACTCCCGATCCGTGCAGTGTGAAGTGAGTAGAGTTGATTGCTTATTTGGGCTCGACATCGTCAAAGAGCATGCGAACAGCTGGAGTGCCGAGATCATCGTACTGACCACGTCGTGTGGCGAAGAGAAATGCGAGTAAGAAGCCCCCTGCTACGAGGATGCTGCAGATAACGAGTAGCGGCATAACACTCATGCGACCCTCCGTGCAAATAGATGAGCACCGCCAACGCTTATCCCGATGACGAGCAAGGAGCTTAACGGCATCATGATGGCGGTAATGACGGGCGTTAGACGTCCTGTGAGTGCGATCGCAATGACGACCACATTATAGAGCATGGTAAACCAGAGTGCAACGTGAATCACATTGCGCAGTGAGTGCGCATAACGCAACAGATCGGCAATGTGACGGATGTGCGTGGCAGGGATGATCATGTCGCTTGCTGGCGCGAGCGTCGAAGTGTTGTCCGTGACAGCGATTGAGACATCTGCAACGGCCATTGCAGACATGTCATTGAGTCCATCACCGATCATGAGCACGCGTGTTCGACGTCGCAGCTGTTCGAGGTGGTCGACCTTGTCTGAGGGGCTTGCACGGAATGTCATTGCATCCTGTTCAAACAATGCAGAAACGAGGTCGCGATCGCGATCGCTGTCACCAGTAAGCAACTCGCAGCGCTGACCCTGCTGACGCAAGGCAGACAAGAGTTCACCAACACCTTCCCTGAATTCAGCACGGGGCGTTACCTCCCCAACGATCTGCCCATCAACTGCAACCATTGTGGCATGACGATGCATTTCCTTTGGGTCTGCGATTCCATACTCAGCGAGGAAGTGCATTGATCCTATATGCACACGATGTCCGTGAGCTATACCTGTAATCCCACGACCAGCAACCTCCGTGACATCACCAACGTCCTTTGCACATGACACACCTGAAGCTAGTCCTCGACTGATTGGATGGGTACTGTGCGATGCAACGGACACAACAGCGGCATACTCGTCATGTGTAAGCTCGTCCCCATGAAAAACCACGTTGGGCTGTGATGACGTAAGCGTGCCAGTCTTGTCAAACACAACGGCGCCGATATCATCCAAAGCCGCCAGAACATCAATGTTCTTAGCGTAGATCTTTCGACGACCTAGAATGCCCATCGCAGTGCCGAGTGTAATAGGTGCTGCAAGCGTCAGTGCGCACGGACATGCGATAATCACAACGGCGGTAAACACACTGAGAGCTACAGGGATATCAGGGAGCCATAGGACGAAGCCTACCGCTGCAATCGTAATCACTGCCCAGATAAACAGACGTCCAAACCGATCGCTCAACGCGCGATATCCATCACGTGACGTCCGCGCAGAGGAACGCTCCCACAGAGAAGCGAGATATCCCTGTGATACTGGCCTTGTCGCTGTCAGTTGGAGGGCTGTTCCTACCACCTTACCACCTGCATAGACCATTGCACCACGCGAACACTCAACAGGGACACTCTCTCCCGTGACAAACGCGTAGTCGATGTACCCAACCGGACTGAGGAGAACAGCATCTGCCGGGATCACTTCACCATTGCGAATTGCTATGGTGTCGCCCACCCGTAGCGCGTCAATAGCCACGACTTCTTCACCGAGGGGCGTGTCTCGCCGCACTGACAGCGGAAAGAACGAACGCACGGTGCGATCGAACGTAACAGCATCGAATGCTTTCTGCTGGAACACGCGGCCAATCAAGAGAAAGAACACAAGTCCGGCAAACGAGTCAAGGAAACCTTCACTCGCGCCGGTAGCTATATCGGCGATACTTCGAACGAAGAGCGTTGTGATACCAAGTGCGACAGGAATATCAAGATTGACTGTTCCCTGCCGTAGAGCTGCCCAGGCCGAACGAAGCCACGGTGATGCACTGTAGACATACACAGGGATACTTAGTCCGATGCTCAACCATGTGAACACGGCAACGAGCGTCGGGTCGATCGTCGTGGTGCCGTTGCGATGCGCTAAATACTGAGCGATGCTAAACATCATGATGTTGCCCATCGCAAAACCAGCAACTCCGAGACGCAGATAGAGTCCGCGCGTTGCCTCTTTGCGTTGCTGCTCACGACTCAGTTCATTTCCCTCAACATGGATAAGGGGCTCGTATCCAAATGATCGAAGAAGTTCGGCGACATCACGAACACGTAAGGCACCCGGAACGACATCCACAACAATGGTCTTACGCTGAAGATCAACCTCGGCAGAGATCAATCCTGATTGAATGTGCGGCAGTCGCTCAAGCAGCCAGACACAGCTCGCGCAGTGCATTGTGGGGAGCGCGAATCGCATGCGTATACGGCGTTGATCAGCAAATTCTACGAACCGTGCGGCAACCGTAGGATCATCGAGTATTGCATAGGCCTGTCGGTCTCGATGGGACTGCTGCTGTGAAACTCCTGTTTGTACGCCATCCTGATAGTACCCGCAGAGGTTGTGTTCCTGGAGCAGTTCGTAGACGCTGGCACATCCAGTGCAACAGAATACGTGGTCGCTGAGAGTTATCGAAGCGTCAGCGCATACGTCACCGCAATGTGCGCAGTGCAGATGGTGGTCGATCGTATGCGTGTTCTGCTGGTTCACGTTACCGTGGAATAATGTCGTTGGATACGACAAAACTCCACGTCAGCACGTCAGTATTTCATGACGTTTGTCATACTCTGGATGCAGGCGACCTCATATCAACAACATCCTGAGCCAGTCGGACATTGAGTTCTGAGGCCTTCTCGCCCAGACTCTTTAAGGTTACCGACTTTGCAATTGCAGTGAACTTCTGTCGTACTTCAATCCAGTGTTCGTGCGCAGGACAGGGCTCGGCATGTCCACAGCCCGGAAGACCTAACATGCATTCGGTAAAGACCTCTGTTCCATCAATTGCCGCAATAAGATCGTACAGCACAACGTTTTCTGATGTCACGTTAAGCGCTACCCCACCTCGAGGTCCGCGATACGACGACATAATACCCGCCTGCGTGAGCTGCTGCAAGACCTTGGTCAGAAAATGAAACGAGATGTTGAGTTCCTGGGCAATCGTGTTAATCGACACATATGTATCCCTATCACGAGCCGACACGAAGATCGCGGCTTGAATTCCGTAGATGCATGACTTAGAAAGCAGCATGGTGCGGCCTCGAATGCGGGTTTCAGACTCTTATAGACGAAATATACTGCCGTTCGCATGACGCCGTGGGTGTGCGGCATCGTATGAACTACGTACGTCCTCTTACAAGAATGTAGGGTACTGGCTCGGATTCGTCTCGTGCATCATCGCATAGATTGCCTGAACGATGTGCTCTGCTTCTGGCTTTGACCAGTAATTCCCATCTGTGCCGTACGCTGGGCGGTGTGGCTTGGCCGCCATCGTAACCGGTGCCGAGTCGAGCAGACGGTACCCCTGCTGCTTCTCAAGAATCTCCTGGAGCATATAGGCTGACGTTCCGCCAGGAATATCTTCGTCAACGACGAAGAGGCGGTTCGTACGTGCAAGGGACTGTGCAATCACTCCGTTGATGTCAAATGGAAGAAGCGTCTGAACGTCGACAACTTCGATCGACACACCAAGGCCTGCCAGAACTTCAGCAGCCTCCATAACCACGCGAACGGTTGCTCCATAGGTTACAACCGTAACGTCGCTGCCGGAACGCAACACATCAGGCACACCAAGAGGCACGGTATACGAGCCCATGTTGGTTGGAATGGCCTCTTTCAAACGATAACCGTTAAGCACTTCAACGATCAACCCGGGATCGTCGCCTTGATACAACGTCTGGTACATCCCGGCCGCTTGCACGAAGTTGCGCGGTACGCAAACGTGAATTCCGCGAACAAGATTGATGATACCAGCCATCGGCGAACCGGAGTGCCACACGCCTTCAAGACGGTGGCCACGGGTACGGATAATCACCGGGGCTTTCTGTCCGCCCCTTGTCCGCCATTGCACTGTCGCCAAATCGTCAGACATCAGCTGCAATGCGTAAAGCAGATAGTCGAGGTATTGAATCTCAGCGATCGGACGGAGTCCACGCATAGCCATACCTATGGCCTGCCCCAAGATCGTACACTCACGAATACCTGTGTCGCTTACACGCAGCTCTCCGTAGAGCGCCTGGAGACCAAGTGTGCCTTGATTTACATCGCCGAGCTTACCACTGTCCTCACCAAAGATCACAAGTCGAGGATCACGCGCAAGTGCCTGCTCAAACCATGCCCGCATAACCTCCGACCCATTCGTTGTGGTTGCCGCAGTATCGAACTGTGGCGCGACAACTGGGACGCGCATTGGTGAGTGCGCCGATTCGCTGTGCAGGTGCGAGGAATACAATGGCTCAATCCGCGCGTTGTAGGCTTTTCTCCACGAGGCAAGGGGCGCACGAACATGCTCTGGAACAGACGTAGCTGCAACAAGTGCACGGAACATGGCCACCATGATGTCGCGGCGAAACGGCTCGCGAATCTTCTGAAGCTCCGAACGGAGCGACACAACCGTTGCCGACACCTCGGGGTGCGTAGAGGCTATTGCATTGGCAAATGCATCGAGCTGTGAGCAAGCCTCAGATACATCCGCAGCGATAGGACCCATGTATGCGGTCCATGCCGCGTTCTTCATCGCAAGCACACGTGCAGTCGACTCTTCCTCAATGGCCACGAGTTCGGATTCCGTGGCAAACTTTTCGTTGAGGATCCACGCACGCATGCGGGTAATGCCGTCATTATCCAATTCCCACTGCAGACGTTCCGGACTCTTATACCGCTCGTGCGAGCCAGATGTTGAGTGACCCTGTGGTTGTGTCACATCGATCACGTGAATGATCTGCGGCACATGCTCTGTTCGTGCTGTGGCAGCGGCACGTTCATACGCAGCACACAATGCCGCATAATCCCAAGCTCGCACGACCTGGATATCGTAGCCTGATGTTTCTCCCGGGCGGCGCTGAAATCCACGAAGGAGTTCGCCAACATCGCCCTTCGTGTGTTGAAACTCATTCGGCACGCTGATACCATAGCCATCATCCCAAATCGAGATGATTGCCGGTGCTCGAAGCACGCCGATGGCATCGACGCTTTCCCAAAACATGCCTTCCGCACTGGAGGCGTTGCCAATTGTTCCGAATGCAACCTCATTCCCCTTGTGGGAGAACTCCGTATAGTCACGCAGCGCTTCGACGTCGCGATATACACGCGAGGCGTATGCCAAACCCACGAGTCGTGGCATCTGTGAACCAGTAGGAGAAACATCTGAGGAGACGTTCTTGGTTGTCGTTTGGGTCATCCAGGCGCCGTCTTCAGTGAGAAAACGCGTGCCGAAGTGGCCGTTCATTGAGCGACCAGCCGATGATGGTTCGGCCTGGACATCGGTATGGGCATAGAGCTGCGCGAAGAACTTCTGCACATCACTCTCGCCTATTGCGAACATGAACGTCTGATCACGGTAATACCCGCTGCGCCAATCACCAGGCTGGAACACACGCGCCATGGCAAGCTGTGGCAACTCCTTACCGTCGCCAAAGATTCCGAACTTGGCCTTCCCGGTGAGCACTTCCTTGCGCCCAAGTATCGATGCTTGCCGACTCTCGACGGCGCACCGATAGTCACGCAGGACATTATCCTTTGTGAAGAGCGGGGATGTTGTGTTCGTTGATTGAGATGTTGATGCCGGCCGAGCGACTGAGTTCTTCTTCTTCATAGACCGCAAAGTTACGAGTTAGTTAGTCCCGCTCGAAGAGCGATGGCTGTTGAGGGGCGCCTTCAACGTGTTCACGCACCAATTCTTCGGCACGGCGGACAGTTGTTTCGAGATCATCATTTACGAGGACGACATCAAATTGGTCTTGATGCCCCATTTCCATCTCAGCTCGCGCCAAGCGCAGATGGATTTGTTCTTCCGTCTCTGTGTGGCGTGATCGAAGACGCGTAGCAAGAACGTCGAGGCTTGGTGGGGCCACAAACATCAACAAGGTATCGTCGGGAAACGCAGCGCGGAGCGAGACTGCCCCCTTGACGTCGACGTCAAACACAACAAAGTCGCCTCGCTGCACGGCTTCGCTTACAGAGCTGCGAAGCGTTCCATAGTAATTGCCGAAGATCTCCTCGTATTCGATCAGATCACCGCGCTGGATTGCATCACGAAACTCATCCCGCTGAAGGAAGAAGTAATCACGACCGTTGACTTCACCATCACGCATTGGACGTGTGGTTGCGCTAACGCTGAAGCGCAGCTGCGGGAACGTGGCGAGCAGGTGCCGCGCAACGGTGGTTTTCCCTGCACCGCTTGGAGCACTGAGCACGACGAGGTGTTTCTTACTCGACATTTTGAATCTGCTCCCTGATTCGCTCGAGTTCTTCCTTCATGGTTACGACGGTCATCGCAATCTCAGCATCATTACATTTTGAACCGATCGTGTTGATTTCTCGATTCATTTCCTGGACAAGGAAGTTTAGCTTACGACCTGGTTGCTGTTCGGTGGACATGTACTGCTGGAAGTGCTTTATGTGGCTTCGCAAGCGGACACACTCTTCGGTGATGTCGAGCTTTTCCGACAGCAGCACGATTTCAAGCGACAGACGCGATTCGTCAATCGAGCTTTCATCAATAATCTGCCGCACACGCTCCCGCAGTCGTTCCCGCTCTGCCGGAATGCGCTCTTTACTGCGCTGCTCGACAATCTCCATAGCCGATGCGATAGTCTCGCAACGTGTCGTCAAGTCGCGTGCTAAGTCACGTCCTTCCATATCGCGCATAGAGTTCATTGCAACGAGTGCTTGTGCAATGGCGTCACGCAAGACAGGCCAGACATCTGGTCGTTCTCCTGAGCGGAGCGGTCGCTGAAAGATCGATGGGAAGGCTGTCAGATGCTCAATGCGAACTTCCCCACCAACGCCGAGCGTTGATTGGATCGACTTCATAGCCTCCAGATACTGTCGCGCCGTATCGAGATCAACACTCAGAGACGTCGTTTCTGCGTTTTCCTCACGTCGGATATAGAGATTCACCGATCCGCGGAGCACGTGCTCACGCACAACCTCACGAATCTTCCCCTCATGCTCTGAATACTCTTTCGGGAGCTTTACCGAGAGCTCCAAATAGCGTCCATTGACACTCCTGGCCTCGATTGTACACGGGGCATTATCGAGCGTGCACTCGCTTTTTCCGTAGCCTGTCATACTCCGAACCATGTCGCGTGCTCTCCGTGTAAACCGTGAATCGGAACAAACCGCAAAGATACGGTCTCATGCGAACTCGTTGGTGTATCTTGCCGCATGACGATTGTTGACGTACACGACCCCCGCTTGGAATTGCAGCGGTCGGCCGACTTCCTACGTGAACGCTGGGGCGCTCCCCCCGATGTAGCGGTCGTGGCTGGGTCTGGTCTGTCAATCTTGCGCTCAATCGGACGCCAGATCGACGCAGTCGCGTATTCCGATCTTCCGGGCTTTGCTGGCAGCTCCGTTGCAGGCCATGGATCCGACCTCTGCCTTCTCGACGTCGCATCGAAGCGCGTTGCCCTCTTTACTGGCCGCGTCCATCTGTACGAGGGGCATGCACCCCACACCGTTGCGCAGCATGCTGCATTGATGTCCTGCCTTGGCTGTTCGTCGATACTTTTGACGAATGCCTGCGGAGGATTACACCCAGCTCGGTCTGTTGGCGACATCGTGCTAGCTTCAGAGGTCATCAACTGGACCTTCCGGACTCTCGCAACGGGCTCGACGGACTCATCAGTTTCGTCTGCCCAACCGTCCACCACGCTGAACCATCTCTGGCAGCGCACCATTCTCGACTCCTGCTCCCGGAATGGCATTGCGATCCATCGCGGCACGTTTGCCCAAATGATGGGGCCTTCCTACGAAACGCGCGCAGAGATTCGTATGCTCAGACGTCTCGGCGCAGATACCGTTGGAATGTCATCGGCCCTTGAGGCTCGTTGGGCAGCGTCACAAGGAATGTCCGTTGCTATCGTTTCGTTGGTTACCAATACCCTGACCGACAGTGTCGTACGGAGCGTTACACACGAAGAGGTTATCGACGCAAGCGCCCGGGCCCAAGAACGCATTTGCGAAGTTGTACAATGTGCGATCAGCACCCTTCCACTCCCTGTATGAAGTGTATTTTTGCTGCATGACTACGTGCTCTACTCGAACAGCATTGATGGCAGTTCTTCTTCTCGCAATGACGGCTATCAATGGTTGCCGCACTGCAGGAGTGAGCACGTTCACAACTACGAAGAAAGCTATTCGCGTCGACCGACCGATGTTCGATGTGTTCGCGACACGCTTAAGTGATACGACGGTCCAGTTTCGATTCGTAACGACTTCCTCCTTACGCACTGTCGACAATTCGATCCGGTATGTCGATCTGATTCTTGGCACACCCACCGAACAGCAGGATTCGCTGCTTGTGTTTCCAACGCTTGCCCGCGATGACTCCAAGGATGGGCAGATCTATGTGGTTGGCGAAGCTCTCTGGGAGTCTCCTCGTTTGCGGACACTGAGCAGCGTGCCGACTGATATAGCTGTCGTGACGGCATCTGATCACATAATCTTTTCCCAAACCGTTGAGATCCGAGAACCCATTGGACTCGATCTGTATCCTTCGATCATGGCGACCACCGATACATCGGTGAGCTTCCAGTGTCTGGCGCGTCGTGTCTTTGTTCCGCGTGGCGAGTACCTGCCATCAAGTGAGATGTTGCGTGTTCGCATCTTGGCGGAGAACGGAGACGTTGTATGGCGCTCAGACGAGGATATGGCCTTTCTGGCCCTCGTGTCCCTAGTCCAACCACAAACCGCTGGCCGACTGCATGTATACGAGATGCCCTGGAATGGACGCACCTCGGCCGGTAAGCGTATGCGCGCAGGTACGTACCGAGCAGAATTCATCATTCCAGCGCGACCGAACGAATACGGTGCATTCCTCGACTTCACATGGCCTCTCCGATGAATCACGAGCATTGGATGCGTCATGCGTGCATGCTTGCACGACGAGGTACAGGTCATGTAAGCCCGAATCCGCGCGTTGGCGCTGTCGTTGTTCGTAACAATCAAATTGTTGCGGAAGGTTGGCATAAGGTGTTCGGCGGACCACATGCGGAAGCAAATGCTCTTGCAGCATTTGACGGAATCATCGATGGTGCAACACTCTATGTGACACTTGAGCCATGTTCTCACATTGGGAAGCAGCCTGCCTGTACGACGGCGATCCTCGCCTCAGGCATTCAAACAGTGGTTGTTGGGATGCACGATCCAAACCCCAATGTGCAGGGCGGCGGAATCGAAATTCTTCGCCAACACGGCATCACGGTCATTACCGATGTCTGCCGCGAGGAATGCATGTGGATCAATCGGTTCTTTACGACGTGGGTAGCGCAACATCGCAGCTATGTGATTGGCAAGATCGCTACCACTGCTGACGGATGCGCACGGGCAACAACGCACGATGGGCGCTGGATCACTTCTTTGGCGAGTCGGACTCGCGTGCACGATCTTCGCGCTGAGGTAGACTGTGTCCTCTCCGGTATCGGAACCGTTCTGGCAGATGATCCGCTCTTTACCGTTCGCCATGTGGATGGTCGAAATCCTGCACGGGCTATTCTCGACACTACATGTTCAATGCCGCCGTCAACTGCAATCGCTCAGACAGCACGTGAGATTCCGACCTACATCTTCTGCTCGAATGATGCCTCGCAGTCGTCTGAAGCACAAGCATTGCGTGCATCCGGATGCATCGTTGTTCCATCGCTTGTCATCAATGATCGACTCGATCTTGGCAACGTGATGACGACACTTGCGAGTTTTGGATTCACATCGGTGATGGTCGAATCCGGACCAACCCTGATGCAGGCTATGGTCCAACATGGCATTCTTGATGAGATCGAGATCCACACAGGCATAGGACAAGGCGATGCATCATGCATCTGGGACCCTGTGTGTGTTTCACCAGACCCACATCAGTATGTGCAGCACAGCGTTGCGCTATGCGACGGAGATACCCACACAGTCTATACACGGAGCCTTGCATGAAGGGTATTTGGATAGCACTACTTCTACTCCTCTCGATGCAATCATTGTTCAGTCAGACGCAAGAACTGCGTGCGATCGAAGACGCGGCGCGAGCTAGCGATTGGAAACGTGTCGAGCAGTTATCCGGCGTGTACCTGAAGCGCCATCCAAATGACAGATCGATACTCTACATTCTTCCACTGGCACAAATGCGCCTCGGTAAGTTTGATCGGGCACTGGTGTCGGCACAACACCTTCGTGCATCCGACTCTCTTCGTATTCAACCATGGCTCATGATCTCCGAATGTGAGATGGCATTGAATCGGATGTCAGATGCTGTGTCGACTCTGGAACGCGTCCGCGTACGTTTTCCTGATTCTGTTCAGGCTACCTGGGCTCTTGGAATGGCGTATGCACGGAGTGGGCGCTATGAAGAGGCTATTGAGCCACTCGAGGAAGCGATGTTCCGGCGTCCGGATGTTCCTGGTATAACTGAACAGCTCGCGCGATGCTACCACGCCACAGGCCGTTTCTCAGAATCTGCTGAACTCTTCCAGGCTGTAACGGACCGTTCACCAAATAATGCAGACGCATGGTTGAAGTACGGCGAATCGCTTCTTGCGACGCGAAAGCTTGATTCAGCACGTAGGTCATTCGAAATGGCACGCAGACTCCAGCCCGATAGCGCCAATGCCTATCTCGCTCTCACTGCCGTGCTCAGCGAGCTGGGACGCCACGACGAAGCTCTCGGCGTTGCTCGAACACTCACACAACGACGTCCGCGCGATCCACAAGGATGGTACAACTTCGGCTTGCTGTCTCTAGCAGCAAAACAAGCAGACACAGCTATTCGCTGCTTTCGGACAGCGATCAGTATCCAGCCATCCTACCCTGAAGCATATTTCAATCTCGCTCTCGCATACGAAGACCAAGGCTTTCTTGAAGATGCCTCTGTTGCGTTGAAACGCTGCGCATTGACAAGTTCGACAATGGCACCTGATGCCTACAACTCACTGGCGATTATTTACCGCCGTGAGGGTCGATTCGACGAATCCATAGCAACACATACGCAAGCTATTGCCCTGCGTGATACTTCTGCCATTTTTCATGCTGCACGTATCAACACGTATTTCGAAGCATCTCGCTGCGAGCAGGGATCGGCCATCATAGAGCTTACGCGCAAACGATTCCCGGAGAATGCGGATGTTCTCTACGCTTGTGCACGCTGTTATGTTCGCACCGGCAAACGCGACGATGTTGCAGCGATCGAGGCCATTCTTGCAACAAAGGCACCTGCTATGGCAGAACAATTGCGATTGATGATGAAATGACACGAAATCGTACAATTCCCTCGATCTTCATTGGCATTGCAATCGTCATTGCGTTCGTCTGCTTCGCTACACATGCAGTAGCACAGCGATCGATTCCTCCGCTTGCAACAACGCAACTCGAACGAGCGCTCGAGCGCATCGGTATGCGGGTGAGCGATCTTGCGATGCCCCCTGATCTCCTGGACCGTGATCGTCTGCGAACAGCAATGCACGACTCGTTGTTCTCACAACCACTTTCTGCGGTTGATCGCCTCGATGACCTCCGTGAGGTGTTTGGCCAACGCGACAACGCGACGATGTACCAGGTATACCAGCAGCTCATGGCTGATGTTGGACTCGGCTCGTATATCCCGGCAGATTACACGAGTACAATGAAGGTCGACCAGGTTGTTGAGCGTCTGGGGTCCGACCCAACAATGCGTCTAAACTTCATTACGTCTATTCTGCTCCTCCGTTATGTCTCCGCTATCATCACAGCAGGCGATGATATGACACGAGCCCGCACGACCATCCGAACGCGATATGCGCGAGCACTCGGACTCGACTCGTTATGGATGCTTGATCGCGAAGACGAAACCTCTACTCTCTGGCAAATGACGACCGATGAACGTCGTCAGAGGCGTATTGCGAGTGAAATGTATGCAGGCGTACCAAGCAACGTTGCCCAGGATATCATTGGTACGGGCCTCTCCCTCTATCAGCAGCTGTTGCTGTTCACCTTGCAGAGCGATCTCACGCGCGATATCCTCCGGGACTCAGTGCAATCGGCTACATTCGATTCGCCGATCGGTCGCATCGCAGTTGGTGGTCCAGGCAACGATACATACACAGGTACATATGCCGTCATCATTGATGTGGGTGGTGATGACGTCTACCAACTCGACGGTCAGCGTCGAAGTGATCTGCTACGTCGGCCAGTCCAGTGCATTATTGATCTCGACGGCAACGACACGTATCGATCTGGCAGCTATAGCCTTGGATCTGGATTCGCCGGTGCTGGCATTCTGATTGATCGACGTGGAAATGACGTTTATGTGGGTGGCGACTTCAGCCTCGGCTGTGGCGTGCTGGGGGTTGGCATCGTTCACGATCTTGAAGGCGATGATCTCTATGCATCTGGCGTGAACACACAGGGGGCTGGCATCTATGGCATCGGCTTCATGCTTGATGATAGCGGCCACGATACCTACCGATGCCATGCTCAGGGTCAGGGTTTTGGCGGTACTGCCGGAGTTGGCCTTCTCAACGATGTCAACGGAAATGACCAGTATATCGCAGCCAGTCCATACGTCGACATTCTTCGATACGACTCACATCAGATAACGTTTGCCCAGGGAGCAGCGCTTGGATCACGTCCGTTAGCTTCAGGTGGCATGGGGATTCTCCTTGAGCACAACGGTAACGACCACTACGTGTGCGACATTTATGGTCAGGGCACTGGCTATTGGTTCGCTCTAGGTGGACTTGTTGATGTTCGAGGCGATGATCGCTACGAAGCCTATCAATACGCGCAAGGATCCGGCGTACACTTTGCAACAGGCATTCTGCGTGACATGCAAGGGAACGATGTCTACGTTTCGCATGGCGTATCAATGGGGTGCGGACACGATATCGCTCTTGGCGTGCTGCTTGACGAACAGGGAGATGATGCGTACGTCGTCGAGAGCCTTTCACTCGGTGGCGGCAACGCCAACGCAGTGTCGATCTTCATGGATCTCCTAGGGAACGATTCGTATATCGCGCAACACGAGCCGTCGACGATGGGTTATTCCGACCTTCGTCGTTCCTACGGGATGATTGGTGTATTCGTCGATGCCAATGGCGTTGATTCCTATACGTCCACGCTCCGCAACAATACGTGGTCGACGAAGTCAACCTATGGAGTGTTTGTCGATACGACCACTGCATCGACAGGAAATCAACAGCAGGCTATGACCCAACCAGCATCACAGGCTGAGAAGTACCAACTGGCCACTGCCATAGACAGTCTCTTTATTCAAGCATCTGCTGCGCCGTTGCGCTTCCAGGCGAATGTTGTCCCGGCTCGTGCCGCACTCGGTGCTCGTGGAGACGAGGCGCTTCCCTACCTCGTCCAGCAGATGTCTACGCAAATGCCACGTGAGCGCATAACACTCGAAACCGTTCTTCCGAAGATTTATGAATCTTCTACCGAACGCACGCGCCTCGTGTTACACGAACAGCTCCGCTCGCAGGACGCATCGGCATCAGCTCTTGCAGCTACCATCCTTGGCAAAGTCCGCGACACAACATGCATAGCCGATTTGATTGCGATGTCCAACGATGCCTCATGGCGGCGACGTCGATTAGCGGTATTTACTTGGGGTGAGCTCAATGATTCGCTGTTTGCCGGCGCATTCACGCACCTACTCCGCGATCCCGTCCCGTACGTTCGACAGCGCGCTGCGTTCGCTCTTGGTAAGGTAGCAGGCTCATCCTTCGATTCAGTGCGACTGGCCCTCTATGATGACGAACAGATTGTGCGCCACGCAGCAGTTGAAGGATTGCTCCGTGGTCCTCGGCGACCTATGCGCGAGATTCGTTCATGGTGTGCAAACATTAACGATCCCGTAACACTTCGGAGCAATCTTCGACTTCTCGGATGTTCTGATACAACCGAAGCCGACGTCCGGGAACTTGCGGTGTGGTTCAATTCGTCGTCAGTTCTCATGCAAGAGTCGATCACACATTTGCTGCCGTCACTCCCAATGCCATGGCGCTCGATGACAGCTGATCAGCTCACCCTGCTGGCACAGCCTGTGTCCAAGCGAAAGCAACGCCGAACACAGCGATGATCCGACACCACTACACCCTCGAACACATAGCACGTGAAGTCGCCGCAAGGTATTGCGGGGCGACGCTCGTCGAAGCTTGGACGCAGGAGAAGTACACTGTTGCGATGGTGTTTGCTGTCAACGACGAGCTACGGACGATCATGATCGATACAACACCGGATGGTGGATCGATATCAGAACAACCGCAACTCCGACGAGCACGAAGCAACACGCGCGATGTGTTCCGCCCACTCTGGAACACTCCACTTGCTCTGGTTACAAAACATCCGGACGACAGAGTGATCTCACTCTGGTTCAGCGATCACCAGGTGCATTGCGAGTTCTTTTCTTCTGGCAATGGGAATGTGGTGAGTGTCCGAGACGGCATGATCCTTGAAGCACTACGGGATACAAGTGAGCGTTGTGATACGACGTTCTCTGTTAACGCACCAAGTTCGATTCCCCTTTGGGAGCAACAGAGCTTAACAGCCCAACAGGCTCTCGCTCGATCACCGCTCCAGCTTGGTCCGTGGTATGCCGAAGAGGTATGCCGGAGAGCGGGTGTCGACCCATCAACACACGTCAGTGATCTTTCGCCGACGCAACGTGATCAATGCTCGACAATTGCAGAACAGGTACGCACGACGTGCCTTTCGACACGATCATTCTATGTCCTCACGCGTGGTGACGCGCGCTTGCTATCACTCTGTGAGCTCCAATCATGGACTGCAAGCGAGAAGCTCTCGTCGGCACTCGAAGCGACGACATACCTTTTACGCGAACGCTATCGCATCGAGCATCTTCGCTCGAAGCGCGCAACCGCCTTGCGCACACTAACAAATGACGTTCAACGCGCACAGCGAACATTGGCTGCACTCAATTCAGATGGTGTGCGTGATGCGCGCTCTGAGCGCTACAGGATGTGGGCTGATACACTGCTATCCTACCCTCAGCAGCACGAACGAGATCGCACCACCATCACATTGGTCGGTCCGAACGGCGATGATATCTCAATTCCGTTGAATCCAGCGCATTCGATCATTGAGAACGCCACACGTCTCTATGACAAGGCACGCTCGGCTGAAACGGCTGCGCTCCATCGTGAGCAACGGATTCCTGAACTTCAACGCAAGATCAATGAACTCGAGGAACGCATCGCGAAGATTGAGC
This sequence comes from uncultured Ignavibacteria bacterium, assembly GCA_903939735.1. GTDB lineage: Bacteria > Bacteroidota > Ignavibacteria > Kapaibacteriales > Kapaibacteriaceae > UBA10438. The sequence continues at coordinate 114,948 of CAJAIA010000030.1, forward strand.
AAGCCGATACGATTCGCGACATTGAAGCATCTTCTCCACAACGCATGAACACACAGACGCACGATCCACGCGACGAAGCAGGCGGACGTTTCCGTGTTTTTGTCATTGACGAACAGCACACATTGTACGTCGGCAAGAGCGCAGCGAACAACGATGAACTCACAATGAGGTTCGCAAAACAGAATGACTGGTGGCTGCATGCTCGAGGTTCTGCCGGCTCGCACGCAGTACTACGTGGGGTAGACGCCGATCGTATCCCGAAGCCGGTACTCGAAAAAGCTGCCGCAATCACTGCCTACTACTCACAAGCACGAAATGCCTCGTGGGTGAGTGTTGTGTATACGCAACGGAAGAACGTCCGCAAGCCGAAGGGTGCTAATGTTGGTGCTGTCGTGCTCGAACGCGAGCAGACAGTCATGGTAAAGCCATCGATTCCTAGTTGACGACCTGCACAATCTTCACGGTGGTTCCCACACGAAGAATGTACCATCCTGTAGGAAGGTCAGCGACATGGAGCATGATGCTCGACAAATCTGTGACGTTGTGACGCACGAGTCGCCCAAGTTGGTCAACCAACGAAACTGTACCGAGTGGCCTGTTCCCCGTCACTATGAATGCGTCGCTCGCGGGATGTGGTGCGACGACGACGTCGTGCCGTTCCTCACCCGCTGCAACACCAACAGGTCCTCCGATAACGCCAATCACGAACTGATGCGGAACAGTCACACCGCGTCCGAACGCGTTGTAGATGGACGCAGTGGTGGCGCTGTATGGAGCTGCTCCGGTGCTTCGTGCAACGGTCCACTCCGGGCCAGCCGACCAATTCGGTCGTGTAAGCACGCGAAACATTCTTCCAACGGCATCTGCTGAGTCTATAAGCTTCGTTGCCGCGACGCGCAGCGATGAGATCTCATGAATCTTGCTGTCGAGCGTGAAGGCATCAACTATCCAGGAACGTCGCGCAATAACATTCGCATCTGCCGGGACAGCTGTTGGTTCCGTCTCGAGTCGTGTCAAGAGGATCTGTTCACCATCACGCGCATTGGTGATGTCCAACTCGTCCCCTAGTTCGGAAAAGACAATGCGTGCTTGGTTGGTTCGCATCTCCTCCAGCTCGCTTACACCAGCGCCAACAAGCGCATCTGAGTTCCTGCGTCCTGCTCCAGCTTCCAGCGATCCGTCACGTGCGCGTATACGATCGAAGAGCACAGAAGGGTTCGTCTCATTGAACTGATAGTAGGCTACCAGACCTGGGTCATCCGCGTGCTTTGTGAGGTGCATTCCACGTCGAATTTCATCCTGTGTGAGCGTGCGATCGTAGAAGCAGACCTCATCGATGTATCCGTTGAAGTTGCGGGATGACCAGTAATGATATGTTCCAAGCTTCATCACGAGCTGATTCAACTGCTGTGGGGGAAGCTTGATCTTATCACTACTCCCTATCCCGTTGACGTAGACAGTTGCCCCTGACGAATCGATGGTGAGCGCAACGTGCGACCAGGTCTGAGGAGGCACAGTCAGGCGTGAATTCCACCACCATCGACCGTCCTTCCATAAATAGCCGAGTTCATTCTTGTCGTTTACAAACTGCAATCCGATTTCCTGACTCACTCCCTCATCTGCGTCGGTACACAGAATCGCCGAAAACTCTGGTTGCATTCCGACCGGATGAACCCATGCCGTAAAGGTAAACGATGTTGTATTGCCTGTGAGACGCCCAAGCGTTGCATGGTCATCCGGATCAGTTAGGTCAACTGCACGACCAGCTGCTCCGTCGATTCCATCGCACTCACTTGGCAATACTGTAATCGCATCGCGAAGAACGAGCGTGTCGGACATTCCACCCTGTGAAATGATAAGCGTGACATCATACGTACCAGGCGCGGCATAGGACACATCGACAGATTGCGCAGCAGATGTAGATGGTTGACCTCCTTCGAACTCCCATCGACGTTGGAATGAGATGTCTTCACGTGCAGCGGAGCGGCAGCCGAAACGAATGCGCTGACGCGAACATCGGACAGTGTCGCGATCACGTGATATGCATGCACGAAGATCTGAGCGCGGCGCAAGTGGCACCTGCCACAGACCACGAAGCGTCGCAGCACGAAGCATACTGTTCGGTTCGTCGAAATGGAGGAAGTTTACATCGGTAAGCGGGAGTCCTGCTCCAACACTGCGCCATGTCGAGTCGCCATCGCGCAGCGTATACACACCATAGGATGTCCCGACGTAGAGCTCCATGCTCCTCCCACGACGAGCAACAAGCGTCTTGATCGCAAAGGATGGGAGCCCCGCAGATCTACTTGTCCACGTACCACCACCATCGGTCGATTCCAGGACCTTCACATTTGTCTGCTGTCCACCAAAGCCCACAACAATATGATCGCCCCCTTCTCCGATGAATGCCATATCCTGCATGCCCGCACCACGACGCAATGCGTCTGGAGGCGTGATGGTGCGCCACGTTGCACCGCCATCGGTGCTACGGTGTAAGCCTTGATCACCAAGCGCCATGAGAAGCTGTCCATCCTCTGGGTGCATGCGCACACGGTAGACCCAATTCTGGAACGTTTTCAACGGATACCACGAACTTCCGTTGTCGTGTGAAATCACAACGCTCTGCTTGGCATGATCACATGCGACGATCCGCGTGAAGATGCGGGGATCAACACACACATTTGTGAGAGTGATGTATCCGAGGTCAATACCGAGTTCGGTGCCGCGAGGTGCGACCTTTTTCGTTTGCGTGCGTTGTGCTCGCACGCTCGACCAAGGCTTCGCGTACAGCCACTCGGTAGCAATAGGGTTGACGTTGGCACCCATGGCATCAGCGCCAGACCACGCATACCATCCCTGTATGAGTGGCGCGTTGCTATAGATGGCTGTATCACGAATGAAGATGGGCATGTGGTAGGCTCCGAGGGTCATGATGCGACCATCATGGGATTGGTCGAAGCCCCATACCTCGAGCGCAGAAATACCCGTGCTGCGATCGGTCACCGTGCGTCCTCGATCGGGCGACAGCGCAATACCACCATCGTGGGTCATCCAAATGCTATCGCCATGCACAGACACTGATTGTACGTCGTAGTGCATCGGAGGCATCGACGACCACGTGCGGCCACCGTTTGTGGAGCGGTACGGAAAGATTCCTGCCACAACCATCAGTGATGTGTCGCGCGTCGATACAGCAAAGCCCATATCCCACGTCACCTGACCGAGTCCGTTCTCGTTTGGTGCGTAGGCAAAGAGGTTTTTGTTCGTGAGCGTATCAACAGGTTCGGGACCATCCACGGAACCGCAGCAGCGATGCTCAAATGTGGAACCTTGATCGCGCGAAATGTAAAGTCCGTATACACCACTTGGTCCATTGCGGATTTCCCCTGCGATCATCACAGCCACGTAGTTCGGATCTGCAGGTGTAAGTGCAAGAAGTGCGCGCGCCATTACATGATCTGGTCTGCTCACTGGATACCCAATACCGACCGTATCAAACTTTACACCCGCACTTGTTGATCGTGCAAACGCGATATGACTACCCATCTGCACAAGGCCAAACACGAGATCATTACGCGATCGATGCCATTGAACATCCCACCACGTGCCCTGATAGTTTGAGGCACTCGTCCACGTGGTTCCACCATTCGTCGTGAGAAACAACCGACCTTGCGCTGCGATCACAACACGCTGTGGATCTGTTGGCGCAACGGCACATTGATCAACACCTGTTGGTTCAAGAGTGGCGGCAGCACCCGTTAGAGCAACACGACGAAACGTCAGCGCTGCATCCGTCGACACGTACAGACCATTATCCGTTGCCGCATACACTGTCGATCCAGACATAGCAAGACGATGAACAGCTTGAATTGGCAGATCAACACCAACGTTCACCCACGTAGCACCAGCGTCGGTACTCCTCCACACGCCTGCAGAGATGGTGCCCGCCATAACGAGCGAACGATTACGCGGATCAGTTACATGACAGCGCACAACACCAACGCCCTGCGAGCCGGTTGCCATCTTGGCATCAGTATCGTACCCGAACGGACCAATTGACATCCACTTCACGTCGTTCTGAACGGCGTCTACACGAGATGCTCTGCGTGCCGCCTCAACATCAGCCCATCGAGCCGACGTTGTTGTTACCAAGCCATGTTCATCAGCAAAGGCACGCTTGCGTGAAAGCCAGCGAGTTACTTGTTTCCATTCGCGGCTACGAGCCCCCTGTCGAAGCGATGAATCAGCGTTCATTGCGCTGATCACATCAAATACATTTCCATGGTCCTGCACAAACATCTGGTACCACACAGATGATCTGTGAAGATGCGAGGAAGGATAGCGCTCCACTAGACGTTGCTCTTGCGCAGTCAGTGACGTCGCTAGACAAAGCAGCAGGGCCATCAACATGTTTCGCAACTGCATGAGCACCCCCCAGTGTCCTTACATGGATACGATCTTAAACTCAACCCGACGATTACGTTGACGTCCCTCGTCGGTCGTATTCGGCGCAATGGGTTTTGACTTCCCTACACCGATGGCTCGCATCCGCTTCTCAACGACGCCCTTGCCGATGAGGTATGTGCGCACGGCGTTGACGCGCTCCTGTGACAGACGCTTATTGTCGGCATCCTGACCAACGTTATCGGAGTGACCCGAAAGTTCGATGACGATCGTAGTGTTCGCCACGAGGAATTCGGCGAGACGATCAAGTTCCGCGAACGATTCCGTGCGGAGTTCGGACTTGGCAAAGTCGAAGAACAGATTGTTGAGGCGAATCACTTCGTTCTTACGAATCGGAACGAGATACAAATCACGTTGGAGTTCGGTGAACTCGGTAAGTGAACGCGTGTCGAGCTGATCGCTCACCGGATAATATCCCGGAGCTTCTGCACGGAAGCCATACAAATCACCCGCCGGCAGAACGATCTTGTACGAGCCCTCAACCGGTTCCGACAGCGCAGAGCCTGCAGTACGAAGCTTCGTAAGGCTTTCATACGCAACATTTGTTGCAATCGGCTTCTTCGTCGATGCATCAAGAACACGTCCGCTCACGAGCACCACGGGCTGCGGACGCACGCCCTTCGTGAGACGAATACGATAGAGATCGGCACTTTGATCGACCGGACTCGTACCGCACAGATACGCGAACTCGCCATTGGCCGGCACAGTGAAGTATGCATCCCATTCGGGGGTGTTAATCTTCGGACCCAGGTTCTTCGGCTTACTCCACTTCGTCCAGGAGTCATCAAGCCGCCGCGTCATCCAGATGTCAACGTTGCCATATCCACGACGACCGTCGGAGGCAAAGTATAGCGTGACACCGTCGGCCGCGATGAACGGCGACATCTCACTGCCCCACGTGTTAATGTTTGGACCGCAGTTGAGCGGCTCACTGAAGGTGCCATCGCTAAGCTTGCGTGCGAAGTACAAATCCTTCTGTCCACGGGTATCACGTCGCTCGATAGCCAGCAACAGCACTTGTCCCGAAGGATCGAGACATGACTCGCTGAATCGATGCAAGTTGTAGTAGTTCGCGATTCGCACTTCCCGCGGTATCGACCATCCAGAAGCAGTCCGGACGGACTGTGAAACGCCAGGCCCGCGAGGTGCGCCATTCGAATAGTAGGTATTGCCAACGAGCACCTGATTCTCGTCTGGCGTAATGCTGATCAGGAAGTTCGCTCCTTGGTTGTTCAAGGGGCGTCCGACGTTTATGGCCGGACCCCACGAACCATCTTTCTGCATGTCGGTGTACCAGATGTCTTCCTCGTCTGGGTCACCAAGATTGTCTCTATGCGGATACCGACCGAAGTAGAGTCGCTTACCATTTGTCGTGATCACCGGTGATAAGTCACCACCATAACTGTTGACACGTGGACCAAGCGACTCGCGGTCTGATTGAATCGGCAAATCATCAGCGAGATCGATTCCGGTTTCGGCCTGACGGATCGTAAGCTCATCAACCTCGATGACTGCCCGACCATTTGCCACAAGACCCAGCGTTGGACCCTGAATATCTAGTCCGTCGAACCCCACGATCGTTCCACCGTTGATCAGTAGGCTCATGCCAGATCCACGCTTTCGCAACGTAAGTGTGAACCATGTTCCCATCGGTGGTATCTCTTGCGACGGCGTCCATGGTAGCACGTCGCGTTGGCGTCCATCACGCCATGTGTACACCTTGTAGTTCCCAGCGGAATTAACCAGCACACCGTTTGCATTCTGCGCAGTGTTTGCTGCCCAGGAGATACCGAATCCTTGATCAGGAGCACCAGAGACTTGCCGAACGCGGAGATCAATGTCAAAGTCGGCGTCGTAGTCAACGAACCATCCCGACTCGAGGAACCACTCATTCATGATCGACCGTCGGTCGATAACGTACTTCCCGTTGCTAATCGTCACGATACCGTTGTTCCACTGCCCAACTCTCCAACGACCACTGTTGTCGCTGAAGTCGTCCTTCACAGCAATGCCCAGCGGTTGTGCACCCACAAAGCTCGGAGCAAGCCAAAGGCAGATAAGTAGAATCAGCATGTGGTGACGGGTCACGATCATTCCTCGAGGTAGGTGTACCCGTAGAGACCCGATCGGTAGATAGCGAGAAACTCTTTCCCCTCGTGGACGGAGATTCGCTTCTCCTTGACCGATGAGCTCACCCATGCTTCCATTGTGCGTACAAGCTTCTTTGCATTGAACTGCACGTAGTCGAGTACGTCGGCAACGGTTTCGCCATCGATAACCTGATCGATCTCGTAGGACTTATCCTTGACCGTTACGTGCACTGCGTTTGTATCGCCGAACAGGTTGTGAAGATCGCCCAAGATTTCCTGATATGCCCCAACGAGAAACACAGCGAGATAGTATGGATCACCCTGTTTGAAGGTATGCACCGGAAGCGACGTCGTGAAGTCACGAACGCCGATGAAGTGGTCGATCTTTCCATCCGAATCACAGGTGATATCCTGCAGGGTTGCCATTCGCGTCGGACGCTCCGTCAGACGGTGAATTGGCATGATCGGAAAGAGCTGGTCAATTGCCCAGGAGTCTGGCAGTGATTGGAAGAGCGAGAAGTTGCAGAAGTACTTGTCAGCGAGCAGCTTGGGGAGAGATCGGATTTCCTCAGGCACCGACTTGAGCTCTGTTGAAAGCTCATTGATCTTATGCGCGATTGTCCAATACAACCGTTCCACTTGAGCACGCGTGCGCAGATCAATCAGTCCGAGTGAAAAACGGTCGAGTGTTTCTTCGCGAACCTGTTGACAATCGTGCCACGCTTCCAGCATTGTTCGGCTGTTGAGCGACGACATGATCTCACCGAGCTCCTGAACGAGCTCGTGATCCTTCTTCGTGACCTTCTCGCGCGACGGCCACGTAGGCACGCTGGTCGTTTCCAGAACGTTAAACACCAGCACCGAGTGGTGTGCGGTGAGCGCACGCCCCGACTCCGTGATCACGTTCGGATGCGGAAGGTTGTTCTTTGTGGCTGCATCAGCAAGTGTGGAGATGGCATCGTTTGCATACTCTTGGATCGAGTAGTTGATGCTCGAAGCCACACTGCTGCGCGAACCATCATAGTCAACACCAAGACCACCACCGATATCAACGAAGTCGATCTTGCATCCCATGTTCATGAGCTGCACATAAAACTGCGATACTTCGCCAAGCCCTTGCTTGATCTTGCGGATGTTCGTGATCTGTGATCCTAGATGGAAGTGAATCAGCTTCACGCAGTCGAGCAGTTCCTCATTCTCTGCGTAGGTGATCGCCTCAAGAAGTTCCGACGCATTCAATCCGAACTTTGATTGATCGCCCCCTGACTCTTCCCACTTTCCGCTACCGCTCGAAGCGAGCTTAATGCGGATACCAACATTTGGTCGAACCTTAAGGCGTCGAGACACCTCGTTAATCAGCTTGAGTTCGCTCAGCTTTTCAACAACGAGATAGATGCGTTTTCCCATCTTCTGGGCAAGGAGCGCGAGCTCGATGAACTCTTCGTCCTTATAACCATTGCAGATGATGAGCGCTTCTTCGTTATCCATGATCGCAAGAACCGCATGCAGCTCCGGCTTGGATCCAGCTTCAAGACCGATGTTGAAACGTTTTCCATAGCGAACAAGCTCTTCAACAACAGGACGCTGTTGATTGACCTTGATCGGATAGACGCTGAAATACTTTCCAGTATAGTCGTACTCTTCCGAGGCCTTGGCAAAGCAGCCGGCAATCTTCTCGATGCGGTCATCAAGAATGTCTGGGAACCGGAGCAACACGGGAACGCTGACATCACGAAGGAGCAACTCATCGATCAGCTCCTTGAGGTCAATCTGTGGTCCCTTTGCCTTGCGTGGCGAGGCAACGACGTGCCCCTTGCCATTGATGCCGAAGTACCCGATACCCCAACCTGGGACGTTGTAGGTCTCCATCGAGTCTTCAACACGCCATTTGCGCATGATCAGCCTGTCTGTAGAGGTGAAAAAACGAACGACAAAACTACGCACATATATATTTGTGTCCATGACTCCATCTCAGGACATCGATGCGCTCAAGGCTTCGTTTGCGGATTTCCTCAAACGAAAGAAGTACCGGAGCACCCAGGAACGGTTCCTGGTGCTCGATCGAATCGCCGAACTTGACCGACATTTCAGCGCTGACGAGCTCTACATCCACATGAACAGCCGTGGAGACAGAATCTCGCGGGCGACGATTTACTCCACGCTTGACTTGCTCACGCAGTGTAGCATTTTGATGAAACACCGGTTTCACGGCGAAAGTGCCACATTTGAGCTCAGCAGCCGGATGCCGAATCATGATCATTTAATTTGCGTGGAATGCGGACGAATCCTGGAGTTCCGGGAAGAAGGTATCGATTCCATCCGCGATGCGGTATGTTCGCAACTGGGGTTTCGCCCCGTGACACACTCATTGCAGATCTTCGCAACGTGTCACGATCCTCTCACCTGCGAGTACAACAAGCAGGACTAACCTGGAAGCTTCATGAAGAATCTTGTTATTGTCGAATCACCGTCGAAGGCCAAAACCATCCAGAAGTACCTCGGTAATGACTTTACCGTGACTTCCTGCATGGGGCACATCCGTGACCTTCCGGGCAATGACAAGGCCATTGATATCGAGAACAATTTCACGCCGATCTACGAGATCAACGAAGACAAGAAGAAGTTGGTCGCGGAACTGAAGAAGCAGGCTCGATCAGCCGAACTTGTATGGCTTGCGTCTGACGAAGACCGCGAGGGGGAAGCCATCGCATGGCACCTCTCAGAGGCATTGCAGCTTGATCCAGTCAAGACGCGTCGCATCGTATTCCACGAAATCACCAAGCCTGCAATTCTTCGCGCTATCGAGCACCCGCGCGGTATCGACACAAATCTTGTGAATGCGCAACAGGCACGGCGCGTGCTCGACCGCTTGGTTGGATTTGGGTTGTCGCCAGTCCTGTGGCGTAAGGTGCAGCGGAATCTCTCCGCTGGACGTGTGCAATCCGTGGCAGTGCGCCTTGTGGTTGAACGCGAGCGCGAGATTCAAGCCTTCACTGCTTCGAGTCAGTTCAAGATTTCGGCGGAGTTCACCGTTGACGGACGGACGCTGATGGCCGAGCTTCCTGCGCGATTTGATCGTGAGGAGGATGCTCGAGCATTCCTGGAAGCATGTATCGCAGCAACGTTCCATGTAACGAACCTCGAAACGAAGCCCGCGAAGAAGTCCCCTACGGCTCCATTCACGACGTCAACCTTGCAACAGGAAGCCAGCCGAAAGCTCGGGTATTCGCTTATTCGGACGATGAAGCTGGCCCAGGATCTCTACGAGCAGGGCTTGATTACGTACATGCGTACGGACTCGGTCAACCTGTCGGAACTGGCCATCGCAGCAGCGAAGGACTACATCGTGTCGTCCTTTGGTGAGAACTACAGCAACCCTCGCACCTACACTACAAAGGTTGCATCGGCGCAGGAAGCACACGAAGCAATTCGCCCTACCGACTTTACCAAGCGCGCAGCTGGTGAGTCGGATGCGCACAAGAAGCTCTACGATCTGATCTACAAGCGCACGGTTGCATCGCAAATGGCAGATGCACGCCTCGAGCGCACAATTGCGACGATCTCGATTTCAACACTCCCGGATCATCTCACCGCCACAGGTGAAGTCTTGATCTTCGACGGTTTTCTCAAGCTCTATCTCGAGACAACCGATGACGAGCAGCAGCAGGACGATGAAACGTCGAAGATGCTGCCGCCACTTCGTGTTGGTCAAGAGCTGCCCCTTGTCAAGATGGCCGCCAAGGAACGTTACGAGCGTCCACCATCACGATACACAGAAGCCTCACTGGTGAAGAAGCTCGAAGAGCTCGGCATTGGTCGACCTTCGACATACGCGCCAACGATCTCCGTCATTCAAACACGCAAGTACGTCGTTAAGGAAGATCGCGATGGGCGTCAACGCGAGGTGCGCATTCTGACACTCGAGTCGAGTGCTGTTTCGCGCGTTGTCGAACTCGAGAATACGGGTGCTGAGCGTTCAAAGCTCTTCCCTACCGACATTGGCTCGGTTGTAACGGACTTCCTCACGGCACACTTCGAGAACATTCTCGATTACAACTTCACGGCTACGGTCGAGAAGCAGTTCGATGAGATTGCTCACGGCAACATGCAGTGGACAACGATGATTCGCGAGTTCTATGGTCCGTTTAAAGAGACCATTCAGCGAACAAGCGACACTGCCGAACGCCAGAGTGGAGAGCGGTGTATCGGTGTCGATCCAACATCCGGCAGAAACGTCTACGTGCGCCTCGCGCGGTATGGACCGATCGCACAGATTGGTGAGGCAGACGACGAGAACAAGCGTCAGAAGGGGCTTCCAGGGAACCTCTCGATCGAAACTGTGACCTTGGAGCAGGCACTCGAACTGTTCAAGTTCCCTCGCGTCATCGGTCTGTACGAAGAAGCACCAATGGAAGTCAAACTTGGTCGCTTTGGTCCGTACATCGAACACAACAAAGCATTTTATTCGCTCGCCAAGGAAGATGATCCGTACACGATCGAGGGTCCACGCGGCATTGAGGTGATCCTTGCGCGTCGACAAAAGATTGCAGAAAACACGATCAAGACGTTTGAAGAGGATCCGTCCGTCAAGGTCTTGAAGGGTCGGTGGGGTCCGTACATCGTTGTTGGCAAGCAGAACGTCCGCATCCCGAAGGACACCAATGCTGAGGCCTTGACGCTCGAGGATTGCTTGCAGCTTGCCGCCCAGCAGGCTCCGGCGAAACCAGCAAAGAAGGGTGCGGCGGCGAAGTCAACGACGGCTGCCAAGAAAACGGCTGCCAAGAAAACGGCTGCGAAGAAGGCTACGAAGAAGGTTGCAAAGAAGGCTGTGAAGAAAACGACGACGGCCGTCAAGAAGACGGCCGCCAAGAAGTCATCAACCTAAGAGCGCTCTTCGCGTTACTTCACAAAGAGCATTTCGCGATACGAAGGCAACGGCCAATGGTCGTGCGCCGTGATGCGCTCCAGTGCATCGGCGGCAACACGAACGCGATTCATCGCTGGGATCACGTTGTCGCGCATGTGAATGGACTTGCTGTGTACGTCATCACCGCCGAGCTCCATGTTCTGTGCACGTAGCTCAACAATGGCATCACTCAATGCATTCACGGCACCGGTCATCTCGGTAACCGCACGTTGAACACCCGCAATCTCGACGCCTGTTTCCTTCATTTCACGAAGGTGGCGCAGTGCGCCCGGCAGGATCTGGGTTTGTGCGATCCACTCCGTCGTCTCACCCTCGATGTTCACCGTCTTGAAGTAGAGATCAAAGAACACTTCCTGACGAGCTTCGAGTTCACGTGAGCTGAGCACGTTGTACGACGAGAACAATCCCGTGTTCTTCTTGCTATGCAGGTGTTCGATTGCATCGACCGCCGTGCGCAGTCCAAGCAGACCACGACGTTCTGCTTCCTTGTGCCATGCGCCCGAATAGCCGTCGCCGTTGAAGATGATTCGCTCGTGCTTTGCATAGGTATCCTTCAGGACTTCGAGCAACGCTGCTTCAAAGCTCTGCTTCTTCTTCATCCGTGCCTCGATCGCTGTCGAAAGTGCATCAATCGACTCGGCAATGATCGTATTCAGGACAGTGATCGGGAAGGAAACCGACTGCGAAGATCCAACTGCACGGAACTCAAACTTGTTACCCGTAAATGCGAAGGGCGACGTACGATTACGATCACCCGCGTGCTGTGGCAGCTTTGGGAGCACCTGTGTACCAAGACCAAGGAATCCAGACTTCTTTGATCCGCCGCCCTTGCCGCTCACGATGCGTTCGTAGACCTCCGTGAGCTGATCGCCTAGGAAGATCGACATGATCGCAGGTGGTGCCTCGTTGGCACCAAGACGGTGATCGTTCGGTGCCGACGCAACGCAGATACGCAGCAGGTCCTGATGAAGGTCGACAGCACGAATCACTGCTGCACAGAAGAACAGGAACTGCATGTTGTCGTGCGGTGTCTCACCCGGTTCAAGCAGATTCTGTCCGGCGTCGGTTGACATCGACCAGTTGACGTGCTTGCCCGAGCCGTTCACTCCCGCAAATGGCTTTTCGTGCATGAGACACACCAGGCCATACTTGCGAGCCGTGGTTCGTAATACCTGCATAACCAGCTGCTGATGGTCTGCCGCAATGTTCGATGATTCAAAGATTGGTGCTACCTCGAATTGACCCGGAGCAACCTCATTGTGACGGGTCTTGATCGGAATGCCGAGAGCATAGAGCTGGTGCTCAGCGTCGGTCATGTACGTCAAGATGCGATCAGGAATCGATCCGAAATAATGGTCTTCAAGTTCCTGACCACGAGGCGGGCGCGCACCGAAGAGTGTACGTCCGCACATGACCAAGTCTGGACGGCGATAGTAGAACTCCTCGTCGATCAAGAAGTACTCCTGCTCAGCACCCACGGTAGACTCGACGCGTTGCGATTCTGTGTCGCCAAACAAGCGAAGTGCGCGAATGGTCGACGAGTGGATAGCTTCCAACGAGCGCAACAGTGGCGTCTTGTTATCCAGCGCATCACCAGTCCACGAAGCGAAGGCCGTTGGCACACACAACGTTGCACCATTGCTGTGTCGCATGATGAACGCAGGTGACGTTGGGTCCCATGCTGTGTAGCCACGCGCCTCGAACGTTGCGCGCAATCCCCCACTTGGGAAACTCGACGCGTCTGGTTCCCCCTGAATAAGCTCTTTCCCTGAAAATTGGGAAATCGCCGAACCATCACTTGTTGGCATTACAAACGACTCGTGCTTTTCCGCCGTTGAGCCAGTCAGTGGTTGGAACCAGTGCGTATAGTGCGTCGCCCCCTTTTCCATCGCCCATGTCTTCATTGCGAGAGCAACCGTATCGGCAATGGCGGGATCTAATGCAGCGCCGCGCTCACGTGTAGCAAGGAGTGACCGCCAGACCGGCTTTGAAAGTCGTTGGCGCAGTTCTTCCAACGTGAGGACGTCTGTTGCGAAGACTTCCGCAACGACATCCGATGGTGTCGGCACCTGCACGCCGTCAAGACGCCAGTTGCGTGCGATAGAGGTCATGTCTACGTTCGATGGCATACGATTAACTCATTCCAAGAAGTGGAAGATTGGTTGTTTCTTTGTGGGTACTCAGCACGACATTGGTGAGTGTTTTATCGACACCCTTCCACTGCTGAATTGCCGAGAGCAACTGCTCTAGTGCACTCGTCGTGCGCACACGCACCTTGAGGACATGCGAAGCTGTGCCGGTAATCGCATGACACTCGAGTATCTCCTTACGGGTGCGACACTGACGGCGGAATGCGTCGTAATGGACGCTCGTCTCGAGATCGACGAAGATGAAGGCGGTTACATCAAATCCGCAGAGCGCAGGATCAAGAACCGTCGTATACTCGCGTATGATGCCTTCGGCTTCTAACTTTTTAACGTGCTCACTTACCGTGGGGACCGACGTGCCAAGACGTTCGGCGATTTCGCTCAAGCTCAGACGCGCATTCTCTTGGAGCAATGCACAAATGTCACGATCGAGCTCTTTCACCACGATTCCTTACGTTTGTAAAGTTCTTTCGGTGCGAACTTAACGTTTTGAAACCAATAGTCAACACCTGATGCGTGCAATTCTTGTCTGGACATGGAGAACAATGGTCGCCGGAATCGTGGGGATCGTAGCGGTTGTTGCCATCTTCCGAGTTGTTCCGCCTGCCTTTACGCCCCTTATGCTGTGGCGATTCGTCCAAGCACCGTTTACGGGCAAGTCCCTGTTGGTCAGGCACCAATGGGTAGCCGCCAGCGACGTTAACCCGACGGTGTTTCGGGCAGTGATCAATTCGGAAGACCGCAAGTTTTATCGCCACGGCGGAATCGATTGGGATGCCGTCCGGGCTGCCGAGCGTGCTAATCCGGGACGCATCAAGCGTGGAAAGCCGCCGCGTGGAGCAAGCACGATCACGATGCAGACGGCAAAGAACGTGTTCTTAGTACCGTGGCGATCGATGGTTCGCAAGGCGTTTGAGGTTGTCTTTGTTTACCTCATTGAAGCGATCTGGGGAAAGCAGCGCATTCTTGAAGTGTATGTGAACATGATCGAGTGGGGCGACGGCATCTACGGAGTGCAACAGGCCGCACGACAACATTTCGGCACAACGGCGGCAGAGCTCCGACCGGATCAGGCGGCACTTCTTGCTGCAGTCCTACCAAACCCGCGCAAATTCAACGCCGGCAAGCCTAGCCCGTACATCAAGCGAAAAGCATCAGGGTCAGTCCGTGGACGCGTCGTCGGCGGAACTCGCACGAAGTAGATCGAGGCATTGCTGCATATCAGCAGGCATTGGAGTTGTGAACTCCATACGCTCGTGCGTTACGGGATGCGTAAAGGCAAGCGATCGAGCATGTAGCGCTTGTCGATCAATGCTCTTAACCATCAATTGTGCCAACCTTCGATACGAATGATGTACAGCTTGAAGCGCTGCATCACGTCCACCATAATCAGGATCACCCACCAGGGAATGGCGCTGAGCAGCGAGATGAACACGGATCTGGTGCGTTCTTCCTGTGCGCAGCTTACACGTGATTAACGTTGCACAGAGATGACGTTCGAGAACGGTGACCTCTGTTCCGGCATACTTCCCACCGCGCTCTACAATCGCACGTAGCTTACGATCGCGCGGGGATCGTCCAATGTCGCCCTCGATCAATCGCCAATCGTCCTTGACAACACCCCAAGCTAATGCGATGTACTGACGCGACACAGTTCGATCAGCGAACTGAGTGGCCAGAGCCATGGTTGCGTCGTACGTCTTACCGATAACCATCACACCGGATGTATCGCGATCAAGGCGATGCACTATGCCAGGCCGAAGACCAGTTGCATCAACTTCAGCTTCACCACCGATCGTGAACTGCACAGACTCATCTTCATCCGCGACCTGATCGTCCTCGCGATCAGCACGTTCTGCGTCCGGATCGTCCTCGCCCCATGACTCTCGACGTTTTAACACGGCCAGCGGCTCACGGTAGCCAAGATGCCAAAGCACTGCATTGACAAGCGTGCCAGAGCGATTGCCGAGACCAGGGTGCACAAGTATGCCAGGCGCTTTATTGATGACCATAAGCACGTCATCTTCATACAGGATTTCCAACGGAATGTCCTGCGGGATCAATTCCAACGGAGGCGGCTTCATAACCGTAACGCGAATCACGTCGCCTGGACGGATCTTGTAGTTCGCCTTCGTTGGAGCGTCATTGACGGTGACGATTCCCGTATCAATCCCCTTCTGCACGCGCGTGCGTGTCGCATGGAGGATACTCTTCGTGATGAACGCATCAAGTCGCTCTGGCTTCTGACGCGAAGGAATCACGAACTCGTATGTATGCTCGATTCGCTCGGGGTAATTCGGATCGTTGGGGTTATGCTGCTGCTCGTTCATCGGATGTTGATGGCAACTTATTGCCTGTTAAGAGAAGCAGAATCACACCAACTGTCACACACGAGTCTGCGATGTTGAATACGGGAAAGTGGGTGTGGAGATCGCCGAACCACGTTACATCGGGGATATCAACCTGAATAAAGTCGACAACCTTGCCGTAGAAGAGAGCACCATCATTAAACAGAACACCATACAGCGCACGGTCAATCAGATTGCCGCATGCACCAGCGAGGATAAGCGTAACCGCCAACCTTGGTGCCCAATGTGCCGAAGACAACTGTCGGAGATACCAGACCAGAACAGCCGCTATAGCAATGGTAAGAAGCGTAAGAATCAGCTTCCCATCTCCCCAGCTGATACCAAAGGCCATACCAGGGTTCTCAACAAACGTGAGGTTGATTATTGAGCCTACCAACGGGTGAGACTCGCCCAGCATCATGGATGTCTTGACGAGCACCTTTGTGAGTTGATCGAGCGCGACCAGAATACTCACGATAAGGACTGATTGGCGCATTGCGCTCATGGCTTAACTGTTGCCCGATGTCTTCTTTGCAACGATACGGTCAACACCGTCTTCTGGACAGCGCTGCTGAATCTTATATGACGCAGACAATGTTGTGATGGGCACGGCGAGAAGACGTTCCTTCGAAATGAGGATACCGCACATGCGACAGATGCCGTATGACTTATCATCAATTCGACCAATTGCTTCTTCAAGCTTACGCAGGTAATCTTGCGCACGCTGGATCTGTGCGTACGTCTTTTCCTTCTCAACAGCCTCAGAGCCTTGCTCGGCCATATGCATTGAGTAGACGGCGCTCTCGTCGTTGTTTTCGCTATTGGTGAGGTCCTCGAGACGCTCACGGAGCATGCGCAGTTCATCGATCGTATCGATCTTCGCGCGCTCAATGTTCTCACGGAAGAACGTGAGATCCTTCTCTGGGTACTTCAGACCCTTCTTCGGTGCGATAGGCTGCTGGGGCTTCGCAATGCGAGGGGGAGGAGGAGGTATAAAGTCCACACCGGCGGTTTTAGGAGCCGCCGGTGTAGATACGACTGTCCCAGGATACTGCTTCAACTTCGATTGCGCCACGTTCCTACTTGCTGCTGTTTTTGACTTTGCGTTCTTGGCTTTTGCCGGACTATTTTTCGACGTTGATGCCGAAGCTGATGCTGAAGTATTTCCTGAGCTCTTAGCCTTTTGCGGGAGTTCCCGTTTTAGGCTTTTTTTTTTGCCACAGCCTTCTTAGCAACCTTCTTGGCTGCCTTCTTAGCTGGCTTAGCTGCCTTCTTGGCCGGCTTAGCTGCCTTCTTGGCTGGCTTAGCTGCCTTCTTGGCTGGCTTTGCTGCCTTCTTGGCTGCTGGCTTAGCTGCCTTCTTGGCAACCTTCTTTACAGCCTTCTTGGCTGGCTTTGCTGCCTTCTTGACAACCTTCTTGGCTGCCTTCTTGGCTGCTGGCTTCTTGGCTGCTTTCTTTGCTGCTGCCATAGAGTACCTCAAAAAATAGTGAAACATGAAAACGCGTGCGCCACCTTGACGCACCATCATCAAACGCGCTTTACGCGCACGTTGACGTGACGCCCGTTTATCTCGAGATCAACCCCTTCGGATTGTTCCCCCCGCTCGAGCGTTTCCGTCAGCGTTTCCATTCCAATGTATGATCGAAGAGACTCGAGTGCAGTTGCCGTCTCATCATCCGTTACAAATGTAATCGAAATCCGATCGGTTACTTCAAACCCAGAATCTTTCCGAATCTTCTGAATCCGACTCACAAACTCGCGTGCAAGACCCTCCCGAAGGAGAGCATCGTCTAGCTCGGTATCAAGCGCGACGGTTAGACCATTGTCTGATGCGACCAACCAACCCTCGATATCTTCACTCACAATCTCAACATCTTCAAAGTCAATCTGGATTGTTTGCTCACCGATGGTAAGCGCCAGAACCGAAGACTGTTCAAGCTTGCGGACGTGTTCGTGTGTAAGCGACTTGATCGCCTGCGCTACCGATTGCGTTGCATCGCCATACTTCTTTCCGATGATCTTGAAGTTTGGCTTTGCACTTCGACGAACGATGTTCGTGTCGTCGGAGACGTATTCAATTTCTTTCACGTTGATTTCTTCTTTGATGATGTCTTCAACTGATTGCAGTTGTCGACGCATCGCTGGGCTATCAACAGGAAGAAGAATTCGACGCAGCGGTTGACGCGTTTTGATCTTCGCTTTCTCTCTCAAAGAACGAGCAAGTGAAACGATGTGTTGCGCTTGCCACATGCGACGTTCAAGATCATGATTGATCAATGCTTCATCGCGCTCGTGCAATATAATACAATGAACAGTGAAAAGTTCCGCATCGGAACGTAGTCGCTGAAAAATCGATTCCGCTAAAAACGGCGCGACAGGTGCGAGCATTTCGGCGACGCGTTCAAGTACGAGATGCAACGTTTGATACGCAGCTCGCTTATCGGTATCGTACTCACCTTTCCAGAAGCGTCGACGGTTACGACGCACGTACCAATTCGAAACATCTTCAATCACGAACTCCTGCAATGCACGACATGCCTTTGTCAGGTCATAGTCATCCATGGCTGAGATATACTCACCCATTACTGTGTTAAGTCGTGAGATGATCCATTGATCGATTTCTGCGCGTTCAGAGATTGGCACTAGCGGATCAGCAGACGTATAGCCGTCGAGATTGGCATACATCGCGAAGAACTCATAGGTGTTGGTCAGCGACCGGAACAAGTCTGCGATGACCGTCTTGGCAATGTCTTCCTCGTTCCACAGCTTGGGCTTATGAACGGGTGATGACGCCATGAGGAACCAACGAATAGCGTCGCTGCCGAACTTCTCAATAACCTCAAACGGGTCGACGGTATTCCCCTTCGACTTCGACATTTTCTGTCCACGCTTATCGAGCACGAGGTCATTGACGACTACATTTCGATAGGCTGGCGTGCCAAAGAGAGCGGTGCTAATGTTGTGCATGGTGTAGAACCACCCACGCGTTTGGTCGATACCTTCGGCAATGAAGTCCGCAGGGAATGCCTTGTCGAACAGCTCGTTGTTTTCGAATGGATAGTGGAACTGTGCGAACGGCACACTGCCAGAGTCGAACCAAACGTCGACCACTTCGCGTGTGCGACGGTAGAGCTTTCCGCTACGTTCGAACACGACACGATCGACGAACGGACGATGTAGATCAATCTCAACACCAGCCTCGTCGACCGGCACCCGCGTTCCATCTTCGCGCTCGTAGAGACCTTCACGCAGCTCGGCTATCGAACCGACGGCGATCATGTCTTTGCCTTCGTCATCGACCCAGATTGGAAGCGGCGTACCCCAGTAACGGTCGCGACTGATGGACCATTCCTTTACTTCTTCGAGCCAATTGCCAAAACGTCCTTCACCGATCTCGGAAGGATGCCAGTGAATCTGCTTATTGAGTGCAACCAGCTGATCGCGATACGCAGGTGATGTGATGAACCACGAATCACGTGCATAGTAGATCACGGGATTATCGGTGCGCCAGCAATGGGGATAGCTATGCAGGTAGTCAAACGATGCGCGATAGATCTTATCACGCAGCTTGAGCGCCTTGACGATATCGCGGTCGGCACCTTCTTCGGTATGATCGGCGTAGGTAAAGTTCTTTACCGCGCGTCCAGCAAACTCGGTGATATCCGGCGTGAAATGTCCGTTGGGAGTAACCGGCTGAGGCACTGGAAGACGGAATTGCTTTGAGAGTTCAAAGTCGTCCTGACCAAATGCGGGGGCGATGTGAACAACACCTGTGCCGTCGTCGGTCGAAACAAACGCACCCGGAAGAACCGTCAGCACATCTGGATATTGACCAGCGTCAAGCTCGACATCAGAGAAGATCTGTTCATATGTTGATCCGACGAGGTCGCTTCCCTTGCACCGTCCAAGCACCTCGACTTCCCCATCAAGTACAGACAACCGCGACTCCGCGAGGATGAGGTTTTCTGTCCATGTGCGCTCACCAATCGTCCACGTATGACGAACGATCACGTAGTCGATGGAGGGGCCAACAGCGAGAGCTACATTGGCAAAAAGTGTCCATGGCGTGGTCGTCCAGACCATAATTGACGCACCAACTGCCTCAGGCACATTAGATGTGAGAACCTTGATCTTGAGATACACATTGGCATCTCGCACATCCTTATAGTTCTGCGAGAGCTCGTGCGACGATAGCGGAGTACCCAACGTTGGCGACTGCGGCACTACCTTGTAGCCACGATAAATCAGTCCTTTGTCGAAGAACTGCTTGAGCGCCCACCATACCGACTCAACGTAGTCGTTGGTGCAGGTGATGTAGGCGTTGTCCAGATCGATCCAGTGGCCCATACGCCGAGTAAGCGTTGCCCAACCGTTGTCTTGTCCGATGTTGCGATAGACAATGTCTCTGCAGGTCGCGTTGAAGCGATCAACGCCAAGCACTTCGATCTGCGACTTATCGGTAAGGCCAAGTTCCTTCTCTGCGGCAAGTTCAACCGGCAGACCGTGTGTATCCCACCCTGCCTGACGGCGGACGTAGAAACCGCGCATGGTTTTGTAGCGGCAGACAGCGTCCTTAATCGTACGCGCAAGGACGTGGTGGATACCTGGACGACCGTTGACGGTTGGTGGACCTTCATTGAAGTTAAACCATGGTGCGTCGGCTCGAAGCTCCTGCGTGCGTGCAAAGGCACGCTCACGATCCCAATAGTCTAGAATGTCCTGCTCGAGCCGAGCATAGGAAAAATCGTCCGGCAATGGTTCAAACATGAAGTCGGTCAATCGCGATAAACGGAAAGTGCGAAGTTACGGACAGAGCCGAGCAGAATCAACGCAGCGGGAAGGTGATCTCAACAGTTGTTCCACGTCCTTCGGTGCTGCGCGTGTCAATCGTCCCCTCGTGTGCATCAACGATCCACTTCACGATCGAGAGTCCAAGCCCCGTTCCATGAATGTTCTTCGAACGCGCCTTATCGACACGAAAGAACCGATCGTAGATGTGCGGAAGCTGGTCAGCAGGAATCCCAACACCAGTATCAGCAACGACGACGCGCACACGATTGTCCACAGCATCCACTTCGATACGCACGCTCCCATGGTCGGGCGTGTACTTGACTGCATTCTCAATGACATTCAGAAGAGCTTGATGCAGTCGGACCCTATCGCCAGCTATCGTAATCGATGGCTGAATCTGTGTTGTTACGTCAATGTGTCTGGTTTCGGCAATCAGCATTACATCGTCGCAGACGTCGGCAACAAGCGCACTGAGTCGCACGGGCTGTCGCACGATCTGTACCTGACCTGTCTCTGCACGTGAGATATCGAGCAATCCTTGTACTACATGTGTGAGTCGGATCACTTCCTCTAAGCAACTGGCAAGCGTGGTCCGATACTCTTCTGCACTGAGTGGACGTCGGAGTGCTACCTCAAGCTCACCCATGAGGATGGCAAGGGGCGTTTTGAGTTCATGTGATGCATCAGAGGTGAATTGCTTGATCTGATCAAACGACGACTCAAGGCGTGCGATCATCTCGTTCAAGGTTTCGGTCAAACGGGCGATTTCATCATTAGACGCAGGCATGGGCAGACGGAGTCCGAGGTTGCTTGCGGTAATGGTACGTGCCGATGTAGCGATAACGTCGACAGGTCGCAGCGATCGACGTGCAACTAGCCATCCTGCAAAGACCGACATCGCCAGCACGAGCGGCAGCGAATACAACATGAGCGAAAACAATCGGCGCAGCGTTGCATCAATTTCCGCTACAGGATAAGCCGCCGTTACATCAGCAACGTCCCCTTTACTCAGCACGATACGATACCGCTCGCCCCGAATCCAATAATACGTGTAGATCTTATCGTCAATCACCGCGGCCCCTTGGGCAACGAGATCTGTGAAGAGCGGGAGGCTATCAGACATCATGTTCTCAGATCGCCAGGCGATTTCGCCGCGCGTATCGACAACCTGCATCCAATAGTTGGAGGAGTTCAAGAGCATATGCTCGTATACGGCAGACCACACAGGCTCGAGTTCGTATGCGAGCGAATCTACTCCCGGAATGGGGCCTACAAAGTCCCGAAGTGATGTCCTCTGCAATACCGAGAACATGTCTGTTTCGCGGGCAACACGTCGTTTTGAGGATCGAAGCTTGGGCAGCGGACGTTGTGATTGCGCCTGCTCCTTCCGCAAGACCGATAGCAACGAGGAGGTGGCACGAGAAAGCGATGCGTCGAGGTTTTTATAGAGTTCGTTCGACACCGTCACATAGGTGATGGCCGCAAACGCGACGAGCGTAGCGGCGACCAGGGTGCCATAAACAATGGCCAAGCGGACGCGGAGAGTGATCTTCACGGGTCGAACATACACAGCAGGCGAGAACCATGGCGCGAGATTCTATCTTTGTGGATGATGTCCCCTGACCCCCGACCTATTGGCGTCTTCGACTCCGGCATTGGCGGATTGAGCGTCGTCAAGCATTGCGCACGTCTGCTGCCCGACGAACGCTTCGTGTACTTAGGCGACACGGCGCGCGTACCCTACGGAAACAAGTCGGCCGAGACGGTACAGTCGTACTCGGCACAATGCGCTGCATTTCTCCTCAGCCATGATGTGAAGATGATCATCGTTGCATGCAACACGGCCTCGGCTCTTGCACTCGACATGCTCCGCTCACACGTAAGCATTCCCGTGTTAGGCGTGATTGAACCTGCAGCGCGCAAGGCTGCCGCGGCAACCGCGAATGGACACATTGGCGTGATCGGCACTCGTGCAACGATTGCCTCTGATAGCTACGCACGTGCCATCACACGCTATGCCGGTGAGCGCCGCGTCGACATTCACAGCCGTCCATGTCCTCTCTTCGTTCCCCTTGTGGAAGAGGGCTGGCTCGACTCCCCTGCAACGCGACTCATTGCAGAAGAATACCTGCGCCCGCTCATGTCAAACGGCATCGATACGCTGGTGCTTGGCTGCACGCACTACCCGCTGCTCATGCCGGTGCTTTCAGACATGTTGCCTGGGGTGCAGTTAATCGACTGCGGACTCTGTGCAGCGGACGAGGCTAGGAGCGTGCTCGGCGTCGATCAACAATCTCCAACAAAGGCAAGTCAGATCGATCTGTACGTTACGGATCATACGCCTGCGTTCACAATGCTTGCACGTCAGTTTCTCGGCATGCCCCTTGACGAACCTGTGCGCGTGAATGTCGACCACCTTCAGTTACCGTCAGCACGCTAATGGCAACCTATCTGCTGCGAAAGCTCCTCTATACCGTCCTAGTCCTCCTTGGCGTGGTTGCCGTAACGTTCTTCATACGTCCACCGGGAGATCCTGCACGTGTGCTGCTCGGGCAGCGCGCCGATGAGGCATCCGTTGCCGCAATGCGAGAACAACTCGGATTGGACCGACCTCTGTACGAGCAAATGGGGATCTACGTAAAGAACCTACTGTCGGGCGATCTCGGCACATCTATCGCAACCCAGCGCTCGGTATCGGAGACAATCATCGAACGCATCCCAGCGACTGCCCTCCTTGCATTGACCTCGATTGCCATTGCTACGGTCCTTGGCATTCTCCTCGGTGTGATCGCCGCATGGCGTCCCAACACCTGGATCGACACACTTACAATGTCAACTTCGCTTCTCGGCATCTCCCTGCCGGCATTTGTTGTCGGCCTTCTCTTCGTTCTGATCTTCGGCGTGGCTCTGGAGTGGTTCCCGAATTCCGGATACATTGATCGCGGCATCGAGCATCTAGTGCTCCCGATGATCACGCTCGCAATTCGCCCCCTCTCAATCATCGCACGCGTTACGCGCTCGAGCATGCTCGATGTGCTTGGACAGGACTACGTCAGAACGGCACGCGCAAAGGGACTGTCGAACGTACGCGTCTTCCTGCATCATGCGCTGCGCAACGCACTCAATCCGGTGATCACGACGGTTAGCGCATGGTTTGCCGGACTCCTCGCGGGGACGTATTTCATCGAGTTCATCTTCAATTGGCCCGGCATTGGTCTTGCGGCCTTCAACGCCATTGAGAAGCTTGACTATCCGATGATTCAAGGGACCGTTCTCTTCACTGCTGTGATCTTCGTTGTGGTCAACACACTGGCTGATCTTGTCTATGGCTTCGTTGATCCGAAAGTGCGCCTCTCATGAGTACAGTCCTTGGTGAAAGTCCACGCGTCGTTGCATGGCGCCGTCTGAAGAAGAATCGCGGTGCCGTGATCGGTATGGTGGTGCTTGGGTTGATGATCGTGATGGCTATCTGCGCTCCGCTGATCACACCGTTTGATCCGTCAACTCAGATCCTCGAGTATAGCGTCAAGCCTGCGATGTTTCGCGGCAGCGTGTTGTACAAGCGCAATCCAGCAGATGCCTCACGTCCGTCGATCATTGCTGTTTCCAGCTTTGAAGAACGTGGCGACAGCGTAACGTATCTAGATCCCGCAGGCGAACCCTACACGATCGCCAAGACGAATCTGATGAGCACAGATGTTGCCATCTACCACGACGAGCCGCTGTTCGTACTTGGGACCGATCGGTTCGGACGTGACATTTTCACACGCCTGATCTACGGGATGCGCGTGTCGCTCAGTGTAGGTCTAATCTCTGAGTCGATCGCACTCGCGATTGGCATTCTGCTTGGAGCGCTCGCAGGATACTTCCGCGGTTGGGTCGATGATAGCATCATGTGGTTCGTCAACGTTGTGTGGTCATTCCCGACGATTCTTCTGGTGGTCGCATTTAGCGTGATCCTCGGAAAAGGATACTGGCAGACGTTTGTCGCCATCGGTATCTCGTCGTGGGTTGATATCGCGCGGATTGTGCGAGGACAGTTCTTCTCGATTCGTGAACAGGAGTATGTTGAGGCAACACGTGCACTCGGATTTGGTCACGTGCGGACCATCTTCCGACACATGCTTCCCAACGCCGCAGGCCCAATCATCGTGCTTTCGACCGCCGGATTTGCTACAGCAATTATTGCTGAAGCATCCTTGAGTTTTATCGGACTCGGTGTGCAGCCGCCAACGCCTTCATGGGGTCAGATGATCAAGGATGGCTATGGGTATATCGCACTCGGTACGAACTGGGGTATGACGCTCTTCCCAAGCATCGCCATGGCTATTGCCGTGCTGGTGCTCAATGTGTTCGGTGATGGACTCCGTGACGCACTCGATCCAAAGACTTCGCAACGATGATTGACAACATCTGCTCAACCGGCAAGTTCCCTCCCATTCTCGTTCTGTTTGGTGAGGAGGATCTCCTCGTCGACGAGGACGCTACGCGTCTGTACGAAGCTGCCTGCGCTGCTGATACAACAGGTATGAACTGCGATGTTCTCGATGGCGAGGGCATGACGCTTGACGCTGTGCTAAGCCTGGCCCGATCCTTCCCGATGATGTCCGACCGACGCGTCATTTGGGTGCGCCGTGCCGACAAGCTCACGGCATCAAAATCGCGCAAAGGTGGCGACGCCATGCAGAGCTACCTCGACGCACCATCGTCGAGTACGTTCCTACTGTTGACGGCAACACTCGCATCCGCAGCGGGACTTGGGCCTGCTCTCACGAAGAACGCAGCCACGGCAAAGCGCAAACTTTCGTCGCTCAAGTACCCATTCAACGTGCTCCTACCGAACGTGCCATTCGTTGAGTATGCACGCATGAAGGAGGGCCAACTCGGCACCTGGATTACCAAGCGCGCAGCGACGATGGGACTCAATCTCCCGCAAGGAGCTACGGAACTCCTAGTCGCTAAAACGGGCGTTGCATTGCGCGAGCTTACCATGGAGCTTGAAAAACTCCAAGCCTACATGGGCGACCGCACTGACGTAACGCTTGATGATGTCCAGGCAATCGTTGGCAGCTCACGTGAATTCAATGTCTTCGAGTTGCAACGCGCCATTGGCCGCGCTGAACCTGCACGCGCCATGACAATTATCGCCCGTATGCTCAGCGTCGACCGTCAGGAGATGCTCATCATCGCAATGTTGGCGCGCTACTTTATGGCTCTTTACCGACTTATCGATCTGCGAGGGAGCACCGATAGCTCCGAAATTGCACGCCTGGCAAAGATCCCGCCATTTGCCGTCGGCGAGCACTTTGATGCGCTTGATCGCATTGGCCCCCTTCGCGTTGAACGTGGATTACGTGCATTACAGTCTGCCGAGGCTACACTGAAATCAACCTCGGCCGATCCACTGGCTGTACTGCAACGGATGATTGCCGACGTATTCGACGTTGAGGACACGCGCTAAGGGGCTATCTTTGCCCCCAATGAATCAACAACCCATTCGCACACCCGCTCAGTGTGCACAAGAACAACTCGAGGCATACAATGCCAGGGACATCGGGAAGTTTGCCGCAGTCTATGCGGACGATGTCGAGTTGATTGATCTCGCCTCAGGTGAGGTGTTTTGTCGTGGACGGCATTCGCTCGTTGAACGCTACGGCGCGATGTTCGAGCGTTGTGTCGACCTCCACTGCACGCTTGTGCACAGAATTGTGTGTCCACCCTTCGTCGTCGATCAGGAACACGTGCGCGGACAACGCGATAACGAGATCGTGCACGCGGTAGCAACCTATGAATGTCATGATGGACTGATTCAGCGGGCGTGGTTTTTCCGTGGGAGTCTTGCGTAATGACAAACCCTATTATCGGCGATCTCCACGCACACACACTCCGTTCCGACGGTGTTCTCTCTCCGATTGAACTCGTGGTCAAGGCTGAGCAAGCAGGATTCTCTGTGCTCGCCATTACCGATCACGACAACATGGACGCCATCCGCATCCTTCGAGAAGAGGGATACAATGGTCCATTGCAACTCATCGAAGGTATCGAGATATCATGCTTCGAGGGTGGACGTGAAGTGCACATGCTCGCCTACTATCTCGATGCTGACAATCAAGAGATTCAAGAGTACGAGAAGTTCTTCCGTGCCGACCGCGAGCGTCGTGGTCGCGAGATGGTTGACCGCCTGAACACAGTGCGCGTCCCTATTTCGTTTGACGAAGTCGCCGACGTTGCCGGTAAGGCACCGATCGGACGTCCACACGTGGCAGACGTTTTGGTCAAACGTGGTATCGTCTCGTCGATCCAACAAGCGTTCGACATCTACCTCGATACGGGCAAGCCCGGCTATGCCTCAAAGAGCCCCTTCCCAGTGGCGAAAGCTGTAGAAATGGTCCATCGCGCTGGCGGTGTCACCTCTATCGCGCATCCGGGGCGACACTACTCGGACCCACATGCGTTCCTTACGTTGGTCAACACGGGCGTGGACGGCATCGAAGTCTACCACCCATCACACTGGTATGTAACGCGCGAGTACTACCGCGTGCTGTGTGATCAGCACAAGCTTCTCGTAACGGGCGGCTCGGACTTTCATGGAACGCGCGAATACGATGAACGAAACTTCGGGACCTTTGGCATCACGTCCGAACACCTTGATGCGATCCAGACACGCGTTGTCCAAGTTCGTCAGGAGCTGACGGTATGACCTCGCCGTCAACATCATCATTGACGACTCCTGCGCCTGGAACCGGACACGGACGTCGTATCGGTATCGTTGCGGCCCAGTGGCATGCTGATATCGTTGAGACACTTATGGCGGGCGCAATCGATACGCTTCGTTCTGCAGGCGTCGCCGAATCCGATATTGTGATTGCTCGCGTACCCGGCAGTTACGAGATACCCGTGGCAGCAGCTGCCATGATTGCATCACAGCACGTGGATGCCGTCATCACGCTTGGCGTGATCGTTCGTGGCGAGACAGCGCACTTCGAGTATGTGGCCTCACCAGTTGCCCATGCACTCATGGATCTGTCCGTCCAGTCTGGCGTGCCATGCATGTTCGGAGTCCTCACGACCGAGACCATCGAGCAAGCATGGGAACGAACTGGAGGCATCCATGGGCATAAGGGACGTGAGTCAGCAGCCGGCGCACTTGATCTTGCGGCAACCCTTACGCGGCTCCGAACGACGAAACCCTAATTCCTGACTTCGTACGTTGATACCCGGGTCGAAGCGTTGCTCACCTACCCCTGCTGATCATGATACACGTTCTGATTGTAAGCACCCTGCTCCTGTGTGCACCTGTTATCACGTTTGCACAAGCTGTGCAGGTATCCGGATGGAGAACGTTGTCGTCCCTGACGTCTGTCCGTGCTGCAGACCGTGATCGCGATGGTGCAATCTGGGCAGCCACCTCTGGCGGTGTGATCCGCATTGAGCAACAGAGCCGAACAACCACCGAGTACCGAAATGTCAACGCACTTCAAACACTCGATTGCACTGCGTTGCGCTGCGACCGGGCAACTGGCTCTGTGTTTGTCGGACAACGCGACGGCGCACTCGATGTGTGGTCGCCATCTGGAACCTGGACAGCGCTGGCAGAAATTCGCCGTGCCACACAATACCCACGTCGGGCTATTACCGACATCGAACTCAAGGGCGACACGGTCTTTATCGCTACCGAGTTCGGTATCGTGCTCTATCGACGATCAAACGGCACATTCATCGAGACGGTAGATCGCATAGGGAGTCTGCAGGAGAAGACGCGTGTATCGGGACTCTGCGTTCTTAATGATACAATTTGGGCTGCTACTGACTCAGGAGTTGTCGCAGCTCCACTGGCAGTTGGCACGCTACGGCTACCTTCGGTGTGGAAGATCTACGGCACAGAATCTGGCCTTGATGCTCGGAAAGTGTCGCACATCGCAACCAATGGAGCATCTGTTGTTGTCGCAACCGACTACACGTGCTTCGAATGGAACGGCGGTCGATTCGTTTCCCGCATCGGAACGACGCAGGTCATCAATGGTCTTAGCATTGATGCAACGGATCAGCCTTCACGCATCATGATCAGCACGCCGGCAGAGCTTCGCGACCTTTCGGGACCGCGCTCGATGCAAGTACCGACCTCTATCGCTGGTCACACGCGAACCAGCAGTGACGCCTCGGCAGATCTGCTGATCTTCGTGCGCGATCGCGCGTTGGGTCGACTCGACGGCAACACCCTCGAACTTCTTGACGTCAACTCACCTATCTCGAACCAGTTTGCACATATGACGGTTGACCGTCGCGGTGGACTCTGGGTGGCAACCGATGTTGATCCTCCCCGCACCGGACAAGGTGTGAGTTACTTCACTGGAACACGGTGGCAGAACATCAACACTGCCACTACTACGGCACTGCGCAGCAATGCATGCTATCGTGTATCACGCGTAGCCGATGGCAGCATTTGGATTGGCACATGGGGCGGCGGCGCTCTGAAGTGTACAATTGGCGACGATTCCGTGCAGATGGAACGCATCGATCACACCAACTCGTCTCTTGCTGGCATCAGCGTCGACCCAGCGTATGTCCTCGTAGCAGAGGTCGCACAAGACCGTCGCGGACGAACATGGCTGCTGAACGAACAAGCCGCCGACCGCCTCTTTGCAATAGGTCAAGGCGACACATGGCTCTCGGCAGTAAACTGCACGGATGCTCGAAGTACGATCTTCCGCACGATGGCCATCGACAACAACGGTGCCGTATGGGCTGGCAGTCCAACCGGTAATGGCGTTATTGTCTACAACGATCGTGGTACCGAGTCAACAACCGACGATATCTGTCAGGCCATTCGGTCGAGCAATACACAACTGCAAGACAATGCGATCTCCGTGATTCGCGCAGATCGATCAGGCGCAATCTGGATCGGAACCGCGAAGGGTGTCTCGGTCGTCTCCTCGCCTGGAAGCGTTACGGCGACATCGCTGCCATTCATCCGTCGAATTTCGGCACTCTCGAGCGCCGTAGTCAACGACATCGTCGTGGATGCCTTGAATTACAAATGGGTAGCTACCACAGGGGGCGTGTTCGTGCTCAATGACGACGGCACAGAGGTCCTGGCAACCATCACAAAGGCCTCGTCTCCCCTGCTCGACGACAATGTGCGTACAATCGCAATCGACGATCAAACGGGTACTGTTTACTTCGGCACCACGAATGGATGCAGCGTGGCTCAGTCATCATCAATCCGCCCATCCGCGGAATTCATGATCAAGACGTTTCCACAGCCATTCCGCGCCGGTACTGATGCACAGGTCACCATTGATGGGCTCACGGCTGACGCCGACCTTCGCATCATGACGCCATCAGGTATTCTCGTGGCAGCGTTTCAGGCAAGGGGCAAACAAGCGCTCTGGGACGGACGTGACGTGCGAGGAGAACTGGTACCTCCGGGCGTCTATATCATCAGTGCGTCGAGTCCGACAACGAATACGTCGGCAGTTGGAAAGATTGCCGTCACGCGATAAGAAACGCAAAAGGGCCACTCGAATGAGCGGCCCTTTTGTCGATCTATGTGCGGAAGACGGGACTTGAACCCGTACGCCCTTGCGAGCGCCACCCCCTCAAGATGGTGCGTCTGCCAATTTCGCCACTTCCGCAGAGGGAGTACAAACATACGGAACGGACGGAAACTGACAAGGGTTATCCGTTCGCTGAGCGATGTCTATCGAACAACGGTGAGCGGCACAACACTGCGTGCTCCGTTCACCGAGACACAACAGATATACGAGCCCGATGCAAGGCCGTGCACAGGAACACGAATCGTACCTGGCAAGGCACGATCAGTGAACAGGTTCGTGATGAACCGACCTTCTGTACCGTAGATGTCGACCTTCACGATACCAGGCACGGGCTGCTGCCATTCAATGGTGGCTTGATCCGTCACTGGATGTGGCGCAACACGCACGTTCACCTGCACACGTCCGTCGTAGGCGTCGTTCACACTCGTTGATCGTTGCAAGACGCCAAGTGGTAACACGCGATCTTCGAGGATCGACTCAGTATCAGCTGGTGTTCCACCGAACCAGTTCTCAAACACATCAGCATACACACGACGGAAGTCGTACTGATAGCGAACGTCTCCATTACTGTCGAAGTTGCTTAGATCGGGCATGTCGCCGTACACACCGGCGCGAACGCCGTTGCCGAACACGAACTGCACTGATGATGCACCGTGGTCTGTACCCCGACTTCCATTCTCATACGGACGTCGTCCGAATTCAGAGACCGTCATTCCCACGACGCGATCAGCAAACCCTTGGATCAATGCGTCCTGCATGAACGTACCGATACCGGTGCTGAGCATCTCAAGTAGATATGGATGCAGACCGTTGAGATTCTCATCCTGCTGTTGCACGTGGGTGTCGAAGCCACCGAGATAGACGAGGAACACCTTGGACTTGAGTCCGCCGCTGATGAGGCGAGCGACAAGCTTCATCTGCTCGACGAAACCGTTCTTCTCGTACGCCACCTTGTTAGAGCCCTTGTCGAATGCCTGTTTCACAACGGATGAGTATCTATCCGACTGCTCAGCAACGAGGCGCACGAAGTTGAACTCACGTCCGTAACGCGTGTCCTCGCTCATTGGCTGCATATCAGGCGACAACCCTTGGCCGAGCTCGAAGAACTTCTGAGGGTCCGTAAGCGCGATACCGATATCACCCTTGCGACTCTGCAACAGCATCGAGAGCGAACCGCCAATCTGCACTGCGATCGGATCGTCCGGCAGTACTTCGGGGAACCCTTGAACCTTATTCGACCAATACCGTCCGAGCCATCCATCGATGAGTCGCTTCTCAGGATCAGACGAATTAAAACCACTCAACCAGATATCCGTGGAGCGGAAGTGCGAGAGGTTTGGGTTTTCGTAACCGATGCCATTGACGATTGCAAGACGACCATCTTCAAACATGCGACGCAGATTGTACGGCGCCTTCGAGTCCAACGATGGGTGCATGTGTACGCGCGAAAGCACGTTGACTGCCTTTTCTTTTGGCACCGCAATCGACGGACGAATCTTGTAGTACTCCGGATCGTCTGCGGGAATGATCGTATTCAGACCATCATTGCCACCAAACATCTGAATCACGATCAGAATGCGATCGTCTTCAGCTTGTACACGTTGATCAAGGTCGGCTGGAGTAAACGCGTGCAGTGGCACCCCGCCAAGAACTTGCGTCCCTACAGCAGCGGCTGTGGTTGTCGAGAGAAAGGTACGACGCTTCATAAAGGTTACCTGTCGATCGGGTTCGTGGGAGGGGGCTTAACAGAGTTGGAAGTCAGGTGCTTTGGCGATAGCCTTCAGCAGTTCTTTCATCGCACGTGAAGCAGCCGGCGGTTGCATGAGCTTTTCTGCCCACGTATAATCGGGCTGACCTTCAAGAAGAGCGTTCTTGTAGTATGCCAGTCGCTCTGCGGACACAGCCACAGGCAGCATGAATACTGTGACATCCTTCACAAAGGCGTCGACGTCTTCGTAGTTGGGGAACTCACGGATGAATGCATTTGCACGCGTGTCGCTCATCGCGTCGATCAGCGTGCGAGCGAATTCACGACGTCGAGGATAGCTGTTGGTGCTGATCCATGAACGGTAGCCCGGCCAGCCGGCAACTGTCGGAGCATCGAACATGGTTTGATCCATGCGGCTGACCCATGTCTGCGGATCGTTTTCATTAACACCCAGCTGACGCTGCATGCCAACAACGAACTCAACAGGTGTCTTGATCTGTGCGCCTCGTATGCTCGTATCGAAGAAGTGCTGACTCGTAAACAGCTTGAGCAACAATGGACGAAGTTTGAAGTCGTTCGCTTTAAACTCTGTGGCGAGTTCATTCAAAAACGTTGGGTCGACATCCCCCGCCGAACTGTACACGAAGAACAAGTACACCTTGCGAGCAATGAACCGCGCTACGGCGTCCTGTCGAACACGGAAGATGATCTTGATCAGTTCGTAGACTTCTTCATTGAGAACTTGAAACTCAGTGTTGTTGTCGTTCGTGCGCGCAGCAATAGTCACGCCCATGAACTCCTTGGCACCCATGTCGTGCTTGGCCGCATCGAACCACGCGTTATAAATTCCCTTCGGCGCAGGCTGATCGTTGAAGCGCGACGCTTTCCATCCTGTGAGGACACGAGCTGCTTGTTGTACGTCGCCTTCGGTATACCAACCAATACCAGTGGTAAACAACTCCATCAGCTCACGCGCATAATTCTCGTTCGGACGCCCCACTTCATTGTAGGTGCCACCGAGATAGAAGAGCATCGCGTTGTCGACCGTCATGTCGAGTGCCATCTTGCGGAAATCTCCAAGACGGTCGTTCCGCAACGTCATGTACTGACGATATGTCATCTGAGGGACCATGTAGATCTCGTCGAAGGAGAACTCCGTAATCCAGTGCGACATCCAGAACAAGGTTAACCGCTCTGTAACTGTCTGATCATCGCGCATCAGTCCAAGCGTCCAGTTCGATAGTGTGCGGTGATTTGCCCGCCACCATCCTTCAATCGCGTTACGCGTCTGGAGATCTGCCCCTTGAGGGTTCTCCGTCCAATCGACTGGCTGCTTCGTCGCTGGGTCCGTCCAGGGCGCAAACTTCATCGCCGGGGTTGGGTCGCTAGGCGTATCAGGTCCGAGCAATTCCTCGACGACTTGGCGCGCAGTCTTACCAACATGCGCGGCGCCTTGTGGACGTGAGACAGCGAAGCTCATGCGTCGATACAAATGCAACACGTCCTCAAGTGTGAGTGGCGCGGTGTATTCATCGATGCCGCCTTGAACAACCGGTGGTTGATCCACAGCGGCTAATGATCGGCGCGAGGACTGCGCAAGACCAAAGAGAAGATTGCGTCTATTCATCGCCCCCTCAACGGAGTAGTGATCGTCAACGAAACGGTACGACAGTAAAACCGACCTTCAGGAACATCGTTACTATACGGGAGCGTCGAGGCACCCACGCCCTTGACCTGCGTGATGTCGAGCGTTGGTGCGATCGAACGCACGTATGCTTGGACCGAACGTGCGCGCGCACCGGAAAGTTCGAGATTATATCCGACCTCACCAAGTCTGTCCGTCGAACCAATGATGGTAGCAGTACTTCCCTGTCCAGCAGACGCCGACACGACACGGCGCATCATGTCCTTGTTCTGCTCGGAAATGTCCGACCGGTTGTAGTCAAACACGATCAAACTCAGACGGCTGACTTCAAAATTCGCAATGGTCTTGACCAACGGGAATCGTGTTGTCGCCACCACAGGAGCTCCCTCGCGCTGCGTAATCATCAACTCAACATCAAGCGAGTCGATGCGGCCCACGACCGGACCCAAGTCATTGGTCATTTCCTGTGTGAGGTCAAACGTAATTGCGGCCGGTGGCGCACCATTCCCGCCACGCGAACCAACCATACGATCGCGATGACGCACACGAAGCTCCCAGTCAACTGCACGATCAGGATAGACAACATCGATCGTGACATCATGTCGCGGCTGCACGGGTACATGCTCGTTGAAACGTGTATGTACCACAGGATCAAGCAAGCCTGCCGTTGCTGTCGAAAGCTCCACACGACGATTTTCCTCGATGCCTTCTGCGTACGCTGGATTCGACACGAGCGATGGCACCTCCGTTGTCTTCACACGGAAACGATCGGCGGCAATACCCCACCGCTGCCGAATGTATGCCACCACCGATGTAGCGCGCTGCTCGGCGAGCTTCTGCGCGCCGGTGCTTGCCTCGATACCATCTGTTGTACCAGTAACGGTCAGCGTCGCATCTGGACGCGCCTTCATGCGCGAGCCGAGAATGTCCAGCACGTTATAGTAAATCGGCAATGTCTGTTTTGGAAGATCAAGCTCACGGAAGCCAGCCACAGGAGGTGCCGCACGATACGCAGCTTGCAGGTCGGCCGATGCACTATCGAAGAACACATACGGCAAGAGCGGGAACGTCTGCGTTACCACGGTTTCGCGAATCTCAAGAGGAGCTGAACGTACAGCAGCAATAACAGCTAGTGGACGTTCTACTGGAGCTGGCTGCGGAGGAGCTTCAACAATAGGCGGCTCGACGGGCGCCACCGGCTCTGGCTGAGGGGGCTCTGATGGTGACGGATGAATGCGCAATGCAAGGCCACCACCGATGTACGACTGTTCCCAACGTGCACTGGAGGTGGTACTCCCAATTCCCAGCCGGTAAAACACTTCTGGGCTCACCTCGAGTGTTTGTGATAGCATCAATGACGCGCCTAACCCGCCCGTTACACCAATAGCAGTGCCTAGTCCAGGGAATTCACCACTCCCTGTTGTACGACGAATCGTACCATCTGGGAACAACACGCCATCAGGTGAAACGATCTCATCGGTCTGCGTATAGGTTGCGTCAACAATGGGGTTGCCGGCATCGAATGCTGCGCGGATATACACCGGGACATCCGCGAGTGGCTGCGAACGCACAGATGCTTCGATCGAAACGTAGCCAAGCGAGCTGGTAAAGACATGCTCGCGGACAAGGGGCACGTAGACATTCTTCGTGGGGTCCAATACCTCAAACCCGTTTGAGACGCTCGATCGCAGCTGCGCTGGTCGTTGAGAGTACATGAGGCCAACGCCGACCTCAAACATTTGCTTTACCAGAGGAACGTCGAACGTAAGGCCACCGTAGATGCCAGGAGACGTTCCGTCAGAGAACGAGCCGCAGTCATCAGCACCTGAAATCACAGGGATCGACGACGAGTTCATGACGTGAAGGTATCCCCCTCGGACGCCGTAAATGATGTCCTGTGACATTGCGGGCACACTAACCAGAATCATGAGCCCCCATATCACGATACGATGCATCGTGCTCATGCAGGAAAGTACGTAAAACCACTCTCCCGATCGTCGTCGAAATCTGGCCAGTCGCCTAGAGAAGCTGCGCAATCACCCGATATCCGGTAATGAGGCCGAACAGAATGAGCGCTAACCCCGAAATCTGCTGTAAACGGTGTATGAACTTCGGTGTCATTTTCTTCCGGAAGGTAATCACCAATCGCACGAGGGTAAGCAGCCACGCAGTATTGCCGATGCCGAACCCGAATGAGAAGGCAAGTGCGTTTGGCAACGTCGAAGCAAAAAGATCAAGCTGCTGAATGAATGTGGTCATAGCCATGAGTGCGGGCACAAACGTTGGATTGGCGAGATTCGCCACGGCAAACCCAACACCAACAAGAAAGGGCCCACGCGCGCTCAATCGCGAAAGCAGAGATGTCGGACGTGCCTGCGCATCAGGTTCCGCATTTGGATCGATCGGGTGTTCGCGGAACTGAATCACACCAAAGGCGATCATCCCAGCAACGATGAGCAGCTGTATCGCGATCGTCACCCATGAGGTACTTCCCTGCAGATTGGCCAGGAGGTTGACGACGCCTGCACTCGCCCACATGGCAATGCCACAATAGAGCAAATCGAGCAGACCGGCGCCCAAGGCGAGACGAAACGACGGACGCCATCCTTCGCGCAAGCCCATGCGGACCGATGCCATACTAACTGGACCCGGCGGAATCGCCAGGATGTACCCTACGGCAAGTCCGAGTATGAGAGCAACTATCATAGCTGGCGAAGATACGAGCTATCTTGGGGCCGAATTCGAACACGGAATCTTATGGCACACGGAACACCGTCGACATCGACATCTCCTACGGGACTCCTCCCTACCCTTGGATTGGTTACCACGACCTCGCTGGTAGTCGGTGGGATGATCGGCTCAGGCATCTTTCGCAACCCACAGAAGATGGCGGAGTTTCTTCATGCACCGGAGCTCCTACTCGGCGTTTGGGTACTCGCGGGCATTGTCACGATGTTCGGTGCCCTAACCAATGCGGAGGTCGCAGGGATCATTCCGGTAACGGGCGGACAGTACCAATACTTCCGCACGATGTACGGCGACTTCATGGGCTTTCTCTATGGCTGGGCTCTGTTTGTCGTGATTCAATGCGGATCGATTGCATCGATCACCTACGTGTTTGCTGAGTACTTCAATCAGGTCTATCCGCTCGTTCGTTTTGACCTTGCAACAGAGCAGGCCTGGGCCATCACCCTGCCGTTTGCAACAATATTCCCCCTCGAGAACATCGGTGTTAAGCTGCTCACCTTTGGAGCAGTAACACTCCTGACGCTTATCAACGCGTTTGGCGTCCGCGAGGGCGGACGCGTCCAAGTGGTCTTTACCGTCGCCAAGGTTGGTGCAATGCTTGCGCTTGTCGTGCTGGCGTTTACGAGTTCCCAGGCGTCGCTCTCGAACGTCGCCATTCCGTCTGCCGATGCGATTCCAGCCGGCACCGCACTGATGCTTGCTTTGGCCATGGCCATGAGTAAGGCCCTGTGGTCCTACGACGGCTGGAACAATATCACGTATGTAAGTGGCGAAGTGCGGAACCCGCAGATCAACGTCCCGCGCGCACTGATGATTGGAACAGCGATCACGATCGCCGTCTACGTCCTCATCAACGTTGCGTACTTGATGGTCTTGCCTATTGATACGCTTCGCTCACACGAGGCAGTAGCTGCAGAGGCCGCGCGCGTCCTAGTAGGCGCAAACGGCGTAGCGTTTATCGCCGTCGCCGTGATGATTGCAACCATTGGTACATCAAACGGAACCATTCTCGCGAGTTCACGTGTGTACTATGCGATGGCGCAGGAGAAGATGTTCTTCCGACGCGCCGGCGTTGTCCATGAGCGCTATCACACACCGGTTAATGCACTGATGATGCAGCTTGGATGGACGACGGTGTTGATCTTTTCCGGCACCTTCGACATGCTCACAGACATGCTCATCTTCGTGAGCTGGGGCTTTTATGCACTGGGTGCATACGGCGTGTTTGTTCTGCGTCGCCGAATGCCAGACGCCCCACGTCCGTATCGAACATGGGGCTATCCGGTTGTTCCGATTGTCTTCGTTCTGTTCGCCGTCGCGTTTCTTGTTTTCACGATTTGGTCTGACATCGTGAACTACAACAACGGCTCGGCGCCCGTGATCAACTCGTTGTGGGGAACGCTCTTGTTGTTGACTGGTGTACCGTTCTACTTCTACTTCAAAAGATCAAACCAACACTGACGTTGAGGAATGAGCGCTCAGGTTCGCCTGCTTCTTTCGTGACGAGATTGGTCCACGTATTCTTGACTTCAACGAACGGACGCAATCCGCCGAGATTGAGCTCGAGTCCAACAGCAGCAGCAGCACCAAGTCGACCCGATGATGGTTCGAGTGGCTCGCCACCAAACACCTGATTGATGAGATCCTGCGAGAATCCATTCTCCGACACCGACACCTTGCGGTAGGTGTAGACAGCCTCTGCAGAGAGGTACGGACGGATAAACCCTTGAAATGGAACCCATGCCAAGCCAGCATTAATCGGGATGTATGTCGTCACGGTCTTGAGCGTGACGTCGAGACCCTGTTCCGAGATTGAGATCTCCTGTCCAGGGAATTGAATAAAGCCCACTCCGCCAGAGAAGCTCAACGAGCCTGTAAGTCCGAAGCGCAGCTTTGCACCAGCATGGTAGCCCAGGTTTGATGCAACATCATAGGCAGCGCTGATGCTCTCATTGGCAAGAGCGTCGTAGACGCTGTTAATCGACGCACTCGGAATACTTGGTCCGAGCAAGACGCCAAGCGAAAACGGCTCGCCTGACGATTCATCAGCAGCATGCAGTGGCGCTGTGATCAACGCAAGACACATTGCGATGCTTATCAAGATTGATGTTGGTTTCATGGGACCTTGTGGGAGTGGTGAAAGATTAATGAACTGTGACGGGAAAAAATACGGTGATTCTCCTCCCGTCAACCTCTACATCATGACCTACAAGCCCCCTTACCTCCGTAGTTTTGCATCATGAAACACTTCGCATCTATCGTCGCCGCAAGCCTACTCGGACTCACGGTGGCAACCGCTCAAGTTATTCCACCGGCTCGTTTCGGTGGCTTTGTCGGCTTCGGCTTGAGTCAAGTGTCGCCCTCAGTGCAAACCTGGCGCTCGTTCTCCTCTGTTCCATCGGGATTACAGCCCTTTGTCAACGACACAACGCGGTTCCTCAAGGGCTCAACCGGACTCGGTGTTGGCATCGGCATCATGGGCGGTATTCCGCTCGGATCGATGGTGCACCTGACCGGACGTCTGGGCTACACATCTCTCTCAGGAATGGCCACTGCCACACAGACGGGTTCGCCGCGCGATGTGAGTCACGAGTTGGACGTATTTATGTCGACCCTCGAGATCTCACCAACGGTTGAGTTCTATGGACTGTTTGGTCAGGCGTCATTCCATCCACTTGTTGGACTTGAGCTTGGGTTGCCCCTTGCTACATCAATCACGCAACGCGCGACGCCAAGTGATGGAGATGCGACCACGTTTGTAGCCAACGCTGATGTTCCAGAATCATCAGTTCGTGCAGCCCTCATGCTGGGCGTTGGGTACACCATTCGCGTGAACCGCTCATGGTACGTGCAACCTGAGATCTCCTACCGCGCACCTCTCACAAACGTCTCTTCGGCAGCAGCGTATGCCCCAACGTCGTTCTCGCAACTTCGTATCGGCATCAATGTGTTCTTTGGTGCATCAGAGCCTATCGAAGATATCGGACCTGACGTGATGCAGGCGTTTGTTGACAGCGTAACAGCTGCCGGGCGCGATGCGCGCACGCGCGTGATCTCCTCGATCATTCTCGAAGATGTGCGCTATACCGAGATGATGCCGCTCGTGCCGTATGTCTTTGCTGCTGAAGGGGGCCTCCCAGATGCGTCGATGCAGGCAACAGACTTCATGGCGGAGAAGGGGATGTTCGACGCGACCAAGCTCCCGTTCGATGCTGTCGAAGCAAATCGTAATCTCCTGAACATCGTTGGGTCGCGCATGCGTGCCATGCCACATGCGAACCTCGTGATCAACGGCACGACCGATGGCAGCAAGATTGAACTCGCAACAAAGGACCTTCCTGAGCTCCGTGCGAACTGGGCCAAGAACTACCTTGTGACTGGTTTCGGTATTGAACAGTCTCGCATTACAACAACGACATCAGCAACACCATCGAAGGCATCTTCTGTGACTGTCGCAGACGGAGTTGCAGAAAATCGTCGCATTGAGCTTACGTCAGACGTACCGAACCTGCTCGAGCCAGTCGTCATCACAGCTGAGAACGAACGCATTCCGTCGACCGACGTAGCGACATTCCATACGCGCGTCACCAACACCGACTCCGTCGATGCGTGGACGTTTACGATCATGCAAGGCGGCCGTGTTCTCTCGACCCTTTCAGGCGCAGGACGTCCTAGCTCTGTTTCTTGGCCGATCAAGAAGGGCTCGCTCGCAGCAGAAGAACTCCCGATCGACTACGAGCTTATTGCACGCTCACCGCGTGGTGATAGCGCTATCGCGACTGGATCACTCGGCGTAGAGTATCTCACCCGCGAAAAGAAGCGCACCAGCAAGATTGCCGACCAGACGGTCGACAAGTATTCATTGGTCTTGTTTGAGTTTGACAAATCAACCATGACCGCCGAGAATCGTCGCATTCTCGAGCAAATGGTGTTGCCAAACATTACGTCGAACTCTGAAGTGACAATTCTGGGATACACGGATCGTATCGGTAACGACGAGCATAATTTCAAGCTTTCAATGGAACGCGCAGAGGCTGTTCGCGCGTTTCTATCTGCACGAGCGAAGGATGCAACGTATGTTGCTGAGGGCGTTGGTGAAGCGGGCAGTCCGTATGACAACGAAATCCCAGTGGGACGTCAGCTCAACCGAACTGTTCAAGTCATCGTCAAGACACCACGACGCTGATCGCTCAATTAATCTGCACAACACGTAGGACTACACGGTGAGTTACCGACATCTGCTTTCAATCGATGCTCCTGAAGACTTGCGCAAGCTTCCGGAAACGGAGCTGCGTCGCGTCAGCGACGAAGTACGCGAATATCTCGTCGACACGATCACGCGTGTCGGCGGACACTTTGGGGCGGGCCTTGGTACTGTTGAATTGACTGTGGCCTTGCACTACGTGTACAACACGCCGCACGACAAGATTGTGATCGACACAGGTCATCAAGCCTATCCCCACAAGATTCTCACGGGACGCCGCGATCAACTCCACACGATTCGCCAGAAGGGTGGATTGTCGGGCTTTCTGAAGCGGTCTGAGAGTATCTATGACGACTTCGGTGCGGGCCACGCAACGACATCGATTTCTGCTGCGCTAGGTATGGCGGCAGCGCGAGATCAACTCAAGGAAGATTACAAGGTTGTTGCCGTCATCGGCGACGGCGCGATGACAGGGGGCCTTGCATACGAGGCAATGAACAATTGCGGCGTGCTCAAGAGTGACATCCTTGTTGTGCTCAACGACAACAACATGTCGATCGCACCGAATGTGTGGGCGCTGTCGAACTACTTCTCGGAGATCTTTGCCTCCCCTGCTGGACGCCGTCTGCGTGAGAGCATTGTTGGCATGACTGAGCGTACGGGATCAAGCTTCGGAGATCGCATTCGTTCGCTTGCGCATCGCATTGAAGGCGGCATGAAGGCTGTGATTACGCCGGGCATGCTGTTCGAAGCCCTTGGCTTCCAGTACTTTGGACCAGTGAACGGACACAACGTCAACCAACTTGTGACCATGCTGCAAGGCATTCGCGAGATGAAGGGTCCGATCCTCCTGCACTGCATCACCCAAAAGGGCAAGGGATACGGTCCGGCCGAGCGCGATAAGCAGTTCCTGCATGCAATCGGCAAGGTGGACAAGATTACCGGCAAGGCAATTGCGTCAACACCGCCACCTGTTCCTGCACCACCGACCTATCAGAAGATTTTCGGTGAGGCGATGGTCGAGATCATGGCTACCAATCCTAAGGTTGTTGGGATCACAGCTGCCATGCCTGATGGAACCGGACTCGATATTGTCCAGAAGACGTACCCAGAGAAAGTCTATGATGTCGGCATTGCAGAAGGCCACGGCGTAACGTTTGCTGCCGGCCTTGCAACACAGGGCGTTGTGCCTGTCGTCGCGATATACTCATCATTCCTGCAGCGTGGCTTTGATCACATCGCGCACGATGTTGCAATTCAGCATCTCCATGTTGTGTTTGCGCTCGACCGCTCTGGTCTCGTCGGAGCCGACGGTCCGACGCACCACGGCGTGCTCGACTTTGGATATCTACGCATCATTCAGGGAATGGTCGTGATGGCACCGAAGGATGAGCAGGAACTTCGCGACATGCTCTACACCTCGATTCACTCTTACAAGGCTGGTCCAGTTGCCATCCGCTACCCTCGCGGCAGCGGCCCAGGCACTGCCATTGGTCCGATGAAGTCGATCGAGATTGGTAAGAGCGAGCAAATCCGCGCAGGTAAGGACGTTGCGCTCGTTGCCATCGGCAAGATGGTATCACATGCGCAGAAAGCAGCAGCTATCCTTGCCGAGCAAGGTATCGACGCGGAAGTTGTGAATGCCCGCTTCGTCAAGCCACTCGACACAGCAATGATCGACGATATCGCATCACGTATCGGACGTATCATTACGATTGAAGACGGACAGATTCAAGGGGGCTTCGGCAGCGCTGTTGCTGAGTACCTCGCTCAGAATCATCATAACGTGGATCTGAAGATTCATGGCATCGAAGACATCTACGTCGACCATGGAACGCAGGAAGAACTCCATAAGGATCTTCTTCTTGATCCAGACGGTATCGCTGAAGTAACGAAAGACTTTCTCTCGAGCAGCGTGATGCGTGGGATCGTGACGACGTAACGGACGGCCCCCTCTACCGTCTCACCGTCTCTCTGTATCACCGTCTCTCTGTATCTTTGTCGCGCTGATCCCGTAGCTCAGCTGGTAGAGCATTTGACTTTTAATCAAAGGGCCTTGGGTTCGAGTCCCAACGGGGTCACATACATGCAGCAGGCAATCGCCTAGAACGCCCGTCTGTAGTGATGTTTAAGCCTTATCGCTTCTCGCGATAGGGCTTTTTTGTTGTTTGCCTGCCAATGCTGACCTGCCCCAGTTTGATGGTCAACCTGTAATGTTAGTCATCACGCAGCAAACCTGATAATAGTTGGTTGAATTGATTCGGGTGCCGGTGGACGATACCCGAGACTGCTATGCGGTCGCTTGGTGTTGTAGAATCGCCTCCACTGCTCGATCAAGATTTTAGCTTCAACGAGCGTGTGAAAGATCTCTCCGTTGAGGAA
>CAJAIA010000031.1 GCA_903939735.1 uncultured Ignavibacteria bacterium
TGTACCGCGATCACACGCTTGCCTACCAGAGCGACGGCGCGCTGGCCACGCGCACGCGCAGTGATGCCCAGGGTGCGCAGATGGTGCAGCGCAACGAATCGTTTGCCTACGATGCATTTGGTCTGATCGAGCGCTACCGCGTGCAGCGCGATGTAGGGGGCATGCAAGGCTCGTGCGCCCCTGACGCATCATCGCAGCCCATCAGCGAGTGGCGCTACAGGTTTGGTCCGCTGCAGGAGCGTGAGCAGAAGCGGCAGTATCTCAGTGATGTGCCTGCGGGCGGACTGGCATGGACCTACACGCTGCTTGGAGCCGATGCCAAACAGCTGGCAAGCTACAACGGCATCCAGGGCGC
Source organism: uncultured Ignavibacteria bacterium (assembly GCA_903939735.1). Lineage (GTDB taxonomy): Bacteria > Bacteroidota > Ignavibacteria > Kapaibacteriales > Kapaibacteriaceae > UBA10438. The sequence continues at coordinate 356 of CAJAIA010000031.1, forward strand.
ATTCTGCGGTCAACCCCCTGCCACTGTCTGGCTCTGGCCTGTCGAGTACAACTCGTACGGACCAGCCCATACGCGCGTGATCACGCGTCCGGGCGGCGCATCGGAGTATGTCCTACACGACCACCTCGGCTCGGCACGCATCACACTCGACAACGCAGCACGCGTGATCGAGTCACAATCCTACACCGCCTACGGCGACCACCGCACACACGACGGCGAAGCATCCCGCACCTCCTACATCGGACGTGAGACGGATAAGGAATCGGACCTCGGGTTTAATGGGGTAAGACTCTACGACCCCACCTACGGCCGCTTCCTGAGCGTTGACCCGTTGTGGGGGAAGTACCTGCCGCTACAGTCGTATCAGTATGCGGCGAATAATCCGGTGATGATGTTGGACCGGGGTGGAGATTCCATCATCGTCTTGCAGGATTGGGAAGGTGCGAACCCCACGGGTAATCACGCATTTGGACACACGGCAGTGCTCATCGGTGGTGATGATGTTGGATGGAAGTTGTATTCGAAGAATGGTGGGGAGTATGGTGTGTACGGTGAGTCGATCAATCCACAGTATGGGCAGGATGATAGATCGAAGTTTACAACACTTGCGGAATTCAAGGAGACAGCGAAAGAATATGACCTCAACGGACGCTACGACAACGCAGTGATGATACCAACAACCAAGGAACAGGATGCTGCCGCTTCGAAGGCGGCAAAGAGCCAGGTGTTGAGCACATATTCAATCGTGGGATTGAGCTGCGCGGATGTCGCGTCGGATGCGTTGAAGGCGGCGGGGAAAGACGCCGGTTACAAGACAACGGTGGTCCCATTTCTCGAGACAAAGGTTCGCACCCTGCCGTGGATTCCGAATGTTCGTTTTCACTACATCGTGAACAACAATGCTGCAAAGCCCGTCGAAAACCGTGTGATATCCCCGAAGCGGCAGAACGAAGAACAAAACACGGAGTCGAGATGAAACTCAAGCTCCTGATAGGACTGGGCGCTTTCGTACTTGCCGGTGCATTCATCTGGTTTTGCACTCCTCTTCGCTACTTCAACTTTCTGGATCACTATGGTCCGTCGAATGACATTGCTGAATCGAAACGAAGAGGTGTGTATCTCTACAGCTACAAAGTCTTGACGAAGCAGCCGATTCTGCTCGGTGATGGTGTTGAGCTCACAATCAAGGATGCTTGGCTTGAGCGCCAATGGAAAGCTGGTACCTTCGACAATGAGACGCGAGTCTCCTACAATGTGCCTGCTGTAATCAGATCACGCATCCACTTTGTGCTGAAATCCGAACCCAAGCTCGCCGAATGGACGCGTGAAATTAGTATCCCGGCCCGGCAGAAAGGTGGGGTGTATTCAGAGTACGACCCCCTAGATACAGCCTTCGGACGTAGATGGTATCTCACGTATCTCACATCTCGGCGTCCACCAACCGAACTCTCAATCCCCATCCTGCGCCGCAACGATAGCACCAAGACTGTGTGGGTAAGTGCCGATACGATCGGATGGATACATCTTGAGGCGGATGACTGGTGAGGAATTGCGCGTAGCCCCTTACTTATGCGACCTGTACAGCCGACTCTATTCACGTACCATTAGAAGCAGTAGCTTGTGGCATGAACCGTAATGCAGCATCAGCATCATCGCAGCCCATCAGCGAGTGGCGTTACCTGAGTGTGGATCCGCTGTGGGGGAAGTACCTACCTCTGCAGTCGTATCAGTATGCAGCGAATAATCCAGTGATGATGGTTGACTGGGACGGTAGAGAATGGTTTGATGTCGATTGTAAGGGCACTTGGGAATACCATAAGAATACGCCTTCTATGATGGTTTCTCGGATTAACGAAGACGGTGAATCTCACATGGTTGAGGTTGCGGGACAAAACTTCGGCATTACCTAAAACTGTATGCAAACGAGATTGAACTCGATGCATGGCTTGGTATGATAGAGGCGTATTGTAAGTCTTACCAACAATTGCACTCAACCAACAGAGCGCCGAGACGAGGGCGTCCAGTAGAGCGGTATCAACGCTTCAAAACCCAACTCAGGAACACCTCCACCACACGACAGGCCTACATCTCTCTAAGCGTTTGGCAGCTTATAGACGCCAGGGCTCAACTAGATGAAGAATTGTTCGAGCAGACAATTCTCAACATGCTACGCTATGTGCGACGTCGAAAA
>CAJAIA010000032.1 GCA_903939735.1 uncultured Ignavibacteria bacterium
TGCAAGTGCACGAATAGTGAGCGATGGCGTAGTCGCACCAGTAATGTTGGCGCTATTGGCCAGTGCAACACCACGCTTGAACCATTGATATGTTTCACCTGCTGTGGCTGTTGCTTGGACTGCCAGATTGACTGTGAATCCTGCCTCAACCTGGGTAAGAACTCGTGGTTCTGTCGTGATGCGCGTGCGCGTCGATACGGTTACCGTTGTTGGACTTGATGTGACGACCATGCCAAGTGCTGATCGCACCTTGCATGTGTACACACCTGCCGTAGTCGTCCGTGCTGAGTCAACCGTAAATGTCGCGGCTGTTGCACCTGTGATATCGACGCCATCCTTCGCCCACTGGTATGTGAGCGATGGTCCAGCTGCTACCACCGACAGTGTGAGGCGCTCGTTAAGGCACTGACGAACTGGTGATGTTGGCGACGACGTGATGCGTGCGATGCGCACTTGCTGGATCGACATCGTTCCACTGATTTCGTTGCCTGAGAGGAGAAGATTTGCACCGTTCGGACTTTCCGAGGCTGGCACAAAGGCAATCACTTCACAACCGAGATCGCCAACTGTTCCGTTGTCCACGTTCGTCACGTTCGGCGTGACGGCAAAGTTGCGAGGATTGATGTAGTCCGTGTAACGAGCATTTACAGGATCCGACACATTGTACATGAAGGTATGACCAATGCGCTCGCATCCAATGAATGCATACGTGCTGTCGTTGATCACACCCATGACCATTGCTTCTGGCTCCGGACCCTTGTTGTCTGATCGGTCGTCACGTGAATTCGTGGTGTGCCCAGCGTTGAAGTTTGCTGGGAACCATGCTGCAGTGCGCGTCTCGAACTCACTACCGGAATCAAAGATGAGGTTACCGTCAGCATTCCAAATAGAGAACGAACGAGCACCGAGTGTGTAGAGCTCATCGTAATCACCGTCGCCGTCGAGGTCGCCGAGATTCGACACCACATTGAGGCGACCAGCACCTGCATCGCTGCGCAGTGTTGGATACGGCGTTGTGAGCGACGCATCGACTGTGAGGTCCTTGATGCGACGTTCTTCAACAAATGAACCCCATTCACGCGCATCGCCTTCGTTAGCGCTGGCGATATAGGTCTGTCCACCAACAACGAATGTCGAGATTGCGTCTGGCTGATACATACCGTACACAGGCCAGAGTCGGACGAAGTTGCCGTTGTCGCGGTCAGATGCATCAAGACCGTTTGGACGATCAAACGTGATAACTCCAAAGACAGGATTTGACGCTGTGTTCAATGTGATGCTACCGTTCGGCGGCACAGGAAGCACTGAGCCCCCTACACCGAAGTCGTTATCATTAACGATCAGGAGTGTGTGCGCGTTAATGCGTGCAAGACCTTCTGGCTTGTCGGTGTTGCCGTACCCTGCTCCTGGTAGGTAGACGCTCTTCTTCTTCTGTACTGGACGAATGCCAAGTGCCGTTGCTTCTGCAAACGTTAGCGATTCGATCGTGCGACCTTGTGCGAGTGTCGGTGGTGTGGCGATGAGATTCGTCGCACCCTTGAGATCGATCTCCATGAGATACTTGCGAGCGCGCAAACCGGTTGCGTCATCACGTTCGATAACCATGAACTTGCCACTACCAAGCGACACCGCATCACCAATCTTATCGCAGCCAAAGGCCTTCTCGAACATTGGGTAGAGGTACTCACCGACGATTGTCTTCGAAACGGTATTGAACGCGATGATGCGACACCATGGTGATGCCTTCGATGTTGCATCATTCGGTGTGTCTGGATTGTCGAGCGGACTCTGAATGAAGGCATAGAGAATGTCGCCGTCGATAGCTACGGCCTCGAAACCACGATTTGCACGACGCGCTGCATACGCAGCTGGAAGGAGCTCATTGCCATACGTGCCAGCAGGAGCACCAACCGATGCGGCTGTTCCTTGCGGGATGTAGCGGTCAATCAGCACGCCATTGCTGTTGAAGTTGTAGATGGCCGGACGATACTCGTCAACCATCCACCAAGTGCCTGCGGCATCAGTGACGATACCTTCGAGGTCTCCACCAAATGGATCGTTGGCAATGTCATTGCCAAAGAGGTCAACACCGAATTCATCTGTGTAGGCAATACCTTGTCCGGCTGCTTGAAGGTTCGGACGTCCCGTGATCGGCGTCGTTCCATCAGCGCGGAAGAGTGATGTGCGCGAAAGAATCGTGACCTGACCCGATACACGATCCAACTCAAGTGCGACAACTTCTGCTTGGTAGTTCGGCAACGCGAACGGACGTCGTGTTTGACCACGGATTACCGTCGGTTCGGTGTTCGGACCGCGATCTGGGTGCGTAAGGAAACGAAGCTTTGTTGTATCCGTTCCTCCACCACCGAAGCCTGTGAACCACAGTCCAGAAAACCCACCGAGCTTGATATCCTGTCCGCCTGGCGTGATGCCAATCGATGGACGATTCGTCCAGGTGTAGGACTGCGTGCGTGCAAGCCCCCTGCTGTAGTCCTTGAATCCGAGTGGCACGATGCGTACCAACGATGCTGTTGCGATATCGATCACTGCAAGAGCGTTGTTCTCTTGCAGCGTCACATAGGCGGTGGTTCCGTCTGGAGTGACACTTGCATACTCCGGCTCGAGATCCTGCGCGACTGTTGCGTTGAGTCCGTAGATGCGCACGCCCATTGCGCGCAGCGAATCTTGACGTCCGTTGAGTGAACGGAAGTCTACTGTTTGCACTGTTGGAGCAGAAGGATTGGTGATCGTGAGAATACTCACAGAGCCTTCAGGGTCCTGCACATAGTCGTTGAGTGGCTCACCTTCATTACACACGACGATCTTCTGTCCGTCTGGTGTGAACGTAAGCTGGTCAGGAAGCGCGCCAACACTCGTCTGGCTCAGCAGCACACCGGACATGTTGAAGAGAAGCACCTTGCCAGGATTCGCCTTGGAGGCGGCATCCTCGAGCGCTACCGCCACAACACCATTCCTCACTGCAACGCTATTGACAATCCCATTGTACGCCGTCAGAAGTACCTCACGCGATACCACCGGTGCTGTTGGATTGGCAATGTTGACAAACGTGATTTTGTTATTGAAGGCGTCTGAAAGAATCGCCGTGCGTGTTGTTGCATCGTAGGTGACAACTTCAGCGGAGCCTTTATCAAAGGTGGCAGGTCGCTGTGTGTGCCGTCCGAGGAACTGCAGCACTTGCTCTGGTTGCTGTGCGGACACAAGCGTCGCACAGAACGTAAGAATGAGAAGTGAAAAGAATTTGTCCCAA
>CAJAIA010000033.1 GCA_903939735.1 uncultured Ignavibacteria bacterium
ACACCGAATTGGATTACTCCAGCTAGGGCTGAGCCGTCGGACACGATCATGATCCATGTGTTGACGGCAACGAGAATCGAGAACGCGCCAAGATCCATAAGCGCAAAGCTGGCGGAACTCGCATCTGGCTGGAGTGCAACCAATTGGTTGACTTGCCATAGCTGAACAAAGCCGTACAGAACGTAGAGGACTTTGTCGGCGAGGGACCAGGAGATCTTGCCGAGATGCGCCGTGAGTTTCATGCGACAAAGATAGGTCGTTCGGAGTCCTGCCTATGCACGACGGTGCAGGCTCCATCGGAGTTCTGCATTCCCGTGAATAGCCAGCCGCTGCGATGCGACGCGATGCCCAAATGCAGGGGCGACGTGTATGGTATCGCGGTTTAACGTCCCGGCATTCCACGCAAGGTCGCATGCCACACCAGCTCGTTCGAGACGAACACGGTTCTCGCCGACGTCTGTGACTGTCACATCAGGATGCAGCGGGAACCACGCGCAGACGTCCGACGATCCGCCGTGGCATTCGTCATGCACACTGATGTTGTCGCCATCACATGTGAGGGTGCGTGTATGCGATCGTCCTTGCTGATGCACGACACATCCGGTGATGGTGTGTGGTGTATCCACAGACACAGAACACCGCACCTTGTCGGCGAGGAGCCAAAAGAGTCCTTCCTCACCCGGCGGTGCATCGAGTTGGTCGACGTCGTTCCACCACATTGTCGCATGCACTCCAACCGAACGTTCATGGTTGCGAAGCGTGGCATCGTGTGTGTACACCGAGCTACCTGGATCCACAATGAGGGCCATACCATCTGCACTGACCGTCATCGCATTCTGATCCTGATGGGCATGGCCACCCTTCCCGAACTGTCCTACCGGTCCGTTCCGGAGCGTCACTCGCAGTGCATCGTCACCCAGAACATACAACCCGAAGTCTGGCATGCTGTCCAAAACAGGCATCGCAGGAGGAACGAGATCGTAGAGGTATGAACAATCGGCTTGGAAGCCGGTGAGTTTCATTGCCATGCCGTCGTCGTTATCGCCAATGAGCGGCATGCCAATGCGCTCGAGTGCGGCGCAGCGAGCCACAGCACGGTCGAGCCGCTCGTTGTCATTCGATGTCCACCCGTAGCGTTCTGTGCGTTGCCCGAGCAGTGCCCGAGCGTGGACGAAGATGTCGACGATCTGGCGATGATAGCCGGTGCTAGCCTCATCAGTCATTCCGTCATCAAGGATATGCCTGCGCAGCTCGGAGCAGAGTTCACGCGCAGCGAAGGCTTCCCATGTCGGTGATTGCGGCGCGTCGGGTATGTATCTGGCCACGGCAAGAACACCCAGCAGGTTTGCGGCATAATGGGATGTCGACAACCCGCCTCGTCGCTCGCGGCGCACCCATACGCTGGTGGCGTGATCGATGGCCATGGCTGCGACGCGGCGTTCAACCTCAGGATTGCCCCAACCAGTGCGTCGCGCCCAGTCCAACGCAACCAACATCGAATGTGCTCGCAGCGCAGTCCCCATCGGGAATGCCCAGTGCGTGCCGCGCTCCGCTGGCCAGGTGGCCGCGAAAGCTGTGATCTCTGCTGCGAGAAGGTCACACCATGCATGTGCATGCTCAGCGTCGATGTGAGCGACAAGTGCGTAGGCACACCAGTGGTGCATGCGGCTGAGCTCGTGGACGCAGCGCACATCGACGTTTGCTGGATCACGCGAATCCACTCTCCACGCGTCGATACCCGGCACGGCAGGACGTCCATCACGCATCGAACTCGCAAAGCCACGTACGTCCTCGGCGTGGCGTTGCATCCACGTTGACGACGGGAACGGCGCGACTCCCTGAGCGATAGTTCGATCCACATCAGCTGATGTCGGCAGTGCGCGAAGGCGCACCGCAAGGATGCGTTCCCGAAGCGCGTCGATCACCTTTCGCATGAGAAAGGGTCGAAGCGGACCGGTAAGGAGACGGATGTTCCACTGGTGGTTCACGTGCGCAAACTACCTCGAGATTTCCAGATTCGTCGAGGGTGGCGTGCTCCCACGCCGTAGATTTGAACCATGTGTGGAATCGCTGGGCTTGTTGATCAACGCCTTCAACAACAGGATCTTCTCGACGCCGGATCGCGCATGCTCGAGGTTATGGCTCATCGCGGACCCGATCATCGTGGTACGTGGTGCACGCCCCCTGTCTTCCTCGGACATAATCGTCTGAGCATTCTGGACCTCTCGAGCGGCTCGCACCAGCCGATGTCGTCACATGGCCTGACCATCACGTACAATGGCGAAGTCTACAACTACGTTGAACTTCGCGCAGAACTTGAAGCCCACGGCCATCAGTTCCACACCACGGGCGATACGGAAGTTATCCTCGCTGCGTTTCGTCATTGGGGCGCTGCCTGTGTTGAACGCTTCATCGGTATGTGGGCATTCGCGATTTGGAATGAGTCGACACAAGAGCTCTTCTGTTCGCGTGATCGCTTTGGCATCAAGCCATTTCACTACATCCTTCGTGATGGTCGCCTTCACTTCGCATCGGAGATCAAGGGGCTTCGAACATCCCCATTGGACCGAGGTGGTCTGAATGAATCGCAACTGCTGCGCGGTCTCTATCTCGGGTGGATGCACCATTGGGACGAAACATCGTTCGTCGACATCAAGAGTTTGCCTGCATCACACAACCTCACGTGGTCACGCGGCGAGGTTCGCATCTGGCAATACGCCGACATCACAACACAGCCCGATACCTCACGTTCGTTTACCGATAACGTCGAGAGTTTTCGCGAACTCTTTATCGACTCAATTCGCCTCACATCTCGCCGTGATGTCGATATGGGAGTGTGCCTAAGCGGCGGACTCGACTCTACGTCGATCGCGAGTGTCCTTGCGTCGTCAACCGGCGAACATTCCGTAAAGACCTTCACGGCCTACTACACGGGCACTGGCAATGTCGACGAACGTCCGTACATCGACCACGTTCTGCGTCGCTACCCACAGATCCAACAGCAAACGATCTCACCATCCGACACAGATGTTGCGCATGTATTCGATCGCGTCCTTCGCCTTATGGATGCACCAATGCCGTCATCGTCCTACATCTCGCAGTACTTCGTAATGCAGCTCGCTGCGTCGCACGGCGTCAAAGTGGTTCTTGATGGACAAGGCTCCGACGAGATTATGGGTGGATACATGCACTCGCTGTATCGCAGTATTGCCGACTATCTGCGTGCGGGCAAACTTGATGATGCAGCCAAAGAGCTCAACCATCATGCTGCGCGACAGAACTATGGAGTCCGCAGGAAACTCGACGTACTGGCAAAGAGCATGCTCGCGGCCGTGCGTGACGAACCAGCACTCTATCGACTTGAGCTCGGGCGTACAGCGCCCTGGATTGCGAAGATGTCGCCTGCATCGATTCCTCTTCATCTCGAGATGCCATCGGGGACACGACTCAACGCGTTCCTCTACAACTTGATGCGCGTTACGCTTCTGCCGACGCTTCTGCACACAGAAGACATCAACTCGATGGCCTTCAGTATTGAGTCGCGTGTGCCATTCCTCGATCATCGACTTGTGCAGCTGTGCTTCTCGATGCCGAACGAACACAAGATTTACCGCGGCGAAACAAAGCGCGTACTTCGCGCTGCCATGCGAGGCATGGTGCCCGACGAGGTACTTGATCGCAAGGACAAAACAGGGTTCATCACGCCGGGGCACGTGGCGTGGCTGCGCGGGGCACTGTCGCACCTCCTCGAGGGCGACTGGAAGGATCTGGATTGGGCGATTGACCGCACGGCTCTGACGAATGTGCTGTCAGCCTATACGCGCGGCGATAACAGCAATGCCCTCTTCGTATGGCGGCTTGCCATGCTTCGCGCCTTCATCGCATCGCGCTAGGACGCACGCCTCTCAACCATGCGGATGGCGGCATACAGATTCTCACGATAGGTGTTCGACACATCAACCTCGTCGCCATTGCACATTAATAATCGCGGCGTCTTTCCGCGAATAATGCGTCGCACATGAACGATGTTCACTAAATGCGAACGGTGCACCCGTAACAACCCTGAGTCCTCGAGCACCGGCGCATAATCGCGAATGGTTCTCGAGAGGATAATCGCGGGGTCGTTCACGAATACCACGCGCGTGTAATTCCCCTCCCCTTGAATGCGAACGATCGACCGTCGATCGCGGAGTTCGATACCGCTCAACACTGGTAATGCGATCACGTCGTGCGAGGGACCAAACGATGCGCCGCGCTCATGCATCATCATCGCAGCCTGGTGCGGCTGTGCCAGCATGCGACAGCGATCCAACGCACATTCGAGCTCGCTCACCGCCGCATCGTACGAGAGATAGTGAAGCGCTCCGATCTGGAAGGCCATCAGCGCATATGTGGGATCATCCGACACGCAGATCACGCCCGGCAACTGCATTCCTCCTAAACTCCCCTCCGCAAGGAGAGCTCCGGAGTCGAATGCAGGATCGTACAGCACAACGTCGGGCATCGAACGATCGATCTCACGCACAAGGGTGCGCTGCGACTCATCCACAACCCGAATGTGAAGGGCACTTCCTCGCGAAGTGCGAAGATGGTCAATGAGGTGAGCGCTGCGATCAGTCGACACAGCACAGAGTATGCGAAGCATCATAACGTCTCCGAATAGCAGTTACCTACTAAGGTATGCCAGTAAATGACATAGTGACATTACAGGCTCTTTGCCTTCTTACTACGTAGATTGCACCCATGCTGAACGTCTTCGCAACCCTCGGTGTACTGCTTGCATGCGGCGTACTCTACCGCATGATTCCGGGTGTTCCATCACCGCAAACGGTGCGTTCGGTGATCGGATCGATCGTCCTCAATGTGTTTATTCCCCTCCTTGCATTCGAGGTCCTCGCAACTGAACGCATCATGGGCGATGTGTGGACGGTTCCGGTTGTATCGACTGCGACAACACTGATTGGATTCGTCCTCGCCATTGCCGTGTATGGGTACATGCTGCGCGCACGGTTGTCGCGACCAACCATTGGTGCGATGATCCTGGCAACGACCTGGTGCAATGCGATGTATCTCGGACTGCCCATCACGCTTGCCGTTGTTGGCGACCCAGGAGATCACGTCCCGATTCTCTTCGACTATGCCGGCATGACGCCCCTGCTATTCACACTCGGCACAGCGGTCTGCGTTGCCTACGGCACAACTGATGAGCAACCGTCGATCCGTCAAGGCCTGCTCCAGATCCTTCGTCTTCCGCCATTCATCGCAACAATCGCGGGCATTGCTGTCAACGCGAGTGGACTGCAGCTTCCATTGTGGTTCATTGCTGCTGCAGAGACAGCAGGCAAGGTGGTCGCACCACTGATGCTCTTCAGCATTGGACTCACATTACGGTGGCCGTCGATATCGCGCACGCCACTTCTGCTGCCGGCAGCACTTATCCGCACTGTGCTTGTTCCAGTCCTTGTGTTCCCGCTTGCAACCCTTCTGCATGCAAACGACGACATTCTGCGAGCAACAATGCTTGAGGCTGCGATGCCGTCGATGATGCTTCCGCTGGTCTTTGCGGAACGCTACGGACTTGATGTTGAATCGCTTGCCGAGGCGATTCTTCTGAGTACGCTGATCTCTGTTGCAACACTTCCAATCGTAGCAACATGGCCTCTGTAGATCTTCATCTTGCCAGTGGCGACCATCGTGCCGACCTTCTCATTCGCTCGGGTCACCAGAATGTGCGCGCGTGGCGTGAGGCATTAGCCGACGGACCCATCGTTACACGACGAGATGATCTCCTCGCACTTCGCCGAACCTTTGTAACACAGGCCTACAGTTCATCGCCTGATCAGTACGACGAGATGATAACGTCTGTCCTGATCGAACTACGAGAAGGTCCGTTTCAGCATGTGATGCTCCACTTCGACGAAGATCTTTTCTGCGTCACCAACGCAGTCTTCTGCATCGCACAGCTCTCACACGTCCCTACGCTCTCGTGGGCAACCTCCTCGGGCGTTGTGCAACTCACTGCACTCGATAGAGCCTTCGCCAGCTCATGCTGGCGCGCCCTAGCAGATCCCAACCCGCAAGGCATCATCGACCTACGGCCGCAAACACCGCAACATCTGGCGTTTCTTCGTACCGCGATGAATGCCCACCTTCAGCGCTTCCCCGAGGCGGCAACGGGATTGGGCAAGCCACAAGAGATTGTTCGCGATCTCCTCGATCGAGGCCTTGAGGAGAACGAGGACATCATTAACGGATTCATCGCGCTTGATGCTAATACCTACGGCTGGGGCGATGCGCAAATCCTACGCGAGCTTCGCCTTACACGTGCGCTCTTGCGCGGCGAACATGTTTCGTATGCCGTGGGCGGCGTCACACTCCACGCAGCACATCCCACATGGGTGTGGGATGCACGTCGATCGACTGTGCGTGCCGTTGAGTAAACGCATCGCGCACGATGGCGTTAGCGCGTTACAACCAGCGGGACAGTCACTGTTTGAAGACCATCCTGCAGCAACACGGTGTACGCCCCTTGCGCAATCTGATCAATTGGAAGTTCGAGTGTTGCTCGACCAGCAGTAAGAAGCAAACGCATCACGCAGACACCTCGGGCATCGATGATGCGGCATTCGCGATCACGCGCCGATACCGCAGATATTTCGACCACCGCGTTGTAGGAAGCAGGCATAGGAACAACGCGCGCGGTAAAGGACTCGCCGAGAGACTGAGCTTCGTCATCAACCGACACAAGGGTCTCGCAGCCACCGATTTGCAAACCAAGGATCTCATGCGACTGCTGCGCAAAACCCGTTGCTGCAGTGAACCCGGCATATGTTGCGCCGTCCGGTCCAAGCGAGAGAATCTTCTGGAGATCGATATCTGTTGCGACGACAACCGGGGTATTCAGTTCACCGGTGGTATCACAGTATACCGACATCGTTGTACCCTGGAGCACGATACGCGCATGGAACACACGTCCATCGGCAACAAACTGAGGGACACCCTTCGTTGCAATGGCTTTGAGGTATGGAGGCACGTGCCATGCCCGGAGATACTGTCCATCACCAGCTTGAATAGCAATGTGGCTGCCTGAAGGATCCGAGAACGCCGCATTCAAGAATGCATCGAACTCGACAGCCAGACCACTCGGGATCTCGTTGTAGCCGATGCCATCACCGACCTTACCAATCACCGTTGGGAAAGCGTTCTGCAGCACGAAGACAACGCCATCTGCGCCTTCGGGCCCCTTATCAACCTGTCCGTTGTCATTGCCGTTTGCAAGACGGAACATGAAGCGGATATCCAACCCACGCGACACATTCACTTTCTTCGGCAACCATGCAGCACCGCGCTGATACGTGGCGGATTGCGTCAGCATGATATTCGGCGCAGCGTATGTGGCATTGCCGACAAGTTTCATTGATTCCAATGGGAACAGCATCCCCATTGAGTCGCAGGCTACTTGAAGAATCTCGATCGTTTGCGTCACGCCCTCATTAGATACGCCACTGATGGCAAACGTTGTACGGTTCTCAAGTCCGTTACCGCCCAGCGTCACAGAACGCGTGTACCTGCGCGAAACATTCAACTTCGGTCCAGGCGTAATCTTTCCGGTTTCAACATCCCAATACGTGCACTGATCTGTTGACGAAAGGTCAGACAACCAGCCACCCACCGTTAGCACTCGGCGCGGCATGCGCTCTGTGATGCCCGCATAGATAACGCCATATGGGATGTCGGCAGAGCGTTCGAATGCGCCATTGCGTTCAACAAGGCATTCACCAATGAATACGGCGTTGGGTTGCTCCTGCGTTGATCCTCCAACGACGACCATACGCCCATCCTCCAAGCGCATACCAAATGGGGCTTCACGTCCCGACGACATATCACTCGTCTTCGTCCATGCATCACCTACACCATCGTAGGTGTAGATGCCCGAGATACGGTTCGAATTCGGTCCGCCATCACGTCCGCCGAGAATGACGCCCTTCCCATTCGACATCAAACCGTACACCGCACCGTTGATTGGTACAGGGAAGGGGCTGATGCTGCGCGATAGACCTGTCGTGAGATTGAAAATCTCTGCGTCGTCCATGGTTTCGAGATTCGAATGACGTCCGCCAGCAATCAAAATCTCATCCTTCGAATACCGATATGCTGCATGTTGGCGTCGTCCAGTGATCATATCGCCAACCTTCTGCCAAACCTGCCGTGCGATGCTGTAGATGTACACTGCGCTCGACGTGCGGCCACGGTCGTTAAATCCTCCAACCACCACGAGAGCTGTATCGTCGAGAACAACAACCGGCATCTCGGCCAGGCCCTCTGGCAATGATGGCATGCGAGAAATGCGGACGTTAGTACCAGAAACCTCGAAACGGTCGACGTGGCCAACAGCGTCTGAGAAGACGTTTCCACCATAACCGCCAATGTAAAAGGCGTGGTTCATCCCGACCTTGGCAATCACACCATAGACGTGTGGACGATCAAGCTCGCCAAGGACACGCCAGCGTTCGGCCTCCTGCGCGCTTGTGAAGATTGGCATACAGAGAGTTGCAACAAGTGCAATACCGATTGCGATACTGTTACGCATGATCTAACTCCTCCGAAACTCGTCGACGATGAAACACATATGCAATCACAAGCGTTGCAAGGACAGCAAGCTGCGCAATGACTGGTGCAGAAACGCGCGAGCCCACTGTGGTGACGATCAATGAACCACATGCAAGATACACGATGATATTCGTCGCCCATCGCAACTGCGTTTTGCAGAGATGCATCCATCCAATGGCAGCCAAGGCCGGCCCTGACATCAACACAACACGTTGAATGTTCACGGCCAGGAACACCTGCGCAACGGTAAGCATGCATACCACCAGCAGTGGCACACGTATCGACGGCAGGTTACGGAAGGCTGCTACGACGAGCAGCAGGACGATGACACCGAAACTATCGCCAGTTAGTGCCCACAGGTCTGTCGGAGCAGGGTGCATGACGCGATCGTACGCCACGGTCGACAGCAAGTACGAGAGAGAATAGGTGGACGTACCATACTGCACCAAGCGTAACGTATCAGGCAGCGTTGCCAGATAGCTCGGATCGGCATTCCCGGCGGGAATCGCGAAGCGGACAATCCCAACGAGCAAAACTGCGGGCAGAGACCATACCACGAGTTGTTTCCATGACCGTTGTTCGTCAAGCGCATAGACAACTGGCAGCGCGAGTAAGGCCGACTCCTTGACGAGGACGGCACAACACAATGCACATGCCGACACAACCCATGACCCACGGTGACGTATGGCGACAGCCGTCATCATGAGTCCACACGCAAGCATGTCAACCGTTGCAGGCGTCCACACCGAGGCTCGCGTAAGCCACCCCATCGCAAGAACGGTTGCACATGCGCCGATCACATGCGGGATCGACGTCGTTGCATCCCATACAAGCAATGCCACAGCGCTCGTGGTCAAGAGAACGCCAAGCGCTGTGAGAAGCATCATAACCATCCACGGATCGCCCCCTATCGCATGGGCTATCGCCGGTGCGCCGATACGCCAACAGAACGGTGCAATGCGAAAGGTTCCTACATCTTGCTGTGCCATCGCAAGGTACTTGTGATGGTCCATTGGGAGTGCGTACTGTGGGTCAGACCGCATGTCGCCGTGAAGGAGAAGTACAACGACGACCCACACAATCGAGAACAGTGCAGCGCAGAGTGCTATCTTGCCGCGTATTCCAACTCTGCCAATGATGGACATGCGATGAAACTCAATCCAGTGAAAGAAGCATTGCGAAGCGCTCTATGGGGTCTGATGTCAATCGGACCTGTGCGCCGTGCATTTCAGGCAATCTATACGGAGTATGAGCTCCATGCCAAACATCGTGTAGAAACAGCTGTTTCGGCGGCATCACATGGCGCCTTGCAGAAGGGCCCATTTGCGGGGTTGCGATATCCAGACGTACAGCCACGCGGATACATGATCCTTGCGTCGAAGTTCCTCGGAACCTTCGAAATGGAATTGCACGACGCAGTCGAGCAGGCATGCAAACGACAGTACGCAACGATTCTCAATGTTGGCTCAGCTGATGGCTATTATACCGTGGGCTTCGCCATGCGCGTTCCTAGCGCGAAGGTGATCGCCTGGGAAATGGATCCCTGGTGGAAGGACATCACACGTCAGGTAGCAGAGCTGAATAAGGTCCGCGATCGCGTCGAGCTCCGCGATCTCTGCACTGTCGATGAAGTTCGATCGATCCAATCAGCAGGACGCACGTTGGTATTCTCCGACTGCGAAGGATTCGAGATGGAACTCCTGAAGCCAGAGAACCTAGAGCACCTCGGCACCTATGACATCATTGTCGAGTGCCACGATCTCTTCGTCCCGAATGTAACCTCGACATTGATTCAGCGTTTCGCAGCCACACACAACATCGAAAAGATCGATGCGCGTCCACGCCTGCTCGACGACATCGATCAAGATCTTGTCAAGAGCCTTCCGGTGCGCTGGATTGATCTCAACCGCTCATTCGAAGAACCGCGGTTGTACCGTCAGAGCTGGCTCGTGATCACGGCACGTGGATAAGGTTCGCATTCTCGGCCCGTTCCCTCCCCCATTCGGAGGCGTGGCACTGCATTGCGTGCGATTGCTTGAAGGACTGCGCACAGCAGGCATCGATGCCCGCGGCGTATCATTGGGTGGAGTCCCCGACGGAGTGGATCACGTTGAGAAGATGGGAGTAGGGTTCGCCCTCTCGCGCTCGCTTGTGCACTATCATACCGATGAGGGCAATCATCGCTGGATGCGATTGTTCTCGCGGATCTGGCGCACCACGCGAACGCCATACGTAGTTACCGTGCATTCATTTCGCGACCGTCCGGAGTTTGCCGATGCACGTGTGCGCGCACAACTTGCTGCAGCGTACACACATGCCGCAGCCGTTATCGGAATTAGCAACGAGGTAATCAGCGATCTCGAGCAACGCCTCGGCGTCTATCACAAACGAACACGCATCATTCCTTCTGCATTGCCGATGAGCGCGTGGGAGATGAACGCTCCACTGCCAACAGTACTCCCAGCACAGTGGCAACAGGCATCGGTGCGCATTCTTGCAAATGCCGGTCGTGTGGTACGCTACAACGGCGAGGATCTTTACGGCATCGACGTACTCATCAAGGCGATGCAGCAGATCCATGATCGCGATATTGCTGTGTGCATTGCCGTTGGCGATGTGGTCGACGTTGAGTTGTGGGAGAACCTACAGCACGCTGCAGCTCAGGATTCTCGCGTGACGTTTCTTCAACAACCCGCGAGTCCGCTCGCGCCTGTTGTGCGCGACGCACATATCATCGTTCGGCCCACGCGGACCGAAGGCGGCGCGTCGCTTACTGTACAGGAAGCTCTTGAGCTGGGACGCTGGGCAATTGCGAGTGATGCCGTACCACGTCCAGATGGGACACGGCTGTTCCACAACGCCGATGCAGACCACCTAGCGTCGATCCTCCAATCGTGCATACACGATGTTCGTCGCGGGAGCATGCCTCCAGCAATGGCTCCACAGAGTGATGCCGTGCAGCGGATCATCAACCTGTACGAACGCGTCTTAGTGTGACGGCTTCGTGAGCACTGTGCATACACCAGCAGACGTATAGATCTTCATGCCCGGCATCGATACCGGCACGTCACGATAACTGCCGTGCTTGAGTGCGTGCTTTACCGTCTGCATTTGCAGGAGCGTGCGACCAATCTTCTTTAGACCATGTTGCTCAACGATGCGTTCGTTGAAGAACGGCTCGTCGTAATCACCGAAGTACACGCGCTCACGCTCAGTAAGTCCCGATGCAGCTACAATGCGCTCTTTGAACGAGGCAACATCATAGTGGCGCTGGAAGAATACAGGCTTCGATGTGTACGACTCACCATAGACGTCTTGCTTGACGAACCAGTCACGCGCATACCCTTCATTGAGCGGCGTCGTGAGCACATAGACGCCCCCTGGCTTCAACAGTCGTGCACTCTTGGCCATCGCAACTTCGTCGAGTCGTCCCTCAAAGTGTTCGATCACGCTGATATTCGTAATCACATCGAAGGATTCAGGTTCGAGGTCGACATCCAAGAAGTCGTGCACAAGCACATGGAATCGTGATGCATCAAGACCAAGCTTCCGCGCATACTCGTGCTGCTTCTCGACCCAGGTAAACTTGTCAAGACATGTTACGTCCCATTGCGTGCGCTTTGCAATCCATGATGGGAAGATTGACGGACCCGTACCGATGTCGAGATATCGGAGTTGCTTACTGAAGAGCGGCTGCAGCTTCTCGGCAATCAACGGTAACTCGATCGCGCGTTCGTATCCGAACCCCTTGATGCGATACACAAATCGCAGGCTCTTGGCATGAGCGTCGATGTCTTCGAGGAGTTGCTTATTGATCGTTGACTTCACAGGTGTCTCGCGTTGGTACTCGTGCAAAGATGTGCATCTCAGCGCTCAAAGAGACCTTTGAGGCGGTTGAGCTCAGCGACATTCGTCAGTTCGTAGTGGATCGGTGTTACGGCAGTCCAACCCTGCTGAACGGCGAAGTCGTCACCGTCTTCCTGCTCGGACAACGTCACGAACTCACCCGTGAGCCAGTAGTACGGATGACCCTGAGGATCCTTCCGCACATCGTATCCATCCTTCCAAGCGTTGTGACCCTGACGGGTGACCTTAACACCGCGATAGTTCGCACGGTCAATTGGCGGGACATTCACGTTGAGCAGCGTTCCTGCTGGGAGGCTGAGGTCGAGAAGACGTGATGCGATATCGTAGGCAACCTCAGCTGCGAGCGACATGTCGGCCGAGGAGTTAAACGTTGCCAATGATACCGCCATCGAGGGGATGCCCATCAGCGTACCCTCGGTAGCCGCACTCACGGTTCCGGAATAGATCGCATTCACACTCGTGTTCGATCCATGATTAATCCCGCTTACGACAATGTCTGGTCGAAACGGCAGGAGCGTACTCACGCCAAGCTTTACGCAATCAGCCGGAGTACCGTTGACGGCGTAGGCGATCGATGCGTGCTCAAGCTCCATCGACACCGCGCGCAACGGACTGGCAACGGTGAGCGCGTGTCCTACAGCGCTCTGTTGTCGGTCGGGCGCAACCACCATGACCTCGCCCAGACGTGCCATGGCTGCCGTAAGCGCTTGAATTCCGCGTGATGTAATTCCATCGTCATTCGTGACGAGAATGCGCATAGCGTCCCCTTCTTAGCGCGTGAGATCGAGATAGAACACAAAGACCATGAGAAGCAGCAACAAGGCAATGCCCACTTGTTGAAAGCGCATCTTCACATTTGTCGGAATCTCGCGGCGGATAATCGATTCAATACCAACGAACACAAGGTGTCCACCATCGAGCCCAGGCAGTGGCAGGAGATTCATCACACCAAGCGAGATCGAGATCAGCGCCATAAATGCAATGAAGTCGCGAGCACCACGCTCACTGCTCTGTCCGGCCATTTCCGCAATACGGATAGGTCCGCCAAAGCTCTCACGCACACCAACAGAACCATTGACGATGTGTGCAACCGAGGTACCAATCATCACGATGGTCGTACCTGTTTGCTCAACGCCGCGTGTAATTGCATCGATCGGACCATACGTTAGGCGTTGCTCGGGTCCGACATACTCTCCGCGCAGCTCGACCATAATCTTACCATCCGCATTCACAGCAACATCGAGTGGACGTGGCTGTCCGTCGCGCTCGACATGCATGCGGATCGTCTTGCCTGCATGCGCCTTGATGTACGATTGGAACTGCGGCAGCGCACGCACCGGCGTTGAATCAACAGCCAATACAACATCACCCATCACAACACCAGCGCTTCCGGCCGGACCCAGCGTGATGACATTTCCAATGATCACGCGGACGTCCGACGGAGACAGTCCAAGCCCCTTCTTATCCGTAATCGCGCGCATCACATCACCTGCGGCAAACGGCAACGTCATGCGTTCGCCATTGCGCTCGACAATCATGAATCGCTGACCAGTTGCCGACGACAATGTGATGTTGCGCTCAACATCCTGCCATGTCCCGACGGCAGCCGTATCAATAGCTACGACACGATCGCCCGATTGTACACCAACGGATGCCATTACCGACGTTGGCTCGACATACGCAACGCGCGTGGTGTTCCACGTCAACTCGCCGTCGACGAGGTAGAATGCTGTGAACACCGTGATCGCAAGCAGGAAGTTCATGATCACACCGGCGCTGAGCACGAGTGCCTTCTGCCAGTTCTTCTTTGAGCGAAACTCGTACGGCTGCGGCGGCTGACCTGCGAAGTCGGTATCCATCGACTCATCGACCATGCCGAGAATCTTCACGTATCCACCGATTGGGAGCGCACACAGGCGGTAGTCCGTGTGTTCGCCGAGCTCAAGATCCTCAGGAAGCTTTCCGAACGAGAACCCTGTAAGACGGTTCCAACCGATCACTCGCGGACCCATACCAAGAGCGAAGACATCGGCACGCATGCCCGTCCATAACGCCGCGAGGAAATGCCCCAGCTCGTGAACAAACACCAACACACCGATGACGACGATGAAGGCTAAGGTTGACTGTAGAATTTCCATGTTCGCTATGAGCGTAGTGTACGTGCGGTGAATTCATGCGCCATGCGACGAGCTTCCTCGTCGACGGCAACGATCTGGTCCAATGACGGATGATCGAGGTGTTCCATGTGCTCCAATGTGTGCGCAATCGTGCGCGGAATGTCGAGAAATCCGATGCGCTCATCGAGGAACGCTGCCACAGCGACTTCGTTCGCTGCGTTCAACACAGCTCCCGCCGAGCCACCGGCACGCATTGCATCATAGGCCATCTGCAAGCACGGGAATCTCTCCAGATCAGGAGCTTCAAACGTGAGCTGACCAATCTTCGCGAGGTCCATTCGAGGAATGTCAAGGGGCGCGCGATGCGGATATGTGAGCGCATAATGAATCGGAAGCAACATCGTGGGCATTCCCATCTGCGCCTTCACCGAACCATCGACAAACTCGACCATGGAGTGAATGATTGACTGCGGATGGATAACAACGTCGATCGCATCGCCTGTCATATCAAACAACCAACGTGCTTCGATCACCTCGAATCCCTTATTCATGAGCGTCGCGGAATCGATCGTGATCTTTGCTCCCATCGACCAGTTCGGATGGCGCAGCGCCATGGCCGGCGTGACATCACGCATGGCCTCCTGCGAAAACGTGCGGAACGGACCGCCCGAGGCCGTGATGATAAGGCGAGCAACGTCGCTGGCGCGTTCACCAACAACGCACTGAAGAATTGCACTGTGTTCGGAGTCGACAGCAATGAGCTTCGCTGCATGTGCTGCAAGTGCAGGAACGAGCACACTACCTGCGCTCACCAGTGACTCCTTGTTCGCAAGCCCGATGATGTGTCCCGCGCGAATCGCGGCCATCGTTGGCAAGACACCGCTGAAGCCCACCATTGCCGAGAGGACGACGTCGTTTTCAACGTCGGCAGCCGCCTCGCAGATCCCCTCGTCGCCACAGAGAATAGGTCCGCTGAACTCTGGGCATGCCTCGCGGAACGCCTTCCAAGCGGCTTCATCGCGGATGGCTACGCCATATGGCGCATAGCGCCGAACCTGCTCGGCGATGTCTTCCCATCGCGTGTTACACGTGATCCAGCGAAGGCGCAGTAGATCTGGTGTGCGCGAGAGAATGTCGAGCGCCTGACTCCCAATGGAGCCCGTCGACCCGAGGATCGTTACGGTACGTGGTTGCGTGTGCTGCGTCACTGATACTGCCGTGTAATGTCCTTTGTGCTCGAGCCAGCATAACAGCGGAACTCGCCCGCTTCGATGCGCTCGTCTTCACGAAGTGTGACAGAGATGAAGTATGATCGCAGCCATTTGCGCAAGGTTTGCGCCTTGTTGCGTTCGATGTAATGTATGATGTACGGATGCGTGGCAATCGTCACACGCATACCCCATGCGCGAGCACGGTAATTGCGCAACCATCGATCGATACCAGCAACAGTACTTGCTGCCGAAATCACACGTCCCGTACCCATGCAGAATGGACACTCTTCGCTGGTACGCTCAGCCATGCTTTGGCGAATGCGCTGACGCGTGATCTGCATGATGCCGAGTTGTGTAATCGGATACACAATCGTTTTCGCACGATCGCGCGAAAGCTCCTTTTTCATTTCGGCATACAGCTTACGGCGGTTCTCTTCTTGCTGCATGTCGATGAAATCGACCAGCACCATACCGCCGATATCACGCAGACGAAGCTGCTTCGCGACTTCGCGCATCGCCTCGAAATTGCTCTTTACGGCGTTGCCTTCTTGCGAACCCTGGTTCGATGCACGACCAGAGTTGACGTCTACCACAACCATCGCTTCGGTATGATCGATAATCAGATAGCCACCGCTCTGCAGCGGGACTCGCCGCGAGTGCGTAAGGTGCACGTCTCGCTCGATACCGTAGACATCGAACATCGGACGTGTGTCGGCAAAGAACTCCAGCTTCGCGTCAAGATGTGGCGCCGTACGCTGCACATAGGCCTTGAGCTCACGGAACACTTTGCGATCGTCAATCACAACCTGATCAACATCGTCCTTGAAGAGATCGCGCAGCACGCTGTAAGCAACATTCTCTTCCTGCTTGAGCAGGATCGGCCCCTTCGCATTGCGGATTTCTGCTTCCATCTCGCGCCAATCCTCGAGCAACGTCGAGAAGTCGCGATGAACGTCGTCCGACGGCAGACCAGATGCGGCCGTGCGAATGATACAGCCCATGCCTTCAGGAAGAACTTCACGCGCAATCGCTCGGAGGCGCTTGCGTTCGCGCACAGATTGGATCTTCCGTGAGATGCCGGTGTTCTCTTCGAATGGAAGCAGCACCACATTCCGTCCGGTCAGACCGACCTTCGTTGTGATGCGCACACCCTTGGACTGGTATGCTTCGCGCGTAACCTGGACCACCACCATTTGCTTTGCCTGCAAATTGATCGTGATCTGTCCGCTTCGCTTCGTTGAAAACGTTGGGAGCTTTTTCGCAGTTGACGTCTTTGATGTGCGGAGGGCTACATCTGCCGTATCGACCGATGTCGATCGCGGACGATCGTCGTCTTCCTCGTCGGTAGACACGTCTTCCATCGTCGAGTCGACATCGCTAAAGTGCAGAAACCCGTCCTGCTCCAGTCCGATGTCGACGAACGCAGCGTTCATGCCCTGCACAATCTTGGTTACACGGCCGAGATAGATGTTCCCGACGTGATGCGCTGTGTCTGGTGTTTCCGTAAACAGCTCAACGAGCTTCCCGTCTTCCGTGATCGCAATCCGGAATTGAGAACCCGAGGCGTTAATGAGGATTCGACGAACCATGGGAAATAAAAAAGGCCAAGTTGACCGTGGCGCCTTGTACACATGCTGACCGTTGCTTCCTTCCGGACCTGGCGGGGTTGGGCCTAGTACAATCGCACGGGACTTGGCCGTGGAAATCACATTTGTAAGACAGCAAAGATACTATGGTTTTTTGAATTCAGGCACTAAACCCTGCCAGCATTCCCAATAATCGTGCTGCAACTCACCAGACGACATCGCAAACGCAGTTGGACGACAAACGAAACGCGTTTCGAACATGAAGGCCATGGTGTTCTCGATCTTCGTCGGCTTGAGATCCGCCTTTGTCATCTTCGCATACGTATCAGCGTCCGGACCGTGTCCGCTCATGCAGTTGTGGAGCGACGAGCCCCCTGGCACGAATCCTCCGCCTTCCTTTGCATCGTACACACCTTCGATGAGGCCCATGTACTCGTTCATGAAGTTGCGGTGGAACCATGGTGGACGGAATGTGTCTTCTGCCACCACCCACCGTGGCGGGAAGATCACAAAGTCGATGTTTGCCGTACCCGGCGTATCGCTCGGCGACGTGAGCACAGTATAGATCGACGGATCTGGATGATCGAACGTAACCGTATTAATGCATTGGAACTTACGCAGGTCGTACTTGTACGGCGCATAGTTGCCATGCCACGCAACAACATTGAGCGGAGAATGATTGTAGACGCCCTTCCAGAGATTGCCCTGGAACTTTGCGATCACGTCAACCATCTCGCTGCGCTCTTCATACCACGCTTCCGGAATCAGAAAATCGCGTGGATACGCTAGGCCATTCGCACCGATTGGTCCAAGGTCGGGCAGACGAAACGGGGTGCCATAGTTTTCGCAGATATAGCCACGCACCGGACCGCTGACTTCGACACGGAACTTTACACCGCGCGGAATCACACAAATCTCCTGCGGTTCCACGTCGATGATGCCCATTTCCGTGAAGATCCGCAACGAGCCCAGCTGAGGCACAATCAGCATCTCACCATCGGCGTTGTAGAAGAACGTCGAGGTCATCGACGTGTTGGCCGCATACACGTGAATCGCCGACCCAATGTGCGTTGTCAAGTCCCCATTGCCGGCCATCGTAGCGATGCCCTCAATAAAGGTCGTCGGCTTCTCTGGAATTGGCAAGGGGCTCCAACGAAGCTGATTCGGCGTCGTTTCAACCTCGGTAAACGGCGTCGATCTGATGAGGCCATTGTCGATGCGCTCATAGGGGCGGTGCACAACTGATGGACGAATGCGATACATCCACGACCGCTTGTTTGCGCCTCGGGGTGCAGTGAATGCCGTACCGTTGATTTGCTCAACGTACAGTCCAAACGCCGGCTGTTGTGGCGAATTCCGTCCATCCGGGAGCGCACCCTTGATGGCTTCGGTGGCAACATCATTGCCAAATCCACTCATGTAGCCCATGATCGACCTCGGGAAAGTCTGTAAAACCGCGCGCGCCCAGCAGGAATCGAACCTGCGACCCGCAGCTTAGAAGGCTGCTGCTCTATCCAACTGAGCTATGGGCGCGTAGGGCCGAAAGTTACGGAGGAAGTGCGTTCCGTATCGACTAGCTTGGGACAATCTCGAATGCGGTTAGGGCTTCGTCAATAACGAGCCGGACCGGACCGTGGGAGGTCGGAATGACAGCCAGATCTCCCGCCTCCTCGCCCGACAGAGCTGAGGATTCACGCCGGATATCGGACAACCACGCGTATAGCTGGGGCGAAACCGCAACCTCGTGCGGTGGCGCGCCATGCTCGTCGACATATCGGTCGATGGAGGTCATCAGCTCCTCAAAGGCATCGAACCATTCCATGTGGCTTCCCTGGTGTGGTGTGGTGGTACATGGAGAACACAAAATTCCTTCCCAAAGTTACAGCGCAGCCGGCACCGTATCGACACGGTTTTTCCCTATCTTTGCCGTTCTCTTTTGGCCCGATCATTTGTTGAACTATCCCTAGTGGTTCACGCGCAACGACAGGGCCACGTTGTCGCCTGAACAAGGAGTTTTTTGTATGTCGGAACAGACACCCGAAGCAACAAAGGACGTCACCATGGAGACCGTCGCAGCAGCTTCGGCCCAACCATCGGTAGCGCCTGAAAACACAGCGAAGCGTTCAGTGATCGCAGCTCTCTTGAGCGGCGAACTTGACGGCTCCGCGATGAACGACGATGCATTCTTGCAGTTGTTCGACACGAAGGTTTCAACACTCAAGGCAGACGACATGGTGCACGGCACCGTGGTGTCGGTCACGAAGGATGAGATTCTGGTCGATATTGGATTCAAGTCGCTTGGCGTCGTGCCGCGCGCTGAATTCGTTGGCGCAGAACTTCTCGCTCCAGGCGAAGTCGTTGACGTGTTCGTTGAGAAGATCGAGGACGGCGAAGGCCGCCTGATGCTCAGCCGCCGTCGCGCTGACTTCATGAAGACATGGGAAGAAATTCTCAAGCTTGCTGAAACACAGACAGTCACACAGGTTCGCATCCTCCGCCGCATCAAGGGTGGTATGGTTGTCGACCTTCTGGGTATCGAAGCGTTCCTTCCTGGTTCGCAGATCGATGTTCGCCCGGTACGCGACTTCGACGCATGGGTTGGCCGCACGATCGACGTTCGCGTTGTCAAGGTCAATCACCCGAGCGAAAACGTTGTTGTATCGCACAAGGTTCTTCTCGAAGAGCAACTCGCGGAACAACGCGGCAAGATTCTCGAGATGCTCGAGAAGGGTCTCGTTCTCGAAGGAACTGTCAAGGCGATCTCCGACTTCGGCGTGTTCGTCGATCTTGGTGGCGTCGACGGTCTCGTGCACATCACAGACCTCTCGTGGGGTCGCGTTGCACACCCGAGCGAAATCGTCACACTCGATCAGCAAGTCAAGGTTGTTGTGCTCGACTTCGACGAGAACCGCAAGCGCATCTCGTTGGGCATGAAGCAACTCACGTCGCACCCATGGGATCAGATCGGCGAGAAGTACGAGCCAGGAACAAAGGTTCGTGGCAAGGTCGTATCGCTCACAGATTACGGCGCCTTCATCGAAATCGAGAAGGGTGTCGAGGGTCTCATCCACATCAGCGAAATGTCGTGGACACAGCACGTCAAGCACCCATCACAAGTGGTATCGCTTGGTCAAATGGTCGACGCTGTTGTCTTGAACATCGACAAGGGTGAGCGCAAGCTTGCACTTGGTATGAAGCAACTCGAGCCAGATCCATGGAATGATCTGATGGCGAAGTATCCAATCGGTTCGGTGCACAAGGGTGCAGTTCGCAACCTCACGAACTTCGGCGTCTTCATTGAACTCGAGCCAGGTGTTGACGGCCTCGTACACATCTCCGACCTGTCATGGACGAAGAAGATCCGTCATCCGGGTGAATTCGTGAAGAAGGGCGACGAGATCGATGTTGTTGTTCTCGCCGTTGACAACGAGCACCGTCGTATCTCATTGGGTCACAAGCAGATCAGCGAAAACCCATGGGACATCTTCGAAGGTGAGTTCGGTGTTGGTACAGAAACTGAAGGCAAGATCGTTCGCTTGATCGATAAGGGCGTCATCGTTGAAATGCCACAAGGCGTTGACGGTTTCGTTCCAGTATCGCAGCTTTCGTTTGCACCAGTTCGCAACATCGCAGACTTCTTCAATGCCGGCGACAACCTTCCACTCAAGGTTGTTGAGTTCGACAAGGAACAGAAGAAGATCGTCCTCTCCGTTGTTGAATTCCTGCGCACTCGCTCAGCTGAAGAAGTGGCGACATACAACGCCAACCACCCAGTCCCGAACGCAGACAAGTACAACGCTGATGGTTCAGCGTCGTCAGCAACAACGATCGAAGATCTCGAGGATAGCGAGCCAATCGCTGAATAATCCTTGATCAACCTTTGAGTTCTCTCAACGGCCCGCTTCGGCGGGCCGTTGTCGTTTATACCCCTCGTAACTTGCAGCTATGAAGCTCGAGAAGATTCTTGACGACTTGTTTGCGATGACGTACCACGCTGGTATCAAGCCGGGATTGGAACGCATCACCACCTTATGCGCATCGATCGGCGATCCCCATGCACGACTTCCAGTGATTCACGTTGCTGGCACCAATGGGAAGGGATCAACATGTTCGATGATCGCGTCGATTCTGACGCATGCGGGGTATCGCACCGGACTCTACACGTCGCCACATGTCCGGCATTTCCGTGAACGTATCCGCATCGACGGCGTGACCATCAGCGATGAGGACATCGCACGTCTCGCCGTTCCGTTGATGGCGACAGCACGCGATATTGGCGGGACATTTTTCGAAGTCACAACAGCCATGGCTCTGCAATACTTTGCCGAGCGTCGTGTTGACGTCGTGGTTCTGGAGACGGGGCTAGGCGGACGCCTGGATGCAACGAACATCGTACAGCCGTTGATGTCGATCATCACGCAGATCGACATGGATCACATGGAATACTTGGGTACGACACTGACTGCAATTGCGGGTGAGAAGGCTGGCATTATCAAGCATGCAACGCCCGTGGTTGTGGGACACCACGGAGCTGATGTGCGTCCGGTGTTTGAGCGCAAAGCCGAACGCGAGCGCGCACCAATTGTGTTCGCCGATGACATCGTCGACGTACAGTGCGACCGCATCTTCCCGGATCTTCAGATGTCGGTAGCCGTCACCTCGATCGACGATCGTCGCTATATGATGACGGACCTTCCCGGAGTCCATCAAACTCGAAACATCGCAACAGTGCTTGCAGCGCTCCCAACGCTTCAATCGATTTATCACATCGAAGACACACACGTCGAGCAGGGTCTGCGCCGCGTACGTGCAACCGCTGGCTTGAGCGCACGTTGCGAACTGGTCCAGATGCAGCCGCCCGTGGTGCACGATGTGTCTCACAATCCCGGGGGAATTCGAGCGCTCGTCGACACACTACGGAATGCTGGATACCCTGAACGCTCCTTCCAGGTTGTGTTCGGTGCAATGTCGGATAAAGATGTTGACGGAATGCTCGATGCGTTGCTGCCGATCGCACACACGGTACACCTATGCTCGCCCCATATCCCTCGGAGTATGCCTGTGCATGAGCTTACGAAGAGAGCGATTGCCATCGGCCATCAATCATTCACTACGTCAGACTCTGTCGGCGATGCCTACCGAAGGGCATTAACGACAGAAGCTCCCACAGTTGCCTGCGGGAGCTTCCACGTGATCGACGAAGTGCGAGCGTTATCCGAGCAGTAAGGCAACGATGAAGAGGATCGAGAAACCGATCTGGAATTGAATCGTTGCAACGTTGCCCTTGACGAGCGTACGTGCGTAGAGATGCTTCCGCATGTAGGAGATGATCCATGCTGCGAAGAATGTTGTGATTCCCGCAACAGCATACAGGTATGGATTGTTGAGCGCCGAGCCGAGGTAGGCCGTTACGCCGATCGCACCGCCAATGAAGAGCGCATAGAACCATACAGCCGCACGATATCCGAACGTCACTACAAGGTGCGCCTTCCCTGTCGCAGCATCACCCTCAGTGTCAGGGATCTGATTGATCAACAGAATGTTCGACGTGAGGAGTCCTGCTGGAACACCAACGATGAAGGCCATTGTTGCGAATGACGACCACAACTCTGGAGCAGACATTGCTGTTGCGACGTAGAACACACCCAGTGTGATCAGTGGACCAAACGCGAGTCCGATAACGACTTCACCAAGACCATGACGCGCCACAAGGCGCAGCGGCGGTGCCGTGTAGAAATAGCCGAGCGCAAGACCAGCAAAGCCAATCGCAAGCACGCCCGTACCTACTGCATATGTGAGGTACACACCAATCAGGAACGCACACAGCGCAAGAACATTTGCGACGCGTAGCGTTCCCTTAAGATCGATCAGACCCAAGAAGATCGAACGTGATCCGCCTGAATACTGCGTGAAGTACTTGGTGTTCGCTTGATCTGTTCCGCTCTTGTAGTCGAAGTAGTCGTTGTACACGTTGCTCGCCAAGTGAAGCAAAGCCACACCCACACATGCGAGCGTCGCATGCAGCCAGTTCACACTGTGGTCGAGCACACCCGACACATACGCAAGCGCAATGAAGCATGGTGTAAGTGCTGCGGTGAGGAACGGTGCACGCGTAACGACAAGCCACTTCACAACCTTTGTCGATCCCTTGATCGGCACATCAACCGGCTGATCAAGCTCTTCGGTCACACCGCAGAATCCGATCTGTACGCCGTTCTTAAATGTTGGGGTGATACGGATCTGCGCGCCGAACAAGTCACCATTCTTCCGACGGAAGTTGGTTTGCCCGACCCACTCGCCTTCCTTCACCGCAGTTGCTAGCCAACCGCCGAGGTTCTGCAGAACGATCTCGCCTGGCGAAAAATCGCTCACCCGAACCTTGCCGATTGTCTCTTCGCGCGAATAACCGAACATCACTTGCGCCCCGTCGCTGAAGGTTTCAACGATACCTTCCATGTCGCAGGTGATGACAGACTTATCAAGTGCTGTTGCCACGAGGTCTCCAAAAACATTGGTAGTTGAACGAGATTATGCACAAACATACGATGACCGACCCATCGGTCGAAATCGATGCGGTATCTTTGTTGTCATGAACGCACTCATCTCCGTCTCCGACAAAACCGGTGTTGTTGAATTTGCCCGCGAACTGCATGCTCTCGGCGTCAAATGTGTTTCCACGGGTGGCACAGCAAAGGCTCTGGCCGAGGCCGGCATCCCTGTAACAAAGGTCTCGGACCTGACGGGATTCCCGGAAATCATGGATGGACGGGTAAAGACGCTGCATCCGCGGATCCACGGGGGGCTCCTGGCCGTCATGGACAACCCTGAGCACGTCGCACAGATGAAGGAGCATGGCATTGAGAAGATCGACATCGTAGTCGTGAATCTCTATCCATTCGAGCAGACGGTTGCTCGCAAGGGGGCTACCCCTGCCGAGATCATCGAGCAGATTGACATTGGCGGACCTGCCATGGTGCGGGCGTCGGCGAAGAATCACGCTCATACCACGATTATCGTCAATCCAACCCGCTACGCAGATGTGCTTGCCGAGCTTCGCACCACCGGCACAACGTCATTGTCGCTGCGCACCGAGCTTGCCATGGAAGCGTTCGCACACACAGCACAGTACGATGCGCGTATCACGCAGTGGTTTGCCGAACAGGGATCGCACGGATTCCTCAACGAAACAGCACTGCCCCTTCGCCGCGATCAGTCGCTTCGCTATGGCGAGAATCCTCACCAGAACGCGATGCTGTACGGCACCTTCACGTCGATCATGCATCAGGTGCACGGCAAGGAACTCTCCTACAACAACATCCTCGACATCGATGCAGCGATGGGCTTGTGCATGGAGTTCGACGAACCGACTGTGGTGATCGTCAAGCACAACAACCCATGCGGCGTTGGTTCGGGATCGACACTTGTTGAAGCGTACGCAAAGGCCTTTGCGACCGACACGGTAAGTCCGTTTGGCGGCATCATTGCGATGAACCGTGAAGTCGACAGTACGATGGCACAGGAGATTCACTCGCTCTTCGCCGAAGTATTGATCGCTCCGTCGTACACCGACGAAGCACTCGCACAACTCATGAAGAAGAAGGACCGTCGCTTGATGACTGTCGACATGCAGGCATTCCGCGATGCATCACGCGTGAGCGTGCGTTCTGTAGCCGGTGGCTTTCTCGTGCAAGATGGCGACACGACACTGTTCAACGAGGCAGACCTCCGCGTTGTCACCACAACTCAACCGACACCAGATCAACACAAGGCCATGCTCTTCGCATGGAAGATTGCAAAGCATGTGAAGAGCAATGCAATCGTATACGCAGCAGCTGATCGCACACTCGCCATCGGCGCTGGACAGATGTCACGCATCGACTCCGCCCGCATCGCTGTGCGCAAGGCACTCGACGCAGGAATCGATCTTGCCGGATGCGCTGTTGCTTCGGATGCGTTCTTCCCATTTGCTGATGGTCTGCTCCAAGCAGCCGAAGCAGGTGCGTCGTGTGTGATTCAGCCGGGCGGATCAGTTCGCGATGAAGAGGTCATTGCTGCAGCCGACGAAAAGGGGCTTGCGATGATCTTCACCGGAACACGTCACTTCCGTCACTAAGCACGCTACTTCGTGCGCGATGCCTCGTGCAGCACATCGAGATTGTGTTGCACCTTGCCGAACACCGTACCGTCTGGGAAACGTCCGTCTTTCCGGACCTTCCCTGCTGGCACTCCCATCATCAGCTCAACGGCTTCTTCAACACGCTCGATGGGATAGATGTTGAACTTCTTTGATCGCACGGCCTCGACGATTTCGTCGTTGAGCATAAGATCATTCACATTCTGAATCGGCAGCACAACGCCCTGCGTTCCTGTAAGCCCCTTGTCCTTGCAGACTTCAAAGAAGCCAGTGATTTTCTCGTTCACGCCGCCAACGGCCTGAATGTCACCTTTCTGATTGATACTCCCAGTCAGCCCCAAGTCCTGCCGGATCGGGATATTGGAGATCGCACTAAGAAGAGCAATCATCTCGGCAGCAGACGCACTATCGCCATCAACGCCTCCATAGTTCTGCTCGAACGCAATGCTGGAGGTAAACGACATCGGTTGTTTCCGCGAGAATAGCGTTCGGAGCAAACCAGAGAGAATCAGCACGCCCTTAGAGTGGATCGAGCCACTCATGGCAACTTCACGTTCAATGTTGATGATGCCAGCATTACCTGCACTCACGGTGGCGGTAATCCGCGCAGGTTTGCCGAACGACACAATGCCGCTGCTATACACCGTGAGGCCGTTAATCTGTCCAACACGAGCGCCCTTTGTGTCGATTAAGAGCATGCCCTTCGTAATGTTTTCACGTATGCTCTCATCGGCACGACTACTGCGACGATGCCGCATAGCGATGGCATGGCGAACATGCTCTTCGCGGACAACGCGCGCTTTCTTGAGCGATGCAAAGTGCGATGCTTCTCGCAGCAAATCGGCTGCATAGGCAAACTGTAGACTGATCTTGGTGTTCGTCTCGGTAAAGGCGACAGCCCATTCAATGATCGCGGCAGCTCCACCACGATCGCAGTGCAGGAGCGACTCCTCGGTGGCGATCTGCGAGATGAAACCGCAGTAGTGACGGATCATATCGCGCGAACGAGGCACTTCGGCATCGAATTCAGCGTGCACCTTAAACATCTTGTGGAAGTCTTCATCGGCAGCCCAGAGCGCGAGGTACACCGCTGGGTCGCCAAGGAGAATGACCTTTACATCAAGGCGAATGAACTCTGGCTTGATCGTATTCAACTGAAACTGCGCGTCGAGAGGCTGAATGTCGAGTCGGCCATA
Source organism: uncultured Ignavibacteria bacterium (assembly GCA_903939735.1). Lineage (GTDB taxonomy): Bacteria > Bacteroidota > Ignavibacteria > Kapaibacteriales > Kapaibacteriaceae > UBA10438. Next base: position 26,722 of record CAJAIA010000033.1, read on the forward strand.
GAGCATTACACGTTTCAGGGCAGCCCAGACGTTCGCATCAGAGAGCACGTCCATCGCGTTCAAGATGATGTATCCGCCGTTAGCACGGAGAATCGAACCGGCACGTATGTGTGACACATCGCTGAGGGTAAATCCTCTGGCATCAACACGACGCTCGATTGTGCCGAACAGTGACCCATAGGTTGGCGATGTCTCAACGATGATCGGGGCCGTTGCGCAATCGTAATTGTCGAGAACGAGATTCACCACAGACACACGTTCCAGCTGGCGACCTTGCTCTTCCGTGGCCTCATCTACCACGCCGGCATGCTTCGCTGAATAGACACGCACGTAATCTTCGACGTGCTCAAGAATGAACGTTGTAAGACCATCCAAGAAGTCCGTTATGCGATCTCGCGGAAAACTCGAACGCAGATCTTCGAAGATCCCTTTGAGTAGAATCCCTACTGCAACCCGATCATGCTTCGAGAGCTCCTTACGGAAGTCCACCATGACGCGCATTGACCGACGTCCGATATCACTGAGCTCTTCGCGGTATGTCTCGTACAACCCATGCAGCGCCGTTGCCTGCTCGATCGTCAGCTTCTTCGCCTCAACCAATTCATCCAGTTCGTCAATCGCAACGGGCTTGCCATCAACGACGGGAAACACTTCAGTGCGACCAGTACCATCTTCTTCCTGGAGCGTACCAACGACGAATCCAGAAGGACGAATCTTTGCGTCGAACTCTGCGAGGAGTGTCTGCTCCAGCTGCTGGAATCGCTGACTAATAGTCTTACGATCCGTCTGAAAATGCTCGTCTTCGAACAACTGCGGAATTCGCCGACGCACGACGTTCATCGCCTCATCCATCATTCGAGCAAAGACACGTCCCTCACCTGCCTCAAAACGCAACAGCACCGGTTGGTCCGGTGCTTTGAAGTTGTTTACATAGGCGAAGTCGTGCAGCTGCACGCGCTCATCCTTGCGATGATCGAGGATCTGACGAATAGTCGTCATACGCCCGGTTCCCACAACGCCAGACGTCCAGATGTTGTAGCCTTGACTCCGAATACCGGCACCAAGCTCAATGGCCTCAATCGCACGGTCTTGTCCAACAATCCGGTTAAGCGGCTTCATCTGCTTAGTCGTTGTCGTAAACGGCAGATGTGCGTGCGGACATGTCCAACGCAGTTCAGCGGGTGCGAGTGCGCGTGCTGACTTAACCTTCTTCGTCATGATGAGTTTCCTCTTCAGTGGTGGAGACGAGCATGCCCCAGTGATCCTTGCGGCACACCGATGATACACGACACATCGTACAAACGTCCTTCAGGGGACGAACAGGGTACGTACCGGATTGTATCTGCGCTACACCCGGATACAACAACGCGAGTACGTCCTCGAGTGTTTCGGAAAGGGCCGTACGCACGGGTGTTTCCCGCAACTTCCCAAGCGATGCCATCGGTGATCCAACGTCAGCAAGCACAACGCGGCGATCGAGTTTGGATGGCGATTGCAGCGACGATCCAAATGCACGGTAGACAGCCGCCTCGGGCAAGACGTCGACTCCGTGCTGTGCAAACCATGCCCGTACGGCCGCGAGATACAACGGCATTTGTGATGCTCTCCCCTTCTGGACCTTTGTCTTCGTGAAGGAGTCAGACAGCGAGCTTTTGTAATCCACAACAGCGACATGCAGCACGCCATCAACTTCCCGCAGGTCGATACGATCGATTCGCGTCTTGACGGGCACCGAAACAACGCCATCATTCAACGTGATATCGATAGAGATCTCGATTTCCTGCTCAAAGAGCACGGGCATAAAACCGGATGTACGCTGGTCTTCACGCTCCAGCGCAAGCCACCGCTTGAGCAGACCCGGACGGAGGTCGTCGCCGAGGAGGGCGCGACGCTCAACGGGGGCGAATGCATGCACATGCGACTGTTCCGCGAGAACGTCGTCGACGGTGCGTTGCAAGAGCGACCACTGCTCGTCGAATGGTGTCGCCTGAAGATCCACACGCGCTGCACGCAGACCTGCGGGTGACATCTCGACGGACGAATCACCACGCATGCGTTGATACCAGCGATCAACAACATCATGGAGCAATGTGCCACGCTCCAGAGGTGTGAGTCGCACATCATCATAGTCGATGTCGTCGAGACGAACAATGTACTGTGCGAAGAATCGATACGGACATTGGATTGCCACATCGAGTCGCGACGGACTTATAGGACGAGAGAGATCTTCTTCGAGGATACGCTGCGCTTCGTCATGCATGAGTAATCCCACACGGCCGTGTTGCGACACATCCATAACAGGCGCATCATCATACGCCACACGCTGATCACGGGGATGCACAACACAGGCGATCGCAGAATCGGCACTCCGCCACCGTGAACGATGTGTAATCCCATCCCCAAACGCATCGAGTGTTGTCGATGCAAGGACAGGCGAACCATCCAGGATCGATGGATAGGTAAACACCATCGTGCCGCCGGGCGCAACAGCAAATGCGATATCTGCCATCGACTCCCATGCGAGATGCTTCTGAACGTCGGGCACGACATCCTCGTCGAGTTGATGCGTTGTTGTTCGAGGGAACTCGCCTTCAAGACATCCAACAACGACAACAAGATCGATCGCGTCGCCACGAAGCTCGGCAGGTCGCACCACTCGCACACCCGAGCGGGTTGGCGAGGCTGTCGTGATCATCGTAGACCGCACGATGGTCCACCAGCGGTGCAAATGCATAGTGAACGACCATGCCGGCAGATCGTGATCGCGATGCAAGGCCATGTAGGCGGAGCATGCGTCGCGAAGCGCCGCAAACGCACGTGGTTCATGCTCCATACAGCGTCGCTCAAGATCGATTGCCCCTGCTAAGCGTGTGAGCAAGATCGACGTAAACCGTTCTACATCAAGCGCACCGTGCACCTGCACATCGAGAAGCGATCGCAGTTCGCGAAGCGTACGGAGTGCGTACTCATAGCGACGTACATTTCGTTCAGCGTGTTCATCATCATCGTCATTGCGTTCAGCAATCGCCTGCATGTCCGCGCGACGTTGCTCGAGTCGGTCGATCCACTCCTGTGCTCCGTTCCCTCCTACGATACGTTCCTCACGTGCAATCAACAGCAAGGCGGGTCCGTTGTGTACGAGGTCGCGAAGCAATGGCTCACGAAGCACGCGCTCGACATCGGCACGCACCCATGCGCCAGCAACGACACGACAACATGCATGGAGGAGCGAGGCCGTATGCGTTTGAGCAAGCGACTGCTCGGATGTTGTTCGAAGTGGGAGTCCGGATTCCACGCATGCTTGTCGAAGGCGTTCAACGTAGAGCTGATCTCCCGGAACACAGATTGCCATCGCGTTGAGCGACACACCATCTGCCGCGGCCTCCTTGCAGAGCGCTACAGCACGACGAACCTCGTCGGATCGACTCGTGCATGCTACAAGAGTTCGCTCAGCTTCGGGGAGTCCTGCCTCGTAGCGTCCTCCTTCATGCCAGCCATGCGCAACGAACCACTGCACATCACGTTCGGTGCGTGAGGCAAGAGCCTCTTCGCGTTGCGGCATCTCGGGTGCAAACTGCAGTGCAATGTCCCATCCACGCTCTGCGAGTGCATGGAGGAATTCCGCATCAACTCCCGTTACGCCATGAGTGTCGACAACCAGACATCGTGTGATCGCATCACCAGACGGTGTTGTGAGGACGATTGATGGACGCGATCGGATCTGTTCGACAACGCGCCGACTGAAGGTTCCCCGATCTGCTGCACGCGAACCAAGCACATCTTCATACGCCTCCCAGATACGAGCTGCTGTGGCGAGCTGTCGTGCCGCACGTTGCGAGGGATGACGCAGGGCAGCATCTCGCAACCATGCCGGCGACCGCAGCTCCTGCGCCCAGCGCACAATACGTGATGCGCGCAGACGAATGGATCCCGGTGGCAGTTCGCATGCCTCTGCTGCATATGCAAGCAAGACATCAACCGAACTATCGGGGAGAATGCGCGGGATCTGCTCCAGCACCTGCGGTGCAAGCGCTCGATACAACGCAGCCATCGTGAGCACCGTTGGAGGTTCGCCACGTCCATTTGATCTCGCCCACTGCATCAGCACATCATCGCGCTGACGTGATGTTGGAACCACAATCACAACGGGTTCATGCGGAAGGAACGCAAAGCGTGGCGTTGAAGCCGACGCACGGCAGACATCGCGGAAGACTGTATCAGGAGTCGAAGAAATCCAGGATGTCATAGTGAAGTTGCCGAATGGGCGGACGTATCTTTGTGCGGTATAACGACAATGAGGTTCAATATGATTGCATACACGCATTCATCCAAATGCTGGATCGCAATATATGTCGTCGCGGCATCATGGGTGCTCTTCGGCTGTGGAGCAACGCAGCCGATTCGCGTGCTCCCAGCAGCTTCGACAGCGATCACAGCATCCCTGGGCGGACCCGTCGTCCCGGGTAAGTCGCCTGTTGTGATCACCCCCTACATCACCACCGGCGTGCTTCATGGCATCTCCGACGATGTTACACTGCATGGCAACCTACACCTGCTAATGACTGCCTTCGCTGTTGGTGGCATCGACGTCGGCGCTTCTGCACGCCTCCTGCGTGGCGACGGATGGACGCCAGAGATTACCGGCGGTGTGCGCGCATATGGATTCATGCAGTTCTCCGACCAACCGAAGCCTCGACTATACCCTTCGCTTTCGGCAAACGCCTCGTGGAGCGTACGTGAGCAGGATCTCATTTACGTGGGCAGCCACGCTACAGCCCAATGGACCCCTGGCGCGGTGTACGTGAGTCCATTCATCGGCTATAGCTTCGCAGCAACCGATGCATGTTCACTCCAGCTCGAATGCATTTGGCAGGCTTCTAATCACGACACACGGAGCGGCATTCTCGAAGGCATCTCCTCGATCAGTGGCCAAGGTTCTTTCGGGATCTTTCTTGCGGGAGCAGTACGACTATGAGACACGTCCTCACAACACTCACCGCACTTGCTCTCCTGACATCCTGCACGATGGATGGCTTTCTGTTCAACTCGAAGCCACTCGACACATATACGCTCGCAGACTCGGTGATCCCGACGTCACGCCGTGAAGCCTTTCAGCTCGCCTCGGGCGACGCAACGATCTACGGCTACTACGCAAAGCAACCCGACTCTTTACGCGTGGAACCACACCCAGTGATCATCTACCATCACGGCAACTATGGTCACCTGCAGTATTACTGGGATCGCGTCGAGCTTCTGTACAAGACCGGCGCTGATGTGCTTGTGTACGACTATCGCGGCTTCGGACGAAGCACGGGGACAAGCTCCGAAGCATCGATGACTGAGGACGCCACAGCGATTCTCGCCTACGTGAGATCACGTCCCGACGTCGACACAAACCAGATCTTCCACTATGGCTTTTCGTTGGGGGGCTTCCCCGCTGTCTACTCAGCAGCTCGTCTGCATACGCCTCGCGGCCTGATAACGGAATCCATCTTCGCTTCCGGCGAAACACTGATACAAACAGGAACATTGTTGAACATTCCTGGCTCATACCTCCTGAAGGGCGAGTACAACAACACGCTTCACGCACAGGAACGAACATGTCCACTCTTGATGTTGCATGGCACGGGTGACACGTTCATTCCTATCAATGTGCACGCAGAGAAGATCTTCGCCGCTGCTCGACAGCCAAAGACGTTGATCAAGGTTGAGGGCGCAGAGCACGAGGGAGTTCCATCAACGTACGGATACGACACGTACATCACGCGCATTCGCGCATTCATTCGCGGGAACTGATCATGTTTACGGGTTTGGTGGAAGAAACGGGCACAATCACATCATGCACGCCGCACAATGGCGGTCTGCGGCTCCGGTGTTCGGCGCAGCGCATCATGGATGATCTTGCAATCGATCACAGCGTCGCAGTTCAGGGCGTGTGCCTTACGGTGGTTGAACGCGACGACACGTCGTTCGCTGTTGACGTGATTGCGGAGACACTCACCAAGACAACGATTGGAACACTGCATGACGGTTCGCATGTGAACCTAGAACGGGCCGTGCGGATGGCCGACCGTTTGGGAGGCCACCTCGTTCAGGGACACGTTGACACGACAGGGACCGTGCGCGAGATCATCACGACCGACGGACGCTGGGAGATTTGGATCGAGTTTCCGCCAGCATTCCGCAGGTGGCTCATCCCTGTTGGCTCGGTCTGCGTCAACGGTGTATCACTAACCGTTGCCGAACTCACCGAGGCAGCATTCAAGGTTGCTATCATTCCGCATACACTCGAGGTTACGACACTGCGCGATCTTGCTGCAGGAGATCACGTGAATCTCGAGTTCGATCTGCTCGCGAAGTACATCGAACAACTGATGCCGCGTTAACGCTCGAAACCGCCCGGTACATATCGTGTGCGCGGACGTTGCGTTACACGCCATGTGACGCGCGTTGCCAGACGTGCGATGTTGCTCAGGTCGTCGAGATTGATCTTCTCGATGTGATCACCAAGCTTATGGTAGTCAGCGTGCTCACCTGTGAAGAAGAAAATCACAGGGATGCGTCGGCGTGCGAATGAGGCCTGGTCGCTTCGGAAGAAGTACTTCTCGATGTCGTAGGCCAATGTCATCGGCCGTTCGAGCAACGCGTTCTCTTCTTCATTGATGGTCACCATATCCGGACAGCGCTCGTTGCCGCCGATCGAGAGCTTGTTGTTCTCGCAGCGGCCAATCATATCCATGTTCATCATGGCAACACAGGAATCCAGTGGAAGTGGCGACGCATCAACATATGCGCGCGATCCATAGAGGCCTTTCTCTTCGCCCGAAAACGCAACAAACACAACACTGCGATCGGGACGTTGCGACGATGTTGCAAGCGCCTCTGCAGCAAGCAGCAGACCTGTTGTGCCGGACGCGTTGTCGTCGGCGCCATTGAATACCGTATCACCATCATCACCCGCCTTGCCAACGCCGATATGATCGTAGTGAGCACCGACAACGGCGTACTCGTGAGGGACGGTAGCGCCTGGAAGTCGAGCGTGCACATTGCGCACAGGAACCTTCTCGCGTGCGATGCGCACGGAACACGACAACCGCGCGCCTGCAATAACGCGCGATGCTGGAGTAAGTGTTGAGTCTAGCTGCAGCGTAAGAGCATTAACCGCACCCAACGAGTCGAACAAGAAGGTGGCAACACGCTCGCCGACATGAAGGCATGGGATCGAGCGCGTTGTATCGGGAAGTTGGAGCGGACGTGTGTCGCGTTTCGCATTCTTTGCAACGGAGGCCCATGGGAACCCCGTCACGAAGGGCTTGCGCGGGGTGCGCAGCGCGTCGATCAGCATAATGCCGACTGCACCATGCTTGCGCGCATTCTCGATTTTCGATCGCAGTGTGCTGTACCACGTGAATTGACGTCCACGGAATTTTGACGTGTCGGCATTCTCCGGCTCGCCGCGTAGGATCATCACAACAGCGCCCTTCGTATCGATCGACGCGTAATCGTCGTAGGAATATTCAGGCGCAGTGATTCCAAAACCGGCAAACACAATAGGTGCCTGCGAGATTGATCCATCACCTGTTTCTTCGAACGGCATAAAGTCGGTCTTAATCACCGCTTCGAGTGTCTGCCCGCCACGCGAGAGCGTTACCGTACAGGGCAGCTGAAGATCCAGTCGCTCCAAGTTGTACTGTTGGAAATACGAGCCGTTGATCGGTTCGAGACCGAACTGACGGAATCGTGCTGCAATGTACTCGGCGGATATCTCAAGCTCACGCGAAGGGGTGTCGCGCCCCTTCATCGAATCGGCAGCAAGAACACCAAGGTGGTCGAGTGCGCGCTTCGGTGTGAATCGCGCATCAACGTCGGCTGGGAACGGACGTGGTTCGCCGGTTCCAAGAAGTGCAAGCGCACAGAGCAATAGAATCATGTTGGCAGGTTGTATGTGATCATAACATGCATACCCGGGTCGCCCGGACGGAACTCAACAGTATCAGCAAGATGTCGAATCAGGAACACTCCACGTCCACCCTCGCGCAGAACGTTTTCGGGAAGACGAGGATCGGGCACTGCATCGGGATCGAAACCACTGCCGTAATCACGCACAACGATGATCACATCATGATCGGATGTCTGCACATCGATATCTACCGAATAGTCTGCTTGGCAACCATGCGCATGAATGATAGCGTTGTTGACGGCCTCGGTGATTGCCACATGCAGGTCATGGAGGCGGAGCGGCCCTAAGCGCACGAGCTCCTGGATGGAGTCAAGGAAGGGGCCAACTGCGGTGATGTTCTGTCGCTCGCTCGGCAAACGAAGTGAGTATGTGCGAACGGTGGTCATAGGTTAGAGACGAACAACCGTTCGAAGCAAAAGATTCGGAAGCTCACGTCGTTGAGTGACATTAATCGTTTGGAACTCGTACCAACCAGAAACTGTGAGTGTCGATCCCCCGCGCGCAACATAGCGGAGCGCCATCTCGGGTCCGACCGATGACGTCGAACCATTGAGGCCTCCCGGAAGCAGTGATTGTTGACTCAGTGTGTACAGACGTATGCCTGCGCCCACGCTCCACGCATCCGACGGGGCCGAAAAAATAAGGACTTTCGCCAGGTACTCAAGATTGCCTGTTTCTGGGCGTTCAGCGAAGCTGGACCAGACAAGCGTTGCGCGCTCGAAGTAGCGGAAGAGGAGCGGAGCTTCTACACGTATGTTCTGCGTGAGCTGCACTCGTATTGAGTCGCGATACGACAACTGTCGGAATGAGAAAGATCGGACAGACGACGCACTGCCCTCGTAATCGTAGACCGTGTAGTTGGCAAGAATCTCGAGCTGCGGCTGCAGACGGACATGCGATGTGGTGTAGATGAAGGACGGCGAGAACCGCAACACCCGGTTGACGTTATTCAACGCACTGCGAGATGCCTTGAGAAACACCAGATGCAGGTATTGTCCAGACAAACTGAGGTTCATCGAGAAGGATGGACTAAGCGATGCTCCATAGGAGAGCGTTGCGACAGTTGCCAACTCATCACGGTCGTCGTCATTGGCCGAACTCGGCGTGTCGTATCGCACCAACCATCCGGTCACATCCAATCGTACCGTATCACGCGATGATATCCGCCACAGACCCGAACCGTAGATCCGCGTGCGGAGCGTTTGATTGTCTCGCTGAAACTCCTGCAACCGCACCGATTGCAGATCCGCATCCGACGCACCATGGATGTTCTGTACACCATTGAGTTCGCTCCGCTGATAGATCGAACCTCCTCCTGTAACCGTACCTCGAGCGCCCGAGAGCGTTGCATAACCCTCGACATCCACAATCAGCTCGCGGAGCTGACGCTCGACGAAACTCAATGGAAGTTGGGCAACCGGTGAGGCGTATGAGCGATCGACAGCTCCCGATGTAATCGATGATCGGAGATTCACTGAGAGCGCATCAGTGACGGAATACACGATGTCTGCCGTTGCCGTGAGCCGTCGCTCTGAGCGTTGTTCCACATCAAGAAGCGACTGCTGCGTGAGCGTTGTAAAGAACTCGCGTCCAAGATTTACCGACTCAACCGAAAGACGTAAGGTTGACCCTTCGGAGAGCGCGCGGGCAATGCTCGAGCGGAATTCGACATCAGCATTGCGACGCTGTGCGTCGAGCCGTTGCCAATCGGCGATCCCATCGGCAGTGATCAGCCACTGATCAAGATCAAGATTGTCGACCCTTCCAATAAGCCCCACAAGTGGTCCGAACGCCGTAACACCGAGCTGCGATGAGCGTTCAGCGCCGGCCAGCATCTCCAGGGAGACTTCCTCACGAGGTACGTAACGCACTCCTGCGGCCATGTTCAGTCGTTCCAGTGAATTCAGTCCAACGCTCCGCGAGTCGCGGGAAACGATCCATCCTTGCCGGACAACTGCCTGAAGAACGGACGACAATGGATGTAACCACGAGCCCTGCCAGACTTGATCATCGCGCGTCGCAAGCGTACTTGTGCGAAATGCTGAGGATCGATACTGGTTAACAAATCGAAGAAATCCGACGTCGGTTTGGACCCCAATATCAGCGTTGCCAATCCACACAAACGTGTTGGTAATCTTGTCGACACCGAACTCAATGCCACGACCGAATGAGGCCTCGCGAGGCTCTAGCAAAGGGGATATCTGCTGTGCGTTGCAATACGAAGACACGATCAATGCAGCAATGCAGAGAAGCAGAGAGGCAATATGATAGTTGTCCCGACGCATGCGCAACATCTGAAATTGTCGTTACTCGTTCATGATAGCCAAAAGCTGCACATCAGAGAACAACTCATCGCAAGAGTATTGGCTTACGAGCATTTATCAGAGTTTCTCGAGTCGAGCGAACGCCACCATGAGCTGCTTCCGCTGTCCGTTATCGAACAAGACGGTCGCCTTTTCGGATTGGCCTGTGCCGCTCACGGCACTGACTGTTCCGCTGCCAAACATGGGGTGCTTCACACGCTGTCCGACCTTCAGTGTGGTCGGACCGCTTGGGGCCGGACCCTGCACACCGCGGCGCGTTGGTTGCGAAGCGCTCGTGTACCGCTTTGGCATTGGGAGCTGCGAATACGATGATCCGCTCGACTCCTGGGAATACGGACTCTGCCGTTGTTGCGGCGCTCCACTCCCGGCGCTACCACTTCGCTGCTGACCCTGCGACGGCGAAGATCCCGCCATGCTACGTGCCGATGGTGCGAGTGTTTCCTTATCGATCTCACCGAGAAACATCGATGGCCGTGAGAAGACAAGTTCTCCGAATCGATAGCGACGTTCGGCATAGGCAAGGATCAGCTGTTCACGCGCGCGAGTGATGCCCACATAGAGCAAGCGTCGTTCTTCTTCCTGCTCGGCCATATCGGTCTCGGCCTTTGCGAGCGGGAATAGCCCTTGCTCAAGTCCAGCAATAACGACCAACGGGAATTCAAGCCCCTTCGCAGCATGCATCGTCATCATCGAGATACGCTCGGTGCCGAGTTGTGGATCGTCGGCATCACTGAGAAGCGAAATCTGCTCGAGATAGGTAACCAACGTCATCTGATCGTCAAGCTCTTGCTGTTCAGCAACGTGGTCGAGCAAACGCTCGATGTTGTTCCATCGATCGAGCGCTTCTTCCGACTGTTGCGACCGATACATCTGTGGCAATCCTGTTGCTTCGATGTATGCCTGTGCAAGCGATGCCGGTGCTAGCTCGTTGAGCATGTCCTGATAGCGCTTGATAATGCCCACGAAGTCCTGCACTGCCTTGATCGTGCGCGCCTGCATCATTGGCACGGATTCGATCGATGACAATACCTCGAAGATTGGCGTCGATGTGCGAATTGCGAACTCCTGCACGCGCTCGAGCGTCGTTGCGCCGATACCTCGCGTTGGTTCGTTAATGATCCGCAGGATGCTCTCGGTGTCGTTAGGGTTAACCAAGAGTCGCAGATACGCCAAGGCATCCTTGACTTCTTTGCGCTTGTAGAAGCTCACGCCGCTCACGATGTGATACGGTGTGTTGGAGCGACGAAGCGCATCTTCCAGCGCTTGCGACTGTGCATTCGTGCGATACAAGATCGCCACATCCTTGTGCGAGTAGCCATACTTCGCAACGCGTGCAGCGATGGCGCGCGCTATCATATCGGCTTCTTCACGGTCGTCACGACACGCCAGCACGGTGATCTTCTCACCCTCTGGATTGTCGGTAAACAGCGTCTTCTTCAGCTGCGTTGTGTTGCGCTTGATAACACTATCGGCTGCAGCAAGGATCGTCTTCGTCGAGCGATAATTCTGTTCGAGCCGTACGACAGTTGCTTCAGTATAGTCACGCCCGAAGTCGAGGATGTTGCGGATATCCGCTCCACGCCATCGGTAAATGCTCTGTGCGTCGTCGCCCACAACGCAGATGTTGCGGTACTTCTGTGCGAGCATACGCACCACATGGTACTGCGCCCTATTGGTGTCCTGATACTCGTCGACCATCAAATAGCGGAATCGATCCTGGAGAAGCTCCAGTACGTCGGGATGATGTTCGAGCAGCTTGATGGTGTTCAGGAGCAAGTCGTCGAAGTCCATCGCATTTGCTTGCGTGAGGCGCTTCTCGTACTCCTCGAAGATCTGTCCTGTTTGCTTCTCGGCGATTGAGTCTGCGTTACGCGCATACTCCTGCCATGAGATCATCGAGTTCTTTGCGCCGGAGATGCGCGACTTCACACCATTCGGCGGGAGTACTTGCTGCGATACGCCGAGCTGATTCATCACCGCCTTGATGGCCGCCGTTTGATCGTCGGTATCGTAGATGGTGAACGACGAAGTATAGCCGATACGGTCTGCGTACTGACGTAGAATGCGTGCAAACATCGAGTGGAACGTGCCAGCCCAGATTCCACGTGCTGTGCCCGATCCAACGAGGTGCGCGATGCGCTCCTTCATCTCCTGTGCGGCCTTGTTGGTAAACGTCAGCGCAAGGACATGGTTAGGATTAACGCCAGAGCGAAGCAGATAGGCGATGCGGAATGTGAGCACGCGCGTCTTACCGCTACCAGCGCCCGCGATGATCAGCACCGGACCTTCTGTTGTGCGTACTGCTTCAGCTTGGGATGGGTTGAGTCCGTTGAGGAGTTCACCTGCAGGTGACGAACCATCACCCATAGGCATCAAGGAAAGGGTCATTCGCCCTCTCCACCGGATCCATACTTCTTGACGTAGTCCGTGAGGTAGAAACCGCCACCCCGATAGAGCACACCACCGCCACCGCTGATACGGCGTTCGACTGTGCCATGGCCGGGTTCGGCCTGCGTGCAGACATCAACCGGGCATGTTGTGAGAGTGTCGTCTTTCATTGCCTGAAACACTTCAAAGGTTGCACCACATGTGGTGCAGACGTAGTCATAGGTTGGCATCGTTGAGCGATTCCTTACAATTCAACGAATCCGGTTTTCTTGTACACCTTGCGGAGGGTCTTGCGTGCGCGGTCACGCGCATGCTCGCCACCACGGCGAAGGGTTGCTTTGAGCGTGTCTTCATCTGCGCGGAGTGCTTCATAGCGTGAGCGTACTGGTGCGATGAACGCAACGATGGCCTCACCTACTGCCTCTTTAAACTCCGCATAGCCGAGTCCGACGAACTCTTGTTCGATCTCTGCGATCGATGCACCGGTTGTAATGTGATAGAGCGTCATCAAATTCGCCACGCCATGGCGTCGCTCGGCGTCGAACCGAATATCCGTGCCGCTGTCAGTTACCGCACGTTTGATCTTTGACCGAATCTCTGCATCCGAATCGGTGAGGAAGATGGTGGCCTTTTCATTGGCATCCGACTTCGACATTTTCTTTTCGGGTTCTTGCAGCGACATAATCTTGGCCCCAACCTTTGGGATGTAGGGCTCTGGCACGGTAAATGTCGGCGAGTAATGGAAGTTGAAGCGCTCGGCAAGATTGCGTGTGAGTTCCAAGTGTTGGCGTTGGTCTTCACCAACCGGCACGAGGTCTGCATTGTACAACAGGATGTCGGCGGCCATGAGCACCGGATACGTAAACAAGCCGACGTTCACGTTGTCGGCATGCTGCGCGCTTTTGTCCTTGAACTGCGTCATGCGTGAAACTTCACCGAAACCGGCAAGGCATTCCAGAACCCATGCGAGCTGTGTATGCTCGGGTACGGAAGATTGCACGAAGAGCGTCGATACGTCGGGATCGATACCAGCAGCCATGTACATCGCAGCAACGTCGAGCGTGCGCTTGCGCAGTTTCGCTGGTTCCTGACGCACCGTAATCGCATGCTGATCCACAACGCAGAACAACGAGTCGTACTGATGCTGCAGCTCCACCCAATTGCGAAGCGCCCCACAGTACTGTCCGATGGTGAGGTTGTTTGTCGGCTGCATGCCCGACAGGATAATCTTGCGAGGTTGTTGGGTTGGTTCCATACGTAACGGCAAAAATACCGCGTGCATCGCGGAATGACGCATTTTTGCAGGATGATGTTGATACTTCGTTGGATTCTTTGCCTCGCCACGGTCGTCGTGCTGTTTGCACCAGCGATCCAGGCCCAAGACGAACTCGATGGCACCGGCGGTCCATCAAGTAGCTTTACAACGCTGTCGATTATGCGAACCTGGACACCTCAGGAGCGCGACTTCCCGAATGGCGGCTTTAATCTGATGTCGAGCTTCGCCACCGATGACGATCGGCGCTGGTGGTTCGGTATGGGATTTCGTGCAATGGGTGTGTGGGAGCGTGACGTGCTGGCGATTACACTGGGTCCGACCTGGTGGTTCGCAGGCGATCAACGCCTTGGTGCCTTCGCATTTGTGCAGGCCGGACTTGGCATGGGCTCGACACGCGGCATCACAGGATTCGACGTGTTCTCTGATCCAACACTCACCTTCGGTCTTGCCTCGGTAGCTGGCATTGCGGGCACATGGCAGGTTGCACGTTGGGTGAACCTTCATGGTATGATTATTGGTTCGCATTACTCCAACGAGGGCGGCCGCACGCCCTATGGCGTATTGGTTGGCCTTACGTTTGGCGGACGGTAAACAGGTTCGGCGAAGTCAGATACTCTCACGGTGCTCTATGATTCAACTTGCCCCTTCCCTCCTTTCGAGCGATCTCCTCAACATGGGTGACGCGATTCGCGCATGCGAGCAGGGTGGCGCGGATCTACTGCATTACGATGTGATGGACGGACATTTCGTTCCACCGATTACGTATGGTCCGGACTTTGTCCGTGCAATCAAACGCACGAGCACGCTACCGGTTGATGTGCATTTGATGGTGACGAATCCCGATCATCAAGTAGAGCAGTTTGCCGTTGCTGGTGCTGATTGGATTAGCGTGCACGCAGAAGCAACGCCGCATGCGCATCGCACGCTGCATCGTATCAAGGCTCTGGGCAAGCGCGCGGGATTTGTCTTGAATCCAGCAACACCGCTCGAATACGCATTTGAGGTTGCAGGCGATGCAGACTTCATTCTGCTCATGAGCGTGAACCCGGGATACGGCGGACAGTCCTTCATCGAGTCGTTCCTGCCTCGATGTGAACGCCTTCGCACATGGCTCGATACACGTGGGTTTTCGGACGTTGAGATCGAAGTCGATGGTGGCATCAAGATTGACAATGCACGCCGTGCTGCTGATGCCGGTGCGTCGATCCTTGTATCAGGTAGCGGAATCTTCTCTGGCTCGATCGGCGACAATCTCGCGGCGATGCGCACAGCGGTAGGTCGCTAAGCCCCGAGCACGCGCTCCATTGCAGTGCGCAGCTCCGGATCCCAGGTTTCTGAGACCACGTCAAGCAATGCACGCGAGAGGTGGCAATAGAGCGGACGCTCCTCTGACGGGATGGCTTCAAGTTGCCGTTCTACGGCTTCAACATCGCCCCGCATAAGAGGTCCGGTTATCGCAAACGGTGCACCTGCATGCATCGCCGATGCAGCATTTTGAACTGTCCGTTCCATAATCGGAACAAGAAACACATCAGTCGGTATGTCAGCAGCGCCAGCAAGTCGACGCGCGAGTTCGTATGCGGCATAGGTAAAGTTCGATGCCGCAACTGCAGCCGCGTGATAGCGGCGCTTGCGATCATCCGACATCTCCGTGAACCGCCATGGAACACCGCCAAGCGATGTAATCAGTTCCTGCACAATGCTCCACGCTGCATCATCAGATTCAACGCCCCATCCAATCCCGTCGAGCGCCGATGGATCTGGCGACCCAAACGTTTGGAACGGGTGCGCGGCCGCACAGAATGCACCGAGCTGCCGCATCGGTTCCAATACGTCCGTCCCGAGCGAGCCATTAACATGCACCGCCACAACACCGCGCACCTGATCAGCTCGCGCGCTGGCTATCGCCTCCACAACGTTCGGAAGCACATCGTCTTTTGTCGCAATCACAACAACATCACCAAGCGACGCATCACTGGTACACCACAGCGCAAACGCATCACGTCCGATCGCGTTTACGCGATAGCCTACAGCTGTTGCGCGTTGCTCAAGCGCCCCGCCCACACGACCACGTCCGATGATGGTGATTGAGCGCATTAGTCGACGGGCTCGAGCGTGTAGGTGTCCTTGCCATCCTTCATCGTCCAGCCACGTGATGTAAGAACGTCGCGCAAGCGATCACTCTCCGCCCAGTTCTTTGCTGTGCGTGCAGCCCAGCGTTCGTCGGCAAGCACACGAATATCGTCTGGTATGATCTGTTCAGGACGTTGTTCGATGGCGACAATCACGAACACATCATTTAATCTGCGCAGAGCATCGACGATCGATGCGGCATCATGCGGTGTAAGCGTGCGTGGTGCATGGTCGCTGATAAACACGAAGAGCGCAGCGAGCGCACGCGGCGTATGGATGTCATCGGCCAAGGCCTGGCCGACACTATCCATCAGGCGCTGCCCAGCACCATCTTCAGCAGCCGCATGGTGGTCACCAGCGACGGCAATCACATCGTAGACGTAGTCCTGCACCTTGGCGCGCGCGGTACGTGCTGCTGCTACACCATCGAAGGTGAAGTTGAACACGGCACGGTAGTGTGCTTGCAACATCGCGAAGCGGACATCGAGTGGATGGATGCCACGGTTGACGAGATCGCGCATGGTGTAGAAGTTGCCGAGCGACTTCGACATCTTCTTGCCCTCGACTTCGAGGAATTCATTGTGCATCCAGAACGCGGCTTGATCGTGCACATGATATCCCGCCGTGCACTGTGCGAGCTCATCTTCATGATGCGGGAAGCGCAAGTCAACACCGCCCGTATGAATGTCGAACGGCAGTCCGAGGAGATCATGCGACATCGCCGAACACTCGATGTGCCATCCCGGACGGCCCGGCAACTGATGTCCGTCGATTGCGAAGTCCCACGCCGGCTCGCCTTCCTTACGCCCCTTCCAGAGCACGAAGTCGCTCACAGATTCACGATCGTATTCATCGGCATCGATGCGAACACCCTCGCGGAAGTTCTGCGTATCGATTGCGAAGAGCCTACCGTATGCATGCGTGGCTGAGTATGCTGCAACGTTGAAATACACCGAGCCATCACTGATGTAGCCGTAGCCCGCAACAAGAATGTCGCGAATCAGATCCTGCATTTGCGCGATATAGTCGGTTGCGAGTGGATTTGCCACGCGCTCAACATCAATACCGAAGGTGCGAAGGTCTGCGAGAAACTCAGCTGCGAAGAACGTTGTAAAGCGTCGCAGATTCTCGAGCGGATCTGTGGTCTGTTCGCCCATTTCAGAGCGCCATCGTGGCGATCCAACGGCACTGTCGCGGATCGTCTTATCATCGATGTCGGTGATGTTCATCACCCAGCGTACTGGGTAGCCCCCTATCACGCGGAGTGTTCGCTGCAAGACATCGGGGAAGAGGAATGCACGCATGTTGCCGATATGCGCTACATCATACACGGTGGGTCCGCATGAATACATGCGTACGCCATCATCGCGCAGTGGCTCAAACGGATCGACCGACTTGGTGAGGGTATTGTACAGACGAATCATGTACAAAAGTACCACGGTTGACGGCTATCAGACTACTTCGTTACCACCAACCCAGACGCTCCAAACGTGATTGACGCCGAAGTGGTAGACGACGTCCTTGTACGACGGCACGTCATAGACAACAAGGTCGGCCCACTTGCCAACTTCAAGCGACCCCAAATGGGCCGCAAGGTTGAGTGCTCGTGCACCATGCAGCGTGGCAGCCACCAGTGCCTCTTCGATGCTCATCTTCATGTTCATGCACGCAAGCGAGAGCATCAGTTGCATGTTCTCAGAGAACGACGAGCCCGGGTTGCAATCAGTCGCCAAACACACGATAGCATTGTTGTCGATCATCGTACGCGCATCGGGGAACGGCAAGCCAAGTGTGTACGCCGTGCCCGGCAACAGCGTGCACACAACGCCCGCATCACGCAGCGCCGTAATCTCTGCGAGCGTGCTGTGCTCGAGATGGTCTGCGCTGATCGCACCAACGCGTGCGGCCATCTGCGAAGCACCCACGAGCGCGATTTCATCAGCGTGAATCTTCGGACGCAGTCCGTGTGCAATACCCGCGCGGAGAACACGCTCGCCTTGCTCTGCGGTGAAGAATCCTGCATCGACGAAGACATCGCAGAAGGTTGCTATGCCCTGCTCTGCGACACGTGGGAGTATGTCGTTGATCACGCAGTTCACGTATCCCTCAGGATCATGTTTCCATTCAGGGGGCACGGCATGTGCACCCAGGAACGTACCGAGGACGCGTGCTTCATGTCCGCGCTGCAGCTCACCGATTGCTTCGAGCAACCGCAGTTCACTTGCTGTGTCGAGTCCGTACCCGCTTTTGATTTCTGCAGTGGTTGTTCCGTGATTCAGCGCAGACGTCAGCAACGCATCGCCCACATCGAGCAGCGACTCGACATCTGCATCACGTACGGCACGCATGGTTGTGAGAATGCCACCACCTTCGGCAGCGATCTCCGCATAGGTCGCTCCGGCCAGACGACGTGCGAACTCATGTGAGCGCGATCCAGCAAACACCATGTGGGTGTGTGAGTCGACGAACCCCGGCATCACCGTCTTGCCCGAACAATCAACCAACTCTGTATCGGCATCAAGGTATGCGTCTACCTCGCTCGACGGACCAATCCAACGGATCACATCGTCGAACACGATTGCGCCATTGCGGATCTCACCTACGTCGCGCATCGCTGCACCGATCTTCTCATGCGCGCCCTGTGCGTTGATGGTCACAAGCGAATCAATGTTGACGAAGGCAGTCTTCATGCGTGGGCATCTCCGTGTTCGTCATGCGTATCATTCTGTGCGGCACGCGTGTGTTCCGCGCGTGTGCGAGCTTTCGCCATCTGACGTTCCATGACGAGATCGGCTAGCTGATCCGGTACATCGGGCGGCAGCGCGGTGTCGAAGATCGTCGACACAGCAGACTCAGGAACATCAATGCGGTAGAGAATCGCCATGAGTTTCTCGGGATTGCGCGTCAGCAATTCGATGATGCGATTGAGCACCTGTTCACGAATTCGCTTATAGGCATCGTGTTCTTCGACGTCGAGATCAAACGCACGCGCGATGATCGCTGACGCACTTCGTTGGATATCGTCCTCAGAGGATGTCATGTCGATCCTTTGTACGGAGTTCAGTTACGATACGCTTTACGTCTTGCGCCCGATCCTTCGGACACACCATGGTGGCATCTGGCGTGACAACCACCACCGTATCGCGCAGACCAACCGTTGTTACCGTGTGTGCACTTCCGTGTGCGTTGACAATGATCGAACCCTCGGTATCGACAACTGTAACGACGCCGTCGACAACATTCTGTGTTGCATCAAGCGGACGCATGCGCTCGAGTGCATCCCAGGAGCCGACGTCATCCCATGGGAATGTTGCTGGCACAACGTGCACATTGTGTGAGCGCTCCATCACGCCGTAGTCGATCGAGATGTCGGGCAGCGCATGAAACACCGCGGACATATGCTGCGCGTTCTGCGTTGCGAGATCATCGGTGAGTCCGTCAATGGCATTGCCAACTTCCGGAAGCACGCTCATCATTGCGGCGCGCAGTGCTTCTGTTCGCCAGAAGAACATTCCACTGTTCCACACATACCGACCGCTGCGCACGTAGTCGAGCGCCGTTGCGACGTCGGGCTTTTCCTTGAACTCAACAACATGCGACACACCAGGTACAACCGTTGGCTCGCCAACATGGATATATCCGTACCCCGTCTCTGGTCGTGTCGGCGGAATGCCAATCGTCACCAGCGCGTCATACGTTGATGCGAAGGTCAACGCGCGCGACACATCAGCGCGAAACGCATCGGCATTCCCGATGAAATGGTCTGCCGTAAGCACTGCCATCAGTGCATCGTTGCCGGCTTCGCGCGCGCGAATCACGCTGCATGCGAGCGCTAGGCACGGTGCAGTATTTCGCTTTGCAGGTTCAGCAATCACATTCTCGGACGGAATTCCTGGCAGCGCGTCAATCAATGGCTGTTGGAGAACTTCGCTTGTGATGATCAGGATTCGCTCATGCGGGATCAGCGGCGAGATACGATCAATCGCTTCCTCAATCATCATCGACGATGATGTAAGCGCGAGAAGTTGCTTCGGTTTGCGCATGCGGGACAAAGGCCAGAATCGCTCACCGGAGCCGCCCGCCATAATCACGACGTAGGAGTTCATGTTGTGTGTTGAAGGAGTTCAAGAATCTGCACAGCATTGGTTGCTGCGCCCTTGCGAAGATTGTCGGCAACGATCCACAGCAGCAGACCATGCTCGACGCTTTCGTCGCGACGGATACGTCCGACGTAGACCGGATCAGTGCCATCGGCTTCGACCGGTGTTGGGTACACATTACGCTGTGGTTCGTCGCGCACCACCACGCCAGGTGATTCGGCAAGCAGCGCGCGCGCTTCGTCGGGCGTGCACGGCTGCTCGGTCTCGATCGCGATCGACTCGCCGTGTCCACCCACAACCGGAACACGCACGCACGTTACGGCCATGCGCAGCTCTGGCATATGGAGGATGCGGCGTGTTTCGCGCATCATCTTCTGCTCTTCTTCCGAGGCATCGTTGATCGCATTGATCGTGTGGAACACCGTGTTCCCAGCCAGACGATGCGACGTGATACGACGCTCCGGCTCACGTCCGGCCACTTCCGCCGTAAGCTGGTCCATCCCCTGCTGTCCGGCACCGGTCGGCGACTGGTACGTACTCACCACCAAGCGGCGACATCCCCATCGTTGAATGATTGGCTGTAGGGCAACAACAAGTTCGATCGTACTGCAGTTTGGGTTGGCGATGATGCCGTTGTGCGTGTATGCATCTGCTGGATTAACCTCCGGCACAACAAGTGGCACATCAGGATGCATCCGCCATGCGCTGGAGTTGTCAATCACCACGCAGCCTGCAGCTGCAGCGATCGGCGCATACTGCGTGCTGAGCGTTCCGCCGCAGCTGAAGAGTGCAACGTCGATTCCGGCAAAGCTCTCAGCTGTAAGCTCACCAACCGTGAGTGTCTCGCCGCGAAACGTCATCTGTGTACCAGCACTACGTGCCGATGCCAGCAATGTGAGCGAGGCAAGTGGAGTAGCGCGCTCTTCGAGCACGCGGAGCATGGTGCGGCCAACAAGGCCCGTGGCACCGACAATGGCAACATTTATCACGTGCGAAAATACGTCGCACCATACATTTGCGTGCATGAAGACACTCCTCATCAGCCTCTGTGCTCTTGCATCCATCACCGCGTCGGCGCAATCGATCGACCCATTTAGCTGGGAAGGTCGCATCGGTTACGATCTCAACAAGATCGAATCAACGAAGAATTCATCGCGATTTGTCTCAGATGCTGCTATGCCTGCATACGTGGCGATCCCATCTGCGATGTATGTCTATGGTGTTGCCGCATCGCTCATCGATGCTCCATCGCCCGACCGACGCTATATGGCAGAGACAGGTCTGCAGCAATTTGTCGCGCTTGGCATCACCTATGGCGCTGTGATCGGACTCAAGATGGCGATCGACCGGGAGCGTCCGTACCAGAAGTATGCAGGCATGATTGTAAACGGGGAAGAAGGCAACGACAAATACTTCAGCTCCATGCCATCAGGTCATGCCGCCGGTGCTGCGGCCTTTGCAACAACCATGAGTTTGCGCTATCCGAACTGGTATGTGATCGTTCCAACTGTTGGATGGGCTCTCTGGACGGGTTACGCTCGCATGAATCTCGGCGTGCACTTCCTTACCGACGTCCTCGCTGGATACGCACTTGGGGCAGGAATTGCCTACGGTGTGCACATGCTGAGCAGTCACATCTTCAACCTTGCCGACCCAATTCTGCCGTCAGCCGGTAACAGCACTGCACTCGGACTCAGCGGTACACCATACACGCCGATCTTCAGTTTCACGACAACCTTCTGATGCGCGTCGCCTGCGTCCAGTTCGCACCAACGTTTGGCAACCTCGATGCCAACACGGAGCGTATTGTTGAGCACATTGCAGCAATCGACGCCGATGTTATCGTGTTTCCCGAACTCGCCACATGCGGGTACTTCCATCTCGGCGTTGATGAAGTGTCGCGCATTGCAGAGCCAGTTCACGCGCCCGACACAGGGATCCACAATCAGCGCATCATTGATGCCGCCACCACGCACAACAAGGTCGTCGTATGCGGCATCGCCGAGCGCGACGGCTCACAGCTCTATAACGCAGCTCTCATCGCCGGCAAGGGCATTCCAACTCCGCTGGTCTATCGCAAGACCCACCTGTTTTACAAGGAGACCCTCGGGTTCGCTCCCGGCAACAGTGGCTTCTTCACCCACTACATCGAGCATCTCGACTGCACCATCGGCACCATGATCTGCTACGATTGGCGCTTCCCTGAGAGCGCGCGAGCACTCGCCCTCGACGGTGCCGACCTCATCGTATGTCCGTCGAACCTCGTCACGCACATCTGGCGCATGGCCATGCCCGTGCGCGCATTCGAGAACAAGGTCTACTTGGCTGTCGCCAACCGTACCGGCTCGGAACACAACGCCGGCGAGGACGTGTCGTTTAACGGTCAGACGGCCATCTATGGGTACAATGGAAACGTACTCGCCGACGCCTCGGCCGAGGCCGACGCCGTCGTGATCGCCGAGATTCATCCAGAGCAGACGCGAGACAAGTCGTTCAATAGCATCAACGACATTTTCGCTGATCGACGCGAGGAAATGTACTAACATTGTTCGTACATTTGACCCTTCCCCACACACAGCGTCACGTTACCCCCTATGAAAACCTCCTTACGAAAGATCGGCAACAGCCGTGGCGTGCTTATTCCAGCATCGTTCCTGAAGGAGTGCAACATGACCGACACCGTAGAGATCGACATCGTCGATGATCGTATCATCATCAGCGCCGTGCAGGATGTCCGTAAGGGATGGTTCGACGCCGTCGTGCCCGATGCAGCCGAGTTCGAGAGCATTCGCGTCGACGATGGCATCACCGATTGGGAGTGGGAATGAAGTCGCCGAAGCCCTCGCACCGCAGAGGTGAGGTGTGGTGGGTGAACCTTGATCCAACGGTCGGCACTGAGGTCCGCAAGACACGTCCAGCCATCATTGTCTCCCCCAGCGACATGAATGCCGCGCTACCCCGCGTGATTATCGCTCCGCTCACATCGAAGTCTCACCCCTTGGGGTGTCGTCCACGGGTCACCTTCGAGAAAACAGACGGATTCATCCTGCTCGATCAGCTTCGCTCGGTGGACAAACAGCGACTTGTTCGCCCCATGGGATCCATTCCCGAGGACCATTGGCTGCCTGTGCTTTTAGAGATGCTGAGTTAGTCCGCTACCGTAACTTCGCCCATGGTCTTCTCTTCTGTACGACACATTCACTTCGTTGGTATCGGCGGCATTGGCATGAGTGGCATCGCCGAGATCCTGTTATCGCAGGGCTTCAGCGTGAGTGGGTCGGATCTGCACCGCACGGATGTTACCGATCACCTTGCATCGCTTGGTGCGCGCATTTGCGTGGGGCATAGTGCCGACCATCTGGGCGACGCTGAAGTGGTGGTGTATTCCAGCGCTGTGCGCCCGGATGCCAATCCGGAGACGCGCGCCGCACTCGAGCGTAAGATCCCGATCATTCGCCGCGCAGAAATGCTCAGCGAAGTGTCGCGCCTGAAATACTGTCTGGCCATTGCCGGCACGCACGGCAAGACCACCACCACATCCATGTGTGGACTTGTGATGATGAAGGCCGGGATGGATCCAACGGTCATCGTCGGCGGCAAGCTCAAGGGGTTAGGGGGCTCGAACGCCCGACTCGGTCATGGCGACTGGATCGTGCTCGAGGCGGATGAATACGATCGCTCCTTCCTCCAGCTGCTTCCGACCATCGCCATCATCACCAACGTCGAAGCCGACCACCTCGACATCTACAGCGACCTCGACGACATTAAGGAAGCGTTCTGCGAGTTCACCAACAAGGTGCCGTTCTATGGCACGGCATGCGTCTGTATTGACGACGAAGGCGTGCGTGACATTCTCCCGTCAATCACACGCGTTGTTGTCACGTTCGGCACCTCGGCCGATGCTGCCGTTCGTGCAACCAACATTCGCTATACGGAGCGCACGACCATCTTCATGCTCACCGTAAACGGCGTAGATCGTGGCGAGATCATGCTTCACGTGCCGGGCGAGCACAACGTGCGAAACGCCCTTGCGGCATGTGCCATGGCGCTTCGATGTGGCATCAGCGTGGAGTCTATACGCGACGGACTGGCTGATTTTGGCGGCGTGTACCGTCGTTTCGAGCATCGCGGCGAACGCGACGGCGTGCTGGTGATCGACGACTATGCGCACCACCCAACCGAGATTCGCGCCACAATCGATGCCGTTCGGAGCGGCTGGCCCGGTCGACGCGTGGTTGCCGTATTCCAGCCCCATACCTACACCCGCACCCGCGACTTCGTGGACGACTTTGCCAGCGCCTGTGCCATGGCAGACGTGGTCGTTCTGACCGATGTCTATGCCGCCCGGGAGCAGCCCATACCGGGCGTCACTGGGAAGCTCCTTGCCGATGCTGCTATTGCCCTCGGACATACCAACGTGCATTACGTTCCGGACGTTGTGAACGTGGCCCCAGAGCTCTCCCCCCTGCTTTGTTCCGGGGACGTCGTACTTACGATGGGTGCCGGCGATATTCATAAGGTAGCCACCGCACTTGTCGGCTAACTAAATTTGCCGTTCGGGCGTCTTCGACGTCTGCTTTCCATCACTTCTAGATCGTGTACCATTTCATGACGAAGTCCGCCATGACGACGATTCGTGTAGTAACGCTCGCAATGAGCGTCCTCATCCTCACCTCCGGCGCATCAGCGCAGAAGGCGAAGAAGAATGCACCGCGTACAATCGCCCCCTCAACAGTTCTCGCCACCGTCGGCTCCGAGTCGATAACACTTGGTGATGTTGAGCGTGCCTTCCAGAAGAACCTCACGCGTCGCGAGACACCGTTCGTATCGATACCCCGCGACACGGCGATGGAATTCCTCCGACTCTACACCAACTACCGTCTGAAGGTAGCCGACGCGAAAGACCGCGGCATCCACAAGGACTCGGCAGTGAAGGTTGATCTTGCCAACAATCGCCGCTTGCTGTCGGAGACCTTCTTTTACGACAAGGCAGTTGTCGACAAGCGTGTCGAGCAGCTTGCGCAGCGTCGCCTAAAGGAGCTCAAGATCGGCATCATTCTGTCAGCCATTCCCGACCACGTCAATCGTCAGTGGGACACAACGGGGAGTCGGCTTAAGGCTGAGCGTTTTATCGCAGCCCTCAATGCTGGTGCGGATTTCGAGAAGCTTGCACGCGACTCATCCGACGACAAGGAAACATCCAAGGATGGTGGCATGCTTCCGTGGATTTCCGGTGGCACCATCATCAAGGCCGTTGAAGACGAAGCCTACGCGCTCAAGCCTGGGCAGGTATCTCCAAAGCCAGTTGCATCACGCTTCGGCTACTTTATCGTGAAGCTCTTCCGTGAAGAGCCCCGCGAGCAAGTGAAGTTCCGCCACATCCTGCTGCAAGCCAAGGATGGGCGCGACAGTTTGGCGACTGATCGGTTCGCCGATTCGCTGTTGCAGATCTTCGCCATGAAGCCTGCGCAGCAGCAAGCTGCACTCAATGCACGTCGCGTCACCAGCACAGGCGACGTGTTTGCTGATCTTGCGCAAGCATACTCCGACGATAAAGCATCCGCTGCAAAGGGTGGCTTCCTTGGGAGCACGTATTCGCGTTCAGGGGGCATGGAAGCAAACGGACAACGCCTTGTTCCGGCATTCGAAGAAGCGATTTATCAGCTCAAGGACGGACAACTCTCGACCAAGGTCAAGACGCTGTTCGGCATACACATCATCATTCGCGACTCCACCAAGCGTCCGGATGCATCCGTCGAACGCGATGCAGCAAAGCGCACGTATCGTCGCCTCTACTTCGAAGAAGACAAGCGCGTTGTGCTCGACTCAGTAAAGAACGACCTCGGATATCGCTGGGTGCCGGAAGCACTTGCGATGTTCCTCGAGGCAATTGATTCCACCAAGAACACACAGGACACCACCTGGGCTCGCAAGGTCACACCGTTTATGTCTGACAAGGTGATCTACACCATGCCGCGCGGACCGATCACGGTTGGACAGTTCACTGACTCGCTGCGCTTGCGCATTGATATGCGTGGCTTTACGCTCAACCGCGCTGGGCTTGATCGTGCGATCAACAAAATCAGCGATCCACTTGCGCTCGAGCAGGCAACGAAGGATCTCGAAGTACGCTATCCGGACTTCGCATCACTGATGCAAGAATTCAACGACGGCATCCTGCTCTTCAAGGTTGAAGAAAAGGAAGTATGGAGCAAGCTTCGCTTTGACACTGTTGATGCACGTGCGTACTACGACACAACACGCACACGCTGGATGACCGAAGCCAAGGTCAATCTCACCGAGTGCTACCTCCTGAACGACTCACTTGCGAAGGCTATTGCCGAGCGTGCACGTAAGGGTGAGAATCTCGGAACACTTGCCGCAGAGTACACACAGCGCGAGGGTGCGCGTGATCGCAAGGGCACGCTGTTGGCACAATCACCGAAGTCGTCAAAGCTCGCACAGAAGGTTACCGCCACAACAAAGGTTGGCGACATCATTGGTCCATTCCCTATCGATGCTGGCTGGAGCGTTATCCGTTACGACGGACCAGTTGCACCACAGCAGCGGTCGTTCGATGAAGCGCTCGCTGAGCTTGCACCGGCGTACCAAGACGCATTGCAAAAGCGTCTTACGGAATCATGGCTCTCAGGTGTACGCGTCAAGCACCCGGTTGTGTACAGCACCAAGGTTCTTGATGGCATCTGGGGTGCAACAAAGACTTCACGTTCGAAGAACTAATACGTCAGCCTACCATGCGCACACCACTAAGCATCGTCACAATCGTCCTCCTCAGCTTGCTCGCCGTGCGTGGGCATGCGCAGGATTCCATGGAGGGTATCGTTGCGATTGTGGGACGTGAGATCGTGCTCAAGTCGGACGTGGACGGACAGATGGAGATCATGGCGCAGCGCGATCCAAAGGTCAACCGTAAGGATCCCGTGTTACGTCAGGCTGTACTCGATCAGCTCATCAACGAGCGATTGATGATGACCAAGGCGATCGAGGATAGCGTCGAGGTAACCGAAGACGAAATCACGCAGCGCATGGAGTATCAGCTTCAGTCGTTGATTCAGCAGTTTGGATCGGAGAAGCGCATCGAAGACATGTACGGCATGAGCATGGCGCGTATTCGCCGTGAGTTTCGCGATGAGATTCGCAAGCGCTTGCTCGTAGAGAAGATGCAGCAGAAGCAGTTTGCCGACATCAAAGCCACGCGCGCCGATGTTGAGGGATTTTACGAGCGGTATCGTGACTCGCTTCCATCGATTCCTGAGCGCGTTGACCTCTACCACATCGTCAAGTATGTCAAGCCTTCAGCGGAGAAGAACAAGGAAGCGCAATCGCTCGCATTGCGCATTCGCGACTCCGTCGTCAAGGGCGGCTCGTTTAGCGAGTTTGCACGCAGGCATTCAGCCGATCCAATCAGTGCCGCTAATGGTGGCGACTTGGGTACGGTGGAGAAAGGCAAGTTTGTGCCGGCCTTCGAAGCAGCGGCCTTCGCACTCAGTCCGAACGAAATTTCGGCTCCAGTCGAATCACCCTTCGGATGGCACGTTATCCAATTGATCTCCAAGACCAGCACGACGATGACCACGCGACACATTCTGATCCGTGTCAGTCAGAGCGAAGAGGATCGCGACTCAGCGAAGGCAACGCTCGTGCGCATGAAGAAGGCCGTTGAAGCTGGCGATAGCTTTGAGAGCATCGCGCGTGAGTACAGCGACGAGCGTGAAACACAAGGCTTTGGCGGCGCGATGGGTCAGATCGAACTCTTACGTTTGCCCGAAGACATGCGCAGTGCAATCGCAGCGCTCGCAGACGGCAGCGTGTCTGACCCCATGCCGTACGCAGCCGACCCTACCAAGCCTGGTTATCACATCCTCTACCGCAAGCGCCTCATTCCAGCGCACAAACCATCGGTTGATGACGACTACAAGCAGCTCGAACAAATGGCTTCCTTCGAAAAGAAGCAACGCCTCGAGCAAGAGTGGATCCTCAAGCTCCGCCGCGAGCTGTATTGGGAAGTAAAGTAGGGGCGAGACCCTGTCTCGCCCCTACAGTTCATCGATACAATCCCGTATCTGCTTCTTCATCTCACGTAGGTCACGAATCTTCGCATCGAGTGCCTCGATCTTGTGTTCGAGGATCGCGATCTTCTGCTTCCTCGTGTAGATGTTACCATACCACGCGTCGATGATCTCTGCGATCTCCGCGAGCGTAAATCCCACTGACTTTGCTTCGAGAATTAGCTCGAGTCGTTCAACACACGCTTCGTCGTAGTGGAAGTAGTTATTCGACGTCACGTGTGGATCGCGCTGACCTGCGATCAGACCTGACCGTTCGTAGAAACGAATTGTGTGCACGCTCACACCGACACGCTTTGCCAGTTCATTGATCAGCATAGAGTGGACGCACCCGCAGTGTGGAAAACTAAAGATCAACCATAGACTATACTCTACTGTTGATACCCTTGCAATATCGCAATAGTTTCGATCGCATAACGCATCACCATCATCGAACAACTGCGAGGTACATCACATGGCAACATCAACCGTGCTCATTACGGGCGCTAACAGTGGCATTGGTCGGGCATGTGCGCAGGCCTTTGCATCCAAGGGATGGAATGTTGCAGCAACCATGCGATCATTTGAGAACGCGCAAGCACTATCGAACATCCCAAATGTTCGCACCTATCAGCTCGACGTCACAGATGCTGCGTCGGTATCGCGTGCATTCTCCGACGTCGAACAGGCGCACGGACGCATCGATGTTGTCGTCAACAACGCTGGCTACGGCTTGATGGGCGTCTTCGAGCTCATGACAGATGAGCAATTGCGCGATCAGATGGAGACCAACGTCCTTGGTCTGATGCGTGTCACACGAGAGGCAATCCGTCGCATGCGACCACATGGCGCAGGACGTATCATTCAGATCTCGAGCATGGGCGGACGCATGACGTTTCCGCTGTATGCCCCCTACCACGCTACCAAGTGGGCTGTCGAGGGCTTTACTGAATCCCTGCACTACGAACTGCGCGACCTCGGCATTGCCGTCAAACTCGTCGAACCGGGACTGATCAAGACTGATTTCGCCGGACGCAGCGGCGTTGCGGTGCTGCCGGAAGGGGCATCACCGTACGGCGCATTTGTTGCAAAGTTTGGTGCCGCCGCCACCAAGGCCCTCGCCGACGCCGTGAGCCCTACCATCGTCGCTGACACCGTTCTTCAGGCTGCCACGGACTCCTCGGAGAAGATGCGCTACCCTGTTGGCAAGCCGGCACCAATGCTCCTACGCTTGCGCAAGCTCTTGTCTGACAAGGCCTTCTTTTCGGCCATCCGTAAAGCGTACAAGATTTGATGTACCCCCGTATCTTGCGGCATGCAGGTTTCTACGCGGTGGTTTAAATTGTTCGTTACGCTGTTCGCGCTAGGTGGCGTTGTGTGGTTTGGCACAAGCATCACGCGGATGGTGGTTGGCTTTGATGTGTTCGTCCCCGGGACGCTGGAACTGAAGCCGACGCACTCAGAAGAGATACGTCTCCATACGATTTGGCTGTTTACCCTGTTGGGTGGGTGGACAGGTTGGGCGTTCGGTGTTGCCACGGTTGGTGGTATTGGTACGGCATTTCTCCTGCGCTCGCTCTATCGTACCCATGGGTACTTGATGATGGCGACAGTCCTCTTCGCACTCCTTCTGCCCGTACAAGCCTACGTTGCATGGCAGGACTATACACTTTGGACGTTGTTTGATCGTACATCGGGGATGCCGCTGGCACAGCCCGCGGAGATTCTTCGCGTGTTCCTGTATCGCTACACCACAACGGCGGTGAATGTGATGATCGGTATGTCGATGCTTGCCGCACTGACAATCCTCCTGGTGCTCACACTCCGTCCGCTTGTTCGACCTCAATTACCGAAATCAAGCTCATGAAGGCAGATAAACTGTTCGAAGAATTGATGGGTCTGGCAAAGTCGCTGGATTATACGGTGCGCCGCGAATCTGGCACCTTCCGCGGTGGCGCATGCGTGGTCCATGAACAACGCGTGATCCTCATCAACCGGTCGATGCCAATCGAAGCAGCAGCGGTAATTCTTGCCCGCGCACTTGCACGCTTTGTGCCAGACGATCAGTTTATGAAGCCAGCCGTGCGCGATCTGATCGATCGTGAACAGGCATACCTCGCAGCGCATCCAGACGTAACGTTTGCGCCTCACCAACCAACGGAAGAAGCTGCGTGACGCGCTGTGCAACAGTAGCCATTATCGGACGCCCGAATGCGGGCAAGTCCACCCTCCTGAATGCCATCCTCGGCATGCACCTGAGCATCGTGACGTCGAAGCCGCAAACAACACGCAAACGCGTGATGGGCATCCACACACACGGCGATACCCAGCTGGTATTCCTCGATACGCCTGGCATGCTTGCACCGCGATACTCCCTGCAGCGCCACATGATGGGCTACGTCGATGAATCGCTGGATGCGGCAGATATCGTGGTTGTTGTGGTCGATGCAAACATGGCTGTGGAACGAGGCTCGGTGCTCGACCCAATGTGGCTGCCACAGTTGGAGCGTCGGAAGCGTCCGACAATCCTGGTTCTCAACAAGATGGATTCCCTGCCCGTGCGCAAGGAAGCCCTCCCACTGATGGAACAAGCCCGCCTGAGCGGCCTGTTCGTGAAGGCGATCGCCATCAGCGCACGTGATAACACCTACGTTGAAGATCTTACGGCAATGCTCTTCGAACTGGCCCCAGAAGCCCCCTTCATCTACCCAGATGACGTGGTGTCGGATCAGCCAGAACGGTTCTTCGTTGCAGAGTTTATCCGCGAAGCGATCTTTGCCAAGTTCGCCGAAGAAGTCCCGTACGCCACCGAGGTGATGATCACCGAGTTCAAGGAGCGTGAAGGGGGCAAGTGGTACATCGCGGCCGATATCATCGTTGAGCGCGATAATCAGAAGGCCATCCTCATCGGCGCAAAGGGCTCGGCACTGAAACAGGTGGGCGAGACGGCGCGCGCAACAATCGAAGAACACCTCGGACAACCAATCTTTCTCGAGTTGTACGTCAAGGTTCGCAACGACTGGCGGAACGACCGCGCTCAGTTGCTCTCGATGGGTTATTAACTTTGCGCCCATGAATCGCTTCTCGATTGCCACATTGATCGCGTTGACAGCTGCATTGCAGCTCGTTATTGGGTGCTCGTCATCCGAATCTGTGACGAAACAGAAAACCGTCGACGATGTCTTCGGCGAAGCAAAGAAGGCGTACGATAATGGCGAGTGGCTTGAAGCTCAATCGAAATTTGAAGTGATTAAGCTGCAATACCCTGCGTCGCAGTTCGCAGATGATGCGCAGTACTACCTCGCCGAGATCAACTTCGAACGCGGTGAATACATCATGGCTGCGTTCAACTACAATCTGGTGCGCCGCTCGTATCCGTCGAGTGAGTTCGTACAGCGCGCGATGTTTAAGACGGGCGTGTGCTACGATAAGATCTCTCTCCCGGCAGACCGCGATCAAGAGAACACTATTAAGGCGATTCAGGCGTTTTCCGAGTTTCAAACGATGTACGGACGTGACTCGCTGGCGCGCGAAGCGTCGGTGCGTATTCATGAACTCCGTAACCGTCTCGCAGAGAAGTACTGGCTTATTGCCGAACACTACATGAACACGAAGATCCGTCGCGCAGCGCTGATTCATCTGGATGCGATCATCGATGAATACGCCGATACGAAGTGGCTGGAACCAGCACTGGTCGAGAAACTTCGCATCCTGATCGACCAAGAAAAGGTCGATGACGCACGTGCCGCCGTGTCGACGTATCGCCGCTTGGTTCGCGAACCACAAATGAGTGCAGATGTTGACGCACTGGAACAACAACTACCATGAAGACTCCATCCCAAAGCTTGGTCGTGATGACGGAGCTGGTCCTCCCGAATGACACGAACTACCTCGGCAATCTCCTCGGCGGACGTTTGATGCACTGGATCGATATTGCCGCAGCTCTAAGCGCGCAACGTCACTCGGGTAAGGTGTGCGTCACGGCGTCAGTGGATGAAATCAGCTTTAACGAGCCAATCAAGCTTGGTCACGTGGTGCACATTCGGTCGCTGCTCACACGCGCCTTTACAACGTCCATGGAAGTGTACGTGGAAGTGTGGCGCGAGGATCCGCTCAATGGCACACAGACACGCACGTCAGAAGCTTTCCTGACGTTTGTCGCGATTGATCAGTACGGTAAGCCGCTGCCCGCACCACCTGTAGTTCCGGAAACCGAAGACGAACGTCACCGCTTCGACGACGCAGCAATGCGACGCGAAAATCGCCTTAAGGCGCGCGAGACGATGAAGGTCCGTCGGGGATGATACGTCAGGCCATCGTGGTGATGGCGCTCGTCGCGCAGACGCTTGTTGCGCAGGACGAGGCACCATGGATTCGCATGATTCGTGCCTATGGTGGCACCAACGAACAACTTCCACCTGTGGTGATGATGAATGCCTCGGGCACATCATCGCTGGGGAGCCCCTTTGCAACGATTGAGTTCGACGTGGCATCGACATCGATCCCGAATGTCTATGCGCGCCTTACGCATTGCAGGGCCGACTGGACGCCGGATGAGAATGGGTTTCTGACGGACGTGACGTTGCGCACAAGTTTGGTCGACTGGGCACTGGCACCTGAGCGATCACAGTACTACCGCTATCGTGGATCGATGCAGATCCCTAACGCACAAACAACGCTGCGCTTCAGTGGCAACTGGCTTGTCACATTGCACGATGCACAAACCGATGCGAAGCTGGCCGAGACACGCATCTTCGTCGTCGATCAACGTGCATCGATGGCGATGAACTTCATGACGGATTTCTACGAGCCCCGCAAGCGCGTGAGTTCGATTGCGTACACGATCGAAGCACTGCTGCGAGATCCAACGAACACATTGCTCTCGAATAACCTGCACACCGTGACGTTCTATCGCAATCATCGGTGGTCGGAGCCGATGCTGGTAACGCAGCAAGCGGATGCAACAATGATGCTCCGCGCCGACGGACAGAACGCTGTGGTCGGCATGCTGCAGGCAGGGAAGGTGTTTCGCTTGGCGCGCATCCCAGCGCAGAACGAGTATCGCGTGTTGGATCTCACAGACCTTAGCCGGTACCCGTCAACAGGTGAACCCGTGCGCATGCCGCTGAGCGATCTGCGTCGCAACGGCATGTTCCTCGAGCGCGCAGACGATGGCGCGATGATCACAAGGGGCATCGCAACACGCAATGACGAGTACATCCCGGTCGAGATCCTGCTCGACCCCGCACCGGGCGGACCAAGCGAGGACGACGTGGTGGTGGTTGGTTCATTCAACCAATGGAAGCCTGATCGATCGTGGATGATGTACTACGACGAGGATCTACGTCTGTATCGCTGTCGCAACTGGATCCGCCGCGGACGTCACAACTACCTCTACGCCAACGGACGCCTCGACGCTGATACAGAGCAGATTACGGACATCTCCTACGAGGAATTCGAAGGCAACACCGCCTCGGCCTCAAACAGCTTTGTCGCCTTCGCCTACTACCGCGAATTGGATTACGGCGGCTACGACGGCATCGTCGCTGTTGGGGCCTCCAACATGTACAGTGGCGGACGGTAAGGTCTGTATCTTCGGCGAGGTTCTGGCGCTGAGGAAACAGCGAGGCAAAAGGATGCCAACGTATCAACGATTAGCCACTTAAGATCGAGAAACCCCATTCGGTCACTCCCCTACTACGCGCAGAGGGCTCCCCAGCTGTTCATTCTGGGCGGTAATGACTACAACGTATAAACCTGGCAAGGCTGGCGACGGAATAATTATCAGGCTGCTGCCGCCGTCCTCGATGATGTCGACGCTCCCGAGCGACACTTGCTGTCCCACAAGGTCGTAGACCGATACAGACGCGATGTGATGCCGTTCCATGTTCAACCGCATGCGCACACGCTCACCCACACCTGCAGGAGAGGGCCACAAATGTGGGCGCTGCGTTGTATCTATGCCATCATACGAACCGACTGACGTAGGTGAGTCGAGCACGATCAGACCTTGGTCTCGCGTAGCGATAAGGATTTTCTCATCCAATGCCGATACGAGCACATTTAATCCGCTGCGAAGCTCCGTTCTTTTTGTGAGTGATGCATTCACTGTCCAGACTGCGCCGTGCGCAGTTAGCCAGATTGGGCAGCCCTTCCCGGCCGCCGAAGTAGTAATGTAGGGAACACTGCTGAGTGAGTCGCTTACCACGGAGCACCAAGGCTTGCCCTCGCGAAGCGAAAGAACCCGCGAGTCGCTGACTCTTCCGTTCAGAAAGTAGTGCAGCGTGATCACTGCGCTACTGCTGTCGTTGGTGATGTCAACGAGCGATCCGTCCTCCGGCAAATCTGTGATCTCCACCTTTGCCCAACCGCCATCATACTGATACAGTCCGGCCTCGGTTGGCATCTGCACGCCCCCTGGGTTAAACCACGCATAGAGTCTCGACCCCACTCGGAAGACGGCGACGGAGGTTGCTACTCTTGTGTCACCACCAGAGACTGAGACTCTCGGTATACCGGTGGTGTCGTACGTGCGCCACGTGCCACTTTCGGGGCTGAAGGCGATGAGTCCAACTTCACGGGTTGCGGCGAGTACTTCATTACTGGATAAGCGGACGGAGCTCAGGAGCGTTGTATCGCTCTCGATCGTGACCACGTTGGAAAAGCCCGTGGTCGTTACGCTGAAGATCGATGATGGGCGTGTGACGAGGAGCCCACCGCGTTCGCTGCGGACGTAGATGGACGACGGCGACATGATCCCATTCAGTGTGGCATCATACGTTGTCTCGAGATCAGACGTCAACCGATACCACCCATGATTGTTTACCCTCACCACTGCCCAGCTACCAGCACTCGAAACCGCCGAGACGCTTGGCAGTTGCACAGACGAGCTGATCGAGGCCACGTGTTCGCCACGGGCGTCTAGCAACCGATTATCTCCTGCGCCAAGAAGGACGATCCGACACAGTCCTTCAGGCGTGCATGCCGTTGCGTACCGCAGCTGTTCTCGTGTATCGGGTACGATCGTCAGTGGTATGGTCCTGACAACCGCCGTTCCTACAACGAGGTTGAGTACAGGTGATGCGCCATCACCTTGGCGGTCGTAGAAGAGCGCAACGGTATCGCCATCCCATACGTCGGCATACGAACCAGGTGCTCCTGCTTTGGCGAGAGGCGATGCGGTGTTCAACAGGTCTACAACCATGACACTTCCCGTAGCGCTTACACTGTACAAGTAGCGTCCGCCTTCCACAAGCTGACCATCAAGGTTGCTTACGCGCCTCCACGACGTAGCTTGTCTTTGAAGATAGATACCCGGTTCCGCCCTACCTGCCTTGCGCACACATGAGATTGCAAGAGGTCCGGTATCTGTGCGCTTAATGCTCGTTACCCCCGCGATGGCCAGTCCACTCGAGTCCTGAAACTCAATCGGAGTCCACTCATCGCCATTGTTCATAGACTGATACAAGCCGCGCGCATCATTGGCAGAACTTGCCGGCGATCCTCCTGTCCCAATGGTGACGATGCCATTGTCGTCGACATAGAGAGCAGACACATCACTGCCCGCACTTGGGGGTGTGATCGTACGCCACTGCCTCACCTGCCGATCATACCGATACAGCCCATCCGTTCCAGCAACGGCTGCAAAACAGTAGCGGCCATCTTTCGATAGCGCTATTGCAGTCACCGCCCACGTAGCAACTCCGAACATGCTTGCGGGCACGGTCACGCATTCAGGTGTGTCGGTGAACGATCTTCCAAAGCAGATCGACGTCTCTGTTGCGAGACACACAGCACTCTCGTTCGAAGCAACACGGATGTAACTCGATGGCAGGAGAATGACGGGCTGAGCCAGAGATCGGATTACTGCGAGCAGCATGCACGCACTCAGGAAGGCAGTCCGCGAAATCGGATTCAGTGTTTTCATGATAGTTACCAGGTCTTACCCGGGAGATGTTACACCGTTCCGTCATACACGTTGCACCTCCAACGCACAACGGGCGCTCCATGAACAGCCATACACACCTCCGTGTAAACAACCATGTAAACAACTGTAATGTGCAATGATCGAAAACAATGATGTCAATACCAGCGGTGTGTAGTCGCACTCCGACCTTAACCTAACCAACATCTGTCACAAATCTGGTACAAGTAGAAACACGAAACCCCACTGGACCGTTAGTTCAGAGGGGCTTACGTCAGCGTAGCGGGATTTGAACCCACGCGACAACGCGCAATCTAGGAACATCAATCGCACCAGATTTGGTCCACTGCCAATGCCGGCACTCTTGAACAACACTGACAAAAATCATTGTTTGAACCACAAACAAGTATGTAGGTTCATGGTGTACGTTTATGATGTCGGTCCGTGTCGTCGTCTCGGTTAGTGGCTTTGTGGTATTAGCATACCTGAATAGAGTTGACGACATTAGTTGCCACATAGGTCAGTAGGACGGGGAGGCCCCTACTGTAAAGGTTTTGTATAGGTGTTTCGTGATAGGCACGGCCATACGTTGCAGTGCATCTCATAACTAGAGGATTCTATGAAAACAACAACGCATACTGTTGCATGCAGACGAGCACTCTTGTCCTACGTCTTGCTGACTATCACGCTATTCTCATTCGGCGCTCTGCAAGCGCAGACCCTGCCCGTGGTAGGAAGGGTGCTGTGGCGGGTGCCCTTCAACCCAACCGGAGCAATTGCCTACGCTCCTTCGGTTGACCTTGTGTTCGCCGGTGTATACGGCGGCATGATCGTGGTCGTGAAAGGTTCTAGCGGAGAACCTCAGGACACAATTCTTACCGACACTTGGAGGCTATCACCAGACGGGGATCCGCTAAGTGTTTCTACCGACCTCTCCTGCTCGCGCGATGGCCGCGTGATCGCCGTCACCGTTCGAAATGACGACGTAAGCAAGGTTGTGGTACTCGAGTACCCTTCCAAACGTATCCTGCTGGACAACCTGTACATCAGTGCCCTGAGCAGTGAGTATATCACCTATCGGATTACTGTATCTCCCTCTGGTCGGTATGTAACAGTGCCGGATAGCGGCATGGGTGCCGTGTCGCTCAGTGGCATGCGCCTTTTCGATCTTGCAGGGGACACTTCGTGCATAATCGCGAACGGCTCGGCAGCGTTCGGCAAGGTGGACTTCGACGATGCCGAGCGCTACATGGTGTTCTCTACTGTGGGAAGGGTTGGTTCAGATCCGCAGCGCTATCGCAACTGCATATCACTCGCTGATCTATCAACATTCCCCCCAACTGTACGAGATCTCAACGACTACGGCCGCGGCAGTATCTCGGCCGACGGACGGTACATCATGGTCTCCGGCGCAGGTGTCGGAGTTGACCCAGTCACTTCGGATCCCATCACCCTACCCCGCGCAAGCGTCTACGAGCGAGCAACGGACTCGCTGATATGGAGGATCTATGGCGACCTTTCCGGCAGCCGCTGGCGGTTTGATGAGTTTAATGCACATCAGTGGTCGAAAGACGGGAGGACGCTCTTTACGAGACGCCAGTCTCTCAAAGTTCCGGCGGACTGGCGACAATCCGGTGTTCTATATAACGTTGGCGATAGCCTCCCTTACGCACGACTCTGTGACACATGCTACTTCATGGGAAGCAAAGCTGAGCCCGATGATTTCGGCTCGCTTGCAGCACCAGATCTGAGAACAGGATTCGTTAACGCATTCTCCCAAGGCGGGCTCGTAGCTGTCTCACTAACGCCAACGACATCCGTTTTAGATGTCGGTCTAGACAATACATCCATCGTCTACCCCAACCCATCCACCGGCGAGGTACGCATTCGTTGCAGTTCGCCTACACCACCTGAGCGGTGGGGTTTGACCTCTATCAATGGCCAGGAAATCGCCAGTGGCGCGCTCACTCTAAACGAAGCACATCCCATCGACGGATCATACATAGTTCGTATCGGCACTGACGTGCCAAAGGGAACCTACTTGCTCACTCTCTATGGCGAGCAAGGCACTGTGGTATGCACGCAGAACGTGGTGCGGCAATGAGAGCGCTCATCGTTGGAGTATGCCTGCTGGTACTAACCATTACAGCGGCAGCGCAACCGCGTCCGATACGCCTACCAAATCTATGCTGGGTTCCCGGCACAGCTGCCTACACACAGACGCTCGAGGGCGTTACTGCATTCAATGAAGATGACTTTCAGCTTGGCT
>CAJAIA010000034.1 GCA_903939735.1 uncultured Ignavibacteria bacterium
ACTGGCACAGCCTTTATCACGAGTGTTGTCGCCACGCTTGCTCCTTCCCTTCTTCCATCAGTCTCGCATCCTGGCGCATACTTCGACTCGGCATCGACCATTATCGCCCTTGTGCTTCTCGGGAAATGGCTCGAGTCGCGTGCAAAACGTCGCACAGCTGAAGCATTGACATCGCTGCTTGAACTTCACCCATCCATCGCACGTGTCCGACGTCAGGACGAAGAACTGGAAATCCCAGCGTCCGAAGTCGTGGTCTCCGATACGGTCATCATCCGACCAGGCGAGCGCGTTTCGGTTGATGGATCGATCATTACGGGAACAACGAGCGTCGACGAGTCGATGCTCACGGGCGAGAGTATGCCCGTTGTGAAGACCGTTGGTGATACCGTGATCGGGGGTACGCTGAACACCACCGGCATGCTGGTTGTGCGCGCTGCCGCCGTGGGGTCCGACACCGTCCTGGCCGGCATCATTCGTGCGGTTGAGCGGACACAAGCCTCGAAGGCTCCTCTCCAACGCATGGCTGATTCCATCAGCGCTGTCTTCGTGCCGATCGTCGTTGTCATCGCACTCCTCACGTTTGCCACATGGATGATCGTCGGCGGCGACAACGCCACATCAATGGCGCTCACGTCAACCATCGCCGTGTTGATTATCGCCTGTCCATGCGCTCTGGGGCTTGCAACCCCTGCAGCAATCATCGTTGGTAGCGGACGGGCCGCGCGGCACGGTATCCTCTTCACGCATGCAGAAGCACTTGAACGTCTCCGTGACGTGACCACGATTATCGTTGACAAAACAGGAACCCTCACCTCAGGTACGCCACGCGTGCATGATGCCGTTGTCGTGTCCATCGACGAAACCGAACTCGCCCCCTATGTGCAGGCTGCCGAACGCGGCTCGGAGCATCCACTCGCATTCGCCCTTCTTCAATGGGCATCGGCGCGGATGCAGACGTCGGCCGCTGAGCTCTCCGCCGATGATGTTACAGCTGTACCTGGTCGTGGCACAGTTGCGCGTTTCGGCGACACACGCGTGCGCATCGGGAATGCTGCATTCATGGAAGAGTCGATGTTCCTGATCCCACCAGCGCTTCAGCAAGCGGGCGAACGATTCGCCTCCCAAGGGTGGGCATCGATCTACGTCAGCCTTCAACGCACCGTCGTTGCATGTATCGCAGTCGCTGACGAACTCCGCGCAACAAGTCGTGACACCGTTCGCGCATTGATCGATGCCGGCATCACGGTGGTAATGGCAACAGGCGATCACGAAGCACCAGCACGTGCAATCGCCACACAAGCAGGCATCGCAACTGTACTGCATAGTGCAACACCGCTCGAGAAACACGAAGAAATTCGCCGACGTCAGGCGCTGGGTGAGTGTGTGGCTATGGTGGGCGATGGAATAAATGACGCCCCTGCTCTTGCCCAAGCCGATGTGGGCATCGCTATTGGTAGCGGTACCGATATCGCAAAGAACACGGCCGATATCACGCTGATGCGAGCTGATCTTGCCTACGTCCTGACAGCACGCCGCATCTCACACGATACGGTCCGCAGCATCAAGCAGAACCTGTTCTTCGCATTCATCTATAACGTCGTGGGCATCCCACTGGCGGCAGGTGCGCTGTATCCGGTAACTGGACTGGAGTTTTCCCCCATGATAGCCGCCGCTGCAATGTCGCTGAGCTCGGTAACCGTCCTGGCAAATGCACTTCGTCAACGACTTTCCACCGACTAAGTATCAACACTAGCAAGAATCGTGCTATTTTTCGGCACCATGATTCTGCTCGACGATCTTCTCCTCCAGGAGCAGGTGCTCACCACACACTTCGCCTGTGATCTTCAGCGCTGCAAGGGTGCATGTTGCACCATGAGCGGCGGGGCGGGAGCGCCTCTGCTGGACAGCGAGGTCGACGATCTTCGCGGTGCAGTGGCAGCAGCGCTTCCCTATCTGCCCGAGCGCTCACGGACATGGCTCGGTGAGAATGACCCGGTAGAGGGACAAGCCGGCGATTATTCCGTGGCTTGCTTGGATGACGCCGATTGCGTGTTCGTGTACTATGATGGTGCGGTTGCGAAGTGCGGCATCGAGCGCGCATATCACAACGGGGAGTCAACCTTCCGGAAGCCAATCTCGTGTCACTTATTTCCGATACGTGTTGCGCAGTTTGGCGGACCCTATTTGCACTATGAGATGATTGCCGAGTGCGAGCCAGGAAGAGATAACGGCGAAGCCAACAACGTCCTCCTTGTGGAGACACTTCGCGAGCCCCTTATCCGTGCATTCGGCGAACATGCCTATTCGCGCATGCTTGCCTATGCCCATGGTGAAGAAGAGGGCGACCTATGAAGCTGGGGATCACGCTCAAAGCGTCGCTGCAACAGTCACTTACACCTCAGCAGATTCAGTATCTCAAGATGCTCCAGTTGCCACTGTTGCAACTCGAGCAGCACGTGCGCGCAGAGATTGAGAACAATCCGATGCTTGAAGAAGGATCGGACTACGAAGCTGATACATCATCTGATGCTTCCGCCCCAGATGCAGAGCCCACAGTGGCACGAGCTGAATCAACTGCAGCTGAAGACGCAGCGTCAGCCGTTGCGTATGCAAGCTCGGATGATGGCTCCGTTGCACCAAGTGATGTTCCGGAGGGGGCGGCAGACTTCGACCCGAAAGATGCATTCGAGTTCTACAAGTTGATCTGGGGTGAAGATTCATCGAGTGGCTCAACAACCGATACGCGTGGCGGCGAGGACGACGACGATGATGATCCGGTCTTTCAATTCCGCGACGTGCAAACACTCGAAGAAGATTTGCTCGAGCAGCTTCGATACCTACACGTCACAACCGAGGAGCGCCTTCTCGGTGAGTACATCATTGGCAACGTCGATGACGATGGGTATCTGCGTCGCGCACTCAGCGAACTGCTGCAGGAGAACAACGATCGGTTTGCGGAACACAACCTCGCCATTCATACCCGTGATATGGGAAGGGGCAAGCAGTTCGCACAAGACCTGTTTGATGATATTGACGTGCCTCTCACACCGCTGTCGATGAAGCACGCGGAGGGCGTTCTGCGCAAGGTGCAGGCGCTCGATCCTCCGGGCATTGCCTCGCGCACCGTGCAAGAGTGTCTTATCGCACAGCTTCGCACAGTGGAACGTCCAAACGCTGCACAAAAGCTAGCGCTGATGATTCTCACGAAGACGTACGATGCTTTTGCGATGAAGCATTACCACGTGATTGAACGTCAACTCGGCGTTACGCAGGACTATCTACGTGAGGCAATCGAGGTGATTCGCCGGCTCACACCACGTCCGGGTGCGGGCACAATCGGACCCGATGTCAACACTGTTACGCCGGACTTCACTGTTGAACCAACCGAGGATGATCAGGACTTCCTGATCACCGTCAACGACTCACGTCTGCCCGTTCTGCGCGTGAGCAATGCTTACGAAAAACTCAAGAAGGAAGCGCGCTTCCATAAGTTCAACAAGGAAACGCGTGAGTGGCTGCGCAAGAAATATGAGGACGCAAAGTTCTTGATGCAGGCAATTCGCCAGCGCAAGAACACGATGCTTCGCGTGATGACAGCTATTGTTGGTCTGCAACAAGATTTCTTCCGATTTGGACCAGAGCATCTCAAGCCCCTTATCTACCGAGATGTTTCAG
This sequence comes from uncultured Ignavibacteria bacterium, assembly GCA_903939735.1. Lineage (GTDB taxonomy): Bacteria > Bacteroidota > Ignavibacteria > Kapaibacteriales > Kapaibacteriaceae > UBA10438. The sequence continues at coordinate 3,676 of CAJAIA010000034.1, forward strand.
AGGTAACCGGACTCGACATTTCTACCGTGTGTCGGATCGTGAACAGCAAATACGTTCTGACACGGTTTGGCACATTCGAACTGAAGTACTTCTTCAGTGAAGCACTCATGACTGATGATGGCGAGGAAGTATCGACGCGCATCATTAAGCAGAAGATCAAAGAGCTGATTGATGCCGAATCGAAGAGCAAACCCCTGAGCGACGACAAGCTCGGGAAGGACCTCAAGAAACTTGGGTACAATGTTGCCCGCCGCACGGTAGCGAAGTATCGCGAGCAACTCCGCATACCTGTCGCGCGCCTACGCCGCGAGCTCTAATCCGCGCCTGTGGATGTCACGTTGTTGTAAAAAATGCACTCCTGCGAGTGAGCTACGTACGTTTAGTAAGGGTGTGGAATATTCGTAAATCCACTATGACCGTAGATGGCATAGTGAATGACGTAGCATTGCAGTTCCTTTGCGAACCAATTGTGCATGTCATGCATACGGCGAAACGTCCCATCATCATCCGACTTCGGATTATCCTAGCACATCTGCAACGTG
>CAJAIA010000035.1 GCA_903939735.1 uncultured Ignavibacteria bacterium
AACAACATTGAACTTGGTTTTTACCTTGAACTCCCGCTTGTCCTGTCCCGGCGCAATGAAGGTACGTCCCACATAATGCGAACGGATCAAGCCAATCTCATAGCGCGACGGATGAATGCGATCATTTACGCGTGCATAGCCAAGCGTCGCGGTGTTCCCCGAATCAGGAACGGCGATTACGACAACTTTGTCGTCATCTCCATTGCCAAGCACGGGGCTCTCTTCTGCAAGCGTCTTGCCGAGTCTCCGGCGAACCTTGTCAACTGCATGCCCGAAGATCTGAGAGTCTGGACGTGAGAAATAAATGTACTCGAAGACGCAGTGGTGCGATTCGGTCATCGACTCGTTGATGTAGTACGAGGTGAACTCACCCGTGGCAAACGTCTTCTCGTCGATGACGAGAATCTCGTTGTGCTCAACATCGCGGATGTACTCCGCACTGATGATGTCCAACGCACAGGTCTCCGACGCAACGACATAACCGTATCCATGCTCGTGCTTGATTCGACCAATGCAGAGCGGACGGAATCCGTGGGGGTCACGAGAAGCATAGAGTGCATTCTCAGACATCATGACCAGAGAGTACGCGCCCTTGGCTGTCAGTACAGCCTCGCGTATCTGCTCGATCTGTGTTTGCTTCTTGCTCCGAGCAATCAAGTGAAGAAAGAGCTCGCTGTCGGTTGTCGTCTGAAAGATGGCTCCGTCGGTCTTCAACTGCTCACGAAGCACACGAGTGTTCGTCAGATTACCATTGTGCGCCAGTGCGAAGTTGCCGCCTGTGTAGTTGAAGTGGAACGGCTGAATGTTCGCAAGTGAGTTGCTTCCCGTTGTCGAGTAGCGGTTATGACCAATTGCAGCAGAACCCTTGAGTGTCGACGGAAACACCTTGTGATCTGAAAACACATCAAGTACCAGACCTTCGCCCTTATGAACACCAAAGCGCTTTCGGCCATTGGCATCATCGGTATACATCGTCACGATACCCGCAGCTTCTTGTCCGCGATGCTGAAGCGCATGAAGCGCGTAGTACGAGAGAACAGCTGCTTGTGGGTGATTAATCACGCCGACGATGCCACACATTTATTCGCTTTCGTTCATGTTATGAAAGACATTCTGTACGTCGTCATCGTCCTCAAGGCGGTCAAGCAACTTGATGAGATCCTCGGCCTGTTCGTCAGAGAGCGTTACCGTGTTGTTCGGAATGCGACGCAGTTCGGCAGTTGTTACGGCGATACCAGCCGCCTCAAGTGCACGTTGCATGTTGATGAAGTCGTGAAACGACGTGTACGCCACGATGTCATCGTCCTGATCAACGATATCTTCGGCACCATGCTCGATCAACGTGAGTTCCAGTTCCTCGCGATTGACATCCGCTGCTGGGATGGTGAACACACCCTTCCGATCGAAGATGAACTCCAGTGAACCCGAAGTTCCGAGCTGTCCGCCATACTTGTTGAAGTACGAGCGAATGTTCGCTACCGTTCGCGTTGGGTTATCGGTGGCCGTTTCGATCCATACGGCTACGCCGTGCGGACCATACCCCTCGTAGTTCGACTCTTCGAGGCTTGCCGCGTCCTTTGCTGAGGCCTTCTTAATGGCGTTCTCAACATTGTCCTTCGGCATGTTGGCCGCCTTCGCGTTCTGGATAATTACGCGCAGACGTGGATTGAGCTCAGGATCAGCTCCGCCAGTTTTGACGGCAACTGAGATTTCCTTTCCGAGCTTCGTAAAGGTCTTCGACATGTTCGCCCAGCGCTTCTCTTTGCGTGCGCGGCGAAATTCAAACGCTCTTCCCATTTAGATACCCTTGTCGTAGAGGCGATACGTGCGATAGCGTTCGCCATGCATCGTTGTTGTGAGCCCCTTGTTCATCATTTCGTTGCTTTCAAGAATCCAGCTGGCTTCCCCCTTGAGAATGCCACGCTGTTTCGCACGCTCGCCGATCTCCATGTACATCGCAGCATCGATGCCGAGGTTGCGAAACTCTGGCAACACGCCGAGCACGATGATGCGGCAGAGATCGATCTTCGATCGCTTCGTAAGTAGGTGATAGATCCCAGTGAGGAGTCCACCACTCTTGTTGTGCACAAAGCATTGGTTAACGTCAGGCAGTGCGAGACAGAAGCCAGCGATCTTTCCACGGCATTCAACAATGAACACCAGGTTCGGATCAGCGATTTGCTTGAGATCGGCTGCAAGGAAGTCAAACTCTTCGTCTGTGAACTTGACGAAGCCCCAGTTCTTCTCCCATCCTTCGTTGTAGATGTGCTTGAGTGTCTCGACGTCTCGCTTGAACTGCGCTGTATTCTTGAAGTTCAACGAGCGAAACACAAGTTCATTCCGCTGCACGACAACGTTGAACAGACGCTTCATTTTATCGGATGCGTAGTTCTCGTTGCGGAGGAGGTAGGCATAGAGGTCTTGCGACTTGCCATATCCTGCGCCTTCAATCAACCCTGCGTAGTACGGAGGGTTATAGGTCATCAACACCACAGGTGTTCCGTCGAAGCCATCGATGAGCAATCCGCATTCGTCGTTCATTGACGGGTTCACTGGACCGCGGCAGACGTCTTTGCCACGTTCTCGCAGCCATGCTTCTGCTGCACGCAGGAGTTCGTTGGCGACAGATTGATCGTTAATGCATTCAAAGAAGCCGAAGAACCCAACATTGTCTTCATGCTCAATGTTGTGATTCGCATTCGTAATCGCTGCGATGCGACCAACAATTGCGCCATTGCGTTCGGCAAGGAAGAGCTGAATGCTTGAATGCTTGTAGAACGGGTTCTTCTCTGTGTTGAGAAGTTTCTTGCGATCCATCAGCAAGGGCGGCGCCCAATACGGGTCATTCTTATAGAACAACCACTGTGCCTTGATGAACGAGTTTGTCTCGTTCTTCTGTAGGGCGCGCACGGTACAATTCATGTGCAAAGATACCAAGGATCGTGTGTCGTATCTTCCATGATTCCTTCGAATCGTCAGTATCACGGGGTCGGTATGTCACTGAAGCACATTCTTCTTGCCATTCTTCTGCCATTGGCACTGGTCTCTCTGCATGCAGGGGAGCATCCGCAGGCCGACCGCCATCGAGCCACGGCGAAGCGTATGCTCGAATGGACTACGGCTGACAAGGGGCTTTACCCGCTTCTTGCTGACTTCACCGATCATTATCCAAAGCGTCTATCGGGTTCCCAGTTCCTTGAGCGGGGTCTCGACTGGATTATCGCCAAGATGAAGGCCGAGGGGTGGGACGTAACAACGCAGGACGTCATGGTTCCCCATTGGGAGCGGGGTGCTGAGTCGCTCACGCTGCAGGGTCCGTACACGCGCTCCATGCCCTTCTGCGCTTTGGGAGGCAGCATCGGTACGGGCGGAAAGCCGCTGCGCGCGAAGGTCCTTGTCGTGAGTTCCTTTGCTGAGCTCGCTCAACGTGCTGCCGATGCAAAGGGTAGGATTGTCGTGTACAATGTGCCGTTCACGACGTACGGCGAAACGGTGCGATATCGTTCGTCTGGTGCATCGGAGGCCGCTCGGTATGGTGCCGTAGCATCGCTTGTGCGCTCGGTGGGTCCCTACGGCATACAGACGCCGCATACAGGGGGCATGGGCTATCAGGATTCCGTGGCAAAGATCCCCGCTGGAGCGATTACCATCGAAGATGCGCTGCTTCTGCAACGCTTTCAGGAGCGTGGCGAAACTGTTGAACTCGAACTTTCCATGTCGGCTCGATGGCTCCCTGAGGCGAAGTCACGCAATGTGATGATTGAAATCAAGGGTTCGGAACTCCCGAACGAAGTGGTCGTGATGGGCGGCCATATCGATTCGTGGGATCTCGGGACGGGTGCAATGGATGATGCCGGTGGATGCTTCGTGGCTTGGCGCGCACTGACCATGATGCGTCAGCTCGGTCTGCGTCCGAAGCGCACGATCCGTGTATGCTTCTGGACGAACGAAGAGAATGGCCTCCGCGGTGGTAATGCCTATGCCGAACTGACGAAGAACGAGCGACATGTTCTCGCGATCGAAAGTGATGCGGGTACGTTTGCCCCGACGGGTTTCAATTGCAGTGATACCGGTGCCTACCGCCAGTACATGGAAGAGATGGCAACATTGCTCGTACCAATCAATGCGAATCGCATCGAGACCGGCGGTGGTGGAGCAGATATTGGTCCGCTCAAGAAGTATGGTGCGGTACTCATGGGCCTGGAAGTCCAAGGCGACCGCTACTTCTGGTATCACCATACTGAAGGTGATACGATTGATAAGCTCAAGGAGCATGAGATGAACGACTGCGTCTATGCGATGGCAATCATCGCGTGGGCCGGCGCACATCAGTAGTGCGAGCTGCTGCGGCGAGCACGTTCCAAACCTGTTCTGCTGCATGATCCCATGAGAAGGCTTCTGCACGTGCATGGCCCGCGGCAATCAATTGCTCTCGCTGTGATGCATCGCCTGTGATGCGATGCATAGCGGAACAGATAGCGTCGATGGACATTGGATCGCATAACAGCGCAGCATCAGCAACTACCTCAGGTAGGCAGCTCGTTGTTGACGTGATCACAGGAACACCGGCACGCATGGCCTCCACGGCGGGCAATCCAAAGCCTTCGAACAAACTCACGAACAGAAGTGCATCGGCTGAACCAACCACTTCAACGAGCTCTGCCTGCGGAAGATGTCCGGTGATCACAACGCGCGACTGATGCTTCATTCCGTTGTATGCGGAGATTATCTCTGCGTCCCAACCCGAGTTGGAACCCGCCAGCACAAGGCGATGCGTTGCACCGTGCGTGTCACAATACCGGTCGAACGCCATCAGCATACGCGCGATGTTCTTGCGTGCATGTTGAGCGCCAACAACAACGAAGTACCTATCACCATCAGCGACGCGATGCTGAACTGCGGAGCGTTGTTCCGGTGATTGTACGTGAAAGTCCTGATTGACGCCGTTGTAGATCCGCGTGATCTGCTCACGTGCAACATGATAGCGATCATGAATATCATCGCGACAGAAGTCGGAGATCGTGATGACGTGTGCGGCTGTCGATGCAAACTCTGGCATGAAGGTACGGTAGTACCATCGGACAAGCCGCGGCATGAACCAACCGTCGTGTTCGAAGTTTAGGTCGTGTATCACAGGTACAGAAGGCACGTCAGTACCAAGACACAGAAATCCGTCTGGCGAGAAGAACACATCGGGTTTGTGCTTCGCGAGCGCGCGGCGAATGCTCCATTCGAACCACGCGATCCAGAGGAAGGGGTGTCGTGCCGGTGGACGGAGCACGACGGGCGTGACGTTGGGTCCGAAGACAAACCGATTGTCGAAGGCTCGGTCGAAGAACAGCACGAACTCAACATCAGGGTGCTGTTCTACCAGTCGCTTGGTGATCTCGTAGGTATACCATCCGAGACCCTCGAGCTTGTTCGAGAGCAGGAACCGTGCGTTGATGGCAATGCGCATCGTTGCTTACTTGCCGCCGAAGGTGACCTTCATCGTCACAGGCTTTTCGTTGCGAAGCACCGTTACCTCTGTTGTGTCGCCGGGCTTGAACGCGCCCAGCGCTGTCATCAAATCGTAGATATTCTTGATGGTTGTTGCGCCCATCTTCGTGACGATATCCTCGCCCTTCAGGCCGGCCTTCTCAGCAGCTGAATTTGCCTTCACACCAGTAATGCGCAGGCCCTGCGGATCATCGCTATAGTCAGGAACCACGCCGAAGGACACCTTAAGGGCAATGCTAGACGACTGTGATGTTGACTGCTTCTCGGCACCCTGCGTAAACTCCGGACGCTTTGGCGCATCGGCCACACGGCGAACGATGTTCTCTACCATGGTAACAATCGCTGCCTGACCGTCTGCATTGAGCTTGTCGTGCGTATCGGTTGGTCGGTGATAATCGCTATGTAGCCCAGTGAAGAAGAACAGCACGGGAATACTCTTTGCCGTAAAGGATGAGTGATCGCTCGGACCAAATCCATCGGCCGTTGTCGAAATCGTGAACTGCGTGCCAACCTTCGTCGAATCGATCAGCGCTGGCCACACGGGGGATGTACCGACACCTTGAATATTCAGCTTCTTATTCGTCATCCGACCAATCATGTCGAGATTGATCATGGCTGTAACCTTCGACAGCGGAAGCGTCGGATTGGAAACCCAGTGCTTTGAACCAAGAAGCCCCTTTTCTTCGCCGCTGAACCCCATCACAACAATTGAGCGTCGTGGTGGATTTTCTGAAAACCGCATTGCAAGCTCAAGCATGCCAGCTGTGCCCGAGGCATTATCGTCTGCGCCATAGTGGATGGCGGGCGTAGGGGAGGCAGCCAGTGAGTTTTCATCACCCATGCCAAGGTGATCATAGTGCGCGCCGATCACAACGTATTCGTTCGATACCGATGGGTCAGAGCCAGGGATCAATCCGATGATGTTACTTGTAATGCTCTCGGTGAAGACGAGTGAGGTTGTGACCGTTGCTCGTGTGTTCACCAAGACAAAGGACATTGGCTTCTTTGTCTTCTCGATCTCGGTTTCGGCGACGAACAGCGAGGTGCCCTTTGGCGGAAAGATCTTTGCGCAGGATGAGCGACGTGCCTGCAATGCGAGAATGCCCGAGTTCTTTCCCAACCTGTCGAGTCCGAACCGCGCCAGCACATCTGCAGAATCACCGCGCTCGTTGACGAAGATCACTGCAAGCGCACCCTTGTCGCGGGCGCGAGTTGCCTTCGAGCGAACAGACGCTTGCTGTGAGTACACGGGGTCCTTCGCTGCCCATTTCGGAACACCGCGCAGAATGACGACGATCTTGTCCTTTACATCGATCGATGCGAAGTCATCATAGGTTGGCGATGTGAGGCCGTAACCGGCAAACACCACGTCGCCCGTTGCTGTGCCCGACTCTGAAAAGCCCCATGGCTGATAGTCGACGCCTACCTTCCAACCGAGTTTCGTCGGCTTCACTTGATCAAGCGGAATGCCCGGGCGTTCGATGCGCACCTCATACGTCACTGTATTGTCGGCACCCAGTGCCACGCCTGACGTCAGTCGAAACGTATCGCGATATCCGTCACGACCAGCCGGTTGCACCTGAAACGTCGTGAGCTGATCGATCAGATACGCTGCGGCGTTTTCGATGCCACGCGTACCGGGTGCACGACCCGTGCAGCTGTCGGACGCGAGATACTCAGCGTGCTTGTAGAGTCGCATACCCTCGAGGGTAGACGGAACCTGTGCGATGAGGTGAGTGCAGACTCCCGTGAGGATGAGTACTGCAGAAAGCAGAAAACGCCGTGTACGCATGTTGACCTGACCTATGTTTGCAGACTCACAAATCTACGTTCCATCGCTGCCGCACACCAACGCTGTCTGCCATGCAGTCAAAGATTCGCGCACTTGCCTCTGATACTCTCGTCTACGGTGTGTCCACCGTGTTGGGCAGGTTCCTTACGTTCCTGCTCACTCCTCTGTACACGAATTACCTTTCGAAAGAGGAAATCGGCGATGTGACGGCCCTGTACGCAATGATTGCCTTTGTCAACATTGTGTACTCGCTCGGCATGGAACCTGCATTTATGAGGTTTTGGGAGCGTTCAGACGATGCACAGAACCGACGTGTCTATGCCGTTGCTGTTGCAACCGTCGTAGCTATTGGTTGCGTCGTAACAGGACTGACAGTGCTCGCGGCGGCTCCCATTGCTGCGTCCCCATTGCTCCAGCTCGGTACAGAAGGTGCGTGGTTTGTAGCGTTGGCATCGCTGATTCCGTTGCTTGATGCAATCGTCCTCATCCCATTTGCCCGTCTTCGCATGCAGCAACGACCACGCACGTTTGCTGTGCTTCGGTTGGTATCGATCGTGATGACCGTCGCCTTGAACGTGCTCTTCGTCGTTATGCTCCACTGGCGCATGGAAGGTGTGATTCTCGCGGGAATCCTGGGGAGCGCGACAACCTTGCTGTTCTTCGTGCCACATTATCGTGGTGTGCTTGGAACACTTCGTCGTGAGTGGAGCACCTGCACGGCACTTCTGCGCGAGATGCTACGCTTTGGATTGCCTACAGTGCCATCGAATTTTTCGTCGATCATGGTGCAGGTTGCTGATCGACCAATCATGATGCTCCTTATGGGAAGCGCAGCAGTGGGCGTGTACCAGACGAACTTCCGCCTTGCCATACCGATGATGATGTTCGTTACGGTGTTTGAGTATGCGTGGAAGCCATTCTACCTGAACCACCGAGATGATCCTGATGCGCCAACGCTCTTTGCGCGCGTGCTGACCATCTTCACGGCTGTCTGTGGAGTGATATTCCTTGTGACCAGTCTAGCCATGCCGCACATCGTGGCCTTACCATTCGTTGGCGGACGGTTTGTGAATGAAGCCTACTGGTCCGGTTTGAGCATCGTACCAATCGTCCTGTTCGCCTACTACTTCAACGGCGTCTTCATCAACATGGCTGCTGGTTTTCACATCACTAAGCGGACCTCGTGGTTTCCTATCGCTACTGGTGTGGCAGCTGTGATCAGTGTTGTTGCGACGTTGGTGTTTGTGCCGATGTTCGGCATGGAGGGTGCCGCATGGGCGAAGGTCGCGTCGTATCTGGCAAGTGCAGGAATCCTGTACGTCGTGCAACGTCGCATCTATCCGATCGCGTATGATCTGCGTCGCGTCGCTGCAACTGTTCTTGCAACTGCTGTGATCTATGCGGGAGTGATGGTTATTCCAGTTGACCATGCTCTTCGGATCCCTGCGGAACTTCTCGCGCTTCCGATCTATCTGGGAACGCTCGCTCTTACAGGTGTTGTTGGAACGTCAATGATGCAAACACTTATCAAGTTGGTACGACGATGAACATTCTACGTGGTATTGCTGCCGTTGGTTTGTCTGCAGCGCTTGTCCTTGGCTGCGCTTCAGAGCGATCAGGCGATGGACAGACGCTACAGGGACGACGTGAGTTTGCGCTCCTGAAGTATCGTGATCTTGTAACAGGTGTTATCCCAGAGGGAATACGTGATCGCGAGCTTGCCTTCGCGGAACAACTCCCTGGATCGACTGCAGCAGTTCTGGCTGCTACGAAGCAAGGTGAGGACGTTCAGCAGTATGGTGCGTGGACGCATCGCGGTCCGGCAAACATTGGTGGTCGTACGCGTGCGATTGCTTTCGATGTCGCCAACGACGCCACGATGCTCGCAGGTGCGGTGTCAGGGGGCGTATGGAAAACCACTGACTCCGGTAGCACATGGAAGCTCACCACACGTCCGTTTCAATTGCACTCTGTTACCTGTCTTGCTCAGGATGTCCGTCAGGGCAAGCGCAATACCTGGTACTATGGCACAGGCGAGATCTATGGCAACTCATCGCAGATCTCTGGTAATGGAATCTGGAAGTCCACAGATAACGGCGAATCGTGGTCGCAGCTACTGTCAACTGTATCAACGACCACACCATCGAACAATCAGTTTGCCTACACATGGCGCATCGTAACACATCCGAAGCGTGACAGTAACGAAGTCTATGTTGCTACAGCAAGGTCGGGTATCTATCGCTCAACTAACGGTGGACAGACCTGGGCGCCGACGCTTACAAGCAACGCCCTCTTCACCGACATTCTTATCACACCATCAGGTGCGATGTACGCTGCATTGAGCGCAACAACCGGAAGTTTTGCTGCAATTGCGTCACGCTGGGGCATCTATCGTTCAACTGACGGTGTCACGTGGACAAACGTCACACCTCCCGGTATGGATAGCAAGACGGCACGCATCGTGTTGAGCGCAGTGCCGCAGACGCAGGACGACATCATGGTCCTTGCAGAAACACCGGACCGTGGCACGCAGGGTTCAACGGTGTACCGTGGTCAGCTGCAATACGAATGGCATAGCATCTGGAAATACCATCGTCCAACCGGTGATACACTCGGACGCTGGGAGGATCGCTCGGCTGGTATCCCATTGAGCGAGGCACAGCGTGGTGACTTCTACTCGCAGAGTGGATACGACTTGTTCATCCGTGTGTCACCGTACGACTCAAACCTCGTGCTCATTGGTGGTACAAATCTCTATCGCTCAACAGATGCCTTCCGCACTCCGACAACGAACGCATGGATTGGCGGCTACTGGAAGGATGTTCCGAAGTGGGATCGCTATTCGTCGTATGAGCGTCATCATCCTGATCAGCACGACGCGTTGTTCCATCCGAATGATTCCAACGTTGTCATCAGTGCAAACGACGGTGGTATTCAGCGTACGTCGCGTATCCGCGACGAGAAGGTGGTCTGGGATGAGCTCAACAACAGCTATCTCACGACGCAGTTCTACACGATTGCACAGGAGGAGCGTGCCGGCAGTACACGACTCATGGGTGGCATGCAGGACAACGCCACATGGGGCACGCGCGTAGCCGATGGGAAGATCCATTGGTATCGCCTTGGAGGCGGTGATGGTGCATACTGTTACTATGCCGACAGTGGTCGCAAAGAATATTACTCGTCGCAGCAAGGTCGCATGTATGTGATTGATCGCGATGCAACGGGCATAGAGATCTCACGTGCGCGCGTCGATCCACCAGGTAGCGACAATTTCCTGTTCATCAATCCCTATGTGCTTCATCCTGTTGATGAACACGTGATGTATCTGGCTGGTGGTGAGATTCTGTGGCGTAACAGTGATCTGCGTGAACTTCCGCGCGATGTGAATGATTCATCTTCCGTGAATTGGGATTCACTCACATCAACGAATGTCGGTGCAGCACAGATCTCGGCAGTTTGCGCAACATCACCTGCGGGGTCGAAGGATCATCGCGTGTACTACGCAACATCAAATGGGAAGATCTTCCGCATTGAGCGTGCGCAGGAGGGAATGCCTCAACCAATTGAAATCACCGGTGCAACGATGCCACGCGCATTTGTGAACTCGCTCACCGTGCATCCATCGAATCCGGATCACATCTACGCGTGCTTCTCGAACTACGGTGTCGTGAGCATTTGGGAGTCGACGAATGCTGGAGTGAAGTGGACACCAATCTCTGGTAATCTCGAGGAACAGATCTCTGGTGCTGGGAGTGGTCCGGCAGTGAATTGGCTTGCGGTAGCCAAAATGTCCGACGCCACCTTGGTGCTCGTAGCTGCAACGTCGACAGGTGTGTACTTCACGCCGCAGACAAATGGGATGTCGACAGTATGGACGCAGGCCTCGCCGGATGAGATTGGTAACGTGCCGTGCGACATGGTGATAGCACGTCAGTCAGACGGACAGATTGCTGTTGCATCGCACGGCCGTGGAACGTTTACCGGTCGCATAACATCGCTACCAGATCGCCCAGCGCGCGTTCAACTTCGGACTCCGGTTAATATGGACCGTGGTATCGGACTCGATACGACGCTCACGTGGACGCCAGCAAAAGGAGCAACGAGCTATACCGTGCGACTCTGGCGTGTAGATCGTCCGGATTCAGTTGCCGTGTTCTCAGGAATCACAGCCGCGTTCTTGGATGTGACACTCGAGGCAGGACCCGTCCAATACTTCTGGAATGTTGAAGCCTATGGCGGTGGTGGTGGCGGAGGAGCCTCTGAGTCGTGGTCCTTCCTGACGCAAATCCGTCCGCCAGTACTGGTGAGTCCAGCTGTTGGCGCAACGGCAGTAACTGCCGTAGACCTCGTATGGAATCGCGTGCCAATGGCAGTCGGATATGGTGTCGAGGTAGGCTCGAATGCAGCGTTCAACCCAGTTGTTGCAAAAGTAGACGAGCTTGCCGACACTACCGTTCGTGTACGTGGACTCGATAACAACAAGCGCTACTTCTGGCGTGTGCGAGCGCAAGACATTGATGCTACTGGCCCGTTCTCCGATCGACGGTCGTTCGTAACAGGCATCCTGACATCGGTCGACACACACGAGCAGAACAACGCATCACTCCGTGTTGAGCCAAATCCAGCGAGCGATCACGTGACACTGTGTTCACCGTTTGAAGCATCTACTTCCTGGAATCTTCGTATCACAACGGTTGACGGACGTGATGTGTACCAACAGATGTGTGCAGCGCAGTGTCTGGATGTATCTCTCGCAACGTTCGCCGCCGGCACATATGTGGTAACGGTATCTCAAGGTACCGCGGTGCGTTCTCGTTCTTTTAGCATCGTGAAGTAATCGCCCAATGCAGGACATTTCCACAAACATTGCTCGCATTCGTGAACAGATACGTGCCGCCGCGGAAGCAGCAGGACGTGATCCTCATGAGGTGCGACTGATGCTTGCCACGAAGACGCAGTCACCTGAGACATTGCGCAAAGCGCTTGCCGCCGGAGAGCATTTCTTCGGTGAGAATCGCGTTCAAGAGCTTGTCCCTAAAGTTGATGCGCTCGTTGATCTGCCGATCACATGGCACTTTATCGGCCACCTTCAGACCAATAAGGTGCGTGACGTCGTAGGGCGTGTTGCATGCATCCAGTCGATCGATCGCATTTCGTTGGCTGATGAAGTGCAGCGGGCATGTGAGAAACGATCAACATCGATCGATGTGATGATCGAAGTCAATACATCAGGAGAAGAATCGAAGCATGGCATAGCCCCCTCAGACGTCGCCAGCCTCATTGATCACGTGCACACGTGTTCCGCCCTGCGTATTGTGGGGTTTATGACAATTGGCGCACTCAGTGAGGACGAGGCAGCGGTCCGCGCATGTTTTGCGACGCTTAGGGGTATTCGCGACGGTTATGACGCAACGCATGGCACACGATCGGAGCTTTCGATGGGAATGTCTAGCGATCTTGCATGGGCAATAGCCGAAGGCTCGACTATTGTGCGTGTAGGAACTGCAGCATTCGGAGCGCGCAATGCACACCCTTGAGTTTCTCGATGAGCTCGTGCTTCTCTGCCTTGCAGCACTTGCCATCATCACCATCTTCCAGCGCGTAAAGCTGCCCCCTATCATCGGTCTCATTGCAACGGGGCTCATCATTGGTCCATCTGGCTTCGGACTCGTCGAGCAGGATGCGATCATCTCAGCGATCTCTGAGCTCGGCATTGTGATGCTACTGTTCACAATCGGACTTGAGTTCTCGATCGATGATATGCGCAAGCTGAAGTCGATTGTCTTTGTTGGTGGGCCCATACAGGTACTTCTCAGTAGTGCCGTGATCGGCACAGGCGCATACGTCACAAGTCTATGGGCTGGATCGAATCTCGATGTCAATGGCGCTGTGCTGATTGGTATGTCGATGGCTGTAAGCTCGACGGCAATCTGCACGAAGTTGCTTGCTGACCGAAAAGAGCTTCACGCTCCACATGGACGCGCGGTGCTCGGAATCCTGATCTTCCAGGACATTGCTGTTGTGCCCATGATGATTGTCGTAACAATGCTTTCGGCGCATGCGCTCACGCATCCAACGATCCTCACACAGTGGATCATGGGTATGGTTGGCGGTAGCATTGAAGCTATTGATGCGATAGCTCGCATCGTGGTACTGGTTGTGGTAACCGGCGGACTCCTTGTGGGTATGCGTTTACTGATGCCACGTGTTATGGCCTACGTCACGCGAACGCAGCATCAGGAAGTCCTGATTCTCGGCGCGCTCGGACTGTGTCTCAGTGCTGCATGGATCACATCGATTGCTGGTCTCTCCATGGCGCTTGGAGCCTTCATCGCAGGCATGGCCATTGCGGGAAGTGAAGAAAGCCATGTGCTTGAGAAAGCCCTCCAGCCGATGCGAGATGCCTTTACTAGTGTGTTCTTCCTCTCGGTTGGACTTCTGGTGAAGATCAATCTTGTTGCGCTCCCGACAAATGTTGGGTCGGCTATTCTCGTGCTTCTTGCCAACGCCGTAGTTGTTGCAGTCATTCTCATTGCGCTACGGATGCCGATTCGTACCGCCGTGATGGCGGCGATGATTCTCGCGCAGGTTGGTGAGTTCTCGTTCCTTCTAATCTCGCTCGGTCTCGAGTACGAAGTCATTGCATCGACCGACTTCCAGAATATGCTCGTTGCAATCATCGCAACAATGATGATCACACCTACGCTTGTCACCCTAGCTCCCTATGTAGCCGAGCGTATCGTGCCCCTTGCACACGCAATCCCAGCTCTCCGAAGGTGGAGCATCGATGATGAGCGTGGCATGATTAAGCTTAATGTGACAGCAGAGGATCGCGCCAAACCCATGGTTGTCATCATTGGTGCCGGTGTTCTTGGAACACACGTTGCGGACGTATTCAAGCAAACAGGCATACCCTACGGCATGCTTGAGCTCAATCGCGATACCGTTGCGCACCTACGCGAACGAGGAGAACCCATTGTCGCAGGTGATATCACGGATGAGACTACACTTGCACGAGCAGGTGTACGCGATGCAGCCGTCGTGATCGTTGCGATCAACAACACGATGGCACTTGTGCGCGGAGTTGAAACCATTCGCCGCATGCGTCCCGACGTACAGATCATTGTCCGCTCTCGCTATCTCCAAGATTGCGGCGCAGTGCAAGAGAAGGGCGCTGATCTCGTGATCGTCGAAGAGTTTGAATCAAGCATCAGCGTGTTCACACACGTCCTCGCATTTCTCGGCGCTGCACCTGACCTCATCAAGCAGCAAGAACAACGTATGCGAGCTGAGCGCGGCCTTATCGTTGGATAAGGGGGCTTGTAATGCGTGGCTGGGGTGTTACGATTCTTTTAGAGCGCCTTATCGATTCTTTTAGAGCGCCTTATCGATTCTTTTAGAGCGCCTTATCGATTCTTTTAGAGCGCCAACGGCGCGACCTATCCCAGCCCGGGGCAACGCCCCGGGTATTCGATGATAACGTATTCGATCATAACGTATTCGATGATGCATTCGATCACGTCACGTTTCATCGTGCATAGACCACGACATTCACATGGAAACCATCGCAGATATCATGTGAGTCGTCAATGCCGCAATCGCTTACCAACGTGCTTTTGCACATCGTGTTTAGCACGAAAGGTCGCGCCCCGCTCCTCTATCCCGAGGTGCGGCCTGCGCTCTTTGCATATCTCTCCGCTGTAGCGCGTAGCACAGGGTGCGAATGTTATCGCGCAGGGGGCGTTGCAAATCACGTACATCTCGCTGTGCGTCTCTCACGCACGATCACAATCGCGAATCTGGTACAAGAGTTGAAGTCATCGTCGTCGCGATGGCTGAAGACGCAATCACCGAGACTATGCAGGTTTAGGTGGCAGACGGGATATTCTGCATTCTCTGTGAGAGCCTCCGGACTCAACACGCTCGTTCGCTACATTGACAACCAAGAAGTGCATCATCGTAAGCGCTCATTTGAGCGCGAGCATATAACGACTCTGAGTCAGGAAGGAATCGAGTACGACGAGCGCTATGTCTGGGATTGAGCGCGGCCTTATCGTTGGATAATGAACGACGTTGATGCGTCAATGGTACCACGAGCACGAAGCACGTAGGCCCCGGCAGGTAGATGTTTTGTGTTGATGCGATCGGCAGTGACCCCAGCATCAATGTGATGGCTGACCTTCGATATGTCGACTACGATTCCCTGCGCATCGATGATCTCCAACGTGATATCTCCCGCCCGCTCTGCGATAAGCGTGTACGCGATGTAATCCCGTGCTGGTGATGGATGCACTGTAAATGTCGACGATGCTATGTGCTCATGGAAGTCGATTACCGATGTTGGCAGCGGTGTATTCATGTCGATCGACTCATCGCCGGCTTGGTAGGGAAGCCAGTGGAAGTAGCACAAGAACATCTCATCGGTTGTGGCTTCGCCCCATCGCACAACCTGTGGGGGCGTATTCGGATTCTCGGGATTGTTCGTTGTGTTATCGTACGACGCACTGTAGTAGATCGTCGACCCGCGTGGAATCTTCACAGGTCTGGTAAAGGCATAGCCCCCTTGCCAATGAAAATCCCATGAACGAATCTTGATCAGCTGAATCGTATCGGCGCTTGGCGTAACGGCGTATGCACGCGCAGCCTTACCGAGTAGATGCATGTGGGGAGCGATGCCGATCAGACTTACATCGACGGGTACCTTGAACGACCCCGTGAACTCACGCAGGGTGTTTGCGGGGATGACAAAGGAGACGCCATTCGGGAGCTGACGTGGCGATATCGAGGTCTCGTTGATCTGTCGAACATCTGATGAACGTTGATAGAAGATGTTCACCGACGACTGATCGAACTGTTCGAACGGCGATGGTGCGTAGTGCACTTGAATGACGAGATCAGATCCTTTATGCAATCGCGCACCCATCATGGTAGGGTAGAAGCGTTGCTGTGCGCCAGGCACCCATCCCAGGAGTGATGTCACGGATGTGAAACCTGGATCGCCGAATCCAGCATATCCCAGCAGTGGATCTTCGGCATCACGTCGTCGTGCAGTACCTGTTGTATCAACGAAGTATAGCACGTGATGGACGACACTCGCATTGTCGGGACGAAACTCAATTGCAGCGATATCGCGATCCTGCGTAAGTCCTGTTGGCAACACGAAGTATCGGTACACATCCTTGTTGTTGCCCTCGATGCGCCACTTCGCATCCATGCGAAGAACCAGATCAGGCGTGCCGAGCTGCGAGCCCGATGGAAATGTTGGTGGAGGTGGTGCTTGCGAGAGATCACCGGGAGCGGCACCTTGATCGATCCATGCAATCAATGTGTTGTACTCATTATCGGTCAGTGATCGAACGCCGAGGAACGATCCGATACCATGTTCAGGTGGCCATGGTGGCATGTGACGATCTTCAACTTCATGCTTGATCGACAGCGCAACGTCACGCACTTCTTGATACGTGGTAAGGGGCATTGGAGCAATCTCACCCTCGCGGTGGCACGGCGTGCATTTGCTGTACACAATCTTGGCCACGTCGCGCGACCATGTGTATTCCTGCTCAGCAGCTGTGGAGCGTACGGACACGAGCGCGCACAGGATCAGGAGAAGTACGGCGTAGTTCATAGGTGTCAACTTGCGGAAAAAACCGTTAGTAGGTTTGCAACACTCCCTCGTTTAATGCGTACCTGGCACTCCTATGGTCAACCTACGATATACCCTCGCGGTCCTTGTCTGTGCCACGCTACACCTTGCCGCACAAGATGTTCGACGTCCACTCACGGGTGTGGTTGTTGATAGTGCCACGGGTGAGCCGATCAACGGCGCGTCTGTGCGTGCAGATCGGAGCACTACGGGCGCATACACGCGAGGGGGCGGACGGTTCCGATTGCCACTGCCGGCAGCAACGACGCAACTTCGCGTGCGAAGTGTAGGGTATCGCGAGATCGTCGTGCCGGTTGATACGAGCGAAGCCGGCATGCGCATCCTCCTACCGTCGTCGGGTCTGACCCTTACGGGTGTGAAGGTCGTGGGCGACATTACACCGGAAGAGATCATTCGGCGCGCCATCGAGCGCAAAGACGAGAATGCTCGACGTATCACAACGATCGAGAGTACCACGTACTCCAAGCTCAAAGCAGAGATCGATGTCGATGGCACGCGTCGCGACGAGACGGGTCTGCCCGAAGAAGGCATCATCACTGAAACATTTTCGAAGATCTACGACCAGCGTCAACCAGAGAAGAAGAAGCATATCCGCATCCTACAACGTCGGCAAACAGCAAATGTGGATGCGCAAAACAATCTCGCTGTGTTCGACAGCTTCTTCGACTTCATGCAGGATGAAGTGCGCATCCTTTCGACGCGGCTTGTGACGCCCCTTGGCGAAGATGCGCTCGATGAATACACATACCGTCTGCTCGGCAAGCGTGCGCTCGGAGATCAGATGGTGTATGAACTAGCCTTTGAACCTCGGTCGCGCGTGTTTCCTGGTTTCGAGGGCACACTGACGATTGTTGAGGGAACGTACCATGTGATCGCGGCAAAGTTTGCCCCCTCGCAAGAGACAGCATTTCCGTTCATTAAGGATCTGCAGTTCGAGCAGAACTATGATCGTGTGAATGATAGCATTTGGGCGCCGACGTATCAGCAGGTACGCGGTCGGGCACGCGTGGTGATCCTCATGGGCATTGCTGAAATCAGCCTCGATGTCAGTGCACAGACAAACGTCACCGACGTGCGTGTGAATTTGCCAATACCAGACTCGTTGCTGAATCCGCCAGACTCCACAGAGACTCGCGCAACGGCAACGCGCGTCGGCGGTGCGCGTGTTCGTATGCGTAACGGACCATCCACAGTGTCCGTCGATGACGAAGCCGATAGCGCGCGGTCGGAGTACTGGGATCAGTATGCCTTTGCCGAAGCCACGGAGTCTGAGCGCAAGATCTATGCGCAACAAGACAGTATCAAGAAGGCCGGAGGTGATGATGAGGAACCATCACCACTCGGCATTAGCTCGGCTGGAATGTTCTCGATAAACCTCGGTGGTGTGGGTGTTGGAGTTACACCATTCGCTGACCGTTCAACGTTTACGAAGTTTGTCTTCGGTGGCACACTCGCTGTAACACTGCCCCACACACGCGTTGAGGCCACAGCCGGATTTGGAAGTGCGAGTACGCGCGTCGGTCGTGTTGGTGTCGATGTGGATCTCTATCGTGAGGGTCGAACACGACTCAGCATCACGGGTGCTGTTGAATCATCAATCGCTGCAATGCAGCAGTATCACGTGCTCATTCGAGCTCTGGACTTTCTTAATCCGGGCTACCTGATCTATCCCGACTACTATGATTTCTATCGTGTTGATGGGTGGACGCTTGGTGCACGCGCACGTGTGCAGAGTGTAACACTCGAAGCAAGTGCTTCGACACAGCATCACATCATGATGCCGTTGCTCGAACAGCCGTCACGTGGATCCGTGTCGATCGAGCCAGGCACATATCAGATGATCAAGCTCGGTGTTGGTGTGTTTGAACAAACCGGTGGTGGATTCTTTGGTGGTTCCACTGAACCTATTCGCGGCAGAGCAGATGCGTTCGTGGGACGTGAGCAGATCACCGGACGTGAGTTCTGGGGCGTGCGAGGAAGTATCGATCTTACGCTTCCAACCTTCCGCACAGGCTATGTGCCGATGGAATTGCGCGTGAACGTCCAGGGCGGCTTGCAGGCGACAACCACGCCCGTGCAGCAGCGCTTCATCGTGATGCGTCGCTTTCCCGTGCTTGGATCGGCTGCAAACATGATGACGGTTCCCATCAATGCCTTTGCCGGTACTGAATTTGCATCAGCTATTGCCGAACATAGCTTTTCGGATCTCTGGTGGAGGGCAATTGGACTCCCGACGTTCTCGAATGGACGTGGTGTGGATCTGATTGGACGATTTGCTGCACTCACGACAACGCAGCGTGCAGCGCCCGTGGTGGCCGGCTCTGTGTTCGACTCCACGCCCGGTGTGTACATGGAAGCAGGCTTTGGTGTGGCGCGTATTCCGTCGTTTGTGAGCGATCTGTTGGTGCTGCGATTTGATGCCATGTGGCCCGTCGGACCCCAAGCAGTGCGCGGATCATTTGGTTGGTCGATCTCCGTGAGCGGTCCGTTGCTCTGATCCGCCGTATCTTTGCAACCTATGTTTGAACCACAGAAGACACGAAGTTCAGAACTCCGCGAGCGCGTGGACCAATTGCGGAGGTTCCTTTGACATCGATCGTAAGCGCGACGAGATAGCAGAGCACGAGATGCTCTCCCAGGCTCCTGATTTTTGGGATGATGCCCAGAAAGCGCAGAAGCTGATGCAGGAGGCTGCAACGCTCAAGGAATGGGTTTCCTCATGGGAAGCCGCCGTTCAGTCTGTTGGTGATGTTGAAGCACTCATCGAACTCGCCGAGGAAGCCTCGGACGAATCGATGGAGTCCGACATTGTCGCGGAACTTGATCGCTCACAGAACGCCGTTAACGATCTCGAGCTCAAGAAGATCCTGTCGGGTCCCGACGATAACCGCAACGCCATCCTCACGATCAACGCTGGGGCAGGGGGCACGGAAGCGCAGGACTGGGCGGAAATGCTCATGCGTATGTACACGCGGTGGGCCGAGGCACACAAGTATGAGGTGTATCTCGCCGACGAGCAACCCGGTGAAGCTGCAGGTATTAAGAGCTGTACGCTCGAGATTCGCGGTCCATACGCTTATGGCTACTTGAAGGCTGAAAACGGCGTCCATCGTCTTGTACGTATCAGTCCATACGACTCCAACGCTCGCAGACACACATCGTTCTCATCCGTGTTTGTGTATCCTGAAGTCGAAGACGACGTAGAAATCGAAGTCAATCCTGCAGACGTTGAGATGGACACCTTCCGCTCGGGCGGTAAGGGTGGACAGAACGTTAACAAGGTTGAAACTGCTGTGCGTCTTCGTCACATCCCTTCCGGTATCGTCGTGAGCTGTCAGCAAGAGCGTTCGCAGTTCCAGAACCGTGAACGCGCAATGAAGATGCTCAAGTCGCAGCTCTATCAACGTCGTCGCGAAGAAGAAGAGGCAGCCAAGGCAGCGATTGAGGGAACCAAGAAGAAGATTGAATGGGGCTCACAGATCCGCAGCTATGTCTTCCAGCCGTACACCATGGTCAACGACCATCGCACAGAGACCAAGATCACTGATGTACAATCAGTGATGGATGGTGATATCGATGAGCTGATCAAGGCCTATCTGCTCCTGGAAGACCAGCTCTCCAATTCGAACTGATCTGGCGAGAACGCAGCATGATCTACGGCATCGGCACTGACATCACCGACGTACCACGCATCCAGCGTTCGTACGAGGAATACGGTGAGCGCTTCCTGAAGCGCGTGTTCACGTCCGACGAGATTGCCTACTGTGAGCGCTTTGGCGAGACACGCTTTCTGCACTATGCTGCGCGATTTGCAGCGAAGGAAGCATTCAGCAAGGCAATCAAAACAGGCATGCGAGATGGCATGGCGTTTACATCTGTCGGTATTCGGAATCTTGCAAGCGGTGAACCAACCATCGTCCTGTCGGACGCAATGCAGGAGCGATGGGGTCACATGCGCATTCACGTCACATTGAGTCATACCACAACCGTTGCCGTTGCTGTTGTGGTACTTGAACAACCGTAGGACACGTCGACATGCTACCATCCATGTACACTCCATCGCAACCGTTCACCCTCGGCATTTTAGGGGGCGGACAGCTCGCAAAGATGACGGCGCAGGAAGCCTATCGTATGGGTATGCGCGTTGCTGTGATTGAGCATGGCGAGAACTCACCTGCAGGTGTGATGACGAAGCTGGAGTTTCCCGGTGGTTGGAAGGATGCCGAGGAGCTTGAGCGGTTTATCGCTGCGTCGGATATCATAACACTCGAGAACGAGTTTATCGATCCAGAGATTCTCGATGCAATCGCTGAGCGTCGATTGGTATTCCCGACACCAGCAACGATGCGGTTAGTGCAGGACAAGTTCACGCAGAAGACAACGATGTCAGCCGCTGGCATTCCCGTTCCGCACTTTGCAGAGATCGCTACAAAGGCTGATCTCGTTGCCTTCGGCGAGCAACATGGTTATCCCTTCGTTGCCAAGACGCGTAAGTTCGGATACGATGGATATGGCAATGCCACAATCCGTCGTGAAACCGAGATCGACATGGTATGGCGTCGCTTCATGGAAGGCGAAGAGCCACGTCCACTCATGGCTGAATCGTTTGTGACGTTCACAAAGGAACTCGCGGTGATGGTTGCCCGCAACCGTCGTGGCGAAATCGCCGTGTACCCCTGTGTGCAGACCATTCAGCAGGGCCACATCTGCGTAACGGTGCTCGCGCCAGCACCGATCGAAGAACATCTGCAGAAGCGTGCCCAGGAGATTGCTGTGCAGTGTGTTGAAGCAGTTAATGGTGTGGGCGTCTTCGGCATTGAGATGTTCCTCACCGTCGACGATCAGATCGTGTTCAACGAGATCGCTCCACGTCCGCATAATAGTGGACACTACACGATCGAAGCATGCTTTACATCGCAGTTCGAGAACTGCATTCGTGCTGTGACGAACATGCCACTCGGCTCAGCTGAAATGCGCGTTCCTGCGGCATGCATGATCAACCTCCTCGGTGAGCGCACAGGCAGTGGCATTCCCGACAGCGTACTGGAAATGCTTCGCATCGATACCGTTGCTCTGCACCTTTACGGCAAGAAGGACGTCCGCATGGGTCGAAAGATGGGACACCTCACGGCCACCGGTGCGACAGTCGATGAGGCATTTGCTGCAGCCAATGCTGCGCTTGATCGATTCGTCTGGTAACGCCTACGCGTTGCGACGTTTCGCGAACCATTGCCGTAGCACGGCTATCGGTGTAACCTCGTAGTTCACCTTGTAGGCAACAAAGATGCCGATGGCACCTATGAGAATGTTGCCCGACCAAATAGCGATTCCAGGGTCAAGAATGTTGCGATCGGCAAGCTTCTCTCCGCCGATGAGCGAAATCCAATAGAGGATGTAGAAGCCCAGCGAGATAATTGCGCTGGTACCGAAGCTGCCGCCCTTGACAATCATGCCAAGCGGTGCACCCACCAGAACGAAGATCACGCAGGCGAACGGGATCGCATACTTCTTGTAGATCTCAACCAAGTACGTGTTGGCCATTACATGCTCACTCTCGCGTCGGAACGACAGACTCTCGAGGTTCGACCGAATGCTGGATACGCCCAGAAGCGCCTGCTGTATGCGCTGTTGCTCCGACGTGATAGCAGAGGAGTCAATACGCGCCGGACGTGAAAGTGTGCGTTGCTGTTCGACTAAGAGCGAGTCGAATTCATGTTGAACTCTCCGCTCCTCAGTTTGCGCGCGATCAACGATTTCCTGCATGTCGGCGATACTCATCTCGCGGTCGCTGCGTGAAGATCCTGATACATCCGTTGATTGGAAGAACAACTGATCTGCCGGAAGCACGATCTGATGTCGATCAAACGTGATGACACGATAATCGTTCGGTTGCTGCGGCATCGATTGGTGGATCTCACCACGGAACAGCTGAACAACCAATCGTGTGGAAGATGGCGAGAACATCATACGTCCCGTGTCTGCTGAGACGATCGTTCGGCGATCGGCACGCGAGCCATCGTAGATCGTCACGCCTGTCATTACGCCCGATGTATCGACATTACGTGCGAGAATCGTGTAGCCTTCGATGTGCGTTGTGAACTGACCCGACTCCACTGCAAACGTTGGCTTTGCACGCTGAATGTCACGCATCATACCGCTCAGACGCAGGTTGGTATCTGGCAGGACGTTGTCGGTGTACCAGAAGGTAAAGCCCCATAATCCAAGACTTACCACAAACACTGGCAACATCATCTGGAATAAGCCCATGCCTGAGGACTTCATAACCGTTGTTTCATGAGCTGCCGACATCCCACCGAAGGCCATGACGGTGCTGAACAACACACCGATCGGAATCGCCAACACCACGATCCACGAGAGATTCAGAACCAGAAACTCGCCAATCGTTGCGAGGTCTAACCCCTTGCTTGCAAGCTGATCGACCCATCGCATGATATACTGCACGAGGAACAGACTCATGATCACCGACGTACCGAAGACGAACGGTGCAACATGCGCGCGAAGGATGTAGCGAATGAGAATCATCGATTACGATGTTCGTGCGCGCTCGCACTCTGCAATCAATGCTTCAAACTGTGCATGCTTGTCGGGCTTTGATCGCTGAAGCATCCGAAATGCTTCAATTGCCTTGTCGTAGGAGCCCTGTTGCATGTAGATGCGCGCAATCGTCTCGGTCATGAGCATCGGACCATTTGGCTCTGGAGGGGGCGCGTGCTCGGTCTCCTCCGTTGCACGAGGCATCCGTGTTCGACGTTCCAAGCGAGAGGCAATCTCTTCCAACGACACTGCCTTGCGTGGCTCTCGACGTTGTTCACGAGATGGCTCCGCCGTGCGCGTTGTACGACGCATTGTATGGAACGAACGAAATGGCGGTGGATCACTCAAAAAGGAAATGTCGCGACGTCCGCGCGTGCGCAAGTTCTCGAAGCGCAGCGACGTGTATTCGAGTCCGGGGATGAGCCGCACACTCGCACTGCGGATAATGCGCTCATCATTCACAAGATGCGCCGTGTCGATCATGCGAAGCACGCTTGGCTGCTCACGATGCACAGGCTCGGCGACGATCACAACCTCTGGTTCAACTACCTCCACATGCACAGGCTCAACAACATGCGTAGCCGGTTGTGGTGTTTCTACCGGTGGCACATACCACGGAAACCGCTCTTGTGCTGCGGTGCGCATCACCGCTGCGTCATGATGTTGGCCAAGCGCCTCGTAGGCCTTGGCAAGCATCACATAGCCGCCGACGTAATTCGGGAACTCCGTTACTCCGCGGGCACACAGCTGCACAGCCTCAGCGAAACGTTGCTCTGAGAGCATCGTTTCGGCCGTAACAGCAAACGCGGAAGCAACCGGTGTCGACATCTGTGATACGCCTTAGCGACGCTCGCCAAAGAGGCGAAGGAGATACAGGAACAGGTTCACGAAGTTCAGGTACAGCGAAAGTGCACCAATGATGGCGCGCTTCTGTGCCAGACCCTCGCCAGCGTACATAACAACGGCTTGTTCCTTGATCTTGTTCATTTCGTAGGCTGTGAGCCCCGTGAAGATCAGGACGCCGATGACGCTGATGGCAAAATCCAGTGGACCGCTTCCGAGGAAGATGTTGACAACCGATGCGATGATCAAGCCGATCAGACCCATGAACAGGAACGAGCCCATGCCCGTCAAATCACGCTTGGTGAGATATCCATATGCTGCGGCTCCGGCATACATACCAGCGGCAATCACAAACACCTGGAAGATGCTGCCAAGGTCGTAGGCGAGGAAGATCACGCTGAAGGACAAGCCGTTGACCAGCGAATAGGCAAGGAACGTACCGGCAGCCGTGCTTGGCTGCATGCGATCAATGCGCATCGTCAGGAAGAACACCATGCCCAACGGAGCGAGCATGATCAGCCACATCAATGGCGTGCCGAAGATGGCAGCCATGAGTGTCTCGGATGTCGATACGCCAAAGGCTGTGACGCCCGTAACGAGGAGTCCACCAACCATCCATGCGTACACGCGCTGGACATAGGTGCGAATAACGTCAGCGGTGAGAACACCACTAAACGATGTTGGAGCTTGCATGTTCATGAAATCCTCCGAGGGAAATCGATCACGTCGTACGTGTCACGACAAAGTTAGCAAAGTCGATCAGCGCTGATTTGTAGACTGAATCTGGCAGAATGACGAGTGACGAGATTGCTTGGTGTTGGAGCTCCGCAGCCTTGGCTTGCGCCCGCTCGACGCCCTTGTACCGTTCTACGAAGGCCATAACGGCGTTGACGTCCTTTCGATTACCACGGCGGGACTTTACGATCGCGATCACATCGCGAGACTCACCCCGTGGGGCATCCTGCGTTGCGTACAACAACGGAAGCGTAATCTTACCCTCGCGGATATCATTGCCCACCGGCTTGCCAAGGATACTTGAGCGGCTCGTGTAGTCGAGCACGTCGTCCCGAATCTGAAATGCCAGGCCCACGTACTCGCCAAACGAGGCAAGGGCTGCGCGCACAGCTACATCATCAGTTGCTGCAATCGCTCCCACTTCGCAGCATGTCGAGATCAGCGATGCGGTTTTATCGGAGATGATCTTGAAGTACGTTTCTTCGTCGATTGTCTTCTGACGGCTCTTCTGGATCTGCAGCAGCTCGCCTTCGCTCATCCGGCGGACAGCCTCACTGGTCACGCGCAGGTAGTCAAACTCACCGTTGTGAACAGCAATCAGAAGGCCCTTCGACAGCAGGTAGTCGCCAACGAGCACGGCAACCTTGTTCTTCCAGACAGCATTGATCGAGGCCATGCCACGTCGCTCGTCCGATTGATCCACCACGTCGTCATGGACCAATGTTGCAGTGTGCAGAAGCTCTACCATGGCGGCGCCAATGTAGGCGCGATCTGTGATGGCTCCGCACGCACCTGCTGCGAGAAACACAAGCGCAGGACGCACGCGCTTACCACGTTGGCGAAGGATGTACCGCACGACAGTGTCCAGCAGCGCTGCACGCGAGCGCATCTGCTCACGCATGTATCCGTCAAACTTCTCGAGTTCGTTGGCGACGGGCTCGCTGATCGTGCGAATGGACATTACGATTGCCGTTGAGGTGAAGGGTTCGTGAACTTTGCGATCACGACACTGATCTCGTAGAGGATCCACAATGGAAACGCTACCATGAGTTGTGTTACGGGATCAGGAGATGGCGTGATGACTGCTGCCAGAATCAGGATGACAACGATTGCATGACGTCGGTACTTGGTCATCATCGCCGCTGTCACAAAGCCGAGGCGCGCCATCACGAAGGTCACCATGGGTAACTCGAAAATCAGCCCCGACGCCAGCAACATGTTGACGATGAAACTGAAGTGGCTTCCCACATTGATGAAGTTTTTCACTCCCTCCGTCTGACCCCCAAGCGTGAAATCGTTGATGTACGAGGTCATGCTCGGAATCAGCAGGAAGTATCCAAACGCAACACCAGCGATGAAGCACAGCGACGTCAGAATCGTTATGCGTCCAACCCACCGACGTTCGGTGATGTACAAACCAGGAGCAACAAAGCCCCACAGCTGGTAAAGCACCCATGGGAAGGCCAAGATCAGACCGCACAGGACAATCACCTTGAAGAACAAGAATGTCTGCCCAAAAGGTTCAGTGTTGATTAGCGTTAGGCCACCTGCAGGTTTGAGCAGGACATACTCGATGACCTGGTCGCTGAAGTAGCCCACAATGCCACAGGCAATCACAACGCCCACAGCTGCCCGGAATAGTCGTACCCGAAGCTCCCCGAGATGCTCGAGAAAGCCCATTTCTTGCGGTTCGGCGCTCGTGGACTCGTTCTGTGTCGACATTGAGGGGGCGTGCGTGTGATGGAGCGCAAAGATACGGAGGACTTCGCCACGCGTTGTACTATTCACACCCCTCCCTAGGGGGTTGGTTGGGTAAATGTCGAGCAGTTGTATCGACTTAGCGCGTTACGCACAAATGCAAGGAAAAAAAGTTCACATGAACCAACTTTTTCCCTTGTCATGATGGGGTGTGGAAATCATTTTTGCACCCCCGGTACATAACCGGTCGGTAATGTTGGGTGGCCAGATAGTCGTTGGGGCTTTTCGGGGCGACACGGCCGGTCAACATCACCGCTCAAACATGATGCGTTAACCTATCGCCGTTGTGCGGTGGAAGGATTGTTGGGTGAAAAAGAGTGATACGCTGAATTTGTTTGCCGCAGATGCTCAACGCGGCGTTTCTACCACGAGCACGAAGGCTATGGGTCGTGCCGGATCGACAATCGGATCGACGGATGCAGAGACACTGTGGTCGCAGTGTCTGATGATCATTCGTGATAATGTGTCAGACCAGGTCTTCAAGACGTGGTTCGAGAAGATGCGCCCAGTAAAGTGGGATGGTAGTACGCTTACGCTTGAACTTCCGAGCCACTTCTTCTTTGAGTGGATCGAGCAACACTATGCATCACTCCTGAACAAGACGGTCCAAAAGGTGCTCGGACCAAAGTCAAAGCTGCAGTTTGAAGTTGTGGTGGACGAGAATGCTGCAACACCGTCACAGCGCACGGTGAAGCTTCCTGCTCTGCGTGGCGCAAGCCAGCCAGCGCTTCCGTTCGCTGATGGTAAGCCACAGTCGGTGCCACAAGCACAGCGTACAACGCAGGTAACCCACTACCCAACGTTTTTCAATCCGCGCTACACCTTCGACAATTTCATCCGTGGCGAGAACAACCAGCTCGCATCGTCGGCAGGTATCGCTGTAGCTGATAATCCTGGCAAGACGAAGTTCAATCCGCTCGTGATTTACGGTCCGACCGGACTTGGTAAAACACACCTTGTCCAAGCGATTGGCAATCGTGTGCTGCAGCGCAATCCAAACGCTCGCGTGCTCTACACGAACTCTGAGAAGTTCACAATGGAGTACATCAATGCGATTCAGACGAACAAGGTACCGGAGTTCACAAACTTCTACCGCGGCGTCGACGTGTTGATTGTTGACGATATCCAGTTCCTTGGTGGCAAGGAAAAGACGCAGGACATGTTCTTCCACACGTTCAATGCCTTGCACCAAGAAGGCAAGCAGTTGATCCTGACATCGGACAAGCAACCAAAGGATCTTGCCGACCTGGACGAGCGTCTGATCTCCCGCTTCCAGTGGGGTCTGATTACCGACGTTCAGCCACCAGATCTTGAGACGCGTATTGCCATCCTCCAGCAGAAGAGCATGGAAGAAGGCATGGACATTCCTGGTGACATTCTCGAGTATATCGGACGTCACGTGACGTCGAGTGTGCGTGAACTTGAGGGTTGCCTGATTTCGTTGCTCGCCAAGGTGTCGCTTGACAACCGCGAACTAACGCTTGAACTCGCAAAGGACGTGGTCCGTGGCGTATCGAGCTCGGCGATGGCGCGTACGCTCACCATCGATGAGATCAAGAAGGAAGTGTCGGCGTACTACAGTATCGAGCCAACACTACTCTCAGCCAAGACGCGCAAGCACGAGATCGTTCTCGCACGTCAGATGTGTATGTACCTCGCCAAGCAACTCACGCAGACTTCGCTCAAGAGCATTGGTATGCACTTTGGTGGACGTGATCACACGACGGTACTTCACTCGTGTCAGCAGATTCTGAACTACATCGACACCGATCGCAAGGTGCGTCAGGATGTAGAGTTTCTGAAGAAGGCTCTTCGCGGCTAATCAGCCCTTACTGCCAAGCTTCTCAATCGTTTCAAACTCAGCTTGTGTGAGCGGGAGAACGCTCAGTCGTGCCTGTCGCACAAGGGCGATGTTGTCGAA
The DNA here is from genome assembly GCA_903939735.1 of uncultured Ignavibacteria bacterium. Taxonomy (GTDB): domain Bacteria; phylum Bacteroidota; class Ignavibacteria; order Kapaibacteriales; family Kapaibacteriaceae; genus UBA10438. Next base: position 28,771 of record CAJAIA010000035.1, read on the forward strand.
GCCCTTCGTTGCCTTGATGGTCGCGAGTGTCACTGGTGTGGCCAGGGGGCGCACAGGCTTAAGATCAACCACAACCCATGCAGTCTCATCTGTCGTGGGATCCTGGTAGGCTGTCTTCACTACTTCCGCAATGCCAACGACGGCTTTTACATCACTCGAGTGATAGAACATCACGCGGTCGCCCTTTGCCATCGCCTGCATGTTGTTGCGCGCTTGGTAGTTGCGCACGCCATCCCAAAACGTTTTCTTATCGCGGAGAAACTGTTCCCACGAGTACACTTCCGGTTCGGACTTTACGAGCCAGTAGTTCATTTGCGTTGTTCCTTGGGTAGTCGCACCACCACACGGTAGGTAGCAGGCGTGCTAGAACCTGTGTGATCGATGGTGTAGTCAACGTAGTTGAGGGAGTCGGTAAAGTGTTTTGCGTTGATAGCCAGGTAGATTCTCGCCGGTGTGCTGTCGTGCATCATTGGTCGTTGCACGGAAGCGTTGGCGCAACCACAGGAGCCCTTGATGTTGGTGAGGCGAATCGTATCGCCTGCGGGGTTGTACACGCGTACCATTGCCTGCACATACCCTGTGGAGTCGCGCACGACCGACACAACGGGCGGATCAAAGCGCAGAGTACCATCGCGTTGTTGTTCGCCTGCACGTACGGCAAAGACAGACACGGCGAGCAGAACACTGATTATGATGACGAACGCGCGAATGCCTGTACCTCTGGGAAAATCTCGGTGAAATCGTACACGCCTTTACGTCCAGCAATCCATGATGCAGCAAGGAGAGCCCCTTGCGCAAAGCCACGACGACTTTTTGCGTTATGAACAAGATCGATGGTATCGAATGGACTGTCGATGGTGACGATGTGACGTCCAATCACGTCGCCACCACGTGTCGACGTAACATGAAGCGCGTACGGATTAATGCGATCGTGCTGTGTCTCGATTTCCATTGAATGCTTATGGTCCATCTCGTCGACGATCGTTGATGCAATGGCGATTGCTGTACCGCTCGGACTGTCCTTCTTGCGATGATGATGCCACTCGTGCACCATCACGTCGTACTCGGGTGCATCATTGGCCAGCATTGAAGCAGCGCGGACGATCCGCAGAAACATCTGCACACCAACACTGAAGTTCGAGCCCCATACACAACCGATGCCGGCGGAGTTCACGATCGACGTCACGTCAGGCAGCTCGGCATACCATCCCGTTGTGCCAATCACAACTGGACGCTGCAGATGGGCAAGTGTGCGCACGTTGTCGACGACGGCATGTGGTAGACTGAAATCAATGGCTACGTCGAAGGATGCTTCAGATGTCTTGGTTAGTGGACGATCCACATCAAAGATTGCAACAACCTCGCAACCGTGTGCCGAAGCAAGCAATTCGAGCTCCTTGCCCATTGCGCCATAGCCGATGAGTGCGATGCGCGTCATATCTCTGCTCCTTGCGGCGGTGGCGTCATGCGTACGGTTCCATCAATGACCGAACATACAGTTGCTGTTGGGAAGGCGTTCACAAAATTCTGACTGTGTGTCGAGATCACCATGGTCATCCCGGCATGATGACGTGTATGCAGCATGCGTGCAACCTGCGCACTTGTTGCATCATCAAGCGTGCCTGTGGGCTCATCAGCAATCAGGACGTCTGGCTTCGACGACAATGCTCGTGCAAGTGCAACAAGGTGCCGCTCGCCCCCTGACAGTTGATGCGGATACTTGTTCCGCACATAACTGATGTTGAGGTCTGCCAAGAGATCCAAACACGCCCGATGCGCCTCGTCCTTGGATACTCCGCGCACGGCGTATGGCATCAGAACGTTTTCAAACACTGTGTAATCCGATACGAGGAGGCAGTTCTGCTGGACGATGCCCTGTTGCAGACGCATCGCACGACGTTGTGCCGGGGACATTGCTGACGTCTGTACGCCATCGATGAGCACACTTCCAGTCGTCGGGACCAAGTCGGCATACAACAAGCGGAGAAGCGTCGTCTTGCCAGCCCCCGTTGGGCCGGTGCAAAGCACAATGCTCCCTGGCTCGATAGTCAGAGATGTCTGATGGAGTGTCGGAATGCCATCATAGGCAACCGTTGCGTCGCATACCTCAATTCGCATGCAGCAAAGTTACTTCGCCGCAGCCTCATCCGGTGTTTGTGCAGAGTACGAACTACCCATGAGAATCGCGATGGGTCGCGTAGCAGGCACGGATTCCAGGAGAGCCTTTACAACCGACATAATTGGGATCGAGAGGATCATGCCTACGACACCCCACATCCAACCCCAGAAGATCAAAGAAAAGAGCACAACGACTGGACTCAGCTCGAGGGTATCACCCATGACCTTTGGTTCGATCACATTGCCGATCACGTTTTGCACGATTACCAGAATCAACATCAGGATGGCAACCTCTTTGAGGTCATTGGTTTGGAGGAGGTAGACCAAGCCCGGAATGCCCGTTGAAATAACCGATCCAATGTTCGGAATGTAATGGAAGAGGAACGTAAGGAGTCCGATCAATGGAGCGAAGTCGACGCCAAAGAGCTCGAGGATACCCCATGTGACGAGTCCGTTCACCACGTTAAAGAGGGTCTTCACCTGGAGATACTTGCGAACGCGTGAGTTCAGCGTTTGGAACATCACAAGGGCTGGCGATTCTCCTTCGCCCGGGAACGCCGCTCTGATCTTTGTCGGGAATGCATCTCCCGCACTGAGCATGAAGACCAAATACAGCAGGACCATTACGCCATCGCTGAGGAGCGAAAGGAGTGTATACACCTGAGCTGTTGCAATTCCAGTGACAGACTCAGCAGTGATAAGCTTTTCGAACCGGAAGGTTCCGCGTTGCCCCATACCATGGAGAACCGACCCAAGCGTACTCTCGAAGTTGGTGAGCACATGTTTCAGCTGGACCGTATAAAAGTCCTGCTTGTCGGTAAACGAGTCGATCCCAACGGCAACGATCATATACACCCCCCACAGCGCGCCGGCTGTGATGCCGAGGACGATCAACAGCGTGATAGCCATAGGAATGTGCTTCGAGCGCAGGAAATGCACGAGCGGCTTGTAGAGAATCGACAAGAACCCTGCTAAAATGAAGGGGATGAGAATCCCGCTGAGCTCATGCATTGCTACGCCGGCGCCGATAACAGCAAGGAGTGCTGTGGCGATCGCGGTGACACGTTGTGAAGGTGTTGCAGGTACCATGAAAGCAAATGTATAGTTTTGCACGCCATCAACGGAGACATCAATGCAACGCGGTCCAATATCCCAGTTCATCGAACACAACTACCGTCACTTCAATGCTGCAGCGCTGGTCGATGCAGCCAAGGGGTACGAAACGCATCTTGCCGAAGGTGGCAAGATGATGATCACGCTTGCCGGTGCGATGAGTACCGCCGAGCTTGGCATTTCGCTCGCGGAGATGATCCGTCAGGACAAAGTGCAGATCATTTCGTGCACGGGTGCGAACCTGGAAGAAGACATCATGAACTTGGTGGCGCACTCGCATTATCGTCGCGTGCCGAACTACCGGGACCTCTCACCACAGGACGAGTGGGCTTTGCTTGAGGGTGGATTCAACCGTGTTACCGATACGTGCATCCCTGAAGAGGAAGCGTTCCGTCGTATTCAGAAGCACATCGTGAAGCAGTGGAAAGCTGCCGAAGATGCCGGTGAGCGGTACTTCCCACATGAGTACATGTACAAGATGCTGCTCAGTGGCGAAATGGAACAGTACTATGAGATCGATCCGAAGCACTCATGGATGATTGCTGCAGCCGAGAAGAATCTCCCCATCGTCTGCCCAGGTTGGGAAGACTCGACGATGGGCAACATCTTCGCTTCGTACTGCATCAAGGGTGAACTCACATCCACCACAATGAAGAGTGGCATCGACTACATGGTGTGGTTGACGGACTGGTATCGCGCAAATTCATCGGGTAAGGGCGTTGGCTTCTTCCAGATTGGCGGCGGTATTGCCGGCGACTTCCCAATCTGCGTTGTCCCAATGATGTATCAAGATCTCGAATGGCATGACGTTCCGTTCTGGTCGTACTTCTGCCAGATCTCCGACAGCACTACGTCCTACGGCTCGTATTCAGGTGCTGTTCCGAACGAGAAGATCACGTGGGGCAAGCTCGACATCACCACGCCAAAGTTTATCGTTGAGTCGGATGCAACGATCGTGGCACCGCTGATCTTTGCCTGGTTGCTGGGTCAGTAATCACCGCGCGACAACAAACCGCACAGACGTCGTTCCGCCTGATACGATGTAGGTGCCTGACGAAAGTGCGCCCAACATTACACGTGCCGTTGCATAGCGTGATCGTACGTTGGCAATGTGCTTGCCATTGACTGTGTACACGCTGTAGAGCACGTTCTCCTGCACGCCGCGAAGCGTGAGGTAGGGGGCTTGCCACTGCACACTCAGAGGGGAATCTTCGGCACCTGTTGCAATACTTGCCTCCTGATCACCGAGAACGATGTCGGTGTACACGGGAAGGTGATCAGAAGCGCACTTGAGCGCTTGTGCTATGTCGGCCGAGACCTTTGTGTTCACAGGATCATCGATGGACTTGTTGAATCGTATCCGACCATCGTTGCCAAACACCGTATATGAGTTGCTGATCAAACGCGGAGAGAGTTCTGTACTCAGGAAGATGTAGTCGAATCGGTCATCGATGCCACCATCAACTCCGCCACCACAACCCGAGACATTCGTGAGACGTGTGGCTTGGGTATAGATGCTTGCAAACTCAGCCGCGTTGCGTCGCCAGTTTGCTCCAATTGGGTCGACAAACTTGCGTGGCGCTGTGGGACCCGTTAATGCAGTGTAGGCTACCTCGGACGTACCGTAGATGTTGAAGTCGCCAGCAATGATCACGTTGCGTTGTGCCGACATAGACTTCAGCACGTTGTTGATCTCACGTCCACGCTGGGCAGCATCTGATGAGTTATCGGATGCCTTAAGGTGCACCGAGTAGACAACAACGGTGTCGGCTATTGTGTTGTCGTGCGGACGGAGTGCGAGCGTTACTTCGAGGATGTTGCGCAGTTCAGTTGGGATGATCCGTGTTCCAACCAGATCAAACTTCGTCTGATCGAAGAACACCAGATGGTCGGAGTCGGGTCCGTCGATAAAGGGCGTTGATCCATACGACCCCCATGTGAGTACATCAGAGATGAACAGGGGAACCGTTGTACCGTCGATAACCTCTTGGCAAACGATTACGTGCGGACGTATCGTTTCAAGGATGCGGCGGAACTGCGGCAAACGTCCGTCTTCATTGGCTTGTGAGAACTTGAGCAGATTATACGTGCACACACGGACGGTGTCTGCTGCACGGGAGGTAGTCCCCCAGAGCATGCTCACGAGGGCAAGGGTTGCGACTGTACGGATCATGCTGCAAAACTACGCCGATTGCGCGAGCATGTTAGTGCATCAATGCGGGAATTCGCTGTTCATACTCCACACCCGTAGGCACTACGGCATGAATCACATCGCTTGCCGTTGCGATGTCTTCTATCGTGATCACGATGCGACGTCCATCACGCATGCGAAGATCAATACCGGTCTTACCACGCCACACATAGCCAGTAATCTTCGAGAAGTTCCACCGGATACCCCAGCCGCCGAACTCACCGAATGGATTCACCGGTCGCACAATCACGCGCTCAACGTCATTCCACGCGAATGTCCGAGGTGTACGATGAAATGGCGCAAACCGCACCTGAACACTCTCGGTGGTAATGTCGATATGGAGTGTCGACCGCCACATCACAACCCACACGAATCCAAAGATCACAACGTGGAGACCGAGAGGTATCAGTAACTCATCCAGAACGAACGCTGCCTGTCCATCGAGGGCAAGCAACGCAGCAGTGAAGATGATGAATCCGAGACTTATCGCGCCGGCTCCCAGCATGATCCAGTTCATGATGCGTGGCGCGCGTTGATGTTCTGTAAACGTCATGGGGGCTAATTTGCACAATGAAATCTCCACGCGATGTGTTGCGGTTCTGGATTCCGCTGAGTCTGACATGGATGATGATGTCCATCGAGGGACCAATCCTTACCTCTGCCATTGCCCGACTGCCCTTCGATGCCGTTAACCTTGCGGCCTACGGCGTGGCATTGGCCCTTGCCATGCTCATCGAGTCACCCGTCATCCAGCTCCTCTCTACGTCGGTTGCTCTGGCACGTGATGCCGCATCGATGGACATGCTCAGGCGATTCACTCGGCGTGTTAATATCGGCGTCACACTCGGTATGATCCTCGTGACGATTCCGCCGGTGTACGACGTGTTAGCCTTGTATGTGATCGATCTGCCCCTTGAAGTGGAGGCAGCCATGTATTGGGGCTTGGTATGCTTGATTCCATGGCCAGGGGCAATTGGATACCGCCGATTCTATCAGGGTATTATGATTCGGCATGGCTTTACGCGACAAGTAGCGTACGGCACAGTGATGCGCCTCGTGACCATCGTCGTTGTCGGCCTCATCCTGTTGATGGTCGGCACGATTCCAGGCGTGATCGTCGGAACCGTTACCCTAACCACGGCGGTGATCCTTGAAGCAATGGCAACGCGGTACATGGCGCGCGAGGCCATTAAAGCCTATGCGCATCAGCCACCGTCGAGTCAGCCCCCTGCCACAATGCGCGAGATCACAAAGTTCTGGCTACCCCTTGCTGCGACCTCTGCGATCGGCTTCGTGGTCACGCCGATGCTCGCAACGTTCATGAGCCGGATGCCCAACGCGATTGAGTCGCTGGCTGTTCTGCCGGTGGTAGACTCGTTCGTGTTCTTCTTCCGAAGCTTTGGATTCTCGTACCAAGAAGTTGGTGTGGCCTTGATCGGACAGCGATTTGAGGGGTATGCGGTGGTGCGTCGTGTGGGTGTGTGGATCATGCTCGCGACAACGGCTGCCCTGGTGGCAATCGCCTTTACGCCTCTGTTGGATGTGCTCTTCGAGGTTGCCTACGGACTCAATCCGTTGCTCACAGGGTTCGCAATACCCCCAACAATGGTGTTGATTGTCCTGCCGAGTCTTGCAGTTGCCTATTCTCTGCACCGCTCCGTGCTGATTTCTGCACGTCAGAATGTGAAGGTTGCCATCTCAACAGCCCTTGAGGTTTCGGGGATTGCGCTTGTGATGGTGATCCTTGTTTCAACCACGTCGCTGCAGGGGGCGATGGCGGCTGCCACCGCAATGGCTGTGGGCCGGATTGGGTCCACTGTCTATCTCTGGGTGACAGCCCGCAAAGCACTGCGTTCGCAGCCGTCCGTTCGGTATCTTTGACCCGTATGAATCCACTTCTTGAGGTTCGCAACCTCGTTACCGAATTCCGCTCCGACGTCTACAACGTCAAAGCGGTAAACGACGTCTCCTTCACGGTGCATAAGGGCCGCACTCTCGGCATTGTCGGAGAGTCTGGATCCGGCAAGTCCGTGACGAGTCTGAGTGTGATGCGGCTGATCCAAACGCCCCCTGGCAAGATCACCGGTGGACAGGCATTGTTCCATGAGAAGGATGGATCGGTAACCGATCTGTTGACGCTCCCTGAGGAGAAGATGCGATCCTACCGTGGCAACAAGATTGCCATGATCTTTCAGGAGCCGATGACGTCGCTCAACCCGGTCTTCACCTGCGGCGATCAGATCATTGAAGCAATACGACTCCACCAACAGGTGAGTAAGGAAGAAGCTCGTACTCGTGCGCTGCACTTGCTCAACGAGGTGAAGCTTCCGCGCCCTGAACAGATGATGACGTCGTATCCGCACCAGCTTTCGGGCGGACAGAAGCAGCGCGTGATGATTGCAATGGCAATGTCGTGCAATCCAGCGCTATTGATTGCCGACGAGCCAACGACAGCGCTTGATGTAACAGTGCAGGCAACAATTCTCGACTTGATGCGCGGCCTGCAGAAGAAGCATGACATGTCGATGATGTTCATCACGCACGACCTTGGTGTGATCGCAGAGATCGCTGATGACGTGATCGTGATGTACAAGGGCAAGATCGTCGAGGCAGGTCCCGTGCTGCAAATCTTTGAAGATCCGCAACACCCGTACACGAAGGGCTTGCTCGCATGCCGTCCACGCCTTGACACGAAGCTCAAAGTGCTTCCAACGGTGCGCGACTTCATGGAGGAATCGGAGTCGGGCGAAATCACGATTAAGACAACCGAGCGCGTCGATACACTTGTGCACGAACTATCGTTCAGTGCGGAAGAAATCGCTGCACGCACAGCAGCGCTTGCGGCAACAAAGCCGCTCCTTGATGTACAAAACCTCGAAGTTCACTTCCCGATCAAGACCGGTTTGCTCGGTCGGACCACCGGATACGTTAAAGCCGTCGATGGAATATCCTTCGATGTAAAGCCGGGCGAGACATTGGGTCTGGTAGGCGAGTCGGGTTGCGGTAAGACCACCACTGGACGTGCTATTCTTCGCCTTGTCGAACCAACGGGCGGTACTGTGCACTTCGACGGACGTGATGTGCGTGCTCTCGGAGCAAGCGACCTCAAGCACATGCGGAAGGATTTTCAGATCATCTTCCAAGATCCCTACTCATCACTCAATCCGCGGTTGAGTGTCGGAAGTGCGATCATGGAAGTACTCACCGTTCATGGAATCGGTGCCAACGACGCTGAACGTAAGGAGCATGTGCTCTACTTGCTCGATAAGGTCAACCTCCTCCCGCGACACTTCTCAAACTATCCGCATGAGTTTTCCGGCGGACAGCGTCAGCGTATCTGTATCGCACGTGCGCTGGCATTGAAGCCGAAGCTCTTGATCTGCGATGAAAGCGTGAGTGCGCTCGACGTATCGGTGCAGGCGCAAGTGCTCAACCTGCTCGTGAACCTGCGAGATGAGTTCAATCTGACCTACATCTTCATTTCGCACGATCTCTCTGTTGTGAAGTTCATCAGCGATCGCATTGCTGTGATGAATGCCGGCAAGATTGTCGAAATGAATGCCTCACATGCACTCTACGATGCTCCACAGGATGCGTACACGCGTCGCTTGATTGATGCAATCCCAACAGGCACGCTCGACGTCATCAAGCGTCGTATGCAGGAGCCACACGCCTCATGATCGAACTCCGCGGACTCCGTAAGGCGTTTGGAACAAAGGTTGTTCTCAATGGCGTCGATCTTGCAATTCCCAACGGGAAGACAACCTGTGTGATTGGACGCTCGGGCTGTGGTAAAAGCGTGCTCTTGAAGCATATCGTGGGTCTGCTCACAGCCGACGACGGAACTGTGCAGATCGACGGACATGATGTTTCGAAGCTCTCGAAGAAGGAAATGTTCTCGTTGCGCCGTCGCATCGGCTATGTGTTTCAAGGTGCAGCGCTGTTCGACTCGCTTACCGTGTATGAAAACGTCATCATCGGTTTGGTCGAGCATGGTGAGGAAGACGAAGAACTGCTCCAGGCCGAGGGACGTCGTGTTCTGAGCGCCGTGGGCCTTGTACCCGACCCTTCGACAACATCTCCAGAGGTGTTCGAACGCGAGTTCGCAAGCCTCGCATCAAAGAAGCCAAGCGACCTTTCGGGAGGAATGAAAAAGCGTGTTGGCGTTGCACGCGCACTGGTGGGTAAACCGTCGTACATCTTTTACGACGAACCAACTACCGGACTCGACCCAGTGACATCACAGCAGATCGACGATCTCGTAGGATATGTTGCTGAAACGCAGGGCGTAACATCGGTCGTGATCACCCACGACATGTTTAGCGTGTACAACATCGCCGACTACGTCATCATGCTCGATGGTGGACGTGTTCAGTTCGCTGGCACTGTCGCCGAGCTACGATCAACAACCGATCCAGTGGTTGTTGAATTTCTGGATCGCTTTGATCCTAAGGTGTACATCAAGGTGTAACTCTTGATGGTACCGCGTCATCTTTACCGTTCCCAATGTCTCTACTGAATACCAACGTGTTTCATCGACTTCGCATCAGCGTTCCCAGTGTGCTGCTCGCAATAGCTTGCATCATGTTGCTTGGGATACCTGAAGCACATGCGCAGATGACCATGACTCCAGCAACAATTCCTGGTGTCGGTTCGCATGTCGATTACAGCGCGTACCCGCAACTCCGTGTGCGATTCCGCGCAACGAGGGCTGGTCAACCAGTTACCCTCTCCGCAAAGGATGTGTTCGTCCTCGAAGTCAATCGCTACATCCGGATCGACTCGCTCACGCAGGAAGCACCCGGACTCTACACGGCGCGCTACTCAACCTCTTCGTTTGGAGAAGCGGAAACATCGTCGATGTACGGGATTTCTAATGGCGATGTTGGTACAATCACGGTGCCGCTGAGTGGGTTTACCGCTACCCGTGGTGCGAGTGTGATTCTGCTTGATAGCACGTTCCGCCGGGTTCCATACTTCATTGATTACGGCGATGTCGCTGTTGGCACGGAGAAGCTCATCAAGCTGAACGTCAAGGCGATGGGTTCAACGAAGGACGCACGTGGCGTCGAACGCAATGTGCGCATCGATACAATCAAGAGTGCGTCGTCGAACTTCCGCGTGGTATGGAAGGGTACGTATGGCACAAAGCCGCCTCCAACGACAATCGAGCCAGGCGGCGATTATCGTCTCGACCTGATCTGTTCGCCGAAAACAAGCGGTGCAATCAGCGATGTGCTGACAGTCGTGTATGAAGGGGGCTCGACCTTTAACGTGATGGTGTTTGCCAACACCCCGTCGTATCAACCAATTCCCGTGCTTCGCGTACTCACGCCAAACGGTGGCGAAAACGTTACGCCATGTCAGCAAGTCCCGATCCGATGGAAGGGAGCCATTCAAGGCTTCTATGCGCACGTAGAGTTTAGTCCTGACAACGGCAAAACGTGGAACCTGATTGATTCAACGACTGATTCATCAATCGTGTGGACAGTTCCGAATACCTACACGTCGAACGCACGCATTCGTGTGTATCAAAAGCAGGGAGCCAGCGGAGCTCGTTGGCTTCGCGGTGAGCGGTCGCCAGCAACGAACCTCACATTCAGTGCAGATGGACGCTATCTCGCTGTGAGCTATGAGTCCGGACTGATTCTTGAGTATGACGTTGTTACAGGTTCTGTTGCGAACACCTTCGTTACCGAAGGCGCCGTAGCACCAGTGACGAAGATCAGCCGTTTGACGTATCTCGGATCTACGCGCAACATTGCTGCCGTGTTAGATCGTGCTGCGCCTCAACGTGATCAACTCCAGATCTTCAATGCTGGTGGTGCAACACCGATTGCGCGCGCAGACATTGACATGCCAAATGTGATCGAAGTTGGTTCGAGTACAACGGGCGACCGTGTTCTGGTTGTTGGTGCTCCTGCTGGTCGTGTTCGCTGTTACGATGCAGCAACGCTAACGGAAGATCAATCAATCATCCTCTCGGCACCATCGTCTGCGGCAACGTTTGCCGATGGTGTACTCACGGTTGCGTTGATTGATGGAGATATCGTACGGTACAACACAACCACACGTACGGAACTCTCTCGGTATCGCACAAACCTTGCACGCAATGCAGGGCCTGCACCATATACGGTTGCATCAACGTCCACGGCTGGTCTTGTCGTCATCGGCGGAGCAGCCAATCTTGGTCCAGGTGGCAGCGCAGATCCAGGCAAGGGCAACGGTCCGATGGAGCAGCGCACGCTGATCTACGACACCAAACAGGATGCGCTGATTCGTGTTGCGTATCGTGAAGGACTTAACACTGTTGGACTGACCTTTAACCAGAGTGAGACATTCCTCACGATGGGCTTCGAGGGTCAGCCCCAGATTCGTCAGTACGACATCGTCAATCGTCAAATCGCAGGTCCGATCCTCGGCATGCCGGGCCACAGCAACATCCTTCGCGACATCGAGTATGGTCCGGATGGATCAACACTCGCTTCGTGTTCAAGAGATCAAGTCGATAACGTTCTCCTGCGTCGCATCATTTCGCCAGAGGAAGATCGCAGCGATACCACGTTCCGCATCGTGCCACTCGATATGCAGATTCGTGAGATCTCTGTCGGACGTCACTATATCGGAACACGTGTTGATACGATCATCTCGGCGACCATTTGTAATACAGGCGTTGTTCCGGCTGTGTTTACATACGGTACGTTGTTCCGCAACAACTGGCTAACGCTTCTCGACCCAATTGAAAACGACACAGTTCTTCCGGGTGCATGCCTCGGTTTGCGCTTCCGTGCCGTCCCGCTTGATACCGGACGCCTCGTCGATACGCTTGAGATTCAGGCATGCGAAACACGCTTCCGCATACCGTTCTTCATCACCAGCGTCGATCGCGCGCTCACGTTGTCGGGCGATGAGACAGACTTTGGTGAAGTATGTGTAGCAGATACCGGACGTCGTTCGATTGCGATCGTACGGAATGACGATCCTATTCCGGTGGTGATCGATGGCATCACGATGCGCAAGGGCACGCAAACACAGTTTCGTATTCGCGGTATAACGCCAGGCACAACTCTCGCACCTGGTGCAACACAGCAGATCGAGTTGCTCTTCACACCACGTCGCTTGGGTAACGATACCGATGATGTTGTGATCTCGTACGCGGGACAAACCAACGTTACGCGTAGGATCCGCGTGTATGGATATGGCGCCGGTGCGGACATTGCGATTAGTCACCCAACACTTGCATTCATTCCTGAGGTCACCGAGCGTACCGTGACGCTTGGCAATCGCTCTGCAAACGCCGTCACGTTGAACGCAGCTTCGCTGCCGAATGGTGCGCCGTTTGTGTTGCTCACGCCATTGCCGCTTACAATTCCATCGGGTGATTCGGTACAGCTTCGCATCCAGTATACAGGCGGCGCAATCCGTCAGACGGATCGTATGGACTTTGCCTTTGTGCCGTGCGCTTCGTCGGTTGGAATTCGTCTTGCAGCGTACACTGGATCAGCGCTTGTGCGCGCGCCGCGTGTTTCGGCAGACCCTCGTGGTTCGGTTGCAATTGAACTTCGTGCATCTCTCGGAGAGAACGTTACCTACAATGGACTTCGTCCGTTCGAAGGCACACTGATAGTGAATCCACGACTCTTCCTTGCGCAAGCGATTGAGAGTCCGGCCGGCAGTGCAGATATCATCTCACAAGAAGTCGTCAATGATCAGCGTTTGATTCGTTTCCGTATTACCGGAAACTTCCAGCGCGATACCGTGCTTGCACGTCTTATCGGACCAGCCGGACTAGCCGAGATTGACTCTTCGGTGCTTGCCTTCGACACCACCGCTGCAGCCTTTGGTTCCGCCGTGGCCGTCCGCTACGAGTCGGGTCTGTTGAAGATCGACAACCCGGATCCTACCCGACGGATTCTCCATCCTTCGCCGTTTGTTCGCGTTCGAGTGCTCCCAAATCCAATTGTGGATCGTGCAGCACTCGAGTTGATCGCCGATGAGCACATGACACTTGATGTTGTTGTAACGACAACGCAGGGTGATGTTGTCCAGCGTGAGATCGTCACAGTGCCTTCGGCTGGCACATATCACATGCAACTCACAACGCAGAGTCTTGGTGCCGGCGTGTACAACGTCGTTGTGCGCTCAGCAGGGCACACAACCACAACCCGCATGGTGGTGGTACGATGAAGACAACACTTGCAGCGCTCGTTTCACTGATGAGCATCAGTACATCCGTGCTCGCGCAATCGGATACGTCGTTGTTGCCACTGCGACTCTTCGGAGGTATCGAGGCAGGACTCTCGCTCCATGATGGTTCGATGCGCCGTATCTCGGCCATCCCAAGCTGCTGTGCCGAGTTCACATCGGGCACAGGCCTCTCGTTTGCAATCGGCGGTGGCATCGAAACACCCCTCGGATGGCGCATTGGTGACGGCCAAGTGCACCTCGGTGCGCGCATTTCGTATCAGGCTCTTGGAGCCTCGATGCGCGAAGATGAGTTCATTGGCAACATCATCGGTGGGTCGACGGTTACCAGTGGCATTGCACGTCATGATCTTTCGATTGGTTACGCAGTTCTCGGCGTATCGCCGTATCTGTCATTTCCACTTCCAATCGAGATGCCACTCCGTGTGAACGTCGGATTTACGTCAGGCATTCCACTCGGCGCAACATTCGAGCAATCGGAAACACTTGTTGATCCTACCGCATCCGGTTACACCTTTGCAAACGGATCGCGTACACGGAATGTTGGCAGTGGCGACATTCCAAATGCTAGCGGACTGTATGCAGCGATCACGGCTGGTGTGAGTTATGAGTATGCACTGTCGCCAACACTTGCCATCGCACCATCGATCACGTATCAGCGTGCGCTCACATCAATCGCCACAACGGTATCATGGAGCGCCCATGCACTGCGTGCAGGCGTAGATCTGCGTGTACGTCTCGCCAAGCCAGTTCCTCCTCCGCCCCCACCTCCACCGGTTGTGCCACCACCACCTCCACCTCCGCGCATCGCCGAACTGCGCTCCGACCTCCAGATCGAAGCACCGCGAACGAACGGTGTGATCGAGTTGATTGGCTCCGACAATACAGTTTCCGCGACGGTGTACGAAGCAGCACCTGTGCTGTTTTTCCAGGCCGGAAGTACCATGCCAGTTGATGATGCAACGTCGAAGGTCGGCATGTATCAGCAGCGCATCATCGAGGGTCTTCGCGCATATGCCGCGGAGCATCCATCGGCTCGCATTACTGTTATCGGATCAGCAGTAACAGATGAGCCAGCGCAGCTCGCGCGCGAGCGCGTTACATGGGCAGTTGCGCAGCTCGGCCTCGATGCAATGTCGCGCATTGAGGTGCGAACAGAAGTTACCGGCGGTTTTGAGCATCCACAGCTTGCTGATGAAAAGCGCTCTGTGCGATTCCTGATTGATCGTGTACCGATGGTTGTGCCAGTAGTGCAACGCGATACGACACGCCGCACGCGTGAGGTGGCAATTCCGATTATGCACATCCTGACGTGTGAGGCTGGACCATGCACATCGGTCGTGAGCGCAACATTTGGCGGACGTCGTGTTGACGTTCTTGGAAATGGACCTGTCTATCGCGTTCAGATTCCAACGACCAATGCCTTGCAAACCACCGAAGCACTTCGTGTTACGTGCACCGTTGTCGACAGCACGGGGGCGACGAAGACATCGACCGCGTCGGCTAACGTTACGATCGCTGCCTCGTCCACGGATCTTGCTCCTGTGCGTGTGCAGCCAACCTACCTTCAGGACGAGACAGTGCTGCTTGGCTATTGCGACTTTGATGACGATGAATTCTCGACGACGAATCCCAACGGAGTACGTCGTGTCAAGGAAGCACTTGCCGCTGGCAAGCGCATCACTCTGATTGCCAGCAGTGATGAGTTGGGTGACACCGAATACAACGACGCACTCATGGAACGTCGTGCACGCGCGGCAATACGATTACTTCAAGCGCGTGCTGCTGATGTTACGATTGTGCGCCAGCCATCAACGGCTGAGGCGAATACGACACCAATGCAACGGATTGCAAATCGCAGTGTACGCGCAATGATCAAGTGAGGTAGCATGCTGAACCGGTCGGATTTTCTTCTCCGCGACGACATCGTCTTCCTCAATCACGGTTCCTTTGGTGCCTGCCCGCGTCCAATCCTCGATGAGCAACGTCGATGGATTGAACGTCTCGAAGCACAGCCAGTTCTGTACTTCCGTGAGGCGATCGACAACCTGCTGCACGCGCGCAATACGCTTGCCGCATATGTTGGTGCTGAGGGTAAGGACTTGGTGTATGTCACCAACAGCACCTTTGGTGTAAACGTTACAGCACATGCGTTGTCGCATGTGTTGTCAGACGGCGATGAAATCTGCACCACAGATCATGAGTATGGCGCATGCGATCGCGCTTGGGAGCAGTACTGCGTTAGCAAGGGTGTGCGCTATGTGCGCGCCGAGATACCAATGCCAGCCCCCTCACTCGAGGATATCGCGGAGATTGTTTGGTCGAAGGTGACTCCACGGACAAAGGTGTTGTTCCTGAGTCATATCACCTCGCCAACAGGACTGCGCTTGCCGGTTGAAGAGCTGTGTGCTCGTGCGCGCAAGGCAGGAATCATCTCCGTGATCGACGGTTCGCATTCACCCGGCCATATCCCACTTGATCTTGGAACCCTGCAGGCTGACGTCTACACAGCGAATTGTCACAAGTGGATGTGTACGCCAAAGGGGAGTGCCTTCCTCTGGGTTGCTCCGCACCTGCAGGAGACGATCATCCCGCTTGTTGTGAGTTGGGGTGCGCGAAATCCTGTGGCAGGAGACGGGCCACTCAATGTTGAGCATGAGTTCATTGGAACCCGTGATTACAGTCCGTTCCTCAGTGTTCCATTTGCGCTCGACCTGATGGCTCAGCAACCGTGGGATCGGGCACAGGAACATGGTCGCGGCGTAACGCAGTATGCGCACGATGCACTTGTTGCTATTCCTGGCGTGCAGTCAATGCGTGTTACCGGACATGATCCGTTGCTGCAAATGGCGACGGTGATTCTTCCAGCAGATGTGAACACAGACCACATGAAGCAGTGGTTGTATACAGAGCGAGCCATCGAGGTTGTTGTCCATCGATGGCTCAATGTTCCAATTCTTCGGTGCAGCGCGCATCTCCACACGCAGCGTCATGATATCGACGCACTTGAGCGTGCTGTGCGTGAATACCTTACAGATTCTTCGTTTCGCGGATCTTCTTTGTGAACTGCTCCATGAACATCACGGAGTCGGCAAGGTTAAGGCTCAGCTGAGCTCCGCCTTTGATTTCTAGGTCAACATAGATCTCGCTGTCCGGGTACTTATACGTCATGCTAATGTTGAGAACATCAGCAAATGGAACAGCGTGCTTGCCAAAGTGAAAGATCGTCATGTCGGCCTCCGTATCAAGTGACAGGTGAAACAATGTACTGTATCAAACCTACAGTGCAGTCCACCTGATAAAACCTGACATTTGTCAGGTTCTTGATCAGATTGTGCCAAAGAGACGATCGCCTGCATCGCCCAACCCCGGCATAATGTAGCCTTGGTCGTTGAGCTGACGATCCAGTGCGCCACACACCAGCATAACATCGGGGTGATCTTCGGTGATCGTTGCAACACCCTCTGGCGACGCAATCAAGCAGGTCGCAATGATGCAGTGATGCGGAAGCTTCTTGAGCAGTGCAATCGTTGCCGTCATGCTTCCACCTGTTGCGAGCATCGGATCAATCACGATGAACGTCGTGTCTTCGTCGGACGGTGGAAGATTGCGGTAATACTCATGGGGTGCCAGCGTTTCCTCATCGCGTTTGAGACCGATGAATCCAACCGAGGCCTCAGGGCAGATTGATAGGAACGGATCAAGCAATCCTAATCCAGCGCGCAGAATCGGAACGATCACCACACCACCGCGAATCACCGAGCATGTCGTGGTCTCAAGCGGTGTCGTCACGTCGATATCGCGCGAGGGAAGATGCTTTGATGTCTCGACGGCTAAATGCATGCCAATCCGATTGACAGCGGCACGAAACACATCGATCGGTGTCGATGTTGCACGGATCGTTGCGAGATCTGTCGAAAGTGCTGTACCGGATAGGATGATAGCCATGAGTGCGCCCAGAGAGTATTAGAACTTCGGGAAGAACATAATCGACAAGCGTGGGATAGAATAGATCGTCGTTACATCGGCCTTATCGACAGAGACTTGCGATGGATTTGCTGGGTTGTAGTGAAGGAACACACCCGGACGATTTGGATCCTCAGAGATGTACTGCTGATCCTCACCTGCAATCACAGGATAGCTGTTGATGATCGCGTCGCGCTGCGTTCCGAACATGAAGTTGAAGCGTACGTTCACCATCGGATAGAACAAACCAATCGCTGTTGGAATGTTCACGCCGAGTCCCATACCAATGTTCATTCCTATTTGAGCATTCGACACCCGTCCATCTGACTGCGTCGCATAGGTTGCGCCGATTTGCGGGACGAAGTTGACCTTGTTGTAGGGATTCAGCGAGTAGAGCATTGTGCCTTCGATGATGCCCGTTTCGATCGGTGCCAGACCATACAGTTCGCGGTCGCCAACGTTCTTCGTGTAGATAAACGTACCCTCAAAGGCAATGCGCGTCGTAAGCTGATACATCAGTGTGCCACCAAAGCTGGCAAGTCCGTCGTAGGAGAACGAGCGTGACGGACCCTTCTCTTCCTCGAAGTTCTCCCAACGTTGCGGCGTGGTTGTACCCTGGATCGCACGGAAGTAGCGCTGACGATACGTCTGCTGCTCAACGACGGTGTTTGATCCTAACGTTACACCAATGCCCAACGTGCGGGGCTTCACATACTTTGCCCATCCAATCGAATCAAGCTCGTAGTTCTCGAGCGCAATCTCAAGGTCGATGTCATTCTCGTAGTCATCCTCGTTTGGACGTGTCGGTTGCGCAGTCGTTGCGAGCGTACAGAGAACGACAGCTGTGAGGATTCCGAAGAAGCGACGAGCAGTAGCTGTTGTTGTGGTAATGATCTCTGACAGTGGCATACCTTTAATCTCCGCAAGTTTTTCCGCCACGAGGCGGACGTAAGATGGCTCGTTTCGTGTTCCGCGATGTGGAACGGGCGTCATGTATGGTGCATCCGTTTCGATCATAACACGGTCGAGCGGTACACGAAGCAGAACGTCGTTCAGTGTAGACTTCTTGAAGGTGATGTTGCCTGTAAACGACACATGAAGACCTAGGTCCATCGCTTGGTCGAGTACGGTAACGTCACCCGAGAAACAGTGGAGTACGCCACGAAGCGACCCGTCTTGTTCCTCGCGAAGAATCTCCATCACATCGCTATCCGATTCGCGATTGTGCACGATAATGGGCAGGTTGTGCTGCTTCGCAATGCGGATTTGCTCACGAAAGTACAACTTCTGAACGTCGGGCGGACAGAAGTCGTAATAGTAGTCGAGACCTATTTCACCGATAGCAACTACCTTCGGCTCTGTACACTGTGCGGCGATCTCCTCGAGATCCTGCTGCGTCATATCGCCTGCGTGATGCGGATGAATCCCAACACCACGGTACAGATCTGGATGTGCATCAACGATTGCTTTGAGATGCGCACGACGAGAGCGCTCAATGTCTGGGACGATGATCGCCGTTACGCCCGCAGCGCGTGCGCGCTCGAGCATTGCGTCGCGATCCTCTTCGAAGTCCTTCACATCGATATGCGCATGCGTATCAATCACGCGCCCAGCTCCGCGAGATCACTGATGATTGCATCAACGTGTCCCGGAACCTTGACCTTCTCATACGTCTTCGCAATCACACCCTTTGGGTTGATGATGTACGTTGTGCGCTCTACACCCATGTACTTGCGTCCGTACATCGACTTTTCTTTCCATGTATCGAACGCTTCGCAGATGGCGTGATCTTCATCCGACACGAGAGGAAAGTTGAGATCAAACTTCGTGATGAACTTCTCGTGTGATGCAACACTGTCTGGGCTTACACCTACCACACGCACACCAAGCTTTGTGAGTCGCTTCATCGAGTCGCGGAAGTCACACGCCTCGGCGGTGCAGCCAGATGTTGCATCCTTCGGATAGAAGTACAGGACGGTCCATGCCCCCTTGCATTCCTTCGTTGAGAACGTACCGTTGCCATTAGTCGCCCCTGAAACCATGGGCGCCTTTGTTCCTTCTGCGAGTGCCATACGTTTACTTCCCGGGCGCTGATGCCCTACGTGCCTTAAACAAGTCAATCAGGGTTTGCTCGATTGGCAGCAGATCTTCTGACTGCGCCGACGCTAACACTGGTTCCGTTGTTGGAGTTGCATCAGTTGATGCCTGCGCGGCTGCACGCTCTGCAGTGCGCGGTTCGATGAGCTGTACACCAACCGGTGTGTTGTACATCTCAGCGAGATGGGTCTTAAGTGCCGCGATCTTGTCGATGAGTCGATGATGGACGATCTCGGCGTGCGGACGCAGCACAATGCCGATATCCGTGAAGTCGACGGTGAGCATTTGCTGCTTTACCGAAGCTTTCACGAACACGAGATGCTCCGGGAGCGATTCAAGGACGTCGCTCCAGCGACGTGCAAGATTGCCCGCTGTGAGCGAGCTCACGGGGTTCTTCTGTGCACGCACGATTACCGGACTGCCAACACGAATTGGCTGTGGGATCGCTGCAACACCACCGACAATACGCTGCGATGACGTTGATGGGATTGCGGGAGGAGCCGAGGCTGGCCGTTGCTGCGAAGGGGCACCACTCAGTCCAGCGATCACCTTACCAAGATCCACGGATGAATCCATCGAGGCAACCTGAACAAGCGTGAACTCAAAGCGCACACGTGGTTGCGGTGGGTTCTGACGAAGCACGGCTTCGCCCTGCGAAAGCAGCGTCATGATGCGGAGCGCATCTTCCTTTGTGAACTGCGCTGCTTCGTCGCGATACCGCGTAAGATGCTCTGCAGATGCTTCGATAAGATCGGTGCCCTGCGTCGTAATCACGGTGAGGATGTTGCGGAAGTGCTCAAGAAGGCCAATAAGGCACTCTTGCAGGTCGTATCCACGATCAATCACCTGGCGCGCGAGCCCAAACATCGCGGGGATGTCGTGACTGCGGATTGCTGTGCTGAGGGCAAAGAAGAAATCGACATCAATCAAATGCAGCGCAGCGCTCACATCACCAATCGTGATCGACGTCCCACAGAAGGAGACTACCTGATCGAAAATCGACTGCGAGTCGCGCATCGAACCGTCGGCCTTCTTGGCAATCGCAACAAGCGACGCATCGTCGATCGTGATCTTCTCTGCAGCAGCGATGTGGCGCAAGTGCGACGTAATGGTGTCGATTTCCATGCGACGGAAATCAAAGCGCTGACACCGACTCAGGATTGTCGCTGGGACTTTATGAATCTCTGTTGTCGCAAAGACGAAGATCAGATGGGCAGGGGGCTCTTCAAGAGTCTTGAGCAGCGCATTGAACGCCGCCGTCGACAGCATGTGCACTTCGTCGATGATGTACATCTTGTAGCGACCCGACATCGGGGCGTACTTGGCGTTATCGCGAAGCTTGCGAACATCGTCCACCGAGTTATTCGACGCACCGTCGATCTCGATGATATCCACGCTGCGTCCCTCGAGCATGTCTGTACACGAGGGACACTGGTTGCATGGCTCATGGTCTGTGCTATTGGTGCAATTCAGCGCTCGCGCGAGAATGCGTGCGCACGTGGTCTTCCCCACACCACGCGGCCCCGTAAACACATAGGCATGATGAATCCGCCCCTTACCGATGGCATTTTTGAGCGTCGTCGTAATATGCTCTTGTCCAACCACATCCGAAAACCGGAGTGGTCGCCATTTTCGAGCTGTGACGATGTAACGTTGTTCTTCTGACATAGTCTTGCGTTAACTGAACCCCAAACTGCGAAAACCCTCTGCCATGGGCAAACCCAACACCCTTCGAATTGTCCACCTTCTATGCACGCTTGTCCTTCTTGCAGGGGGCTTACATGCATCCGATGATGTTGTTGCGGTGCAGATTGGACGATCGACGTTCGATGTACGTGCGTCGCATATCTACGTGCGGATGCGCTCTGCGCGTACACGCGTCGAGGCACAGAAGCTCCTGCCAGCACGGTACACTGTTGCCGAACCTCTTCTCGATGCAGCACGATCGGTACACTTTTCTTCATCAGCACAGCCTCGCGCTCCGCAGCCAATGGATCCAGCGATGCAGCTGCTATGGTCGAGCGAGGAGCAACTGACACGCACATTTGCCGTGGAGATCCGCGGTATTGCACCACTCGCTGCAGTTCGTGAGCTAGCAACCAAGGCGCGCGAGCACGTTGAACTCGCCGAGCCCTGGTATGTCATGGAGCCACATGCGCTGCAACGCGTTCAGCCAAATGATCCGATGCAGAATGAGCAGCAGTATCTCGCTACGATTTCAGCGCTTGCAGGGTGGGAGGCATATAGCGGAGATACGTCGGTGGTTATCGCTATCTCCGACAACGGTGTGAGCCAACTACACGAGGATCTGCGTGGCAACATCGCGCGCAACTGGAGCGAGATCCCTGGCAACGAGATCGACGATGATGGCAATGGGTATGTCGACGATGCACTTGGGTACAACTTCGCAAGTGCTGCCGACGGTACACTGCCCGGAGAGACGACGAACAATGCGGCTGACGGACACGGAACGAAGGTGTCTGGACTTGCTGCAGCTGCGGCGAATAACGGCGTGGGCATCACCGGTATTGGAAATCGCTCCCGCTTCTTCCCGATGAAGGTGTCGGCAAATGGGTCATCGTCGATCATCTTCGGATATCAATCGTTGATCTATGCTGCTCAGCGCAAGTTCAGTGTGGTGAACACCAGCTGGGGTAGGGTAAAGCCGTTTTCAGCAATCGATCAATCGGTGATTGACTACTGTCGCGCGAACAATGTGCTTGTTGTTGCCTCTGCTGGCAACTACGGCTCTGGAGCGAGTGGAGATGGGTGGCGCTACATCAACTATCCGTCTGGCTATCATGGCGTGTTAGGCGTTGGCGAGACTGATAAGGACGACTACGTGCAGTCGTCATCTGGACTTGGTGGCAACGCGCAGGTGATGGCGCCCGGCTCACAGGCTCTCACTACAGAAGCTGGTGGTGGCTACACAAACTTCAACGTCGAAGGCACGTCCTTTGCGTCACCAATTGTCGCGGGTGTTGCAGCACTTGTTCGTGGCAAGTACCCATCACTCACAACGGATCAGGTGATCGGCGTGCTTCGTCGCACAGCCGATGACATTTCGTCGAAGAACAGCAACGTTGCGTCGCACCTGCCGGGACGTGTCAACATGCAACGAGCACTCACAACAGATCCGATGAGCCTGATGTCGTGTCGGATTGCATCGACACGTATTGTTGATCCCCTCACATCACGGACGACAGCGCGATATCGCTCGGGCGATTCAGTGTATGTGGTTCTGACGATTGCGAATGATCTTCGTGCGATTGCTGGCGGAACGGCTCGACTGCGTGTGAGCGATGCTCTTGGATGGAGCGTACGTGTCGCGCAGGAGAGCGTGCAAATTGGAGCGATCACTTCTGGTGGACAGCGTGAAGTGTCATTCACGGTGTATCTCGATCAACTCACGCTGGATCTACCATGCATTCTTGCACTCGAGATTGAAGCAGGTGGTGAGCAAGATCGTGCGTTTGTGTATCTCCAACCGCCATCATCGATGACGACGTTTACGAATGGCGTTGTTGCAGTATCGATGGGCGACGATGGTGCTGTTGGATACAACTCGGTGCTTGATGCCAAGCAGGGTGACGGATTTGGCTGGTTGACGCGCGGATATCAGCTGATGTCACCGAGTGGATTCTTCCTGACAGAGAACAATGCACGCTCGAGCACGGGATATGCAGATATGCCGCCGTATCGTTCGGACTTCGCTCCATCGAAGGTGTTTGTCGATCCACGCGCAAACGAAGGCGTAATGAATGATCCGGGTGCGTTATCACCAATTGGCATTGACATTCAGCAGACGGTGCGATTCCCTGATCTCCAGCAACCAATTGTTGTGCTGAAGGTCAAGCTCACAAACACATCCGGACAAGAGCGGAGCAATGTTGGGTCGGGGTATTTCCTTGACTGGGATATCGGAAGCGATGCAGTGAACAACCGCGCACGCCTAGCGCCGGAAGCAATTCCGCAATCACTTACTGGACCAGGCAGTGCAGCCGAAGTATTCACCCGTGAAGGCTTTGATGTTACCATCTGCCATGCCGTTGTGTCACAGTCGCCATCAGGCGTAGCTCAATCGGCGACCTTCCCGTACGCAGCATTCGTCAATGATCAGGATGGATTCTCCGTGACTGATCGTATTAGTATGCTCTCAAGCGGCACCACGATGCAGGCTGTAAACGCTGGTGATCTCTGCAGTGTGATCGGTATGAACTACCCTGGTACGCTGGCTAATGGTGCGTCCTACGAGTACACCGTGGTCATCACGCTCGGTGCTACTGCCAACGAGGCAACATCGCGCATGCGAGATGTGTTGCCAACTGCCGTTTCGGTGCAGGAGGATCTGGAAACCACAGGTGTGCGGGTGTATCCGAACCCGGCGCGCGACGTGGTCACCGTAGCATCGGAAGAACCGTTGACATCAATCACGATCTTCGATGCAACAGGACGTGCGGTGTCGTATCATCGTGGTGATGGTCAACCATCGTATGTGCTATCGACAGCAAACCTTCCCACGGGTGTGTATGTACTCTCGCTCCGCACGACTTCTTCGACAACGACATCGATGCTCAACATCGCACGTTGATTCTTGTCGGTATGCGCTCACGCTCATGATCGGATGTATTCTGATCATGTGCGGCACGCCGTTGCACGCACAACTCACCGTCCTGCCAGCCGAGCTCCCACATCGTCCCGATCCCGTGATTGCTGGACGTGCCAAGGTGCGTCTGACGCCAGATGCAGCGATGAATGCCGATGCAGTTCTCAATGCACTTGGACTGCGCATTGAGCGCGTGGTGCTTCCGCGCGAGCAGTCGCTGCGGTGGAGCATATCACAACAACGTCAGCCCCGCCCTTCGTCCGTGAACGAAGCACTCGAAGTCGAGGAACGTCTCCTGCGCTCCTACGTTGTTGCGTGGGACGACCTGCGTGTTACTCCCGAACGCATGGTACAGCTATTGGAAACAGGGTGCGGTCCGATCGAGTGCGCAGCACCATGGTGTGTTGCACAGCTAATGGGCGAACCCAACGATCCCCAGCGCGACAGACAAGCAATGCTTGCTGTGATCAAGGTCTACGAAGCGTGGGATGTCGAAGATGGTTCCGACACGGTAGTGATTGGCATCAGCGACAGTGGGTTGATGCAGCCGCATGAGGATCTTACAGATGCGATTGCAGCGCGACGCGGCGAGATTCCCGACAATGGTATTGATGATGACAACAACGGCTACGTCGATGACTACCGCGGATTCAACTTCTGCGCCGAACTTGGCATGGGAACGCCTGGCAACACGTGGCACCCGAGTGACAGTCACGGCAGTGGTGTTGGCGGAATCGTCGGGGCAACGGTCAATAACTCCCTCGGCATAGCAGGCGTAGCCAATCAGTGCAAGATCTTCCCACTGCGCACGATGCCCGATAACGTGCGTGGCATTGTGTACGGATACGAATCGCTACTCTACTGCGCAGTGAACAACATCGACGTGGTGAACTGCTCATGGGGAAGTCAGTCGCGTTCGTGCATCGATGCTGATGTGATCGCCTACACGATCGCTCGCGGAACAGCTATTGTTGCAGCAGCTGGTAATCATGGATTGCCGACGCCGTTCTTCCCGGCGAGTTATCGCGGCGTGCTCGGCGTGGGCGTTGTGAACTCGCGCGATGACGTCATCGCGATGTCAGGACACGGTCCGACGGTTGATGTGATGGCGCCTGGCCATGACACATGGACAACCGGTAACGACGGCGGGTATATGGGCTTCTGCTGCACAAGCGGCTCGTCGCCCATCGCAGCTGCAATCGTTGGCCTTGTGCGATCAAAGCATCCTGAACTGTCGCCACTCGAAGCGTGTGCAGTTGTGCGTGAATCGGTTGATCCTGCGCCATGGACCTACGTGCCATCGACGATCGACACGATGCTCCTGCCGCGCGGACGTGTCAATGCGCTGCGCGCCGTAACGGCCGAACCATCGTCAATCGTGTCGATCGTGTACGACACCGTGCATCTCGCTGCAGCCAGCGGCGCACAGCGATGGGGTGTTGGTGACACGCTGAACGTGACGCCGTGGGTGATCAATGTGATGGGACAGTGGCAGCTCAATCGCATGCGTATCCACGCCGTGGTTGGTGCATCTGCTGATGCTGTGCAGCTCCTCGAAGACGATGTTCCTGCAGCGCTCCAACTCATTCCAACGCAGCGCACAGCGCTGCCGACGTTCCGCATGCGTATCACGCGTGCAACAGATGACATTGCTTATGCCATCGTTGATCTGTTTGGACAGCGTGCTGCGGGCGAATCGGTGGTGCGTCGCATCATCGTTCCTGTTACGCCTGCTCCTGCATTTGTAACGCTGTCAAATGATGACATGCGCGTGAGCATCGGTGATCATGGACGAATTGGAAACACGGATCTCGAGCGCGGCCAAGGCGAAGGCTTCACCTTCCGTCAGTGGTGCGGTCAGCTCTACGAAGGTGCACTCATGGTGACCGCTAACGGACGTGTTGTTGATGGTGCCCGTGCTCTGCGCGGACATAACGATCACTTCCGTCCATCAAAGGCATTTCTCGCCCCATTCCCTCATCGCGCCCTGCTCACCGATGCTGATGCTCCAGATAGTCTGCGGATCGGCGTCGAGGTAGAGCTCAACGTAACGCTCGACCCTGACGCGGCAGTGGTCGTTATCGATGCAACGCTTACCAACCGCAGTGACACAGCCTTGCACAATTGTGGCATTGGGTGGTTTTACGATTGGGATCTCGGTTCGCAGCCGGCAAAGAACACCACATGGACTGATGCACAGAACTGTTGGGTAGCGAGCGTTGATCCTCTCAGCCCCGTCGTTGCCCTTTCGGTGTATTCAGCTGTCTCCGATGGAGTGCCGGTGTTGAACAGTATCGACAACACGACTACGTACAACGGGTTTTCGCAGGCACGTAAGCAGTGGCTGCTCACGAGTCCTGTGCCCGTGACATACGACAGCGTGAACGATGTGGCGGCTGTGGTAGGAATGCGCTTTACGAATCCCATCCCGCCGGGCCATCGACGTATGTTCCGTCATGTGATCGCCATGGATACATCCACACAGGGTGTGACGGCACTGAAGAATCGAGGCTACATTCCTGACCCTGCTGATAGTGTCTTTGCGGGCGATCCGGGAAGGCCGTTTCCGGTGCCAGCGACTGACTACGTGTACATTCCATCGGGATCTATCACAGTATCACCAGCAACGTTTGCCGTGTACGACGCGCAGGGACGTCGCGTAGACGATGTGACATTTGAGACCGTTACGGGCGGACAGATCCTCGTCGTCCTCAACGTCACTCGACTGCCAGCTGGTGTCTATTACGTGTATTCCGTCAGCAACCTGATACTGCGTGACGGAATCACCAGTCGAGCATGGCCCCTCGTGATTACACGCTGATCCATCGCGTGCCGTATCTTGTCGGTCATGGATCTCGTACTCACATCAATCGCTGATGGTATTGGCACGATCGTCATGAATCGTGCTGAAAAGCGCAATGCGCTCAGCTCCGAGCTTGTTTCGGAACTGCATCAGGCCTTCACCTCCTTCGGAGCTGATCCCGACGTCCGCGTTATCGTATTGCGTGGCGACGGACCGGCGTTTTGTGCTGGTGCCGATCTGGCGTATTTGCAGCAGATCAGTGAGAACTCGCCACTCGAAAACCTTGCAGACTCCACCGACCTCAAGGACATGTTCCAATCGATCGTCGGGTGCTCCAAGCCCGTCATCGCAATGGTTCATGGTGCGGCAATTGCCGGTGGATGCGGGCTTGCAACCGTGTGCGACATCGTCGTGGCTGGACGCGAACGAGCGCTCTTCGGCTATTCGGAAGTGCGCATTGGATTCATCCCAGCCATCGTCATGGTGTACCTCGTGCGCAAGATCGGCGACACACAGGCGCGGCGATTGGTATTGACAGCAGAGAACATTGGTGCCGAAGAGGCGCAGCGCCTAGGACTCATAACACACGTTGTGGATGATGCCGAGCTCGAGGCAACGACCATGTCGATCGCCCGAAGCATCGCTGCGAATAGTCCGTCGGCTATGGCCATGAGTAAAATGATGCTCGAGTCGGTTCACAGTATGTCGCTCGAAGCAGGGTTGCACTATGCAACCGTCATGAATGCCCTTGCGCGTCAGACTGACGACTGCAAGGCAGGTATCGCGAAGTTTCTCAATTCAGCGAAGGGATGATCACGTGGGAATGATTGCAAGTGTTCGTGCAATGGTGCTCGTTGGAGCATTCGGATTGGTTGTTTCTGGGGCAATGGCTCAACAAGCTAATCTCAACCTCGAAGGCACCATCCGGGACTCCGTCACCGGCAAGCCAGTAGGGTGTAAGATCTTCATCTACACACCGTCTGGCAAGCGTATCTCCATCTCCTCGAACAGCAAGGATGGATCGTACCTTCAAACGCTCTCCGAGGCCGGTCCGCACAAGGTTGCCTGCACAGGCTACAACGTCTATCGTAAAGAAGTGGTCGTCGAGATTCCTAAGGCTGAGAAGTTCAAGATCATCAAGCACGATATTTCAGTTCGCGAGGTTGTCGAGGGCTCGCAGTTAGCGTCCGTGATGAACGCGTTCGACCGCAATGCAGCAACGCTGACACCTGCCGGAAAGGCTGCCGTTGATCAGTTCAGCGAGATTCTGCGTGTCAACCAAGAAATGAACCTTGTTGTGACTGTTGCGCCCGATGAAGACCAGCTCACAATGGTCAAGGCACAGGCAGATGCTGCGTATGCAAAGGAACTTGATGCGTGGAAGAAAGCAACAAAGAAGCTCAAGAAGGGGCAGACAGCGCCCCCTGAACCAGTAAAGGCTGCCGACCCAGCAGATCCCAACACCGATCTGATTGCACGGCGCATCGCCACGATCAAGGAACTCACCAAGGCCGTGAAGATGGGCGACGTGCGTGTTTCCTACGTTGCTAAGCCACTCGCAGCACCAGTTGCACCAGCGCCAGTTACTCCGGCTGCCGTTGACCCGAAGAAAAAAGGCAAGGCACCGGCGGCAAAAGCCGTAGCTCCTGTCGCACCAGCACAACCGACAATCGTTGTGACCATCGGCAAGGTGAAGAAGCTGTACGAATAAGCAGCGCTGGATTCCAGGTATTCATGTGCATAATCTCCGACCCCTTGGGCGCGGAGCGGGAGGTATATTTCGGACCGAAAACGTAACAGAACTGCGCGCTGTACGTCGTAGGAAGGAATGTTCACCGTTCCCTAAGGAATACCTGCCATGGAAGGCAACTTTTCCAACCGAGTACAAGATGTGATCCGCCTTAGTCGGGAGGAAGCATTGCGTCTCGGACACGATTACATTGGCACCGAGCACCTGCTCCTCGGGATTATCCGCGAGGGCGAGGGTATCGGTGTTAAGATTTTGCGCAATCTCGGCGTTGAGCTCGGGAAGCTCAAGCGCGCGGTCGAGGATACGGTGCGTTCGATGAGCGGACCGTTGACGATCGGAAACATCCCATTGACGAAGCAGGCAGAGAAGGTGCTCAAAATCACCTATCTCGAGGCCAAGCTGTACAAGTCTGACGTCATCGGCACTGAGCACCTGTTGCTGTCATTGCTGCGCGACGAAGACAACATTGCTGCGCAGATTCTCGGTCAGTTCTCGGTGAACTACGATGCGGTGCGCAAGGAGCTCGACGCATACCTCAGCGGACGCCCAACGACGGGTCCGACCAGACCTGAAAAGGGGCCAAACGGAGGTCGTACGAAGGCCGCTCCGGAGCGTGCGAAGACGCCTGTGTTGGACAATTTCGGTCGTGACCTCACGAAGCTTGCGGTCGAAGGTAAGCTCGACCCCGTGATCGGACGCGACAAGGAAATCCAGCGCGTGGCGCAAGTTCTCTCGCGTCGCAAGAAGAACAACCCAGTCCTGATTGGTGAGCCCGGCGTCGGCAAAACTGCCATCGTCGAAGGTCTTGCGCTCCGGATCATTGATCGAAAAGTATCGCGTGTGCTCTTCGACAAGCGCATCGTGACGCTCGACCTTGCAGCACTTGTTGCTGGCACGAAGTATCGTGGTCAGTTCGAAGAGCGCATGAAGGCCGTGATGAACGAGCTTGAAAAGGCGAAGGACGTGATCCTCTTCATCGACGAGCTGCACACGATCGTCGGAGCAGGTGGTGCATCAGGCTCGCTTGACGCATCGAACATGTTCAAGCCAGCGTTGGCGCGGGGCGACATCCAATGTATTGGTGCCACGACGCTCGACGAATACCGTCAATTCATTGAGAAGGACGGAGCACTCGACCGCCGCTTCCAGAAGATTGTTGTCGATCCGCCAACAGCCGATGAGGCCATGCAGATCCTGACGAACGTCAAGGAGCGCTACGAACAGCATCACGGTGTACGCTACACAGATGAAGCAGTACGTGCGTGTGTGCTTATGGCAGACCGGTACATCACCGATCGATTCCTTCCAGACAAAGCGCTCGATGTGATGGATGAAGCTGGTGCACGAGTGCATCTCGGCAACATCAAGGTTCCGAAGGAAGTGCTTGAACTCGAAGAGAAGATCGAGGAAGTTCGTGTTCTAAAGAACTCAGTGGTCAAGTCCCAGAACTTCGAAGAAGCAGCGCGTTTGCGTGATCTCGAGAAGAAGCATCAGGCTGACCTTGAAACGGCGAAAGAAGAATGGGAAAGCAAGTCGGGTGAGGTCGTCTTTGACGTAACTGAAGAAGACGTTGCTGATGTGATTGCGATGATGACCGGTATTCCGGTCAACCGCATTGCAGAGGGCGAGACAGCCAAGTTGCTCAAGATGGGTGAAGAGCTTCGTGCGCAGGTCATCGGTCAAGACGAAGCCGTTGAGCATCTGGCTAAGGCTATTCGTCGTGCCCGTGCTGGACTGAAGGATCCGAACCGTCCAATCGGTTCATTCATGTTCTTGGGTCCGACCGGCGTCGGCAAAACCGAGCTTGCCAAAGCGCTCGCACGCTACATGTTCGACAGTGAAGACGCGCTCATCCGCATCGACATGTCGGAGTACATGGAGAAGTTCACCGTATCGCGACTTGTAGGCGCACCTCCCGGGTATGTCGGGTACGAAGAGGGCGGACAGCTCACGGAGAAGGTTCGTCGCAAACCGTACTCGATTGTGTTGCTTGATGAAATCGAGAAAGCGCACCCGGATGTGTTCAACATCCTGTTGCAAGTGTTTGATGATGGTCAGCTCACGGACGGACTCGGACGTCGCGTTGACTTCAAGAACACGATTATCATCATGACATCCAACGTTGGCATGCGGGATGTAAAGGCCGGTGGTCGCATTGGCTTTACGACCGATGCTGCCACGGACGACTACGACAACATGAAGAGCACCGTGGAAGAGACCATGAAGCGGTTGTTCAATCCTGAATTCTTGAATCGTATCGACGAGTACGTGATCTTCCGTTCGCTCAAGAAGGAAGACATGTACAAGATCATCGATCTCCAGCTCAAGCGCGTGCTCAAGCGTCTTGCCGCGAAGAGCATTACGCTCGACTTGGCAAAGTCTGCGAAAGAGTTTCTTGCCGAGAAGGGCTTTGACGAAAAGTATGGTGCGCGTCCACTTCGCCGCACAATTCAGCGCTTCGTTGAAGATCCAATCTCAGAGGAACTTCTCAAGGGCATGTTTACCGAGGGCTCTACGATTAAGGGCAAACTCGACAAGAAGACAAGCACCGTGGTGTTCTCGCTAGCCAAGCCAAAGGGCGGCGATGCACTCGAAGAACATGAAGAGGCCGAAGCGCACGAAGACTAATCGTGCGCTTCGGTGCTTTGCACCGAACAATACAATTGCACTGTGGCATTCGATCAAACTCTCCTCACCGCATATCTACGACAGCAGATACAGATGTACGGCCAGCACCAGTACGTTGTGCATGCCGATCCTGCTTCAGTTGTAGCTGATCTGAACACAGAGCCAGTACGCGACCACGAACCGGAAGTCACGGAGATTATCGAGATGCCTGCTTCATCGACAGAGAGCTGGGCGGTTGCGTCCACGCTCGGAGACTTGCACGACCAAATCTGTACCTGCATGCAGTGTCCACTTGGGCACACACGCACCAACTTCGTTTTTGGAAGTGGAAATCCGAACGCCGACATCATGGTGATTGGCGAAGCTCCCGGTGCAGATGAAGATGAGCAGGGTTTGCCATTTGTTGGACGTGCCGGACAGTTGCTGACGAAGATCCTTGAAGCGGTGTCGCTCTCACGTGATGAAGTCTACATCTGCAACATCCTCAAGTGCCGTCCGCCGAATAACCGCAAGCCCCTTGCCGGCGAGACTGATCAGTGTGAGCCCTATTTGTGGAAGCAGATTGAACTCGTGCAGCCGAAGCTGATCCTTGCATTAGGATTGACTGCTGCCAACACGTTGCTCAAGAACAAAGAATCCATGACGAATCTTCGCGGGAAGATTCACGACTATCATGGAATTCGTACGCTTGTTACCTACCATCCCGCAGCGCTGCTGCGCAATCCCGAATGGAAGAAGTTTACGTGGGACGACGTCAAACATCTTCGCAATCTCTATGATGCCTCATGAACATTGCCGTACTCCTTGGCGGGATTAGTCCCGAACGCAACATCTCAATGGTCAGCGGTCGAGCCGCAGTGAATGCCTTGCGTTCGCTGGGCCACAATGTCCGTCCGATCGATCCATCGCTTGGTGCAACCTGCATCTTGAGCGACAGTGATCTTGCTGCGGCAACGCCACGCGCAGTAACCGATGAAGAGCTCGCTGCGTTTCGTCCATCAGCGCTGATGGAGTGCGTAACATCATCAGCCTTCGACGGTATCGACTGCGCGTTCATTCTCCTGCACGGACGTTACGGTGAGGACGGGTACATTCAATCGCTCCTCGATCTACGCGGCATCCCATACACAGGCAGCACGATGCTCGCCAGTGCAGCTGCGATGGATAAGGGGCTTTCGAAGATGCTGTTTCAGGTTGCCGGAATTCCAACTGCGCCATGGGTGACAGTGACGCCTGATCAAGCCGGTGATCATGCGGTGATCGAGCAAGTTCTTGCAGAGATCGAGGGAGGCTTGGTTGTCAAGCCGAATGATCAGGGATCAACCGTTGGTATGACGATTCTTGAATCACCGACTCTCGACACATTGAGCGAAGCAGTTCGTATTGCAGGACAGTTCTCATCGACAATCCTGATTGAGCGCTACATCTCTGGTCGTGAACTTACCGTTGCCGTGCTCGGCAACGACGCGCTTCCGATCATCGAGATCGCTCCGAAGGCAGGCTACTACGACTACACCAACAAGTACACCAAGGGAAACACCGAGTACCACTGTCCGGCCGACCTGACGCCGGAAGTTGAGGATCATGTGCGCAACCTCGCCGTTGCTGCACATCATGTACTTGGGTGCCGAGCATACAGCCGCGTTGATTTCCGACTGCGTGAGGACAACATCCCGTTCTGCTTGGAAGTCAATACGATTCCTGGATTCACCGAAACAAGTCTGGTGCCGATGGCGGCACGCGCGGCCGACATGGAGTTTCCTGCGCTGTGTGAGGAGATCATGCGCTTGTCGGGTATCTTCGCAGCGTGAAAAACATACTCCTTACGGGCATCGGCAATGCCCTCGTCGATCTCGAATATCGCGTCACCGACGCCGAGCTTGCCAGCTTCGGCGTGAACAAGGGTGCGATGACGCTCACCGAACCGTCACGTCAGCACGACATGATACAAGCGCTCGGCGAGCGCGACGTGCATCGCTGCAGTGGCGGATCTGCTGCAAACACCATCATCGCATTTGCACAGTTTGGTGGAAGCGCAGCATACGCATCGCTCTTGGGTGCTGATCACTTCGGCAACTTCTACGCATCAGAGTTCAAGGATCTAGGAATCGTGCTGAACGCCGAACAGGTGAGTGGTGCGACAACCGGATCGTGTCTGGTGCTGATTACACCGGACAGTGAGCGAACACTCAACACCACGCTCGCGATCAACACAGATTTCTCGCCGCGTCACGTGGACGAGAACCTGATCAAGGCCAGCGAGTGGGTATACATCGAAGGCTACAAGCTGACAGATGATAACGGCGCTGAAGCTGTGGACCATGCGCTCTTCTACGCCAAGAAGCACAACACACGCGTTGCGATCAGCTGTTCTGATGGGTTCATCATCGATGTCTTCGGCGATCGACTCCGCTCGGTGCTGCAGCGTGCAGACCTCGTGTTCTGTAACGAACGCGAGGGAACAGGTCTAGCGCAAACCGATTCGGTACACGATGCATACAACTACCTCGTAGCGACGTATCCCAACGCCGTGCTTACAGCCGGAGCCGAGGGTTCGCGTGTGCGCTGGAACGGACTCGATGCGCAGATCCCTGCGTACAAGGTTCAGCCGGTGGATACCACCGGTGCAGGCGACATGTATGCTGGAGCCTTCCTGTATGGCGTGCTCCATCGTCATCATCCAGAGCATGCTGGTCGATTGGCATCCTATGCTTCAGCGCAAGTTGTTGCGCAGTATGGTGCCCGACTCCGCGCGAGCCACATCGACGTACGTGATACGGTACTTGCTAACGCCACAACCATTGCATAGGTAACCCCCGTGGTCCGCTGTCGACATGCGCTTCTCAGTGTTGTGCTCTTCGTCCTGATAGCACCTGTGCTTTCAGCGCAGAGTGGTATGACGTACGATGAATTTGCGCGGCGCCTTACGCCTTACTTTGCGGAAGAGCTCATTCAAGACATACGTCCAGCACTTCCACAGGGCTCGGCGTATCGCATCTGGGGATGGGACGTCGGTGATTTCAGCGGCGACGGTAATTACGACCTCGCCATTTCGGTGAACGTCCTCGGCACGCGCAAGCGCGAAAACTTCGTCTACCTCTTCGTCGACACAGAGGGGTTCCTCGTGAACATCGGGAAGCTTCCGTTCGCCTACATCGATCTTCCCCTTGAGGTTGGTGTTGTTGTTAAGGAGCAGACCTGCTACATCACACAGAAACGACGAAGCGACGATTGGATGATTCGCGGATATCGCTTTGGCGAAGGAAGCATCGTGCTCGTTGATGAGTTCGTGAGTGATCGTGTTGAGTCGTTCGGACATGAGACGTTTCGGTCGTACCAGACCCTTGAGACGCAGGAACGGTTTATCACCAACGATGGCGATCTGGCCTTTGCCACCGACTATGGTGTGATTCCGGCATACAGTCGCGGACGTCAGGTGTACGCCGGATATGTCCCTGAAATTGCTGCTTCGCGCATCAAGCATGTGGTCAATGGAGCGTTCTGGTGGACTGATGAGCGGGACGCGTCACTCCGAGCACGGGTGGTCTACGACAACGATTACCTGTATTTCCGGGTAACAGTCCAGGATTCGACCATTATTACCGGTTGGTGCGACACCTGTGCGGCCGACCGACTCGATATTTGGTTTGACGTGACGCCGGCCGACGAACTCGGTGGATCGAGGTATATCCAGAACATCAAACGGTCGACCATCACCCCACGGTCTAGCACCGATAGTGGGTTGTTCGCCTTCTCAATTCAGATTGGTGACTTTGGAGACCGACGGCCCACGATCAAGGTCAAAACAACCGATGATCTCGACCCGGCGCAGGACTCCGCCGTGCAGCGTGTTCGCGTTGTAACTGCTCCACGCACAGGGGGTTACGTCGTTAAGGTCCGCATCCCATTTGTCCTGCTCGGCTATGAACGCGCACCCGTCGAGGACCAATCGATCACCGAGTTTGGGTGCACAATTGCCCTCTACGACGTCGACAATGAATTCCGACCAGACGAGACAAGTGTGGTCGCTACCAGCCCCATTCAACCACTCAATCCGGCGACCTACGGAGCTATCCAATTCATCCCCGACGGGGGCTGGTATGGAGAAACCGTGAACATCTACACGGAATCTGTGCTCGGATCACTCCGAGAATTGGGTTTTTAGCCCATATACGAGCTATTTTTGCGCGCCATCAACGTTGGCTCTACCATGCATCAACGCGAGTCGGTAATGCAACAACTCGCACCCTATCTCACACTTGGGGTGCAGCTTGCCGCGGCGGTGTGTGTGAGTGCTGGAGTTGGATGGTGGATTGATGAAACATTTAGCACACAACCATGGGTGCTCCTTGGTGGTGTGGTGGTGGGATCAATTGTTGGACTGGTGCAGTTTTTTCGAGTTGTCGCACAACTCGGCAAGCGTGCACAGCGAGACGATCAAGCAACCTGATGATTGGGAGAATGTAACGGCGTGGAAACAGCTGGGCCCTTGGTGGCAGTCCTAACAGCGTTGGGGATCTGTGTGATCAACACAGCGCTCGGATGGATTGTATCACGTTTGGCGTTCGGCAAGGACCTCAACGCTTTTCTCGCAATGATCTTCGGTAGTCTTGGTGTTCGCTCGATCATCGTGATGGTGAGCGCATGGTTCTGTCTGAGCGTTGTCAACATGCATCAAGTTGCATTCTCGTTAACGTTCGCGATTTCGTGCTTTGTGTTTCTCCTCGCGGAGATCTTTTTTTTTCATCGGTCGTACGAGAACGCCAAGCGGCAATCACGCAGACCGGTGACGGATCTCTTGAAAAAAAAAACCTCTGACCTGATGTTGGTACCCGTATACCCATGAGCAATTCCGCGACCGCACAATCCGACTCTCTTCAGCATGCCCAACAAGGGCATGGCGCTGATGCCCATGCTAATCCAGAAGGAAGTGAGGTCTTTACCACGCTTCTCAACTCGCTTGGTGACCACCACGAGTTGAACATCTTCTTCGGACACTACAAGATCCTCCCTGTGATGCTTGTAGACGACAACGGATTCCATGTGTATCCGAACGTTGATGCCATGGAGCAGGCTGGCGTGTACACGATGCACCACCCGGAGCATGCTCATCACATAGTAACAACGGCAACAGGAGCCAGCCCAAAGCTTGATCTGTCGATCACAAACTTCGTTGCCTATGAGTTCATCGCAATTCTGATTGCGACGATTGTCTTTGGTATCGCACGTGGTCGCTACATCAAGAACGCACTCCAGGCACCGAAGGGTCTCCAGAACGTTGTTGAGTCACTCGTACTCTACGTCCGCGACGAAATCGTACGTCCAAACGTGGGCACTGATAAGCGTGCGCATCGTTTGATGCCGTACATCTTGGGCATCTTCTTCTTTGTTCTGACGCTCAATCTTGTTGGACTTATGCCGGGTTGCCACGCGGCTACCGGTGCATTGGGCGTAACGGCTGCACTCGCACTCACAACGTTCATCGTGGTGAACTTTGTGGCCATCAAGGATGCTGGTATCAAGTCGTGGCTGCACCACTTGTTGGGTGGCGCGCCGTGGTACATGTTCCCAATCATGGTTCCGATCGAACTCATCTCGCTCTTCACAAAGCCGTTCGCGTTGATGATTCGTTTGTTCGCCAACATGACGGCTGGTCACATCGTATTGATGTCGCTGGTGGGTCTGATCTTCTTCTTCAAGAGCTGGATGGTTACGCCGGTGAGCGTTGCGTTCTCCGTATTCATCTACCTGCTTGAACTTCTAGTGGCCTTCCTTCAGGCCTACATCTTCGCAATGCTCGCATCAGTGTTCGTTGGACTCGCGCTTGGTGATCATGCAAAGGACGATCATCACGGCGATGCACACGCGCACTAACGTGTTCACAGATTTTCGAAACCAATTCACATTCACATCATCTCGGAGGTTTACACAATGGAAGCAGTCGCATTTGCATGGCTTTCTGCAGGTCTTGGTGTTGGCGTAACAGTATTCGGCGTAGGTACAGGTATCGGTCGTCTTGCGGCCGCTGCTCTTGAAGCCTCAAGCCGTCAGCCAGAAAACGCTGGTGACATCCGTACAACGATGATCATCGGTGCAGCTCTTATCGAAGGTGTTGCACTTCTCGCAGGCGTTATCTGTATTCTTCTCGCTGTGAAGAGCTAACACAACGACGATTATCGACCCCGCATGTCGGGGTCGGTCGTAGGGTTCTCACACGCTGAAGCTCTACGACCGATGTGTGGTCTCCACACGTCGAATGATTCACGACGTCCTTCCTTCACTCTGTAATTCTCGTCCTGCCATGCCTTCATTTCTTGAGATGAGCCCGGGTCTGATCATTTGGACCCTTGTCAACTTCTCCATCTTCGTGTTCATCATCGCGAAGTTCTTCTACAAGCCAATGCGCGCTGGTCTTGAAGCACGCGAACAAACGATTGCCAACGCAATCGCGAATGCTGAGAAGGCTAATGCTGAAGCAGTGAAGATCCTTGCCGAAAGCAAGGAGCGTATCGCTGGTGCGCAGCAGGAGATGATGGCAATCGTACGTGAAGGCAAGGCACAAGCAGAGGCAATGGTGCGCAAGGCTGGGGACGATGCCGAAGCAGTGAAGCAGCAGAAGCTTGTTGAGTCGCAGCGCGAGATCGAGCGCCAGAAGGACGAGGCTATCAAGCAACTCCGCGCTGAAGTAGCAACACTCGTTGTGGATGCAACAGAGAAGCTTCTCGGCCGCAATCTCCAGGGCGACGATCACAAGCGCATCGTCGAAGGTTACGTCAACGAACTCTCGAAGAACTAAATGTCAACTCTGAAGATTGCACGCCGTTACGCGAAGTCAGTACTCGAAACGGCGATCGAACATAAGATCGAGGATGTTGTTGCGCAGGATCTCGCATCGATCGACGCGTTGGGCGCATCGTCGGCAGACTTCCGCGCAATGATGCGGAGTCCGATCATTGACGCTGATGTGAAGATCTCCGTGCTGAAGGAAGCGCTGAGTTCATCTGTCCATACGTTGACGATGGAATTCCTGAAGCTGATCATCACCAAGGGTCGTGGCGATCTCTGGCGCGAAATCGCGATGGAGTACCGCGCATTGTTGGACAATCGCAAGAACATCGAACGTGTTCGCATTACATCGGCCGTTGAGATGGGCGCCCCAGAGCGCTCGCAACTCGAGTCGGCGTTGAGCGCACGACTAAAGAAAACTATCCTGGCAACGTACGACACTGATCCAACCATCCTTGGTGGTGCGGTGGTCCGTGTTGGTGATCAGGTGCTTGATGGATCGATTCGCCATCAGCTGCATGTCCTCAAGGACAAGCTGGCTGTAGCGTAATCACACACTTACGACGTGAACAAACTCTAAAGGATTCAATCGCATGTCTGAAGTTCGTCCAGATGAAATCTCCGCGATTCTTCGTCGCCAGTTGACGGGATTCGAAAAGGAGACGGATGTATATGAAGTGGGTACCGTCCTCCAAATCGGTGACGGTGTAGCGCGTGTGTATGGTCTCACAAACGTGATGGCCTCTGAGCTCGTGGAGTTCCCGAATGGCGTCGTTGGCATGGTTCTCAACCTTGAAGAGGACAATGTTGGTTGCGTGTTGTTCGGTGATGACTCACTTGTGAAGGAAGGCGATCAAGCACGCCGCACGGGCCGCATTGCGTCGGTACCGGTTGGTGAAGGCCTGATCGGTCGCGTTGTTGATCCGCTCGGTCGTCCGATCGACGGCAAGGGTCCGATCAAGGAGTCGAAGTTCTATCCGATTGAGCGCAAGGCTCTCGGTGTGATCGATCGCCAGCCAGTTACGCAGCCGCTGCAAACGGGTATCAAGGCGATTGACTCGCTCATTCCAATCGGTCGCGGTCAGCGTGAGTTGATCATTGGTGACCGTCAGACAGGTAAGACGGTTGTTGCACTTGATGCAATCATCAACCAAAAGTACACGCACACACCAGAGGCAGCAGCGCAGGGTATCGAACCTGTGTACTGTATCTACGTTGCGATCGGACAAAAGGGCTCGACTGTCGCTAACGTGGTATCGACGCTCGAGAAGTACGGTGCTATGGCGTACACAACAGTTGTGAGCGCTTCTGCATCCGACCCAGCACCACTCCAGTTCATCGCGCCATATTCTGGCTGCTCGATGGGCGAGTACTTCCGTGATTCAGGTCGTCACGCACTCGTGGTGTATGATGATCTTTCCAAGCAAGCTGCGTCGTACCGTCAGGTGTCGCTCCTTCTGCGCCGTCCGCCAGGACGTGAAGCGTATCCGGGCGACGTGTTCTATCTCCACTCACGTCTGCTGGAACGCGCTGCAAAGCTCAGCGATGCGCTCGGCGGCGGGTCGCTCACAGCACTTCCTGTGATTGAAACGCAAGCTGGTGACGTATCTGCATACATCCCGACGAACGTGATCTCTATCACCGACGGTCAGATCTACCTCGAGCCAAGCTTGTTCAACGCTGGTGTTCGTCCAGCTCTGAACGTTGGTATCTCGGTGTCACGTGTGGGTGGTAACGCTCAGATCAAGGCGATGAAGAAGGTGTCTGGTCCACTCAAGCTCGACCTTGCGCAATACCGTGCGCTTGAGGCATTTGCTCGTTTCGGATCTGACCTCGATAAGACAACACTTCAGCAGCTCCGCCGCGGCGCACGTCTGCTGGAAGTGATGAAGCAGCCACAGTACTCACCAGTTCCGGTCGAAGATCAGATCGTTGTGATCTATGCAGCTTCAACTGGTTTCATGGATGAGTTGCCAGTGGAAAGCATCAAGAAGTACGAAACAGAGTTGCTTGAGTTCGTGCACGCTGGCCATGCGAACATCATCGAAGGCTTGCGCACACAGAAGGCACTCACAGACGACATCGTTGCAAATCTCAACGCTGCATTGAAGAGCTTTACTGAGCGCTTCGCTGCTGCACTCTAAATCCAGGAAACGCAATGATCATCCTTACTGGCGGGGCAGGCTTCATCGGAAGCTGCATGTTGGCATCGCTCAATGCCGCCGGACGCGAGGATGTACTTGTTGTGGATTCGCTTGGAACGGGAAGCAAGTGGAAGAATCTTGTGGACCGATCGTTCATTGGCATTGTTAGCAAGCAGGAATTCAGGGATATGATGGCCGTTGGCGACGTCGATGACGACGTCGAGGCCATCATCCACTTGGGCGCATGTTCGTCGACAACGGAAACGGATGCCGACTATCTGTACGATAACAACTACCGCTACAGCGTTGATGTAGCGGAGTTCGCAGCAGAAGTCGGTGCACGATTCATCTACGCGAGCAGCGCTGCTACCTACGGTGATGGATTGCGTGGGTACGCCGACACATCAACAGATCTACGTCCGTTGAACATGTATGGCTACTCGAAGCATCTGTTTGATCAGTGGGTGCGGAATCATGGATACGATGCGTCATGCGTCGGACTCAAGTTCTTCAACGTGTTTGGTCCGAACGAGTACCACAAGGGTGCAATGGCCAGCATGGTATCGAAGGCCGTTACGCAGATCGCCGAAACAGGATCTGTAACGCTGTTTTCGAGCACTGATCAACGGTTCGGTGATGGCGGACAGATGCGCGACTTCATT
The DNA here is from genome assembly GCA_903939735.1 of uncultured Ignavibacteria bacterium. Classification (GTDB taxonomy): domain Bacteria; phylum Bacteroidota; class Ignavibacteria; order Kapaibacteriales; family Kapaibacteriaceae; genus UBA10438. The sequence continues at coordinate 69,840 of CAJAIA010000035.1, forward strand.
TACGTGAAGGACGTGTGCGATGTGATGATGAAGCTCCTTGATCGGCACGACGTCAATGGTGTTCTCAATCTGGGAACCGGCGTTGCGCGATCATGGAACGACTTGATGCTGGCTGTGTTTGCAGCCATGGATCGCACACCGCAGATCTCATACATCGATATGCCGGACGGTCTCGCCAAGCAGTATCAGAACTACACCCAAGCAGATATGTCAACGCTGCAGGCAGCAATGCCCGACGTTGCCTTTGGATCCCTCGAAGAAACTGTTGCTGACTATGTCCGAGGATACCTCCTCAAGGACTGGCCGTATTTGTGAACCTCAATTGACGAGAACGGAAGATTTGGATGGCAACACTACGCGAAACACGGGACCGCATTACGTCGGTTAAGAACACGTCGAAGATCACCCAAGCGATGAGCATGGTGGCAACGGCAAAGCTGCGTCGTGCGCAGGATGCGATCACGGCTGCACGCCCGTTCGCGCAACAAGTCCAGAAGATTCTGGGCAACCTTGCCATGGCCGACAGTGAGTTCGTGCATCCGTTCTTCGAAACACGCAAGACCGTGAGCTCGATTGCCATCGTCGCGGTTTCGTCTGATCGTGGTTTGTGCGGTGCGTTCAACACGAACATGTTGCGCGTTCTTTCGGCTCGTATTGCTTCGCTTCAGGAAGAGTATCCTGGTGTCACGATCAACGTTATCCCTGTTGGAAAGCGCTCGGTCAATGCAGCAAAGAAAGCGCCGCAACCGGTCGTGCAGGAATTCAACGATGTGTTCGGAAAGCTCAGCTACGATACGGCCGTCGATATTGCCGATCTCGTTTCGAACGGCTTCCTGATGCAGAACTTCGACCGTGTCGAGATCGTCTACAACGAGTTCGTTACGGTGATGCGCCAGGAAGTGCGCACGATGCAACTCCTGCCAATCGTTCCCGATGCATCTGCGCAATCGACGAAGCAGTCGGTTGACTACATCTTCGAACCATCACGCGCCGACATTCTCGATACGCTGCTTCCGATGTATATCAAGCTGCAAGTATGGCGCACATTGCTCGACTCAAATGCTGCGGAACATGCGGCACGTCGTATGGCAATGGAGAACGCTACAACCAACGCTCGCGATCTTATCAAGTCGCTCCAGCTGATCTATAACCGTGAACGCCAAGCAGCGATCACAAAGGAGATGTTGGAAATCGTTGGTGGTGCAGAGGCACTCTCGAGTAACTAACACGAGTACTGGGATGACTGATCGTCTGCCATTGATGTCACGGCAAGGGGCTATCCTGGCCATCATCATGGTGGGCGTGATCTATGCGCTGATCAGTATTGGTGCTGATAGCGAGGTTAATCCGTATGCTGCTTCGTATCAGTCACGGATTGGGCTGTACGCAGAGAAACGTGACTCACTCAATAAGCGTCGTCAGATGAGCGAGCGTATGTTCGCGCGTCACGTCGCAAACTTTGAGATCCCACAGTACATCGCACCACGGTTGCGATCAACCGATACGTTGCTCCTGCCCCCTATGTCGTATGGCAATCGGTACATGCGCGATAACGCATACTGGACCGATCCGCGATTCTTCACGTGGATGGTCGGATTCCATAACGTGATCCCATGGAACGATGCTGCACGCCGTTCCCAAGCGAATGCGTACATCGTGCTCGAGCCAAACATGATTTGGATCGCACGGCGGGGTAGTCGCAACATCAACATCGATTCGTTGCTCACAGAGTATGGGCGTGCGCAATGACGACAACACTCTCACTCGTGCTTACGCTGGTGCTCCAGCTCGCGTCCGGACTCGGCGTTATCGCGTTGTTGCGTCCACGTGTTACGCGTAGCGCTGCGATTCCAACTGCCGTTCTTGTGGGCATGTTCATGCACACAGTAGTGCTCTTCCTGTTCGCACTTGCGTCGGTGGAGATTACACGGAGTGTGGGTATGATCACTGCCGTGATTGCTGGTGCACTGCCGAACCTCTTCTGGCCACGCGTTGTGCAATCGTACAAGCAATGGCTACGCACACCAACGTGGTCGCTTTCACTTGCAGACATCGTCACGCTTGGCTTCGCAGCATATCTGGCGTACGCAGCATTCTGGGCTGCGTGGTACTGGCCAGTGACGCCGTTTGATGCTGTTGTTGGTATTGATCTTGTTGCGAAGACAGCGGTTGAGGATCATACGCTCGTCAATCGTGTCTTCACAGATCCGTTCCTTTCGCAGCATTTGTCGAACCAACCATTCTATGCTCCGTTCGCAATGCTGCTGCAGGTGATCTATCGTCTGATGGGCTATGCGCACGGACAACTCTGGGTTCCCATTGTTGCTGTGTGCTTCATGTGGATCACGTGGGTTGAACTGCGGCGAATGCTTCATCACGTTCTTGCCAACGTGCTGTGGCTCCTTTTGCTACTAACTCCGGAGATGCTTGGTTACACATATCTCGTGCAGACCGACTATCTGAACGCTGCGATGTTTGTTCCAGGTGTGTTGTTGCTCTGGCGTGCATTGCGTGACGATGATCGAGGATCACTCTGGTTGTCGACGGTGTTCTTCGCTGCCGTGTGTTGGTCGCGTACCGACGGTATCATTCTTGTTGGGCTCGGATTGTGTGCGTCACTTCCGCTCATTGCACGCGCCACGTCCTGGAAACGCGCACTTACAACAGTCGGCATTCAGTCTGCCGTGATGGTTGGCGTCTTCGCGCTCTGGCATGTGCTCTTCTTCAACGCATATCTTCCGGTGCGTCCGTCAACGTCCGACCAGTTGTTGGGCTTCGACATCGCTCGTGCAGGCACTGTTGCTGCGTCGCTCTTCACAAACGTCATTGCCGATGTCGACTATTGGGGTTGGATCTTCATCATCTTTGCGGTGGTGATGGTTGCAAATCTTCTACGTGCACGTAAGCTCGAGCCCGTCCTTCCACTCGTGTGGATCGGTGCGTTACTTGTTGGGTTTATTCTCATCGGCACGATCTTCAGCGCAGCAATCGTTGAGCAAACGCTCCGTCGTGGTATCTTCAAGCTGGTGCCGCTGATCGTTGTAGCGGTAGCAGGAACGCAGCTGTTGCAAACAGCGTCTCGATATCTGACGAACTGGGAGGCTGGACGTACGTCCTGATGCGGTGATGCCAAAACTGCTCTACATCCTCGTTGCTTCGCTGGGAACATTTGTTGTTCTCATGACGGCGAGTGCTCTTCTCTCGCGCTTGTTCGCAGCACGATCCATCAAGCGCTTGATTCGCACCATCGGTAAGGACACACTTCCGAATGTATCGGCGGAACGACTGCGTGGATTGCCGGAGCCGATTCAGCGGTATCTGCGCTACGCGCTCAAGGATGAACATCCGAACATTCGATACGCTGTGTTGTCGCAACGTGCACGATTTCGGCACGGACCCAATCGTCCATGGTTTACGGTAACGGCAACTGAAGTGCTCTCTGGTATGGAGCCGGGATTCGTCTGGGAAGCACGTCTGCGTCACAACGCGTTTTGGTGGCGTACAGCAACCTTGAGCTATGTCAATGGTGTCGGACACGGTCACGTAAAACTCTATGGTGCGCTTACGCTCTCGGAATACGAGGGCAAGGAAACTGACGCATCTATGTTGTTCCGAGTGCTCAGCGAATTGGTCTGGCTACCAACCGGATTACTTCCGACCAAGACGCTTCGCTGGGATGCGATTGATGCAACCTCGGCGCGCGCAACAATCGTCGATGGTGCAACGCGTGTGTCGGCAACCGTGCATGTGAACGAGCACGGACAGATTGATCGCATTGTTACGAATGACAAGTATCGTGATCACAAGAGTGGCTTTGAGCAAGCAACGTTTACACTCGTGTGCAAAGCATACGAGAATGTTGAAGGTGTGATGATCCCGACAGAGGTTGACTTTGTGTGGAACCTCGACAGTGGCGACTTTGAGTACGGACAGTTCCGTATTACGCGCGTGCGCTACGTGTACGCCTAACGTGCACTATGCTCCGCGCTGTGCGCGAAACCATGCGCGAGGAATCGACAAAACCTTTTGAAGCGTTGTCGTGCGTGCGCGACGCAGAAACACATTGTAGTCCATCGATTCGATGACACGCAGAATCTTGCGGTAGTTGATGCTCATCAAGTACACCGTTGTGCGGCTGTCGCGCTCGAGCATCGGCACGCCTACGTCTGATGATGTGTAGTAGGCTTCAGCGCGATTGGTATAGTCGCGCATCAGTGCGTGCAGCTGTGGAGTCCAACGACGTGTCATGATATCATCTTCCGTCACACCATATGCACGGAGATCTTCGAGCGGAAGATAGATGCGTCCGCGGTCTGCATCTTCAGCGACATCGCGGAGAATGTTTGTGAGTTGCATCGCGATGCCAAGTTCGATCGCATGTGCGAGAGCATCCTTCGACGTATAGCCAAAGATCTCCGACGTCATCAGTCCCACAACGGAGGCAACCTTATAGCAATACACATACAACTCATCAAACGTCTCGAAGCGTGTCACGATCGTATCCATCAACACACCTTCAATCAACTCATCAGGAAGGTTGCGTGGAATATGATACGTCGAAAGCGTGTCTTCCCACGCTGTCAGAATTGCAGTCTTCGTTGGATCGTCGGCGCCTGATGACGGGAGCTGTTCGCCAGCGTACAATGCGTCGAGATCGCTTCGCCATTGTGCGACCAGTGTTACTGCATGATCGCGTGTCACGTCTCCTTGCTCCATTGCTACATCGATAAGATCATCGACGTACCGACAGAATGCATACACAGCATAGCACGCATTGCGTTTGTGTGGAGCAATGAAGTGCGAGGCGAAGTAGAACGTCTTGGCGTGTGTGTACGTTACACGACGGCATACCTCGTATGCGTCGGCGATGGTAGGACGTTGAACTGATGAAGCAACACGCACGCAGGAAACATTCCCTAGCTTTGGATGAATCGAGGAATCACGACCAATGAAGATACGCACCGTCTATCGCTGTTCAAGCTGCGGCCACTCCGCTCCCAAATGGATGGGGCGATGTCCCGGCTGTGGCACATGGGAATCAATGATCGAAGAAGTTGATGCCACGTCAACGGCAAAAGGTACAGCCGCTAAACGTCGAGCGCAGGCGGTTGGCTCCGTGTTGTCGACACCGTTGTCGGACGTGCAGGCAGATCAAGCGCAACGCATACCGACAGGAATGGTTGAGTTAGATCGTGTGCTCGGTGGCGGACTCATGCCGGGAAGTATCGTGTTGGTTGGTGGTGATCCTGGCATGGGCAAGAGTACGCTCATGCTGCAACTCGCAGCGTATGCAGGATCGCTTGCAGCAGAACGACCATGCTTGTATGTGACCGGTGAGGAAAGTCTCCATCAGATCAAGCAGCGTGCAGAACGTCTTGGAATTTCTGCCAACGGCATCGTCGCTGCATCGGAGACAAGCGTTGAACGTATTGCAGCATTGATTGAGCATACGTCGCCATCGCTCGTCGTTGTTGATTCTGTGCAGACCATCACAACAGATCTTCTCGAGTCGTCGGCAGGAAGTGTTGCGCAGGTGCGAGAGTGTACCTCAGTGCTCACACGCATTGCAAAGCGCAGTGGCATTCCGATCATCATCATCGGTCATGTCACGAAGGACGGCATGATTGCCGGACCCAAGGTGCTCGAGCACATGGTTGATGCAGTGTTGCAATTCGAAGGTGAAGGCACGTATTCATATCGCGTATTGCGTGCACTCAAGAATCGCTACGGATCGACCAACGAACTTGGTGTGTTCGACATGACGTCTACCGGACTCCGTGAAGTACACAATCCGAGTGAAGTGCTCCTTAGCAATCGAAATGCAAACGAACCCGGCACAGCAGTCGTTGCCGTCATCGAAGGTACACGTCCATTGCTCATCGAAGTGCAGGCACTCGTATCACCCACGGGCTTTAGCATGCCGCAGCGTGTGAGCACCGGTTACGATGCAAAGCGCTTGCAGATGATTCTTGCCGTTCTTGAGAAACGCGGTGGCGTACAGGTTCGGCAGAGCGACGTGTTCGTCAACGTTGCCGGAGGTATTGCCGTGCAGGATCCCGCGATCGACCTCGGTGTGGCGGTTGCCATCACGAGTTCGATCATGGACAAACCCATTCCCAACGGCGTGGCCTTTGTCGGAGAGCTTGGACTTACCGGCGAGGTGCGCCGGGTAGCGTACCTGGAGCAACGCGTATCGGAGGCGGTACGTCTCGGACTCGACCAGATTTACGCGCCAAAGTCGGGTGATGCCAAGCTCTCAAACGTCGTCCCCGTTGAACGTCTTTCGCCAGTACTCGCAGCATTGTTTGGGTAGGTTCGTAACTTGCCCCCATGTTCGAGAAAGAGATTGACCGTGTTCGCAAGCAACTGAAGCAGCGACTCGACACGCGTCAACCAAGCATACCTCTCGCTGCCATCCTGGCAAACGCGAATATTCATCCTTCGTATCGCGCCTTCTTCAAGGCCGAAGCGGAGTGGTGGCTCTATGAAGAGCGGGCTCTCCGTGCGTCGAATCCACGGTTCGACACCAGCGCTCCTGAGCTGCAGAGTGTGCTTCCGAAGCTCGACGAGCTGTATCTCGCAACGGCCCGGTTTGATCACGAGGAATTGGCTGCGACCATTGATGCAGCGGTCAAGACGCGTTTGAACTTCCTGTGCCGTCCGCGTACCACCCTCAAGTGGTTTGTGTACCGTGGGGAGCCTACCAAGCCCCTTCACGAAGTCCTGATGCGGCTCAATTACCTTACAGACAACGCATATCTACTCGACGGCATCCGTCAGTGGGCCTCGACACGCCCTGCCGAGGCCTCGTCGTATGAGATTCTCAGCGTGATCGAGTTTGAGCGTATCGTCGAGAAAATCGACAATGACGCCATTCTGGACCTGTCGCAGGATGAATTCGTGCGCCTGTTGGATGGGTTGTACGGGTTTTTCTACGAGGCCGACCCAAATCTGCCGTCAGAGGCTGTGCCCACCGAGGCGGTCATCATCTTCCTGGATGACAAGGGGGCTATCCCGATTTCCCAGGCTCTCGAACGTCTGCTCTACCGCGAGGAACTCCGCACGCTCACACGCAGCAAGCTCATCGACGTGATCGATGACGTGATTGCGACCATCCCGAACGCGGAAGAACAACAACAGCGTCATCCCGAGCGAAGCGAGGGACCCCCCGAGCAAGCAACCACGCGTCATCCCGAGGAGCATAGCGACGAGGGACCCTCTCGTGTAGTCAAACTCACCGCGCAGCTTGATGCCTCTACCAAGGAGCGCATCGTAAAGAAGATATTTTCACGGGATTACACCCAATTTGACCACATCGTGCAGGAAATCCTCCAGCAGCCAACCTGGCGCGACGCCGCTGGTGCGTTGGATCGTTGGTTTGCCCGGCAGGGTGTGGCGCCCGACAGTGCGGCCGCGATGGAATTTGCGCAGGCATTGCACAGGAGTTATGTATGAATTTCATCGATACGGCCTGGATTGAAGTCAAGGCCGGAGATGGCGGAGCGGGGCACATCTCCTTCCGTCGCGAAAAGTATGTGCCTAAGGGCGGACCCGACGGTGGCAATGGTGGCAATGGCGGATCGGTGTATGTCGAAGCAGATCAACAACTTGGCACGCTTCTCGACTTCCGCTACACGCGCAACTACAAGGCCAAGGCCGGCGCACGGGGCGGTCAGAGTAACTGCACAGGCAAGAGTGGCGACGATGTCGTGATCCGCGTACCGGCTGGTACCGTTGTGCGCGACCGCGAAACAGGCGAGCAGATTGCCGACCTTTCACTCCACGGACAGCGCGTTCTGGTAGCCCAGGGCGGGCGTGGCGGGCGTGGCAACTCGGAGTTTGTGACATCGATCAACCAAGCGCCACGCATGGCCGACCCCGGAACACCCGGAGACGAGTGCACGCTGGAATTCGAGCTTAAGTTGTTGGCAGATGTAGGGTTAGTAGGCTACCCGAACGCTGGGAAGAGCACCCTTATCTCCGTGATCAGTGCTGCAAAGCCCAAGATTGCCGACTATCCCTTTACCACCCTCATACCGAACCTCGGAATCGTTCGTGCGGGCGTTGGTAGGTCCTTCTCGGTCGCCGACATCCCGGGTCTGATTGAAGGGGCACATGAAGGTAAAGGCTTGGGGCATCAGTTCTTACGTCACGTTGAGCGCACTGCCGTACTGGTCTTCCTGCTTGATTGCACCAGTGAGGACCTCGGTGCTGATCTGGCTGTGCTGAAGCGCGAACTCAAGCAATACAACCCCGCAATGTCGAAAAAGCAGTCGATTGTGGTTCTCAGCAAGCTTGATCTCCTGGATGACGACGGACGAAAGGCCCTCAAGGCCAATTCCTGGGTCAAACGACACAAGCCAATGATGATTTCGGCCGTTGCACATGAAGGTCTCGACCCCCTTGTTGAAGCGCTCTGGGGTTACGTAACCGCGTATCGTGCTGAAAACTCAACCACTTAACACATGGGCGAATTTTTGGCACGGACATTGTTGATTGTTCTTTGCCATGAAGGTGGGTTGGAATTTGGGGACTCTTTTGCCTCCAGAGCGTCAACCACACGTTCATGGTGTGAAATCTATTTCACACCTCTACCACTGATTTGCATTTGATGACGATGGAAGCACGTTTATACAGCCCTCAGACGCATCAGGTACTGCCTTCGGCATCTACCCTGAATTTACCGTTTGGTGGAACCAACGTTGCCTCCTATTTTTGCGACGATGCGCGTCCCTCCCAGGTCGGGGGAGGCGTGTCCCGCGCCGTTACTAATCCACGGTTCGGAATCACTGTATGAATCACTTGTACGAAGGGGCCGGCTGTCGCATGACCCGACCGACTGTACATTCCGAAACAACGAGGCGCCACGGGCGCCTATCGGTGTTTGTGGAAGGGGCTACCTCTATCACACCTACCTCAACGCAGAAGATTAAATCGAATAACAGTATTTCAAAGTTTCATTTGGAGGATCGTATGAATCGATTCGATTCCACGTACTCATCAGGACAACGGAAGGTGGGGCTATGGCTCCGCGCACTGTTGCTTGTGATGATCACGACGGCCGGTCTGCTCAGTAGCAGTTCGGTTAAGGCTCAGGGGACGTTGACAACAACGTTTGGACCAAATCCGGTTTGTGCTGGATCAACCTCGACGGTGACAGCTACGCTGGCACCGACCGCGGGCGTAAACATTGGGTATGTTGCTCCTGCAGCACCGGCGCTTAACGTTGCCAACCAGTTTGCCAACGTTGTGGCTCTGGACGACGACCAAGTCTCGGGACAGCAGCTTACGGCAGCGGGTGTAATTTTCCCGTTCCACGGTGAGAACATTGACCTCGGCGTCAATGGCTTCTACATCGGATCGAACGGCTTTGTGACGTTCCGCAACGCTCCTCTTGAAACACAGATTGCTCCACGCAATCTCGGCGGCGCGCCTGGTAATGGCCAGACATACAATGCCATCTATCTCTGCAACACGGACTTGTCCCCGCAACTTGGTGGTGGCGTAGTGTCGTGGCAATATGTTGCTGGTGTTGGCGGGGTGGATAATATCCTCTATGTGACGTTTGATAACGTGCCATTTTTCCTGCCTGGAGGAGCTCCAGGCGCAGCGAATGCTGCGCGTGTTCGTGTTCAGGCAAAGCTCTTCTGCGCCGGTTCTACAGGAAACCCTGCTGGACGCGTTGAAATTCATGTTGATTACATCAACAACAACGCGGCCGCTATCAATGCGGCTCAAAATCAAGTTTCGATTGGTCTCCTGAACAACTGTCAGCCTCCTGTAGCGAGCGCCAATCTCAACCAGGGAGCCACAGGCCTGGCAGGGGTTACCTACGCTTGGAACCCAGCAGCTCCTGCACTTGCAGGTACGCAGGTTCAGTTCTTCCAGTGCCCAACTCCGGGTGTCAACTGTAATGGTGTAGGCGGAACAAATGTATCGACAGTTGCTGGTGCTGGACCGTACACGTATTCGTACGCACCTCCAGCAACAACGACGAACCAGTCGTACTTCTTCTACACTCGCGCTACGATGAACAACTGTCAAACAGTGACATCGCCAACTGCGCAGTTGAGTGCTACGGCAACTCCGACGAATCCATCAAGCATCTCTGGCAACCAAAATGTCTGCCAAGGTGGTTCGGTGACATATACAGCCACACGTACGGTAACTGGCTCGACGTTCACATGGGGCACAAGCCTTGGTGGTGCAACGATCGTCACAGGCGGTACGGGCAACGATCAAGCAACTATCACGTACCCAAGTGGTGGTTCACAGGGTGGCACGTCGTACAACGTCACGCTTCAGGAGACAAATCCTGCAGCTCCAACGTGTGCATCTGCTACAACAACCTTCGCAAACCGCGTAACGATTTACACGACGCCTTCTGGCTCGATCACAGTTGGTACGCCGACACAGTGTGCAAACGTCACGACAACGGTTTCGTCGTCGCTTACGGCACCAGTTGGTAACACATATAACTGGTCGATCTCAACGAACCCAACGGGTGCGACGCTGTCATCGACAACGATTCAAAACCCAACGATCACATTCCCAATCGCTGCAGTCGTACAGCCAACAGGTGCTCAGACAACAACGGTACAGGTAATCGTAGCGAACGGCCCAAGCAACCTTTGCTCGGCAACGTTCACAGCGAACCTTGTGATCAACCCAGTTCCGCCAGCTAACACAGTTGTTGGTTCGGTTGCTTCAGTATGTCCGAACACAAACATGACATACTCGATCAATGGAACAACAGGTCTGGGTAACACATACACGTACTCAGCCTCAGGTATTGCCTACACATGGCAAGGTGGCTACCTCAACGGTTCGTCAACAGCTGCGACATCACAGACCCTGCAGTGGACTGCAGCTGCTGGTGGCACAGGTACGGTGACGGTTGTTGAGTCGACAGCATCTAGCTGCACACGCACATACAGCACAACAACAACAGTGCATGCGCTTCCAGCGCCTTCGATCGTTGGTGCTAACACACCATGTCAGTTCCTTGCATCGGCTACTGGTAACCCATCGTTCCAGACAGGTCCAACGCCTCTGAACTACACATACGGTCTTGCAACTAGTAACGTAGCCAACGGTTACCGTTGGTTGGTCACTGGTGGATCTATCGTTGCTGCTAACAATACAACGTCTATTGCATTGCCTAGCACACAGACTGCAGCCGGTACTACGGCAGTTGGCGGCAGCTTCAACCCAGGCGTTACACAGGTCACTGTTCAATGGACAGCGACAGGTGCACAGACAATCTCATGTGTTGAGAACACAGTAAATGGCTGTCAGGCTACAACATCGATGGCTGTAACTGTTACAGCATCACCAGTAGCTGGTGACTTCAGCATCACAGGTGCAGGTATTGGTGCAGCTGCGCCATGCGCAGGCACAACAGCGACATACACTGTCGCAGGTGCTGGCTCACACACGATCAGCGTATCTGGAAACTCAGGTCTTTCAGCTGCGACAGCCCCACTCTCAATTGTCGGAAGCCAAGTAACTGGTACAGGTACCGGCGGTACATTCGACATCACATGGGGTTCAGGCTCTACTGGTAGCATCACACACGAATACACAGTTGGTGGTTGCGCATCTGTCGAAACATATACTGTCTCGATCCAGCCGCTTCCATCATTCACGATCACACCTCCATCTGGCACACTTTGCGGTGGTGGCAGCTTCACGTTCACGGTGAGCGGTCTCGTAAATGGTGGAACGCCATCGTACGCATGGACGTTCTCTGGAGGCGCACTTGTCGTATCTACGACAGGTGGCGGTGTGGGGGATAACTTCATCACCCTGAACACGGCGAATGCTGCAGGCCCTCTCAGCGCAACATGTGTGGTTACAAATACAACAACAGGCTGCGTGAGCACATCAGTGACTTCAGCAACTGTAAACGTTGTTGTCACGCCAGCTGCTCCAACACCTCCGGGTGCTGGTAACTCATGCGCTTCGGATGCAAATGGTAATCGCACTCAGAACTACACATTCAACGGAACAGTCGGTGCAACACTGAACTGGTCGGTTTCAGGTGCTCCTGCTGGTACTACGACATCGGGTACGGGCACACCGGGCTCGCCGTTCACAGTTACATGGGGTCAAATCGCACGTAACGCTGCTGCAGCTCCGACATCACAAGTTGTTACTGTCTCTACGACACAGACACTTGCTGGTTGTACGAGCCCAAGCGCGTCAACGACAACAACGCTCTATGCAACGCCTGCTGATGCACCGGTTGTGACAACAAGCGGTCCAGCAATCTCTTCATTGTGCGTTGGAACAACGACACCTGTTGGTCTCACTGTCACCACAAACGGTAACAACGGCCAGCCGAACGTTAACCACACTTGGAATTCATCAGCAGGCATCACACTTGGAGGTGCTACTGGTGCACTCGGCGACAATAACTCAATTTCAGGCTTTCTTGCTTCCGGTCCGCAGTGGATCGACGTAACAGCAACGGACATTACTTCAGGTTGTGCAACAACAACTCGTACGAGCTTCACAGTTGCTCCAGTTCCAACACCAGCTATCAGTGGAAACACAAGTGTCTGCCAAGAGATCAACGATCCCGTTGGCCAGTCACACGGTGCTGCTTGGACGCACACGTACAACTATCAGACAACACTTGTACCTGGCAACAGCTACGGCTGGCAGATCACAGAAGGCTACATCGTTGCGTATTCAACAAACAACGGTGGTAGCTGGATCACACCAGCAGGTAGCGTGGCAGCAGTTGGTAGCCAGACTCTGGCAGCTACTGTTAATGCTAGCCGTGTTCGCGTGGTATTCTATGGCACAACACCTGGTAAGGTGAAGGTCACAGAAACATTCCCAGGTGGTGCAGGTTGTGGTACAACAACACTTGACTACAACGTCAACTTCAACCCACGTCCGAATGCACAAACGATCGCGACAACAACAGCGAACGTATGTAGCGGTTCGAACGGTACAGTAACGCTTGCGTCTTCGCAAACAAACTGGACGTATCGTCTCCAAGTTTCGACAGACGGTGTAACATGGGTGAACTCATCAGCTGCTGCGCAAGCAGGTACTGGTGCAGGTCTCACATACACAGTAGCTGCTGCTGAACTTGCATTCACAGCTACAGCACCAACAGCAACGACATACACATATCGTGCAGTTGCGACATCGAGCGGTGCAAGCCTTGTGACAGGTTGCGGTCCTTACCTGATTTCAGGTACAACAGCAATCAACGTCCATGGCATTCCTCCAACACCAACACTTGCAGTAGTTGCTGGCAGCGAGCAAACATGCTTTGGTACAGCTATCAACTTCTCTGCGACTGGCACAGTAACATGGGCGAACTACCAACTTGAGCGTAGCCCAGCTGGTGCAGGTACATGGGCAGCAGTCGGTGCTCCTGTAGCTGGTGGTGCGGGCACAACATCAATCAGCGACGCAACAAGCCCAGCTGGTGGTATTCCTACGCTTGCTTCACCGAACTACGACTTCCGTGTTCGTGCAGTATCAACAGCAACTCCTCCTAATTGCGAAAGCGCTAACTCGGCACTTGTAGCAACTACAGTGTTCGCGCTTCCAACAAACCCAGGCGTAACAATTTCTCCAAACCCAGTCTGCTTCGAAGAAAACTTCACAGTCACACTTGCTACAACGCAAGCTGGCGTGATCTACGAAGTACGCAAGGGTGGTGTATCGCTCTCGCCAGCTGTCACAGTTCTTGGTGATGGTTCAGGCAAGACGCTGACAATCAATTCTGCATACCTGATGCCGACAATCACATCAAACCCATCGACGTCGTCAAACGTCACGGTTGATGTAGCGGCAACACTCGTACAGAACGGTACACACGTACGTCCAATCCCAGCTGGTGGCTGCTTGCAGTCATTCGGTTCAACAGCAGTTACGGTATACGAGAAGCCAGTCGCTTCGATCTCATCAAATGCTACAGCATGTGGTGGTTCAAGCACAGTCTTCACACCGGGCAACGTAACTCCAGCTCCGAACCAGTTCTTCGATTGGGTTCTTACAACAACTCCTCCTGCTGGAACAACACCAACATTTGCTAACCGCACGGTTAACAACACGGTGAATCCGTTCACAGTGACATGGGGTGACTACGCAGTATCATGCAACCCAGTTGCTGGTTCGCCAGAAACTCAGACACAGACAGTACGTCTGATCGCTGAGAACGCAAACGGTTGCTTGGACACAACAACACGTACAATCACACTCTACCCAACACCATTTGATGCATTCGTTCAAGGTGATGCAACAGCATGTGTGTACGGTGGCTACGAAGAACACATCAAGACATACTCGCTCAAGCGTACGGCCGGTGCAACATGTACGTTCCCAACAGGAACGACATATGCATGGTCGATGTCAACAGGTACAGTGTCTGGTACGATCCGCTCGGGTCAAGGCACAACTGACATCATTGGTGAGTGGAACACAACAGGCGGTTCAGGAACAGGTACAGTAACATGCGTTGTCACACTCCCAGCATCATGGGGTGGATGTGCATCGACAAAGTCGACAAACGTTACAGTCTACCCACTCCCAACACCAGCTATCGTTGGTCCAACAGATGTGTGCCAGAACGGTACAGGTTCACCAACATCTACATCGAACTACTCGTCAACACTCTACACGGGTGACACATACAAGTGGGACGTTGTTGGTGGTACAATCACAACACCAGGTGGTGCAACGGGTGCAGGTACAGTCGCTAGCCCTTCAACGGTAACAGCTCTGAACCAAAACACGATCACAGTTACTTGGGGTTCAGCTCCTTCGAACTCTGCAACAGTGACACTCACGGAGACAACTCCTGCTGGCTGTGTCGCACGCAACACAATCACTGTTAACATCCGCGCAACACCAACACCGGTGATCAGCGGTCCAACAACGATGTGTGACAATGCTGTTGCAACATTCTCGACAGCTAACAACGCTCCGAACAACACGTACAACTGGACAATCGCAGGTAACGGTACGATCACTGCAGGTGCAAACACAGCATCGGCAACAGTTCTCGCTGGCGCTCTTGCTGGTGGCAACTTCACGATCACGGTTACTGAGACAGTTTCAGCGACAACATGCTCGAAGACAGTTAGCCAAGTTGTTTCGCTTGCTGCTACACCAGTTCCGACAATCACACGCGTAACAGCAGGTGGTACAGTTGGTGGTGCATGCGTCAATCAGACAATCACTTACGGTAACTCGGATGCAACAACAGGCACGTTTGGCTACCTCTGGACAGTATCGGGTAACGGTGCTATCTCGGGTGCTAACAACGGCGCAACAGTTGCAATCAACTGGACAACTACTGGCACAGGCACAGTGACACTTTCAAAGTGGCACGCTGCAACACAGTGCACAACAACAGTTGCTCAGAACGTAACAGTGGTTAACCCACCAGCTCCAGCAATCACGGGTGCAACGAATGTTTGTGGTAACTCAACACAGACATACAGCACAACAAACAATGTTGGCAATACATATTCATGGTCGCTTGGTAATGCAACGATCTTGAGTGGTTCGGGTACAAGTGCACTCACGGTGAAGTGGAACAATCCAGCACCAGGCGCAACGAACTCGACGACAATGACAGTTGTAGAAACGAACACAGCTTCAGGTTGCTCAAACAGCGCTTCGGTTGTTGTTACAACGCGTTACCAGCCAATCGCACAAACGATTGCTGGTGCAACACAAGCATGTACGTATGACGCAGTAAACAATCCTGCGAACTACACATATTCTATTGCAAACAACGCTGGTTCGGTATACAACTGGACAATCGCTGGTGGTACTCTCCAAAGCGGTCAAGCCACAAACAGCGTAGCAGTTCGCTGGACAAATGTTGGAACGCAGTCGATCTCGGTAACGGAATCGGATGCAACAGCACTTTGCTCAGTAACATCGACACTCAATGTTGCAGTAACGGCTCAGCCAGTTCCTGTAATCAGTGGTGATCTTACAGTATGTGCGACTGACACTGAAGTGTATTCAACGCCAGTGGCAACAGGCAGCACATATAGCTGGGCAGTTTCGGGTACAGCAGCAGATCGCACGATCGTCTCTGGCTCGAATGCAAATGCAGTAACAGTTCAGTGGCTCACAGCCGGCACGCGTACGCTCACGGTGACAGAGACAGCAGGTCTCTGCACAGCAACAGCTAACGCAACGGTCACAGTCAACGCTACTCCAACGCAGACAGCAATCAATGGTCTTGCAACGGTATGTAACGGCTCGACACAGAACTACAACGTCACAAACGTTGGTGGTCAGAACTACACATGGACGGTAACAGGTGGCACGATTGTCAGCGGTGCTGGCACAAGCGCTATCAACGTTCAGTGGACAACAGTTGGTACACAAACAGTTGCGGTAACAATCACAACTGCAGGTACAAGCTGCTCGACATCACTCACACGTAACGTTGCAGTTGAAGATCAGCCAGCTCCAGCAATCACAGGCACGTCGCCAGTATGTACGGGTACAACAACGTCATACAGCACACCAGCGGTTGCAGGACACACATATCAGTGGACTCTCTCAGGTGGCGGTACAGCAGTATCTGGCTCGACAAGCAACTCGTTCGACGTTGCATGGTCAACAGCAGGTACACACACAGTAACAGTCACGCAGCGCAACGCTTCGGCTAACTGCCAAGCAACAGCTACGATGAATGTTGTTGTGAACCAAACACCAACACAAACAGCGATCAACGGTCCAGCTGTTGTATGTAACGGTTCAACGCAGAACTACAATGTCACAAGCATTGCAGGTCAGACATACAACTGGACAGTAACTGGCGGTTCGATCACAACAGGTGCTGGCACGAATGCAATCAGCGTTCAGTGGACAACACTTGGCAACCAAACTGTCAACGTGACGGTCGGTACAGCAGGCACAAGCTGCGCAGTATCGCTCACACGCAACGTGACGGTTGAAGAGCAGCCAAATCCATACGTTGCTGGTCCAACAGTTGTTTGCACAGGCGAAACAGCTGAGTACAGCACAGACGATAACTTCCAGCATTCATATGTGTGGACGCTGAACGGTGGCGGAACAATCGTTTCGAACCCAGCAAGCAGCACAATCAATGTCGCATGGGCAACAGCAGGTACATGGACGCTGTCTGTAACACAGACAAACGCTTCAGGCAACTGCTCACGTACTCAATCGGCAACGGTTACGGTGCGTCAGACACCAACTGCAACAGCAATCACACGTGTAACGCCTGGTGGCAATCTGAACCAAGCTTGCCAAGGTCAGCAAATCACATACTCGACACCAGCAAATGCAGCAAGCACGTTCCTCTGGACGGTTGCCGGTGGTACAGTTGTTGGTTCAGCTACAAGCAACCAAGTTGTTGTAAACTGGCAGACACAAGGCAACGGTACGATCTCGGTAACAGAGACAACAACAGGCACAACATGTGCAACTACTGTTGCTGCTAACGTTGCTGTAGGTTACCAGCCAACTCCAGCTATCGACGGTGCTCGCGTAGTATGTATCGACAAGACACACACATACGCAACACTGACGGTTCCAGGTAGCACATACAACTGGTCGATCACTCCAACGAACGTGTTCCAGACAGTTGCTGGTTATCCAGCAGCTAGCGAAATCACAGTTCGCTGGATCCAGCCAGGTCTTCACACAATGACAGTAACAGAAACAGCTCTCGGCGGCTTCTGTGTCGGTGTTCAGACAATCAACGTTCGTGTTAACCCAATCCCAACACCGGCAATCACGTCGGCAACAGGCTACGGTTCGCCAAACACACGTCGCCCAGGCGTCGTATGTAACGGCAGCACGCACAACTACTCGGTCACAGCAACTCCAGACAACGTGTTCCAGTGGGCAGTAACTGGTGGTACGATCCTCTCGGGTCAGAACACCAACGCTATCACTGTTCAGTGGGGTACAACTGGTACAGGCACGATCGCATGCACAGAGACAGTTCCTGGCTCTGACTGCATCACGACAGATCTCGATCAAATCGACATCCGTCGTACGCCAACTCCAGCAATCACAGGCGAAGTCAACCCATGCGGTAACGCAACGTTTGACTACACAACACCGCTCGTGACAGGTAACACGTACACATGGTCTTCTATCGGTGGCACAGGTGTACAGACGGCTCCAAACACATTCCGCGTAACATGGACAGCGCCAGTATGGCCAAACACAACAGCAGCATCGGTCACAGTACGTGAAGATGTAGCTGACGTGCTCCCAGCTGGTTCATGCTTTGCCACAACAACGCTGAACGTCACAATCCGTCCGATCCCACCAGTACCAACAATCACTGGTTCAACAGTTGTGTGTGCAACGAACTTGAACACAACACCTGCTACAGTGAATACGGCTTCGTACACATCGAGCATCCCAACAATCACAGGCGCATCTGGCTCGCTCACACCGACATGGTCGGTAACAGGCGGTACAATCGTCTCTGGTCAAGGCACGCTCACAGCAAACGTTCAGTGGACAAACACTGGCTCGACACCTGTGACAGGTACAGTTTCTGTCCTCCACACATCGAGCTTCGGTTGCGTGGCAACTGGTACGCTTAGCGTCACAGTCAACCCGCTTCCAACTCCATCGATCGTTGGTGCTTCAAGCGCATGTCAAAACACAGTCGAGAACTACAGCACAGTAGGTGTTCCTGGTAACGCATACGTATGGTCGCTCACAGGCGGTAACATCATCCGCTCTGGTCAAGGCACACCAAACGTTGCTGTTGAATGGACACTTCCAGGTGTTGCTACGATCACGGTTTCGGAAACAAACGGCTTCGGCTGCACAGTCCTGAACCAGCGTCAAGTAACAGTCAACGCACTTCCACAAGCAGCTCTTACGGTCTCTGGACCAACAACGTTCTGCCAAGGCGGTGATGTGACAATCAGTGCTCCTCTCGGCTTCTCGAACTACGTCTGGAACACAGGTGAGACAGCACGCAGCATCGTTGTCCGCACAACAGGTAACTACTGGTGTGTTGTCACAGATGCAAATGGTTGCTCGAACCGTTCAGACACAGTACGCGTAAACGTCTTCCCAAGCGCACTCCCAATCGTTACAATCAGCGGTCCACTCACATTCTGTGAAGGCGGCAGCGTTACACTTACGGCACCAGCTGGCTTTAGCGGCTACCTGTGGTCGAACGGTGCAACAACGCAGACAATCACAGTTACAGAGTCTGGTTCGTACACAGTATCGGTTGCAGACGGCAACGGCTGCACTGGCACATCGACAGAAGTTGACGTGACAGTCTATGCTACGCCAACACCAAAGCTCACAGTAGTAGGTGGTCCATTCTGCGCAGGCGACTCGGCTCTGGTCAGCGCCCCAGCAGGATACGTCAGCTACTCATGGGTTTCTCAGAATGGTCTGTCGTATGGCACAGGTCGCAACATCGTAGCTAAGGCAAGCGATGTGATCTACTGCCAAGTTGTTGATGTCAATGGTTGCTCAGGTGTCTCAGACACAGTGAACCTTGTCTTCACACGCGTACAGACACCAGTTGTTACGCTTAACGGCCCAGCAACATTCTGCGAAGGTGGTGCAGTAACTCTTACAGCTCCAGAAGGCTATTCAAGCTATGTCTGGTCGAACGGCACAGTTGGTCGCACGATCACTGTTGACCGCGCAGGTGAGTACTATGTCACGGTAGCAACCCAGACATGCCCAGCTGTATCGGCTAAGACATCAATCACAGTCAACAACCTCCCAGCGGTTCCATCAATCCAGCGTATGGGTGATGTGCTCACAGCAAACTCAACAGTTGCTACAGCATATCAGTGGATTCGCAACGGTGCTGACATGCCAGGCGCATCGAACAAGGCTCTCACGGTTAACCTCCCAGGTTCATACCGCGTGCGCATCACAGATGCAAATGGTTGTGAGAACACATCTGAAGCATTCGACGTGATCCTCACGGACGTAAACGACGACGTAGTTGCTGGCCATCAGGCTGCCCTCCGCGTGTCGCCAAATCCAACGAACGGTCGCTTCACCATCGAGACAACAGTCAACGAAGCAGGCCCAGTCCGCATCGAACTCGTCAACGCTCTTGGCGAACTCGTGATGACTCTCAACGAGGCATCAGTTGCCGGTAACTTCCGCGCAGCAGTAGACATGGGTACACTCTCAGCTGGTGCATACAACGTAGTTGTCACTGCAGGTAACCAGCGCTGGGTAGCTCGCATGGTCCGTCAGTAATCTGACATTCAGACCAGAATTGGTCAAGCGGGGACGCACTTCGGTGCGTCCCCGTTTTTATTTTAGTGCTGGGGCTATCACCATATCATCACGCCATGCATTCACGTCTCCGGCATATCATCCTGACGGTAGTCATCCTGATCACAGGATGGGTATCCGTATCCGCGCAGTGGGAAGAGGTGCCAATACCAGCCCCTTACAGCCGAGGCTACTATCTCGATGTGTTCTTCTTACCATCGAATCCTCAGTATGGATGGGCGTGCAGCATCGAGGGCTACATCATTCGTACCACCAACGGTGGTACAACGTGGCAGGGCTCGGAGATTACTGGTGCGTTTCTGGAGTATGTGCAGTTTCTGACACCACTCGTTGGCTATGCTTCGGGTGAAGCTGGCGTGTTTCGCAGTACTGATGGTGGACGAACATGGCAGGACATCTCGCCGTTTGATCCCAATCGTGAAAAGGGATGGGGCTCCTTCTGGCTGAGCCAACGGGAAGGTTTGTACTTCGTAGGTGGTTGTGCCACCGGACTCCAAGGATTCTTCCGAACAACGGATGCGGGACAAACGTGGTCGGTGTTCTATACCAGTGAGCCACTTTCGGGTCTAAGCGATGGTCTGATTTATCGCGATGGATCCGGCTTCGCTGTTAGTAGCGGCGTCCTGTGGCGTACAGAGGATTTCGGAAGAACCTGGCGGTACTATTCAAGCACAGGCGCAAAGATTTGGACCGAAGAGCTTTCGATTTCGGGAAACTCGATTCTCCTGCCAACGTCAGGCACAAACTGTGACGGCAATACTCGTGGTGTCGGAAGTCTGCGATTCAGTCGCGATGCTGGCCGAACGTGGCGCGAGACGCCTACAGGTAGCAATATGTTCGGCACCTTCCTTGTCGATGAACAACGAGGCTGGGGCGTTGGTGACGACCGAACAGTTCTCTACACCGACGACTTTGGTCAAAACTGGACGCGTCGTAATTGCGGTATTCGCGGCAACATCGATGATGTCTGGTTCATCAACGACACACTCGGTTGGTGTGTTGGCAATGGCGTGTACAAAACGAATTTCTCGGCACCGAAACCTGACGCTCGCATTGAACCCGATGCTCCACTCGTCGAGCTCTGCGAGGGCGAAGTACTCGACGTTCGTGTGATCACCTCGCAGTCCGCAATTCGATGGAACGATGGTGTTACAACCCCAACGCGGACGCTTACAACGGCAGGTGTGTACGTTGTGTCGGTATACGATCCAGCGACATGCCAGAGCGCGACCGATACCATCGAGCTTCGTTTCCGTCCATCCGTCGAGCCAACGATCACGCTCTCCAAACCCGCCGCGTGTGAAGGCGATAGCATTGTGCTAACGCTTGAAGGCGCGTTTGTGCAGTATCTCTGGAGCACTGGCGAGACCACCAAGAGCATCACCGTAACAACACCTGGTGTCTACACCTGCGCCGTTGTCGATACAAGTGGTTGTACGCGAACAGCAAATGCAGAGGCGATCATTCGTCCCAATCCCACGCCGACGATTCAAGCAAATCGCGCGCTACGTATTTGTCTCGACGAAACAGTCATCCTTAGCGCGCCTAGTGGCTTCGATACATATCAATGGAGTAGCGGTGAATCATCACAGAGCATCACCGTTGGTGAAGGGGGCTCGTGGTTCGTCACAGTGGTTGATTCCTTTGGATGCGTTGGTGTGTCGGATACAGTTACGGTCATCAAGCTAGAAACGCGCAACAAGGCAGAGATTCAGTTCGCATCGGCATCCGATTCGAGTATCGTGATACCGGATCATCCGATCGGTACGTTGCAGTGCGGTGAGGTAGTGATCCGTAATCGCTCCACGACAGAGCCGTTGGTGATTGCGCGACCGTATCTGCTTGGTAATGTGTTTATCTCGATTCCGCAATCGCAACTCCCGGTCGTTATCGCACCTCTCGAGTTTGGCCGCTTCACGATCTGTGCCGCCGCAATCGATACGGGCAGCGTGCGCGACACGCTTGCGATTCCCGATACATGTTCGACGTGGTTCATCCCCGTGCGTAGCAACGGTACACCATTGCAGTTCCAAGGAACCTCGCGGTGTGATGTCGACGTTATGACGCTTGTGTACTCCGCAGGTGATGCGTGGCGCTTGTCAGACCCGTTTCCGATGCCGATCACAACCGAAGCTCATATCGGCGCACTTCTGGTCCGCGGAGCTCTCCAGCGCGATGTACAGGCCCTTCTCAGCGATGTTACGGGACGTGTGCTACGTCAGTGGAGTTTTTCCGTGATGCAGGGGGCTGCAGCTGATCTCGCGATCGACGTGGCAGACCTTTCACCAGGATCGTACACGTTGCATCTGTCGTCTGCGGGTGTGCATCTGCGTTCATCGACGATCCTCGTGCATCGTTGATAAGAGGTCTTCGATAATCAGACATCGCAGTCCTATTTTTGTGGCATGGCTACGATCCTCTCTCTCGATCCGCGCGTCACGCGGATGAATCTCGACGCGGAGCAATCAGCTCCTGCGGAACCAAAACCTGCACTCGATCAGTTTCAGACCTTCGAGGTGTTTCATCAGGTGAAAACTGGTGCGCATCACACGCATGTTGGATGTGTGCACGCCCCGAGTCCTGAGCTAGCTCTGCTGCTGGCGAAGGAGCAGTACGGTCGTCGCGGACAAACGACGAACCTCTGGGTAGTGAACACGCGTGATGTCGTTACGATGGCGGCCGAAGATGCCGATGTGTTCGCAACTACGCCGGAGAAGAAGTATCGTGACGTTGGTGCGTACATGGTGCGCGACAAGGTGGATGCCTTTAAGAAGCAAATGAATGAAGGAACAACTGAATGAACACTGCTGCTCTTGCTGATCTCTGCTATCGCATGGCAGACGACGAGCTTATCCTTGCGCACCGCCACTCGGAGTGGACGGGGCTGGGTCCGATCTTGGAAGAAGACATTGCCTTCTCATCGATCGCGCAGGACAAGCTTGGTCATGCACAAGCGCTCTATGCCATCATGCATGCGCATTGCGGAGAGCCGGAGCCCGACGTTGCTGCTTTTATGCGCAACGCAGAGCAAATGCGGTGTTCGCACTTCGTTGAGTTACCGATCGGCGAGTATGACTTCTCGCTCGTACGTCACTTCTTGTTCGATGCCGCTGAATACGTTCGGTGGACGGCACTCGTAGAAAGCAGTGTAGAACCACTCGCGAAGCTTGCACGCAAGATTCATGGTGAACTCAAGTACCATCTCTACCATGCACAAACATGGATGGTGCAGTTGGGTGCAAAAGGCAACGAAGAATCGCACGCACGTATGCAGTCGGCCCTGCGCGAAGCTTGGCCATATGCGCTCGGCATGTTCGAGCCAGGCAACCACGAACAGGCATTGATTGACGAAGGTATCTCGATCGGTGAAGTAGCAACGCAGGAGCGTTGGATTGCGACCGTTACTGAGCTACTTGCGTCGTCAACACTCGAGGTCCCATCGTCAACAGAGGCGCACCTCGGCGGACGGAAGGGATATCATACAGATCATCTGCAACCACTCCTCGATGAGATGACCGAGGTGTACCGCATTGATCCATCGGCAGAGTGGTAATATGACCACGCACGATGTCTATGCTGCGCTGCTCGCAGTTCGCGATCCCGAGATTCCAACTATCTCCGTTGTCGACATGGGAATTGTTACCAATGTCGAAGTGCGTAGTGATGACGATGTGCATGTGACGATGACGCCAACGTTCGTTGGTTGTCCAGCAATCGATGTGATGCGCAGCGATGTTGAAGCTGCCGTGCGCGGACTCGGTGTTGCACACGTAACGGTTGATGTGAACTTCGACGAGCCATGGACAACGAACAGACTCACCGAAGCAGGGCGCGCGGCATTGCTCAAGCATGGTCTTGCACCACCCGAGCAGTTTGAAACGCTGACGCTCAAACTCGACGTGCTGAACAATGTGGCGTGTCCGTATTGCGGTTCACGCGATACCGATCTGAAGAGTCCGTTCGGACCAACCTTATGTCGATCGCTGCATTACTGCAATGCGTGCCTTCAAGCGTTCGAAGGTTTCAAGCCGGTGTAACACTCCGTCGACTACAGTTGCACTGTCAACTGGAAATACCCCTGACGTCCGACGAGGCTTGGGATAAGCGTTGGGTGGAAGCGATCAAGGATGTTGTTGATTCCTGCACCAACTACAACCCGCCGTTCGGCGATATCGAGTGTGTAGGTTCCACCGACGTTGAGGACGACGTAGCCCGCTACGAACTCATCCTCACGGTCTAGTACCTTCCGAGGCGGATCGGATATGACAGGCCCGTTCTTGTCAAGTGACTCATCACCATACCGTCCGACAAACTGCGCACGCACGTTTGCGCTCCAGAGACGATCTGGTGCATCGTATTGCACGCGAACCGTTCCACTGTGGCGCGACCGACCCCAGAGTCCGTGATAGTCTTCTCTTCGGAGTGGACCAGCGATTGTGCCTGCCTGCCCCTTGTCTATGGCCTCGAGAATCTGAACATCATTTGCATCGAGATACTGGTAGCCACCCATGATAGTATACATGGCTCCATTCTCCTTTGCCAACGCAAGGCGTAGGTTCGCCTCAACACCTTGCGTGAATGCACGCGAAATGTTGCGATACGAGTACACGTCGCGATTGTTGATCGTCTGCACGTAGTAGAACTCAATCAGATTGTTGAGATCGTTCCGGAACGCTCGTAGCTCCGCACTATACAGCAGCGACACGCGCGAAGAGAGTTCACGTTGTCCGTCCTCATAGCGCAACGCAAGATCGTACGACACGCTACGCTCCGGCTGCAATGAATTGCCGAGACGCTCAGCACCGATAAGATCATACCCAGCACCTGCCAACCGGTTTGAAAACGTCACATACAACTGACGGAAGTCAGGCGCTTTGAAACCCGTGCCGATTGAACCAGACATGCGGATGTGTTCGCCTGGTTTCCATAGCAACGAAAAGCGCGGACTAATCGCGTCGCCGAAGACGTTGTTCCCATCGTATCGTGCACTTACGACGTAGGAGATCCACTCGAGTGGCATGCCTTCCCACTGCGCAAACGCAACGCCCGTGCGATAGAAGGGGTGTGTGCCGGTTGAGTCGCGATATCGTGATCCATCGATGTCGTCGTAGAGCACCTCGCCACCAACGGTGAGTCGGTTCGCTACGCCAAGCTGCACATCGTACTGCGAATAGAGTCTGGCGATACGACGCTGAAGATCATCCGTCGAGCCTGCTGCGCCTTGTGCAACATCGAAGTTGTATCGTTCATTGAATGTGGAGCCATAAGCGTTTACCGTGAGGCGTGCACGACCCGACTGATACTCAACACCAAGCGTGCTTGATGCATCCCATTGTGTTACGGAACCAGAGTTCTGTGCGATCTGTCCAGCGACACTCTCGATGAAGGAGCCCTGCGTTTCACTTCCAAACAGCCGCAGCCATCCACGAGCAGTCCACCCCTTTGCAAACTTCCACTGTGCCTTGAGATGTGTTGTTCCATCCGTAAACGCAGCATAGGGGATTGATAGACTGTCAAGGGGCAATGAGAATGCCGGTGATGACTTGAGGTTGATGAAGCCTGAGATCTCGACGTCGTTAGAACCCCAGCCGCCTTCAACACGAGCTTCGAGCGGACCCCGTGTGACGCCTTGAAGCATAACCGATCCATTGATTCCGTCGGTTGGCCGCTTCGTGATAATGTTGATGACGCCGGCGAGTGCTTCGCTGCCGAACATGCTGCTCATCGGACCCTTCACGATCTCGACGCGTTCGATGTTCCCCACAGAGATGCGCGAAAGGTCCAACACGCCGGCAACCCGACCAATGATCGGTTGTCCATCAATGAGGATGAGCGTGTAGTCGGGACCAAGGCCGTTCATCTGGATGCCGCTGCGCACAGAGCCGGAGATGAGCATGCCAGGCTGTTCTTTCAAGAGGTCGCCGAGATCGGTCATGCCTGTTGTGCTAATTCGCTCCTTGCCGATCACTTCAACGCGCACGGGAGAATCCTTCAAGCGAATCTCGTTGCGCGTGCCAGTAACAACCACCTGCGACTTCAGATACGACCGCAAACTGTCGGTAAGTTTCTTCGCACGAACAGAGTCAGCTTCGCGGGCAAACGATGGGATGTGTGCAGTACAGCACAACAGCGCGAGAGCTATCACCCACAGTATGTGGGTCGGTCGACATTTCATCCTACAAAACTACCGTACCGGCGGCAATTACTTGATCCACATCACTGGGATTGATGTCACGGATGTTGGCATGGTGACGTGGAGGATGTACGATCCGCTATGATACGTCGACATGTCGAGGTTGTAGGTTGCTGGCTGCGTGTGCGTCCCGTAGACGCTCTGATGCGTCGTCGACCACACGACACGTCCATCTGATTGAACGAGACGAAGCACGTACGTTCCTGGCATCGAACTCTTGAGATCAATCGTCAATGCATCGGACGCTTCATGTTGATGAACTCGAACACTTGGCGTAGAGAAGTTTCGCAACATGCGATTGACGATGTTGCAGCCAGTGACATAGAGTAAGCCTTGAGTAGTGCGCACAGTTGGACACGACTCGCCCGACCACGTAACGTCTTCCCAGGTGATTGGGACGGTTTCAACGCTACTTGCCAGAACAAGGCCGCGCACCTCGGTGATCTTCTGCCGTGGGGCAATGATGAGTTGATCACGTACAACGAGATACGACAAGCGTTGTGCTCCTCGAACGCTCGTTCGCACTGCTCCCCGATCCGTTGAGTCAGGAATGAAGATCGATGCATCATGAACCATCGTTGCCCGCAGCTCGCTGATACGTAGCGGCAAACGCCATGATGGCACATCGACGTAGATCGGAATACCGAGATCTTCCGTTCCTGCCTGTGCTGTGACACTTCCTGCAGAGAGAACGATTGGCGTTGTATCACGAACGGTGACGGTCACGCTGGCACGTTGATCACAATTGCGTGCATCGTAACCAGTAACGGTGTAGGTAGTCGTCACGGTAGGTTGCGCGACTGGACGTGCGCTCTGCGGATCACTCAGACCCGTCGTTGGTGTCCATTGATACCGTCCGGCACCACCAGCAGTGAGTTGCACACTCTCACCGACACACAACGCGGTGTCTGATGACACACTTACGTCAAACGTTGAGACAACAACCGTCATCGTGTCGAGTGTCTCACATGAACCTGACAACCCACGTAGGATGTAGGTTGTTGTTACCGAGGGCGATGCGCGAGGAGCAATCACACGTGGATTACTCAGTCCATCCGATGGTGTCCATTCGACGCGCTCAGCGCTTCCCGTTGCCTGCAATATGGTTGCTTGACCACTGCACACGAAGAGGTCCGGGCCGGCCTCAAGCGATGGAGGATCCACCACCACGACGCGTACCGTATCCTCGGAATGACATCCTCCTGGAGTGGATGCACGAACGATGTACGTCCGCGTTTCTGTCGGCGATACCGTTACCACGGATCCTGTGTCGCGATCCAACTCAATCGCCGGCGTCCATTGAAGTATGCCTGATGTTGCCTGTGCAGTAATCACGGCCGACTCACCACGACAGATAGAGATTGATGAGGGCGCAACGACACTAGGCACGGGCAGAGGTGTGAGAAGCACAGAGTCGACATCTTCGCAATCGCCGCTTATGGCAGTAACGTAGATGCGCTGTTGTGATGTTCCAAGAACAACACGTGCCGAATTCCCATCGACAGCGACGATTCCATTACCACGCCATTGATGTGTAACACCGACTGATGCGACGAGCGTGATTGTATCGAGTGGGCATGCGGTGGTCGGACCCGAGATGGCAACATCGAAGTCATCGACAACGGTAACCACAACAGTATCGCGTACTTGGCAGTCCCCTGTGGTCATCGTTGCGATATAACGCGTTGTGCTTGATGGGCGAGCGGTCGGGTTGAGAGATGTTGGATCCGACAATCCCGTCGTTGGTGTCCATGATACGCGCTCAGCTCCGCGAGTACGCAGCGGAACGGATGTTCCGCGGCAGATCGTCGTCTCGCCTTCGGCAACCATATCGGTAATGCGTACGAGCACCGTTGCCGTGTCCTTGCATCCTTCTGCTGTTGTGCCGACAACGACAAAACGGGTGTTGCTGCTTACACGCGCAATCGGGTCGGGACGCGTATGGTCGTCGAGGGCAGATACCGGTGACCATTCATACGATGCTGCACCAGCTACACGTAGGCGCACAGCTTCAAAGGCGCATTGCTCACCAACAGAATCCACAACAAGCTTCGGCTTCGGCAACACGGTGATCGAGTTGTATGCTGTGTCTGCGCCATATCCATTTGCAACGATCAATCGGATCGCATACATGCCAGGATTAGCGAAGCACACCACAGGATTCTGCGTTGTGCTGCTTGATGGCGCACCATTTATGATGCCCCACTGCCACGATGCAATTCTTCCCGTGCTTTGATCGCGCAACGCAATGCATGAACCAGCACAGATGCTGTCGGTAAGTGTGAACGCAGCGCGCGGCAGACTGCATGCAGTTTGACGTGTTGCTTGATCAATGAGGAGTGTTCCTGGAACATTAGGGAGTCCGAACTGACATGTCCCAGTGAGTCGAACGACTGAATCCCTGAACATCGCTCGAGCACCATCCTCGTTTGGCCGTTCAATCGCAGCCAGCCATGACTGTCCCGGACGTCCGATGTAGATGACTCCGTTTGGACCAAGTTGCATCGGCACATGCGTATAGACATCCGGAAGATCGGCGATCTTGAATGCCGATCGAATCACAAGCTCAGGGTCGCGCGGTGTAATATCGAACTGGATAACCTGTGTTCGTGCAAGCTCTGAAATGTTGGCTACACTCACATATACACGTTCACTGTTCGGTGAGAACGCAGCCCCATAGTGCATCCCATAGGTGTCGGTTGGGAACAACAACGTTCGATAGGTGATCTTCCCTGTTTCTCCATCGACGTCGTACAGCAGTGATCGACCCGTGAGCGACGTGTACACCAAGTGCTGTCCGTTCGGGGAAACATGCATCTGACCTTCACCGCGAATCGACGTTGATGGATATCCCGCGTCCGAAATCACAGGAGCCGCCGACAAACCGAGACGCGTCAGGTGGAGACTAAAGAAGTGTCGTGTGCCGCGGCTCCGAGTGATGATCCACCAACCATCACCTTGGCAGTCTGCTGTTGCCGTGATGTGTTCAGTGATATCGTTGAGGAGGAGTTCGTTCTTCTTGATAACATCACCGAATCCGGCGTCGCTACGCATGTCAAGGATGCTGTAGTACAAGCACAGACACCGATCACCAAGATTCGTCGAAGAGATAGCTGCCGGATTGAACACGTAGTAGAGTGATGGACGCCCGGGAGCAGGAATGATGATGGCGCTTTGCGCTGTTGTTCGATCGCCGAACAACCCTGTGCCGTTTGGCATTACTTCGTGCAGGCGATTCCAGACCGTTACGCCGTCGGTATAGAAGAGTAACTCGCCCGTCGTTGGATCCGACATCGTTGCACATCCCTCAGACGTCGACATCTGTCCGTCGGCAAGTACATCGACTCGTCCATCGCGAAACGCAATTCCTGCACGCTGTCCGAAGTACCAGTTCGTAGAGCCGAGTGTCTGTGCGAAACCGTCTATTGTTGCGAATGTGCAAAGGATCAGGAGCGCTGCACGTACCCATTGCGGCCAAGTGTTTGGTCGCCTCACAATGGGGCGGTCTGGTTGCTGGTGAAGCATGGAAGGATCGCCCTCAATTTAGTCACAGATCGGCCCCGTTGTGCCCCTCGTGTTATCAGATTTTAACCCCTTTGCGGCACTGGGGAGTGGTAGCTTTGTCCCATGCAAAAGACCATTCTCGTGGTTGACGACGAGCAGGATATTGTCGATCTCATTTCGTACAACCTCAGCAAGGAGGGGTATGAGGTTGCGACGGCAAGCAATGGTACCGATGCCGTCATGCTGGCACAGCGCCTTCGCCCTGATCTCGTGATTCTCGACATCATGATGCCGGGTCTCGACGGATTCGAAGTGTGTCGCACCTTGCGACAGGATCCATCGCTTCAGACTACGGCAATCGTCTTCTTGACGGCTAAGGCTGGTGAGATCGATCAGATCCTTGGTCTTGAGCTTGGAGCAGACGATTACATCCAGAAGCCAATCTCGCCACGTGTGCTCCTGGCACGCGTCAAGACGATCTTCCGCCGCGGCTCCGATCGCGTCAGGACGGAAACGGTCGCAGCGCCCGAAGTTCTCCGAATCGGCTCGATTGAAGTAAACCGTCAGAACTATACCGTGAAGATCGATGGCAAAGAGACGTTCTTCCCAAAGAAGGAGTTTGAACTCTTAGCCTTCCTTGCATCGAACCGCGGAAAAGTGTTCTCGCGCGAGGCTCTCCTGCGCCGCATCTGGGGCGAGAGTGTCTACGTGATCGACCGCACAGTTGACGTGCATGTAAGCAAGGTTCGCGAGAAGCTCGGTAAGCACGGCGCCCGCATCGAAACCGTAAAGGGTGTCGGATACCGCTTCTCGGAGAACGGCTAGGTATCTTGCGCCATGGCGCTCCCATTCCATCGGTCGCTGGCTCGCGACATGATCACACGACATACAGCACTTGTTGCTGGTTCGTGCGGCGGTGTTGTTGCTGTCGGTGCACTAACTGATACGCTCGGACTTGCGCTTGTCGCAGCAGTTATCGTGTCGATCGTTGGTTTGATTGTTCTTCGTCACCGCGTCACACGTGCGTTGAGCGAGCCCCTTGCCCACACCACATCGGTAACTCAAGCAATCGCCGACGGTGCAGTCTCTGGTCGGATTGAACTATCACGTGATGCATCCTTGGATGCGGTAGCGGTTGCCGATGCAATCAACAAGCTTGCGTCCCGCGCAGCGCACGATATCGAAGACCTTCGCAGACTCGAGCGCGTTCGCTCGGAGTTTATCGCAAACGTATCGCACGAACTCCGCACACCGATTTTCAGCGTACAGGGTTACCTCGAAACATTACTTGACGGTGCAGCTGACGATCCGGCTGTATCACAGCAGTTTCTCGAGAAGGCCTATAACAATGCTCTGCGACTGAATGTGTTGCTCAATGACTTGATCGACATCTCTCGCATCGAGAGCGGTGAGCTGAAGTTCTCGTTCCGGTCATTTGACATCACAGACCTCATTCGCGATCTCATTCACGAGATGCACATCCGCGCCGAGCAGCAGCAGGTAGAGCTGCACACCAGTATGCCAGACGAAGCCTATGTGTACGGCGATCGCGAGCGTATCTCGCAAGTGCTTGTGAACCTTGTTGAGAATGCAATCAAGTACAACGTTGCACAGGGTCGCGTGGACATCGCACTGACGCATCAGGGTGACCGCTGGAATGTTACGGTGCGTGATAGCGGCATCGGCATTCCTGAGGAACATCTCCCGCGTATCTTCGAGCGCTTCTACCGCGTCGACAAGGATCGCTCTCGCGCCGTCGGCGGCACGGGCCTTGGCCTGGCAATCGTGAAGCACATCCTCGAAGCGCACCGATCACCGGTGAACGTCACAAGCACCCCGAACGTCGGAACGGCAATCTCGTTCACTCTCGCCGAGGGTTAACGTACAACGCTGATCGTGGACCGCATTTGCGTTGATCCGGATTGCACGACCACGGTGTACATGCCTGCAGCTACGTCACGTAGATCGAGGCGCAGTGTCCGCCCAGCCTGTGTCCAGCTCAGTGGCATGCGTTCGCCATTCGCGCTTACACAAACAACATCGGCAACTCTGTCGTCGGTGTGCATTGTAATGGTTGCCTGACTTCCTGCAGGATTTGGCCAGACATTAACGATGCGTGTGTGTTCGTCCTCAACGCTCGATACCAGATCGAATCGCACATCGTCGATATAGAAACCATCTGACTGGCGTGATGCATTGCTACGGAAGCGCAGACGCAAATGAATGGTGTCGGTTGCAATGTCGGCTGGGATGCGAACACTCCATGCACGCCAAATATCGTCCCCCTTGGTTGTGTCGTTCCAACGCGCATCGCGCGACGCATTCCACCAATCGAGCACTGTGTACTGTCCGCCTAAGCCTGTTGCTGACGCCTCAAGAAACATGGTGTCGGTTGCATCAATGAATGCAGCAACGTACATATTCATCGTGAGTGCGGTCTCGGTAGGAAGCTCCCCGATGTAGGCAGGATACAGATTGCAGGTATCGCGACGGCTACCAGCATATGGTCCGGCTGGTGCATACGCAAACGATGCAGGCGCGCTGCGCGCTACGTTTGTTGTGCGACCCCACGGACCCGACGCAACAAGGTAGCGTGGATCACGAGCATAGGTTTCGACGTAGCTCTGATTCCACAACGCACCCGTGTATGTCCACAGCGTATCACTCGTTGGGCTCACATTATCTGCTGCATCAACAACAGAACACCACACCGGGTACCAACCACGTTCGTTCATTGAAATGCGTGGCTCAACACTACGTCCGGTGTCGGCTGGTACTACGGTAAGGGGCTCGCGCGTCCCCGCAGCAAAGAGATTCAGTGATCGCAGATTCACCAGCGCAGTCACGCTATCGAGTCGGCGTGTCGGAAGCGTCACGCGCGCAGAGATTGACGTATCACCACTGCCAAGCACCGAGCGAAGTATTGGTGCGGCAGGCTGGCGTGAGCCTCCAGCAAATGCAGCTGCCTCGCGTTGTGCGGCGGCACGACCGTTGGCAATCACGTCGAGGGTGTAGGTGTAGCGACGGTATTCGACGAGGCCTGTATCGGTGAGCGCAGTATCGGCTGGTGTAAGTAGCGCAATCTGCTTGCCATCACGCGCAAGCTTGATCTGCGTGCCCTCCGGCAAGGGCTGTCCAAAGCTCAGCTGTGTAACGCGATCCCATGAAAGGTCAATCGTTGTCGGACGCTGCGGTACCGTCCGCGCAGCAAAGCGCTGTGGCGCTGCCGGAGCACGTGTGTCAACACGCGCCGTGTACACGTCGTTGTCTGCGGAATTTGCAAACGTGTTACGCATATCAACCCACGATGGAAAGATGATGCCATCGCGCATGTCGCAGCCTGAGTAATCGCCTGCGAACGTGTTGCCATCGAATGGGTTGCGACGCAGATCGTTGATGCCATCGCCGACGCGACGATCGATCCATGTAGTGCCGCCGTCGGTTGACCAGCTAACGTACGTGTGGACGAGGATGTTGTTTGGATCCTCGCGGCTGTCGCTGTACATGATGGCCACATCACCGTTCGTTGGGTCGAGCGTGATCCACGACCAGAACTGGTCGTTGGTGGTGTCGCTGTGTGCGATCACAGGAGTCGACCACGTGGTGCCGTTATCAGTTGATCGAGAGAAGTAGACGTTTGGATACGGATTGTCGGCAGCCCACGTGAGATACATCCATCCATTGCGCTGACCGCCGGTGTTATCGATTGCAAGTGTTGGATAGCACTCAGCACGCACGACACCCTTTACGCGTGAATTGGACTGTCCGCTGACAATACTCTTCACACCGAATGGGTTGTAGGTATGGATGATTCGTGGCGCAGTCCATGTTGCACCACCGTCAGTAGAGCGCGCATATCGCAGCGAGCTCTCCGTGCCGCTGTTCCATACCACATGTACGGAACCGTCGGGTCCGGTGCGTGCGAGCGGAAAGCTCTGTCCGAACGTTGTTGCTTCCGAGGTGCCCGGGAAGCGATCGCTCACCGCAACGGGTGTCGACCACGTTGCACCTTCATCGGTACTCTTTGAAATCACAATAGTCGTTGATGAGTCACGATTGACGACGCGCTTCCACGGGATATAGAGATGTCCGCGGTTCGGACTCGATGCAGCGGTGTCTGCATGGACGTAATACTTGTCTTCAAACGCCGAGTCGGCAGTCTGCTGTCCGGTGTGAATGATCACAGCCGTGTGACGCATCGACCACGTAGCGCCACCATCTGTAGTAGAGCTCACAAACACACCGTTCTCGCCGAACTGTGCATTGCCCTGACGGTTGAATCCGCCGTAGCAGAGGAATCCCTTTCCACGATGGTCATAGCACACCGATGGGTCATTGCTTGATCGCCATCCCGGACGCGCCGTACCGAGCGTGATGTTCTTCCACGTGCGACCAGAGTCGTTCGAGAAGTATGCCCACGTCGACGAGTTGCCACGATAGTCTACTGCACTGCCGATCATGTTGGCAGGATTCAATGGATTGATCGCGATCGAAGATTCATTCTGCGCCGGAAGCTGATCTGCTTCCTGTGCAATCATGTTCACGTTGAGGAAGCTCGACGGAAGCACTGACTCCTGTACGACAGGTACCATGAGCGTCGGCTCGCCATACTTCTTCATCATGCGCGGCGTCGGGTGGGCGCGCTCCATGTGGCGTTCGTGCGGGTTGGTAGACTGTGCCGATGCGCAGTGCATACCAACGCAAAGGGCGATGATGCTGAGAAGTGTCTTCATACGATGCGTGGTTGTCGAGTTAGAGGTCGAGGTCGGCACGTAAGCCCGGCAGACCATGTGCTGTGATGAGATTGCGAAGAAGCGTTTCGTAGCGTCCAACGCTTGGATCGTTCTGCGAACGCATGTGAAGCACGATATTGCCAAGCGTCATAATACGCGATTGAGCTGGGAGGTTCTCGGCAAGTCGCGCTGCATCACGAAGTTGCTGGAGCGCGGTTCCATGATCGCCACGCGCGTGCGAGAGGATGCCTTCAACATTGCGAATCAGGCACACATCCACAAGCTGGACGTCGGGAAGCGATGATACCGTGTTGAGCGCTGCTTGCGCATCATCGAGTCGGCCCATGTCAATATCTGCCCGTGCAATCAGACACGAGAGTACAATGCGTTCGTGACGCGACATTCCAATCATCGACTCCAGCGCTTCGACAGCCGTAGAGCGTGCTTGCGCGCTGCGTCCTTGGACCAACGCATTCGTGCATGTACGGACAACATGATCAAACGTCTGCGCTGTGCCTTCGCCAACGGCTGTGCCTGCAGAACTCTCGCTCGTCGCTGATGCGCCATCATCATCGACATCAACAGCACCACGCAACGTTGGCAGCATCGTGGTGTTGATATACGATGCAAGCTCGGGAGCACCAGAACTTCCTGCATGTTCAGCAACAACGCCAAGCATGCGTTCGACCATCTGTGTATCTTCAGCTTCGACACTGTGTGCTGCGATGTCGACTGCGAGCTGCGCACGAAGTTCTTCGTGTGGTGTGGCGGCGTACTCGCGTTGGAGAATCTGTGCGATGCGCTGATGGATGTCCTTCCGTTCTTCGTACTCCGGACGGTGCACGAAAAACGTGTACGGAAACGCATCGGTAAACTCATACGTTGTGGTCTTCACGCCAAATCGCGTGCGCATGCCAACACTTCGAATCACACCGGTCGTGCGTTCAATACGGCGCAGCGTGCGGATCATGGAGAGCACATCTGTGTTGTTAAGTGCTGCCTGCAGGAAGGCTGTAAACTCACGTCCCTCAGCTGCGCACAGTGAAAGAACGATTGCATCATCCTCGCTGATATCACTCACCAGCATATCTGTCGTTGGATGGTCGCTTGCACGAAGCTTGATGCTATCAAAGACCGATGCGTCAATCGTCCCATCGCTTGCAACATGTCCTGCTGCTTCGAGGAAGCGCGCGTACTCGACAACGATACCTGGGTTGCCCCCTGACCGTTGGACGACTGCGTCGATGATTGCTTCGGGGATGGATGCAGTTGGCAATGCATCGTGCATGATGGATGCAACGGCATCACGAGAAACTGCCGGGAGATCCTGCATCCCGCCACGCACCACATCGTTGCGCATCAGTGTTTCGAGCGGAAGGTTCGACTGCTGCGAGATCTCGCGCTCGACGGTCCAGACAATCAACAGGGGAATCTGGTCGAGTTCCTGAACCAGCGTCGACAGGACCTCGACGCTTTGGGGATCCGACCAATGTCCATCATCGACCAACAAGATGAACGGTGTTTTCTCTGCGATTGTACGAAGTGTGGATGCACACTCTTGTACGGCGTTGGCCTTCTTCTCTTGCAGTACTGCCGTCTCGCGCTTGTATTCGCGTACATCTTGCGAGATCGCTTTTGCGGCGTAGAACAAATCGCCGGCAATTGGCAGTGACGAGAGCAAGCTCATACCGACGTTGAGTGCGAGTCGCTTTCGAGCCTGCTGGCTTGACTGCACAAACAATCTGTCGATTGCGAGACCGAATGGCTGAAGGGGGCGAATCGCAGTTGTGTTGAGTGTGCCGATAGGCGGGTGACAGTCGACGCGGATAACGGTTGCCGAATCGCGGTAGGTTTCTTCGAGCCATGTCAGCGTCGCAGACTTACCCCGTCCGGGCTCGGCCGCAACGATTACAAGTCCGCCCTTGCCACCGCGCCATGCATCAACATGTCGTGAAAGTGCTTGGCAAACTTGCTCGCGTCCATAGAGTGGAGTACTCACGAGCGATCTCCATCAGCTGTCGAGGATCGCTGCACGCCAAGGAAGGCACGAAGCAGATGCTCGGTGTCGGAGTCAAGTTGCGCTGTATGCGCTGCGGTATCGCGACCATGTTCGGGCAGCTCTTCATCTGTTCGACCATACATCAGCACCACCGCGTACGTTACGAGCAGCATGAACTCCAGTCCGAGTGCGCCAAGCACCACAGACGGATCGGTTGCGGGTAGAAATTTGAGTCCGCGAATACCGATCACGATGATCAGCACAGCAGCACCCATGTACACCAGACCCAGGATGGCGTTGCTGTAGCGATTCGTGAAGTACTCGCGCATGTAGAATTTCACAGCGTCATGCGTACGCCACACACGGAGGAATCCGGATGAATCGCGCCACCGAATTGCATTGCGGAGCAGCACGAGTTGCGAAAAGGGCAGGGCAAAGCGATCGGCAAGGTCATGGAGAGTACGCAGGTTTGCGCTGACAATCTCGCGCGCGAGCGCAGCGATTTCCTGCTGCGTGTGTTCTCCGAACTGCACCATAGCTAGACGATCAAGAGCCGTGAGAATCTCCCGCTCAAGCTTTTGCTTGACCAGTCCTGCAGCGCCCCCTAACAGCGTCGTCAGCAGTGCAGCCAGCACAAATCCGCCAACGATCACCAACGGTGCAAAGGCAATCACGGGCGAGAAGACGTACTCGGCATGTCGCAGCTTTGGTACGCCCTGCGCATCGAGTTGCACGGATGCTCCCGGACGCTCACGATCGCCTGGATCGACCAGTGCCCATCGTGTAAATGGACTTGTGGTCACAACCTCATCTTCGCGGTTTTCGGAAATGCGGTAGTGCACCGCAGAGCCGTCGCGAAGTACTTCGCTGCGAAGAAATGTCGTGAAGAAGGACTCAACGGTGGGCACTGCCACCATCGTGAACAGTCCGATTGCACACACCACGGAGAGCAGGCCGAACACGATCATCTGCGCAGGTGTGTGTTCGGAGAGCTCGACAACTTTTGAACGAGTAGTAGCCATGGGGGAAAATACAGAAAGCCCCGCACCAACGAGACGTTGATGCGGGGCTATGAAGGAGCTATCTGTGTGTCTTACTTGTCGTCGACGATCGTATAGTCGGCGTCTTCGACATTCTTGCCGTCGCCGTTGGCTTCTGCACCACCTGGGGCACTGCCTGCTTCAGGCTGTGCCTGCGATGCCTGCTCGTACATCTTTGTCGATGCTTCGCTCCAGAGTTGGTTCAGGGCATCCATCGCCGGACGGATGTCGGCTGCGTTGTTCTTTGCAGCATCGGCCAGACGATCCTTTGCCTTCGAGATGCGGTCCTTTGTGTCGGCATCAAGCTTCTCGCCGTATTCGGTGAGCTGCTTATCGGTGCTGTACACAAGTTGATCTGCCTGGTTGCGCAATTCGATTTCCTCCTTGCGCTTCTTGTCTTCGGCAGCGTGATCTTGTGCATCGCGCTTCATCTTCTCAACTTCATTCTTGTCCAGACCGCTCGAGCCCGTGATGCGAATGTTCTGTTCCTTGTTCGTTGCCTTGTCCTTCGCTGTGACGCTCAGGATACCGTTGGCATCGATGTCGAACGTTACTTCTACCTGTGGCACGCCGCGAGGTGCTGGTGGAATACCATCGAGGTGGAACTTACCGAGCGTCTTGTTGTCGGCTGCCATCGAGCGCTCACCCTGAAGGATGTGAATTTCTACCGATGGCTGACTGTCGGACGCTGTTGAAAAGGTCTCAGTCTTGCGGTGCGGAATAGTTGTGTTCGACGAGATCATCGGTGTCATCACACCACCCATCGTCTCGATACCGAGCGACAGAGGAGTAACATCGAGCAGAAGCACATCCTTCACGTCACCCGAAAGGACGCCCCCTTGAATTGCAGCGCCAACCGCTACAACCTCATCAGGGTTTACACCCTTTGATGGCTCCTTGCCGAAGAAGTTCTTCACGATCTCTTGGATCTTCGGGATGCGAGTTGAGCCCCCTACGAGGATCACTTCATCGATTTGTGATGGCGACATCTTGGCATCGCGCAGTGCGCCTTCGCATGGCTTGAGCGAGCGATCAAACAGGTCTGTGCAGAGCTGCTCGAACTTCGCACGCGTAATGTTCACGTTAAGGTGCTTTGGTCCGTCGGCTGTTGCCGTGATGAACGGAAGATTCACATCTGTCTGCAGCATCTGCGAGAGTTCGATCTTCGCCTTCTCAGCGGCTTCGCGCAAGCGTTGGAGTGCCATCGGATCCTTGCG
>CAJAIA010000036.1 GCA_903939735.1 uncultured Ignavibacteria bacterium
GATGACACCCACGACCTCTGTCACGGACATCGGCACAACCGATACATCCATCGTCTACCCCAACCCATCCACCGGCGAGGTACGCATTCGTTGCAGTTCGCCTACACCACCTGAGCGGTGGGGTTTGACCTCTATCAATGGCCAGGCAATCGCCAGTGGCGCGCTCACTCCAAACGAAGCACATCCCATCGACGGATCATACATGGTTCACATCGGCACTGACGTGCCAAAGGGAACCTACTTGCTCACTCTCTATGGCGAGCAAGGCACTGTGGTATGCACGCAGAACGTGGTGCGGCAATGAGAGCGCTCATCGTTGGAGTATCCCTGCTGGTACTATCCATTACAGCGGCAGCGCAACCGCGTCCGATACGCCTACCAAATCTATGCTGGGTTCCAGGCACAGCTGCCTACACACAGACGCTCGAAGGCGTTACCGCATTCAATGAAGATGACTTTCAGCTCGGTTGGAATTGGGTGGCACCATTCAATAAGGTGGGACAACGGCTGCGTGCCCGTCGAATGCATGTTGGAGACTTCTTCATTGCTGACACAAAGAACCCACACGATTCGGCGGACGATATGCAACAGAACTTCTGGGAGACGTACGTACCATCCATGCGCCTCATCGCCGAAGTGCGTGGCGTAAGTAACGACACTCTTGGAGGAACTCTTCTTACTAATCCTTCCCAGTCTCCAGCCGTCCAGTACAGCCCTTGGATGACGTATAGCACGTCTAGCAATGACGTCGTACTTGATTCGACAGATCATGACGGTTGCGTGTTCGGATTCCGAACCAAGGTGGGTGGCACCCGCACCGGCAATGGCAGCGACCCCCTGGCTCAGACGCCGCGGCCCTACGGCTGGCAATGGAACGCCAGCGCAAGCAAGACGAATCCCGCTGCTGACGAGCTCATCCTTGATGGCCCATCGACGGATGACGTTATGCAGCTCTGGTGGCCATTTAAGGGCGAGGGAAACCGAGAGCTCAATACACGCACATTGCGAGTGGCGATCACGCTGCGCCGTACGGCAGCTGATCAATGTCAGAATTGTGGCGACGACGTCATCCTCGCAATTCGTTTGCCATATGCGCTTGGCGCAAACACAATACCAGCTCTTCCGGCCACACGCAACTATATCGAGTTCAATCGGTTCCCTGCAAATGTTCCACCGCCGATGAATAGCGCCGGCAACTACTCAGGTAGCGATGGCATAGATACCACCGTGCCCACAGGCCGACTATCTAAGTTGCAGGCGAATCCGGTCGACCCGAATCTTCACCCTACGGTCTTCGAGATTCACCGCAACATGCTGCCTGCGTTGGGTGATACCCTCGGCGAAGAGGTCACGATTTTCGCAGAGTTCCTATGCGACCGGCGACTCGAAATCGCAGATGGCCGCGCCACTACCTCGCGTAACAATTATACCATTCGCGAGAATGGTAAGTCAGCCGGCACTAACGACATCAGCCACCTTGGTATCGAGGTGTATCACAACAACGACACCACTCGCGGACTTGGCGTGGACATTCGTTCGATCCGCATCGAAACGCCACATGCGACGAATGTTCTCTTTGGCGAGTTCGACAGCCTGATCCAGGCATCAGTGAATACGTATGTCAACCGGGTAGACACTCTTCTGAACGTACCAAGAAACGCATACAAAACGCCTGTCCAGAGTGTTAATGACCGCGCTCGCATATGGCGTTTCTATGGCCGCGACGAGGCCGAGATGATGCATTGGTTAACCTTCAGGCGTATCAACATCATGCTCGGCGGCACCCTGATGACAGAGGTTGGAACCGGCAACATCGACAAACAAAACCATTGCATGGGTCAGACCACGTTCTGGCAGGGTGCCGGCTTCAATGCTAGTTCAAGAATCGCTTCGTATCAGTACAAACGAGGCTTTGACATTCCCGGAGGAGCGCCGGTTCCGACTATCGCAATCGAGCGCCACGCCGGACTCAAGTTTGGCATGGATAACATGTGGATCCCGGTCGGGAATACTAACGACAGCATTCTCGACGACCCTGACACGTTTCTCGAGTGGCGCGACAAAGCCAATGGGCCACAAGCACTGCCCATTGGGCCTAGTGAACCCATCACGTCCTACCTCGAAGATCACCTCAACCAAACTGGCGGCATCTTGGCAAACCTCGAGGCTGTCATGCGCAAGAACTACGCCCAAGAGCGCAACATGCTCTGGGGTATCGACCCAACCCATCCGAGCAGATATGTTCCTTGGATCGCAAACACATGGCCCCAAAGCTACCTTCAGGTCCTGGCAGGAAGTGCATACGACAGCATTGGTGAATATCACGTGGCAACGTTTAAGAACAACAGGACTCTGAGCCACACCGAAATGCGCCTAGCGTTCTGGATGCCCACCGTGCTCGGCAGCAAGGGACTGATGGTGTACAAGGGACAAACAGGCACTGAGGATGGCAATCCCCTGCCCGCCGACCCACGTACCACACCTCGCTACTACCAGAACAATAACGAGCCGCACTACCGGAATTTTGAGACTGGTATGGTTGTGGCAGATTATGCGGAGTTCGACACGGCTAGTGGCGGACTTACGCAGGACGAGATTATAGCAAGCTCGCACGTTGACATTGGCGATGATTGGATGTATCAG
Source organism: uncultured Ignavibacteria bacterium (assembly GCA_903939735.1). Lineage (GTDB taxonomy): Bacteria > Bacteroidota > Ignavibacteria > Kapaibacteriales > Kapaibacteriaceae > UBA10438. Next base: position 2,644 of record CAJAIA010000036.1, read on the forward strand.
AGCCATCCATCAAATGCGCCGGCTTACTTCGTTGACGATACAAGCAACACGCTCACAGGCTTCCAAGAACTTGTGCAAACTCTCAACAACGGCGTGCTGCCGCCGCAAGCAGAGCAGAGGCTCTATGTCGGTATGCGCTCGATGAGGCAGACATACACTGAATATGCCGACAGAATCGAAGCTATCCGAACGCAGATCGGGCGCACCACGAGCCAGCCTGCGACTGTGCATCCGCTGACCAATCTTCGTCTGCGCGGATGGTTCGGCAAAGGGTTTAGCACAATCGAGGAAGTACACCCTGACGCTCCGCAGTGTCTCGCCAGCGTGTTCGGCGTGCAGAATCACGCACTACCACGATTGAAAACTCGCCACCCTTGGAGAAGGCGAGACCGGTTCGACCCGGTGACTGCGCCCGGTCATGTTGACTACGAACCCTATGACTCGTCGTTTGTGGATCTGACGCTACACGCATTGGCAGGCGACCAAGACATGAACAGCAGATTCGTGATCGGTGTGTTGAATCGGCGCACCGACCCACGTATGCAAGCGCCGAATGCGACCTTCAATACCTCGTCATCGTCTGTGTGGTCGTTTACCATGTATCAAGACTGGATCAACCGGATGGCAACCAATTCGGGGGACCGCTTTGGTCAGCGCGGCGCTCGGGAGATAACTATTCCATTCAAATACTCGCATCCAGACAACCGCTATCGCCTACTTCGAATCCGAGAGCTAGGCGGAGGGATTGACACCGTGATTGGGCAGGACCGCGAACTAGCCATCACGATGCTGCCGGGGGAAGGCAAGATGCTTCAGGTGGACATCCTTCCTGCTGATGACATTGCCCGTATCGGCGCGCAAGACCCTACTCGGGGATTCCTCGACCACAATACTCAACGCAAGATTGTCCACTTCCCTCAGATAACCGGCTGGGTCACCCACACCGAGCCTGCTCCGGCACACCATAGCGATACGAGTGGCACATGTACCCCTCGCGTCTATGGCCGCACAATCAACGGCACAACGATGCGATACCACATGGTTTATCATCGCAGAGGCAATCCCGACCTGCCGTTTGGGCCCGGTAACCCACTCGATGTTTTCTACCAGCGCAGCACGGCCATGCCTATTCGATCATCAACGGACAGCACTGCTGTTGACATGGGATCGGTGATCTGGGAACATCCAATCAAACTCAACAACCAGATTGTTGAATCGATCAATGGAAGCGACACGCTGGTCGTCGACTCACTGATGCGTCCTTCATGTGGGTACCCGAGTATCGTTGTGCGATACGACCCGTACAGCACCCCAGCACGCTCACGGGTATATGTTGTGTATGCGTGTGAGGTAGACAACCCGTCGCTGCCAAACATTGCCATTTTCGAAGCGCAACTTGATGCTGATCCTCCCGCAGCAGAGCAACGCGCGGCATATCACGGACCGCAGGGCCGCTCGTTCAACATTGGTACGGCGCGATCAAGTCCGCAATGTGCCCCAGAAGAACGACTGCGCTATTGGGGTACGCCGGTGATTAACGCATCGTTGCTCGGCAACTACTATGCATGGAGTAGCTACGACGCTGGCATTGTCTACGGGTTTAAGCCCCCTGCTGCTCGTGCGTTTGCCGGTCAACTTGCAGGACTCAAGGTCGCACTAGGCCCGGGCGTTAAAGCGCAGTATCCCACGCTGAATTCATACTCGCGCCTGCACATCGGAGAAGACGAATGTGCACTAGCCTGGCAGGAAGGCAGTGACAGTCGTGGATGCGCACATGGCGACAAGATTTACTACACGCAACTGCGACACGATGTCAATCAGGCGGTCGCTGGTCTTCACACCTGGGGCAACCTGGTGACCACTCCGCAAAACCTGCCCACGTTCATCAACAACACCGTGGCACTCGTTTCCATGCCGCAATCCGGAATGAATGTTAAGCCCTCACTCTTCCGATCGCTTACTGACTTCGACCAGGCCTTGTATCAGACGAACAACACACGGCCGGCAATCATCGGACTGTCGCGGCATAAAGCCGATCGTCTGTTCTGGACTAATCAGGTCGAGCAGCCGTTTCAAGAAGCATCGCGCATAGCGCGTAGACCGATCGATGTCGTCGAGCTATCGCATTGCACACTCTCAGACGTCGCTGACTTCTGGGCCGGGCCCATAGGATACATTGTCGGTGCCACCGACCTCAATAATGTCGAGATCTCCGCTGGCGAAGGTAAGTCCACGCTCTTTGCTGCTGGGGCAGGCCAAGCAGCCTCGTGGCTCTATGACGACACAACCTATGTAATCAACTTCAACAAGTATTACACCGCTTACCAGGCACTATTGCCGCCAGCCGAAACTCCTCAGATCTGGCACGTCGCCTTCGGCTGGAGACTCATGGGAAGTGGCCAAGCCCTGGCATCGATCGATGGAAGTCAGCCTCCTCCTCCAGCACCGCTCATTGCTCATGCGAGCACCCTGGCATATGTCCACCGTAACTCTGTCGATGGACGGTTTCCGCACTCATCAACATCATACTCTCAATCGCTGGCTTCAGGTGCAACGACCTTTGGTTTGACGTCGGGCCGGCGCATCTTCGAGACGCAGCATTTGTATGATGTTCGCTGGAACTACGCTCCCACTATTTGGCGCAGTGCCGAGGCATTTTTCAAGCACGACGTCGACGACAATGATTCCGCGCGTAACTCAAGTAGATTCTTCGTCGGCTTCCGCAGTGAAGACTTCGATGCAATGCTTACAGACGTGTCGACCAACGGTCAGCCAATGTTCTCGCTCCAGGATCCGCTTGCGGGTGCGGCATCAGGGCAACCTGGACAACGACGCATCCTTGTTTCTAATTGGCAGGATGTTCCGACGGCCTTTACGCTGTCGGTTTCGTCGATCAATAGTGGCGATGCATACGATAACACCCTTGTCTATATCGAGCGACAGAGCGACGGCGCTCACCTGCCGTTGCCTGTCTTCGAAAACGACAACGGTCAGCGCAAACCAGCGAAAAAGTCAAAGGATTATTCTTGGCTCACAATTGCCGATGAAAACGAGCGTTTCCGGCTTGTCGTGGAATGCCCCAACAATGACGCCGACGTAGCTATCGATGTCGAACTTGATCCCGAGATTACGCCGATGCCAAAGACATCGAGATCCGACGTCATCATGCTTGATCTCACGAAGATGAGAACAATCAGTACTGAACAGCATGCAATGGGCGCACGTTCACTCATCGTGCATCCCAATCCAGCAACTGACGCGGTCACCGTCGTTGTACTTGATGAAGAAATCACAACAGTTCCTACGATCGAGATTACGACCATCGACGGCCGAGTGATCATGCGTCAGGAAATGCACAGCGCATCAACTAGATCAATCGATCTCAGCGTCAGGGATCTTCCAGCTGGCGTCTACTCAGTGGGCATCGCTGGCTCGACGTCACGAAAGCTCATCATCATTCGTAGGTAAAGAGCAATGGGCATCATCACGCGGCGGCATGGTTGTACACCCGTGCCGCCGCTTGTTATTTTGCAATGGAGCCTACGTCATCAACGTTCCAATCACCACAGTTTCAACAGCCGCCGGAGAGACACTAGCGGCACCGGGCAACTGTCTCCGTCGGGGCGTCGCGATTTCAACGTAGTGTCTGTGTGCACAAAGTGCGGCAGCCGCTGCGACGAGTAACTGATCCGTCAGGCTTTACTCGGCTGTTAGAACACACATCATCGCGACATCTTCTCATGCGGCGTTCAGCAAACCAAGAATTCTCCCTGGCTCGTTGGCACTGGGGATCATGAGCAAGCTGGGCCCGAATGCCGACATTACCAACTGTGACCATGGCCGCAGCGGACATATGCATCGTGCAAGGCTTCGGCAGCTTCATATCTGACAGACAGGACGATTCGAAATGGGCAGCTTGGGACATACCTGCGCTTCCAAGATGTGCCTCGTGCAGCGTGGCCAACTCATCCCGACGTTCGTAATGCTCTTAACAGACTCATCGTGCTATGTGCATCATCGCCCTTACGTTCGTCATACCAGTAGATACAGTGTAGACGCCAGTCGGAAGCTCAGAAACATTGATGTCGGCAATGGTATGTGTCGTCGGGCTCATGGCAATGGGTATGCGCAGAACTTCTCGTCCCGTCAGATCAGCGATCACAAGATCTGTCACCGATGGTTTCGGTTGAGCGGCCCTGATGCC
>CAJAIA010000037.1 GCA_903939735.1 uncultured Ignavibacteria bacterium
ATCCGAACCCTACAGTAGCAACATCGGCAATCACATCAACGAAGATTGCAGATGGCACGATTGCGACAGCAGATGTTGCAGATAACGCGATCACGTCAGCGAAGATGTCGACAACCGGTGTCGCAGCAGCATCGTATGGTTCAGCAACGCAGGTAGCAACATTCACCGTAGATGCTGCTGGACGTCTCACGGCAGCAGGCAACACAACAATCACGGGCACAACGCCTGGTGGAAGTGCTGGCGGTGATCTCACGGGCACGTATCCAAGCCCTACAGTAGCTGCTTCTGCGATTACATCGACAAAGATTGCTGATGGTACGATTGCGACAGCTGATGTTGCAGATAACGCGATCACGTCAGCGAAGATGTCGACAACCGGTGTCACAGCAGCATCGTATGGAACTGCGACACAGGTACCTGCTATCACGATTGATGCAGCGGGTCGGATTACATCGGCTGGAAGTGTTACGATCTCTGGCGTCGCTCCTGGCGGAACAGCTAACGGTGACCTTTCCGGAACCTATCCGAATCCAACAGTTGATGGATTGCAAGGTCGTACGGTTGCAGCGTCTGCTCCTGCTGCAGGTAACGTACTCATGTGGAATGCAACAACTAGTCAGTGGGAACCTACGGCACCGTCCTCGTACACACTGACAATCGGTGGGAAGCAAGTGACAGACCCGATGACAGTCGCTGATGGTGATGCGTTGATTTACGATGTCGTTACTGATAAGTGGATTGCTCGGACACCGACGGTTGAAGTGCTGAAGCTCCGTCTTAAAGAAGGTACAAACTTCGACGTTGACGTTCTGCGTGGCGCTACAACCAATATTCACAACATTGCACTATCAGAAAATGCATTCTTCACATTTGTGAATGCATCAGCGAACACCAACGTAACTGGCTTCGCAAATGGTGAAGATGGTCGTATGCTCATCATCGTTAACCACTCAGGTAAGAACCTCACGTTCCAAGATGAGGATACGGGATCACTTGCAAATAATCGATTGTCACTCGGCGTAGCTAACAAGACAATCAGTAACCATCAAAGCATCATGTTCGTGTATAGCACTGATGTCAATCGATGGGTACTTCTTGCTAACACGTAAGAACGTACACACCAAGAAGGACACCATTATGAAACACATCATTGTTATCGCGCTACTCCTCGCATGTACACTCTCACTGAAGGCACAGCGGTATGATCTACAACGCATGGCCATTTCGAGCGGTTTTCAAACAGCTGCAATTGGCAACAATGTTGAAGTCATCGGTATTGCTGGTCAGGCAATCATTGATACCGCAGATGCGAGACGAGTTGCGAAGGCAGGTCTTATTTACATACAAGAGACAACTTCGGCTGCTGCGCAGAGGACGATTCTAACCACCCCTGAGGTCGTTCACGCAGTAGGCGACACGTTTGATCTCGACATCGACTATAGCGCTTCATGTCTGCTCTTTCGAATACCGCTAGACCGTGCATGGTCTATGAAGGTTAGCTTCAACAAGACGATACTTGAGCCCCTTGCATATGATAGCATTGCAGAGGACGCAGATCGTTATACGATATCCGTTCACGGAACTGCTGCGTCGGATGTAACACTCTTGACACGCCTACGGTTTCTTGCGCGACTAGGCAACGACTCTGTGACTGATGTGCGTATTGAATCGTTCACATGGATAGGCAGCGAGGGATTACCCCTCGCTGCTCTCCCTGGCAAGGTTACACTGCGCGGTCTGTGTAACACCTACGGGACAACTCGTCTTATCACAGCGAAAGCGACGGCCGCAATCAACGTTGCTCCAAATCCCATCACGAATAATCAAGCGTCGTTTCAGCTCTACTGTGCTGTTCCTACCGTCGGTGAACTCGTGATTACCGATCTCCAAGGCAACGTCGTTCTACGACGGGACAATGTCGCTGCTTCTCCTGAATGGCCAATTACGCAGGTTGAGTTCGGTGACATTGCTTCTGGAACATTGGCCGCTGCGTTGATCACCCCGCATGGAGTGGGACGCATCACAATTCTCAAACTCCCATAACAGAGGAAGAAGATCATGAAGCAGCAATGTGAAGGCATCTTCCTCACGAAGAGCATAGTGGCCGGCCTAATGTTCGTCTCGATGTTCGTCTCAGTGAGAGCACAGGATGGCGGTGCGGTCGGGACCAAAGTAAAGCCCGAAGTATCAGCTTCTATCACTGCGGGATACGGCTTTCACGATGGGACGTTCCGTTCGTTGCCGCCCGTAGAGAACTGCTGTACAGGTTACGAGAGCTCAGGTGGATTTAGCACAGGTGGGCATGTCTCTCTTGCGATTCCGGTTGCAAATGGCGCTCTCCTGCTTGGAACAAAGTTCGGTTACCAGTATTTCAATGCGGCCTTCTCTGCTACAACAGTAGAAAAGGTGTATGGTGGAAGTGTCGCGTCGGTCGATGCACGCATTCGACACGATCTAGATGTATCGTGGAATATGGCAGTGATCGGTGTCGGCGCAGAGTATGCAATCATGAAACAACTTTGGTTGGGCCTGTGGCTCGATGGATTCTATGTGATCCGTGCGGGTTATGAGCAGCGGGAAACAATCGAATCACCAGCGAACATCGTGTTCGAGAATGGAGCAACAACACGTGACGTCCATTCCGGGAAGCTCGCAGACTACAACTCGATTACAGGTGGTGTTGCAGGACAGATTCGATACCGTCTCTTTGACCGAGAAGACATTGGCACCTTTACTGGTATTGATCTCGTCTGCAGGTACATGGTTCCATTTACCTCGCTTTACCAACACGATACGCAGTGGAGAGAGTCATCAATTGATTACAAACTGCGCTACATCGTCGGTGGAGTGTCTGTTACATTCTAACGCATCTGTGTGAAAGTGGGCATTATCGTCTATTCGTGTTGTGTATAGATAGTAGTCGATACCATTCGTCGATAGTGGTGTTATGAGTGCTCGCGTGTCCGCTACTGGATGCGCGGGCACTCGCTTGTTGCCGGATCATCACTCTGAGACCTTAGAAGCTTGACCAATGACGCCGAGGCGCTAAGGGCAGCGACTATCCGTGTTGCCTGCTGGCCCCCTACACCTTGCACTACCTTGCGCTCGGCCTCGCACTTGTGATTCTGTAACACGACATTTCATTGGCGGACGAACGGGAGCGAGTATCTTCACTGATGCTCGCTCCTGAATTTTTAGCCCTACTCGAACAACGGAAGTCTTTCAAGCTTCCCATTATTGCTGTCGCCACGGCAGACGAACTCCGCGCACTAACTCCAGCGCGTATTGCATTAGCCGGGTCCGTTCCATCTGGAGTGGTGATCACGCAATGCACGATGCCCACACGTGATGGTGCGTTGATTGATGCACACGTGTTGCGGCCCGCAGCGGCGACAAATGAACCTTCACCATGGCTTATGTACTATCACGGTGGTGGTTGGGTGCACAATACGATCGACATCTACGACGCGTCACTCGCACAGCTTGTTCTCGACACGGGAATGACCGTGGTGAGTGTGAACTACCGGAAGGCACCGGAGCATGCATTTCCTACACCGTTGGATGATTGCTGGGATGCACTTCAGTGGTGTATCACTCACACGAACGACCTGCGCGTTGATCCGCTTCGAACTACGGTAGCTGGCGACAGCTCGGGTGGCAATCTAGCTGCAGCTGTTGCGCTGCTCGCACGCGACGTCGTACCGCTGCTGGCGCAGGTTCTGATCTATCCGTGCCTCGATCCGTCACTCACAACAGCTTCGTCGTATACGTATGCAACGGGATACGGACTTGAGCGATCGGCCATGGAGTGGTATTGGCAGCAGTATGTGCAAGATCACTCGTTGCTCACCAATCCTCTCGTTGCACCTGCGCATGCAGACGATGTGTCGAGGTTGCCTCGAACATTGATTATCACTGCGGAGAATGATCTACTTCGTGACGAAGCGCACGACTATCATGGACGGTTATCGGCAAGTGATGTGGATACATCATACATATGCTACGACGGTACGATCCATGGCTTCTTCACGTACGGATCGATCAGCGATATTCCTCGTCGCGCCATTTGCGATATTGCAGCATGGATCAGTACCTCAAACTCGCCATCGATGTCCTGAAGTCGTCCCATTCAATTGCGGTCGTCGGATTATCGAAAAACCCTGGTAAATCTGCTCACGACATCCCGCAGTTGCTTCCGCAATGGGGATATGATGTGGTCGGTGTGAATCCATCTGCAACACCAGCCGTTGGTCCAATACCTGTCGTAGCATCAATTGCTGACGTACCATTCGCAATCGACATCCTCAATGTGTTTCGTCCATCATCAGATACCGACGCAATCATCGACGATGCCTTGGCGCGGCACGCCACACACGGCGATGTGCGATGCATCTGGCTACAACTTGGGATCACGAGCAAACAAGGTGCTGCAAAGTGCGCTGCTGCAGGCGTCACGTACATTGATGATACGTGCATCTATGTCGTGCAGCAGTACGTGAAGTGAAACGTGTTCCTACGCCCGGCCAACGTACACTCTGTGGAATAGCCTGCTGTGCGGTAGCGTGAGTGCACTAAGTGCAATGAACAGGAGCGAGAGGAGCGACATGCTCGGAATGAAGAAACCACCAGCACCAATACCTACCAACGATACGAGCGTGAGTGGAGCGGCTGCTTTGACAACCTGCGTCCATGTCCATGGTGTATCTGTCTGCATGTAGTAGCGCAGCGCATTCATGCTCGTGAACGCATGAATCATCGCGAAATAGAACGTGAACGCGATCAACGATGATGTGAGAGCGGCAACGACGACGATGCATGAACTGCGCAGGAGACTCTGCACCCAGGTCGATCGTGCCTGAGCAAACGGCACAAACAGAATGATTGCCCCCGCAAGCAAGCGAACAGAACGACTACTGAACTCTTGCACAACTTCAATGGATGTTGATGTGAGTTGTGCGATGATCCAGCTTACTGACGGATCTGCTGGATCGATCAGAACGACCAACATTGCAAGACCGTACACCATTGCAAGGGGCGCCTTCCATCGTGATGTCATCTGAAGGTCGCAGTCGCCGAAATGCCAGGCAGAGTTAAGAAGAAAGAACCCAAGCATTATAGTTGGTGCGATCATCCATCCTGCAATCACGAGTGCAATAGAGAAGAGATAGATGCCAAGTTCGATGGTGCGCTGTGCACGCCCCGTAATCATATGGAGGTCGAGTGCTCCGTGTGGTATGCCGAGCAATGCGATACATACGCCCGCTACGATCATGTTCTGCTCTCCTGTGAGGAGAAGCTGGAGCACAACAAACACGAGCGCTACTGCCAACGGTACTAGCGTCGGAAGAGTGCGCGAAGGAAGGGATTCCATGGGAGACTCCAGAATAGGCGGATTTCTTCACGAAGCGTTGTCTGCTCGTCAAGAAAGCGAAGAATCACTTCGACAGGATTGCGTTCGAACAATGTCCATAGGATGTGCGACACATGCTGTGGCTCATCACGAATGATGCGCAGAAGCAAGCGATCATACAGATCGAAGCGTCGATGCGCGCGCGGCGGTACTGACCACTCACCGGTCGCGCGATAGCCATCGATCATCTCCTCGGCGTCGCGGATGCAACGTGCTACGGTATACCCTGTGGTTGGTTTTGTAAGACCTGCCGCAGAGCCGATAGCCAGCCAACGATGACCGCGCTCACGCACGGGAATCGCATCGCACATCGGGATTGCACCGGTTTCAGTAGACAGTACATCGTAGGAGTCGCACTTGAGCACGTCTGCGATGTAGGTAACGAGGTGTCGCTCGTAGTCTGCGATGTCCCACTCGTGTGCCGAGAACACCGTGCACTCAACTAATGCTTCGTTTTCCGAATATGGAAGCACATACACGAAACAGACGCCATTCCGTTGGTCTGTACGAAAGTCCATCATCGTCATCACGTGCGGATCAAACACACTGCCAGCAGTGCGAATGTGCCATCCATGAAAATGTTGCACCAGTGATATCGTCGCAGGACGATGGAACGCGGCATTTGGCCGACTGTCTAGCGATACGTCACTTGTAGGTTCTGGAGCGTCGCTGCGAGCGATGATGCGATGGACATCGATGGTGCGATCAACAACACGACGAATAGACTGTGCACTGTAATGTCGGTAGCTCACGTGTGTGAGATCACGCACAATCGTTGCATTGCTGTAGCCGAACCTCAGTGTTCGCCACTCGGCAATGACCGCATCCTCAAGCATCGGGATTGGTGCACCCCAAACACACAGATTCCGATCCGGTGCGTGTTCTGCAGGGTCAACCATTGTTACGTCGATATTCGACGCTCCCCAACGCGAGGCGGCCACAAGCGCGTAGAGGTGTGCTGCCACACCACCACCCATGAAGAATATCGAAGTGCGTTCTGCCACGTACGCACAACATACTTGCGACTGCGCAATAAATACGCTACGAATCCTTAGCGGAGGTAGTTCGAGGTCGAGAGGACCGATTCCACGATCACAGGGGATCCCTTGCGCACGATGAACTCACTCAGACCCTGCTCGCCGTACTGAAGGTTCCAGTCGTAGGTGTAGCCGAGGCGCGTCCAAGGAGCACTCTTGGGATAGTACGAGTAGATGATGCTGCCATTAAACCAGGCGCGATACGTTGAATCAACCGTTGCCGCGAGTTCGGGTCCGGCCGATACGTCGTCGATCTCTGGGTCGCCAGCTGGACGGAACACATCCTGCGGACGCACCCAGATTGAGAGAAAGGCGGTCTTCTTTCGTCCCGGCGACAAACCGAGCAGTTGTTCCAATCGAAGCGTCGTATCTGTACGCCCGTCGTACCGCGTCTTCCACCACGTGCGGAGCTCGGGTACCGCGGTTACCCACATATCATACTTCACTGCAGCTGCTTCACCCACTGCGTAGCTCGTGTCCCAGCTTGTCCAGGTGGTAACTAACACGCGACGTTCCGAACCAAATGTCTTCCAGACCGTCGCGGAATTGTCTTCTCGCAGTGCAATCAGACTCGTGGAGCGTTCATTATCATCAGCTACCATCGCATCGATGATGGCCGTCGTGTACTTCTCGGCATTTGTTGGTTCGACAACCGGAGCGACGTCGCTACTACAACCGACAAGTACACCGAGCGTGAGCATGATGCTGAACAGGATCGAGATGTGTTTCATGGCATTGGGATAAAGGGGTAGTTCTACAACGTCACATCGACACTCAACACAGCATCTGTTCGCTCTCGCGTGTTAGGGTCGGTTTCGATAAACGACCGATCATCAAATGCCGTGAGATACCGAACGTCAGCGCGCACGATGAGCCATGGCAACGGCTTGTATGAAAGGGTCGCAGTGCCGCCGCCCGCGGATAACGTGCGATAGGGTAGAGGCGCGTTAAATCTATCATCTGCGAGGATGCCTTCAGGATCGACAATGAATTCACCACGCAGACCAACGGTGAACGCCGTCATCAGATCGACATAGCCGGCAATGAACCCAGATACCATGCCCTGTGCAGGTGCGTTTTGATCCTGAAGTTCAACCGCATAACTCAGTTCACCCAGCAGGTGGATATCCGGTAACTCCATCGTCGATGATAGGTTGAAGTACAACTGAGTACGATCGAGTTCTTCGATCGTCTCTCGACTTACGAACACATGCGCTGCCACAACATGCGTGCTATCGCGCTTCCACGATACTCCCGTTGTGAAGGCAGGAACATTGTCCTCAAGAACGTATCCGTTGAATGACGTTACCACGTCGGCCTGCAACTCGAATTCCGGCGTTATATCCCAGAGATACTTCACTCCACCAAAGAAGTTCGGATCAAAAAATCCTGCCAGTGACAAAATTCCACTGTAATTCTCCGTGAGGATGAGTGATTCAACGCCAATATGCGAAGAGAACGATCCAGCTTCGAGTCGCATGGTTTCAGTTAGGTGTACGCCGATGTATGCCTCTTGCAACCAATACGTGCTGGTCATCCACGAAGCCCGTGCAAAGTCGCCCTCTTGAAGTGTGAGTGCACCATACACAGCATCGTAGCGTCCGCGTATCGATCCAGAGATGATGTTGAGGTGCATACCATCGCGTGGGGCCGAACCGACGAGATCATGGTCTCCGAGGTTGGTTGCAGGGTTTGAGTATCGTGCTCCATACACCCCGAGACTCGCACCAAACTCGATCCATCGTGTGCTGCTGTCATGCTGGGCCACTGCATACGCATCTAGACAGAAGATGACGCAAATGATGGACCCTATGGTGCGATATCGGATCGACATCGTTCTCACTCTGGTACGCAGAATATTGCAGTAATAGTTCCTTGTTGCGAAGATGCACAGAGCGCGTAGACTCCTCGACCAACATCATTGTTAGAGAGGCTGATACGTCCACGCCATGCATGCTCGGCAATGCGTTCAAACGATGTACAACGGATTGTTGTGACAACACGACCTTGTAGATCAACAATCGCAAGATCGACAGGAGCAGGTTCAGCTGCATCAATTACCACGTCAACACGTGTCTGAAGTGATGTTACACGTATCTGGAGCGGTGTCCAACGGCGTACGATACGCAGTGGCAGTCCACATGCTCGGGTCACAACAACACGCTCTCCAACGGGCCAGGTGCAGGATGGAATGCTATCGGGAAAGTTCACGGTCGCTGCGTGTCGAATAACAGTTGTTGTATCGTTGTGCAACAGGCCAAGCAGCGGAATGATTGCCGACGATGATGATGATAACTCAACAGTGAGCACCGTGGTATCAGCAGCTGGCCGCTCACAACGAATGCTCGTTGCGGAGTCGTACTCGACCGAATCGATGAGCGGTAGCAGACTTGAGCCAATGAGCGTGAATTGGTGCGTGATGCGAAGCGGACAATGCAGAGATGTATCTGTGGCCAACACGACAAGCGTGTCGACATCCCCAATACCGAGCTCGCTTGTATGAATGATGCGATGTGGTTGTACACGTGAACAGAGAGGGAGTACCACTCCACGCTCACCAGACATTGCATTGAACGTCGCTGTTGGTCCGCCATTAAGCCCAGAACCCCCGCCATCAAGCTCGAAGGTAAATCCTCCAAGACCACGCTGCAGTAACGATGGCTCTAACAGCACCCTACCCCCGCCACCACCACCGCCCGGACCATGCCCTCCTCCGCAATTGCCGCCACGTCCACCTCGTGCTGTTACACGCACGGGTTCCATGATTGTACATGCATCGAGAACAATCGTTCCACCAGCACCACCACCACCTGCACCGTCATTGGCAGCACCGCGGGTTTGACTCTCGCCATCAACGACGACACGGATCGTATCGCCTTGAATTCGTGGTGCACGTAGCACAACGATGCCACCTCCAGCGACGCCATCACTTCCAACGCCATTGTTCTGATGTCCACCACCACCGCCGCCGCCCGCGAGCAGGCGATCAAATGCTGTGTCAAGCACTGCGCATCCAGGCATACCGTGCATGCCGAGCGGTAAACCACAACTCCATTGGTCACCACCACGTCCGCCGACTCCCCCGTTGCCCCCACCACCGCCGCCAGCGTTGTGTGCATCGCCACCACCACCGCCGGATGCCCATGGTATGTGACCCGATACACAAAGCGGATCGCGAATCACAAACGACTCGCCCTTCTCGCCCGTGCGTCCACTTAGCGCAGGATCGCACGCCTGTGTGAGGGAACATGATCCTCCGTCAGCAGATCGACGACCACCGCGATATCCGCGAGCACCCGCATCAATGTGAGCGCTGTCGATGATGATGCACGTGGTTGCCTCTAGCTCGATCACACCTCCACGACGTCCGTCCCATGCTTCGCAAGAAAGCGTAGAATCAACAGTGATGGTATCGGCTCGGATCGGCACAACAATCTGGTAGACAGCAGATGGATCAACAGGGATACGCGCCGTCGGTTGAACGATGACAGTCGAATCGCTACGACTCAAGACACGCACTGGAACACGTGTGCCCGCTGCGCCTGATACGGCTATCGTCGGTTGTTCGGCGCTATCAATCACTGCGCGAACCTGCATGCAGTACAACACGGCATCGAGTGTTGAATCAGGAAACGTTGAATCAACAACAGCACGGATGTACACAAAACTCGGTGCATCGACGATGCGCACAGGATAGCACTGCGTGAGCGTTCCACGCACGCGACGATGTGATGCACGATCAACATCTTGTGCGACGCTCATCCCGACACCCATGCACATAAGCATAGCGATAATGAAGAGGCGACTATGGGAGGTAAGGATCACGATAGCGCGGTTCTCGCGGAAGTAGTGTATCAGTGAGGGTCAAGAGAAATGCGATGATGTCTTTCCGCTCTACATCGGATAGTCCAGCGATCGATGTCACTCGTGAATCAGCATAGGGCGTATGCTTGGATGGTGAACCATAGTGATCGAGCACATCACGCAACCGACGAAATCGTCCGTCGTGCATGTAGGGAAAGGTGATTGCAATGTTGCGCAATGAAGGAACGCGAAACCGATATCGATCCTCTTCGCGTTGTGTTACGCGATACCTGCCAACGTCGACCATGGCAGTGTCAGGGGGCAGACCGTTGCTCGCGAAGTCATTACTCATGAAGTACGGTTCTGCGTGACAACTCGCGCAGTGTGTACGAAACTCGTCGAGTCCACGTTGCTCGTTTTCATTGAACACCAGCTTGCCATCACGCATGGCATCGTAACGAGAACTGCGACTCACAATCGAGCCTGTAAATGCAGCGAGCGCTTCGAGTATTCGTGGAATCGTGATCTGCGTATCGTCGTACAGCTGCGACGCAAGCTGTTGATACCGGGGATTCCTAGCCACACGCGCGAGCACGTCGGGAAGCGTTGATCCCATCTCGGCATGTCCCGTCAGAGGATTAATCGACTGCATGGCAAGATGTTCAAATGCACCATCCCACATAAACGAGGTCTGCTGTTGGAGGTTCTGCAGTGCTGGTACGTTGCGTGTACCGATGCGACCGAGCACACCGTGACTAACGGCATGATCGATATGTGCAAAGGCTGCAAACTGCTGATGACACGTTCCACAGCTCGTTGAGCTATCAACCGAAAGCGTTGCATCGTAGAACAGATATCGTCCGAACTCGCGCAGAGTATCTGTTGACTGCACAACAGACGGGTTATGCGTGCGAGATGTCGATCGCGCAACCAGCACGATAACAACAAGAGCCGCGATCATGATCACCCAACTACCGATTCGCACGAAATGCACTCGATATGTGGTCCATCATAGGTCCCGCCGATCGCACGTCTGTTACCGTTGGCTGTAGCGCAAAGTCTATGTTGCACGCATCAAGCCAAGTGCCCACATCGAAGGTCACGCCGAGAGATTCGGCGACTGTTCCCACGACCAGTGGCGTTGTAAAGCGGAGTGTTACCCAGCGCATGTTTTGATACGGGTGGGCGAAACCACCGAGGTGGTATTCGAGCACGTTCTTGGGCTGCGTAGAACTCGGACTCGAGCCCTCTACCTTCACAAAAATGAAGCCAGTTGCCCACGTCCAATACATCCCGTTCAGGGGATCGAGAGCCCCTTCCAACGGGCCGCCTGTGTTATGAATGCTATCGACGCCCACCATAAAGGTGAGCGCGGGATAGGTTCCGCTGGGGACATCGCGGAGGGTGACTCTGCCAGATGTGCTGTCCTCGGCATCGATGAGCACATGATCTGCCAGGAAATGCCCCGATCCGTCGGCCCGTTCGAGCGTAAGGTGACCAAGGTAGTACTTCACAGCAGACAGGGTAAATGTCTGTCCGAGGCGGTTGATATAACGTCCAGATCCCACGACGTCGGACTTCCCGTGAACCATGACTGTGAAGTCCAGTTGGACACTGCGTCCCTGAGCTGATGCTGGTTGCCTAGACCCCAGAACCCCAAGAACCACGCAACACAGCAGTATGATGTGTTGGATCCACATCATCGTCTACCCCCTGTTGAAACGGCATGTTGCCCGAACGAAGGCAATTGCCGCCCAAACATACACCATTCTGGTGGTGTTCGATAGGGGGCTTGACCTGCCCCAGTTTGTTGGTCCACCTGTAATGTTAGTCATCACGCAGCAAACCTGAAAATAGTTGGTTGAATTGATTCGGGTGCCGGTGGACGATACCCGAGACTGCTATGCGGTCGCTTGGTGTTGTAGAATCGCCTCCACTGCTCGATCAAGATTTTAGCTTCAACGAGCGTGTGAAAGATCTCTCCGTTGAGGAA
>CAJAIA010000038.1 GCA_903939735.1 uncultured Ignavibacteria bacterium
GATGTCGGCAATGGTATGTGTCGTCGGGCTCATGGCAATGGGTATGCGCAGAACTTCTCGTCCCGTCAGATCAGCGATCACAAGATCTGTCACCGATGGTTTCGGTTGAGCGGCCCTGATGCCACTTGGTGAGGCAATCAAGATCGTCACCATTTCGGACGCTGGTTGCGGCAGCGCGTGCCGCGCTAAACTCCGGATTCGGAGCTGGCAGCCATCCCAATTGCTGCAGTGGCTGGGCAAGCACAGTCTGGCTTTGCAATTGGGCTACACAAACTGTAACGCTCAATGCAATCGCTGACACGATCCACATCATGGCAGTGGCATACATCTGATTCATAAGTAACTCTCTATTACAGTAAACCGCGACTGACATTACAACGCCATCAACAGCACGTTTCAATCACCTTACCATCACCGGCGCGCCTCATGCTCTTACATCACGACAAGCTCAAACGACCAAGCCCGCGAGCCTGACGTAACCCCCAGTGAGTATCTACCGGGCGCTAAGGACGAGTTGTCTGCTTCCATCGGCACCTGCGTGGTCATGGTTCCACGTTCATCTGTTCGACCTTTGCCCGCGGCGCTACGCTCTCCCGATAGGTTGACCAGTTCCCATGCGACGTCGCATGTGGTGCAGTCGGTAAGCTGCACGGTGAATGAACCGTTCGTAGGGTTAGGGTAGACAAGTACGCTACCATCAGGCTTCAGATCCTCATTGATGCTTGTTGCGACCCCGCGAAGGTCTATAGCCTTGAGAATCACACCTCCAGCAGAAAACAAGAACCTTCCATCTCTCGACGTGATACTAGGGGTTGGACCAGCTCCGAGTGTCCGTCCAATGGGCTTTGTGTAGTATCCTGCAGCATTAGGACCAATCTTGTAGATCCATGTTCCGAGACCATTGGCAACATCCTGCGTCTCACAAATGATGTGATCCTTATCCAAAAAATCAAAGAAGCCGAAGCCATCGGATTCGGTAAATGCAGTTGCCCAGATCTTCTCCATCGATGGAAGGCGGTAGACAGTGAGAATCCACATATATGTGTGTGTGAGAATGGCAACGAGGTCGCCGTGCGCACGCGACTGGAGGCCAAAACCACCTTTGCCCAAATTTGTGTCTACTTCCATCCTCTGATTCTTGTAGTCAAATAGGCGGAATTCAAACTCACTATTGGCTATTCCCGTGCATCCGGCAACACGAGAACCATCGAGTGCAAATGAGTATGATGATCCATTTCGCGATGTTCCTTCTTCGCTCAAGACACGTGCATCTTGAATGTCGTACACACCATTTGTTCCTGTTGCCAGGTATCTCCCATCAGGCGATACTTTCGTCCACAGATAACCAGAAGGCACCGAATCGACAAGAATACGTTTGCTTGGATACTCGATGATCTGGCCCTTGGCCGACGTGACGTAATCTCGCTTCGCTGCGCTGTCCTGCACATAGACATAGATCCGCGTTCCATCAGCGCTGACATCCAATCCATAAATGCGCTTGTGCGCCAGGAGGATCGTATCCTTGAGTGCGCCCGTTTCCGCATCGTACAATGCAATCAGACCAATCTCTGTTCCTGAATAGAGGGTGTTGGTTACCGGCGCGTATCCTAAGCCGTTTGAATATCCATTAAAGGGATATACCTGTTCCCTGGAATTGACCACCCACAGTGTATCGTCGTACATCGGAATCTCTTGTCCCATTACAGGAGATGTGAGCGCCACAATAAGCGCAACTACAATGCAGGTGATACAACGAAGGGTTCGCAGTCCGTCACCATTATACCAACGCACAACGGGCGCTCCATGAACAGCCATACATACCTCCGTGTAAACAACAATGACGAACAGTGATTACAGAAACCGACTACGGGCAATCATCAAAAGCAATAACGTCAATACCAGCGAAGTCTAGAGAAACCAGAACAAAATAGTTCTGTAGATGCAGGTTTGCAATTGCAAAAACAAAAAGCCCTTCTATGTCGTTGGCATAGAAGGGCTTACGTCTGCACATCGGGAATCTCACCCACGAATGACAAGCGTTTAAACCTTTGTGATCACCAGGTAGACCGGACCGACGTAGCGCTTGCCCTTGGCAGAAGCGCGGATCGGTGGCGGATCGAGTGGATCGACAGTGCTTACGGCACGGATGCTGATACGATCGGCTGAGACACCCTTCGATACGAGGAAGGCCTTGACCGCTTCGGCACGAGCACTGCTGAACTTCTGTGCTGCATCGGCTGGACCTTCAGCGTCTGGATAGCAGATCAGCTCGAGGTTGGCGTTCGGATTCATCACGAACAGGCGAGCTGTTTTTGCGAGAGCGTCCTCGGTTCCTGGCTTGAGCGTCGTCTTCTTTGCGTCAAATGGCGATGGGAGCACCTTCACCTTACGACCGACTTCCAGGACGTACAGTTGAAAATCGCGTGAGATCTCAAGGTACTTGCTCGTAGCTGGAATGTCAATGGTCCACTCTTGACGGAAGAACCGTGGGTCCTCAGCACGGATGATGTATGTCTCCCCCGGCTTGAGGCCCGTTACAAGATATCCTTCCTTGGCGCTGCTCCGGAGAGTCTGTCCAATCTTCTTTCCCTTGCTGTCATAGAGCGCATAGGCAGCTTCAGTTGGCTCGTTGTCTACGCCCTTAGAGAAGAATCCCGACATCGTGACGACAGTTCCAGTTGCACTTTGGGCCTGCACACGAAGTGGCGCAGCCATGAGTACGGTAGCGAACAGGAATGTTGCGAATGCTCGCATAGTTAGCGTCTTCATCTTATCGTCCTCCCTTATTTGAGCGTCCTGCTTCTGAACCACTTTCCTTCAGCATGCGGACTGATCCATCGGCACAACCGAGAACGATGAGTCCTGCGTTGCTTGTAAGGTCAAGCGACCAGACTTCGACACCGACGTTCATCGTCATGAGATTCTGTCCTGTGACAATGTCCCACATCTTGACGGTCTTGTCCAGACTTCCCGTCACAAGTGTCTTGTTGTCCTCGGCAAATGCAACATCCTGCACCAAGTCCATGTGCGCATTGATCGAGCGAACAAGTTCACCGCTCGGCATCGCCCAAATCTTGACAACACCGCGCTCATCAGCTGTAGCGAGGTACTTCGAGTCGAACGAGTACAACGCTGTAAGAACTGGCGCTGTGTGACCTGTGAGTGTGAGCACAGGCTCTTTCTTCGAAAGGTCGGCAGACCAGATCATGACGGTGCGATCGTCAGAGCAGGATGCAATGAACTTGCCATCGTAGGAGAACGCGACGTTATTGGTCTGCATCGAGTGACCGCGAAGCGTCTTCGCCTCGAGACCCAAGCCGGCATCCCAAATCTTCACGGTCTTATCGAAGGACGTGCTCGCAACGATATTGCTGCCTTCAACCGGACTGTAATACACACCGATAACTTCGGCGTTATGTCCATTCAGTGTTTGCAGAACCTTACCCGTTTGTACATCCCAGATGCGAATTGTTCGATCGTGGCTTGCACTTGCGAGCTGCTTGTCATCGCCGGAGAAGGACAGGTTGTTGACCTGAGCCGTGTGCCCGGTGAGTGTGCGAAGTTCCTTGCCATCTGGCAGCGACCACAGCTTGATTGTCTCATCAAGACTGCACGTGGCAACCATCGTATTGGCGTCATTAACGAATACACCAAGCACTTCATCGGCATGCTTGCCAATGGTCGTTGCGGTGTAGGAGCGTTGTTGTGCCCATGTGCTAACTGCGCACGCAGCCAACACAACGAGCATGCTTGCTCCCGAACGTAGCATTTGCATCGTATCCTCTACACTGTTAATTGAAAAGAGTAGCCCCAATTAGTTACGCCACTGTCGTCTTGGCCCGCAGATCTGCGGCAAGTGACCGTAGCTCCCGAAGAACATCCATCGCACGTTCCTGATCAACTGCGCGCTCATGAGAGACGTCTGCCGGCTCTTGCTGTTGTTGACCCTGGTCCTCAACAGCCGCTAGCGGTATGGCGACAACCTCGTCTGGCAATCCTGCCGTCTTGAGATGTTCGCGCGCACCCGCCACCGTGTACCGCTTCTCCCGCAACAACTGTTTGATCACGAGCAACACGGCAAGATCGCGTTGTGTGTACACGCGGTTCCCTGCCCTATTCTTTTGTGGTCGTAGCTGCGGGAATTCCCGCTCCCAATACCGCAAGACATGCTGCTCCTCCCCGATGAACGCCGCGGCCTCGGTGATGGAGTGATACAGCTTCTTGATGGTTGTCTGCATACGGCCGAAAAGTACAAAAAAAGGAGGGTCCGCGTGGTGTTATTGTGGGGCTACTGTACGAGACCTGCGGCGATATACGCCTGCCTGCGACGAGATATTGAGGAGCACGCCAACAGCGATCGCACTGAAGAAGACGCTCGATCCTCCATAGGAGATGAACGGCATGGGCAGACCAGTCGTTGGGAGCACACCACAGGTGACTCCGGCGTTGACAAATGCGTACACGGCAAGTGTTGTGGTAATACCGGCTGCGAGGAGTCGACCGAATGCATCGGGAGCCTTCTTGGCTACGGTGTAGCCTCGCCACATGATGAGGACGAACGCGACGATGAGGAGGCTTACGCCGATGAAGCCGTACTCTTCACCAACAATGCTGAAAATGAAATCGCCATACGACTCGGGAAGAAACCAGTCGCGCTGTCTACTCTGCCCTGGTCCAACACCGGTAATGCCGCCATTGCCAAACGCAATGAGCGCCTGGTCGAGCTGATATCGAACGGGCTCGTCTTCACCTACACCAAAGAACACCATCAAGCGACGTAGACGGTACTCTGCGCTCACGGCGTAGACGGCTGCAATGACGGCTCCGGCTCCAACAACTGCAGCAAGATGCTTGCCGTTGACATCGGCCAAGAACATCATCACCATCACAATGAGGAAGATCACACTCGCAGTCGAGAGATTAGGCTGAAGCGCGATAAGCACCACCACGGGCAACATCCACCCGAGCACGGGCACGATCCCCGTCTTCCAATGTCGCAGCGTGGCGCGGGGCGCACTTAAGAGGTGAGCCGTATGTAAGACGACGGAGAACTTTGCAAGCTCGGAGGGTTGAAAGTTGAATGGTCCAAGCCTGACCCACCTGCTCGCCCCTTTAATCTCGGTACCCATGACGAGCACCATCAGGAGGAATCCGACACCGATGAGAACGGTTGTCGCCGAGATTCCCTGCAACGATCGATAGTCGATCTTGGCAAAGACGATCATAAGAACGAGTCCGATGAGAACCTTGGCGGCGTGGTTCCATACGAGCTCCTCGCTCGACCCATACTTGACGTCGGCAAAGGATGCGCTGGCGCTGTACACAAACGCCACGCTGAACATGAGTAGTCCAGCAATGGGCAGGAGAATGAGCCAGTCGATGTTCGATGGTTCGGGACGTGTGGTCATACAGTTGGAAGCTCGATCCAGAAGGTGGTGCCACTGCCTACATGGGACTCTTTGACGTAGATGCGCCCACCGTGATAATCTTCAATAATGCGACGTGAAAGCGAAAGTCCAAGACCCCAACCGCGCTTCTTTGTTGTGTAGCCGGGCTGAAAGATCCGCTGAGCAACCTGTCGCGACATTCCCTTGCCATTGTCGGCAACCTGTACGATCACGCCACCTTTCGGACGTGGTCGCATGGAGATCGTGATCCGTCCGTCATTGCGCTCGATGGCTTCAACGGCGTTCTTGATGAGGTTTTCAATCACCCATTCGAAGAGTTCGATGCTGATGTTTGCGCTCAGCGTCGGATCGAGCTCCCGTGCGATCGTGACACGTCGACCAAGATTGGGAAGACGGGTTTCGAAATAGGCACAGACCCGCTCGATGTTTGATGCGAGTGCGACAGATTCGAGCTTGGGCTGCGAACCGATTTTCGCAAAACGATTTGCAATAACGTTGAGCCGCTGCACATCCTGTTCCATCTCGCGCGCTGTCTGCTCTACCCTATCAGGGTTGCTGCGATCCATGCGAAGGATATCCAACCACGCCAACATGCTCGATAGTGGCGTGCCGAGCTGATGCGCGGCCTCCTTGGCCATGCCAACCCAGATGTTCGATTCTTCATTGCGTCGAATGGTCGAAAACGCAACATAGCCGACGAGAATAAAGGCCGTCACGGCGAGGATCTCGACAAATGGCATGTACTTGAGTTTCTGCACGAGAGCAGAATTCGTGTAGTACATGCGCGACACCACACGACCTTGGTCGTCTTTCATTACCAAGGGAGGATAGTCGCGCTCCATCTGCGCGATGTACTCTATCAGCCACTGCTTCTGCGCGTCGACGGACATCGTGGTGTCCATGTCAACGTTGATCATGAACTGCTTGTAGGGATAGATGGGCGAGCCTACCTTATCCGTTATGATCACGGGAAAGTGAATCGAGTTGTAGGTCAAGTCCACATAGAACAACAGATCATCATCACTTGCCTGCTTGTAGGAGCGATCGAGCAGCTTGGCGTAGAGCTCAACAGTGCGCGTTTCATTGGATGCAAGCTCGTCGACGATGGAGCGCGTGGCGAAGACCACTGCTGCCATAATGGCGAGTCCTAAAAAGGTAAGCGCAGCCTTGGCTTGCCACTTCGTGACACTCGCACGCCAGATGCGAATTCGGTCGGGACGTCGTGATACGCGACCGCGTGTCATGCGCGGCCTACCCCGACGCGAACAAAGGCACCAGGGTCGCTATGGTCAACTGTGCGCGGCTTCCCGTCAGCAATAGTGATCTGTGCAGTGTACGTGCGCGACCGACGCCGGATCGTGAGCGGATAGGTGCCATCACGTGGCACGACACGCAACACGCTTGTTTCAGCGCCTCCGTGTGCATGATTCGTATGCGACGGCAGGCTGAGTCCGCCAAGCTCAAACGCATACTGCGTAGGCGCATCGGTGGACGTGTCCTTTATCGCAATCTCGTAGCCAAACGTCGAGAACTCCCGCACGGTGCGGAACATGAACTGCATCATCGTCGCACCCGAATCACGGTCTGTCACCGTCGAAATCTCTACGGTGAACTCGTGATCAATGGAGGGTTCGATGCGGTCAGCACTCATGAGGCTAGGAGGATGGTTTCAAGTTCCGATTGACGGACGGTTTGCTGCTCCGTAGAGTGCAAGTCTTTTACAACGACAGTTCCATCAGCGAGCTCGGTCTCACCAAGCATCACGGCATACTTTACGAGGTGACGATTAGCCTCCTTCATCTGCGCCTTGATTGAGCGACGCATCACGTCGGTCACAACGCGCAGTCCTTGACGACGGAGTCTCAATGCCAGCGCATGTGCCGGGAGGACAGCTGCTTCGCCAATAGCACACAGATACACACCGTCGCGCTCTTGTTCAGACGGCGCACCCTGCTCGTGCTCGCGAAGCAAGAGCATGCGCTCAATGCCAATCGAGAATCCAACAGCAGGTACGTCTCCCCCACCAAGCATCGCGAAGAGCGGATCATACCGGCCACCACCACCAATTGCATTCTGCGTGCCGAGTTCCGTCGTCGTAAACTCAAACACAGTGTGGTTGTAGTAGTCGAGTCCACGCACAAGCGTTGCGTTGATTGTGTACGGCACGTTCGCAACATCAAGCAAGCTGAGAACAGCGTGGAAGTGCGCGCGGCTGTCGTCGTCGAGGACGTCAAGGATCGATGGCGCATCAGCGATGATCGCACGATCACGCTCATCCTTCGAATCGAGCACCCGCAAAGGGTTTGTCTCCACACGACGCTGCGAATCGGCAGAAAGCGACGCATGATGCTGGCGCAGGTATGCTACCAACTGCTCGCGATACTGCTGCCGAACGCTCTGTGTACCGAGTGTATTAATCTCGAGCGTAAATGCACTACATCCACAGCGGCGAAGCGTTTCGTATGCAACGAGGATAATCTCAGCGTCGCTTTCGGGGTTGGGCGAACCAACACATTCTGCACCAAACTGATGGAACTGACGATACCGTCCCTTCTGTGGTCGGTCGTAGCGGAACTGTGGTCCGGCATACCATAGACGCATGACGGGACTATGGCGCAAGAGGCTGTGCTCAATCAGAGCTCGCACGACTGATGCTGTCATCTCCGGACGGAGCGTGAGCGAGTCGCCGCCGCGATCCTCAAACGTGTACATCTCTTTTCCGACAATGTCGGTTTCTTCGCCAACGCCACGCTTGAACAGTTCTGTCGATTCGAAGATTGGTGTGCGAATCTCATCGTAGGCGAACTCACGCGCTACATCACGAAAGATCGCTTCAACGGCATGCCACTGCTCGATCTCGGGCGGCAGGATGTCCTTCGTTCCACGGACTGCTTGCAAACTCACGGCTTCTCCACTTCGTGCGACGCAAACAACGCTCGCACGTCTTCAATACTGTGCGCTGCCATAAGAGCCGAACGGAACTGATCTGAACCAACCATCCGCGAGATGCGACTGAGCAACCGCAGGTGGAGTCCGACGTTCCCCTCGGTTCCAACGAGCAATAAGATGATCGATACCGGCTTGTCGTCAAGCGCATCGAAATCAATCGGCGTGCTCAGCGTTGCCAGCGCAGCCATCGAACGGTCAACGGCATTTGTTTTACCATGCGGCAAGGCTACACCATTCCCGATGCCAGTCGACATCAGTCGCTCGCGATCGAGAATCACATTCGTGATCGCCGTCTTGTCGGTTACGTGACCATTGCGTGCAAGAATGTCAACCATGCGGTGAAGCGCATCGTTCTTGTCTTTGACCTCAAGATTGAGCTCAATGCACGCAGGTTCGAGGATAGTTGAGAGTGTGATTTCCATACGAGAAGATTCGTTGGTAAACGCTGCACGCAAACCACGCATGTAGGCAGCTGACGTTCAGCAAGGGTGCGAAACTACGAACCCCGTGTCAGTATCAGCATACAAACATAGCCACCCGAGGCCTTCCGTTAGTCCTCGTCGGAGCTGCGCAGCTTCTCGAGAACACTGAAGTCCTCGAGCGTCGTCATATCACCCATAACAGCGGCTCCGGATACGAGCTCGCGAAGCAGTCGGCGCATGATCTTCCCACTGCGTGTCTTGGGGAGACTCTCGGAAAACCGAACGTCATCCGGCTTGGCAATCTGACCGATCTCCTTGCCAACATGCGTACGTAGTTCCTGCTTCAGCGCTGGAAGATTCTTGATGCGCGCACCAGTCTTCAGACTGACAAAGGCAACAAGGGCATTACCCTTGATGGCATCAGGTCGTGCAACAACAGCTGCTTCCGCAACCATGGGATGCGACACAAGCGCACTCTCGATTTCGGCTGTTCCTAGTCGGTGCCCAGAGACGTTCACAACATCATCGACACGTCCGATGATCCAGATATAGCCGTCGCGATCCTTCCGCGCTCCATCACCGGTGAAGTACCATCCAGCAGATGTGCGTGTCTTTGGGAACATGCCCCAATACGTCTCGCGATATCGCTCGTCGTCACCAACAATCGTCCGCGCCATCGAGGGCCACGGATGTGTTACCACGAGGAGACCGCCCACGTTGGCCTTACATGGCGTGCCATCGGCATGCACGACGTCAACTGAGATGCCCGGCAGTGGTTTGGTTGCTGTTCCCGGCTTGGTGACCGTTGCACCCGGAACAGGCGAAATCATGATTGCTCCGGTTTCGGTCTGCCACCACGTATCGACGATCGGACAGCGTCCACCACCTATGACGTCGTGATACCACATCCATGCCTCTGGATTGATTGGCTCACCTACTGTTCCCAACAATCGCAGCGACGAAAGGTCATGCTTGCGCGGCCACGACTCGCCCCATTTCATGAAGGATCGAATTGCCGTGGGCGCGGTGTAGAAGATCGACACGTGATGACGTTCGATGAGATCCCAAACGCGATCTGACTCGGGCCAGTTAGGCGCCCCTTCGTACATCAGAATCGTTGCACCGTTAGCGAGCGGACCATAGACGACGTAACTGTGGCCTGTGATCCAGCCCACATCAGCAGTGCAGAAATACACGTCGTCGTCACGCAGGTCGAACACCATCTTCGTCGTCGAGGCTACCTGCGTGAGGTACCCGCCGGTTGTATGAAGAATTCCCTTGGGCTTGCCGGTACTCCCCGATGTGTAAAGGATAAACAACGGATGCTCACTCGGCAGTGCAGGGGGCTCGTGGCGCGCATCTGCCGCCTGCAAGCGCAGATGCCACCAATGATCACGACCAGATTTCATCGCGCACTTCTCAGCAGTGCGTTGCACGACGAGCACGTTGCGGATACTCGGCGTCTTCTTCAATGCCACATCAGCCGCTGCCTTCAACGGAATCGTCTCGCCACGACGCCATGCTCCATCCTGCGTAATCAGGAGCTTCGCGCTGGAATCATTGATGCGATCACGCAAGGCGTCACTGCTGAATCCACCGAAGATCACGTTATGCGTGGCACCTATGCGCGCACAGGCGAGCATCGCTATCACTGTCTCGGGCACCATGCCCATGTAGATCGCAACAACATCACCACGTTGAACACCCAACTGTTCCAAGACATTTGCCGCACGACACACTTCGGTGTGAAGCTGCTGGTAGGTCAAGGTGCGCACGTCGCCAGGCTCGCCTTCCCAAATCAGCGCGGCCTTGGTACGACGCCATGTGCCGAGATGTCGATCAAGACAGTTCATCGCAACGTTGGTTGTTCCACCAACGAACCATTGCGCATGAGGATGCTTCCACACGAGAGGTTTCTTCCACGGCGCAAACCATGCAAGCTCCCGCGCTTGCTCTTCCCAGTACGCTACTACGTCCTGCGCAGCGTGATCATGCAAAGCACGCAACGCGCGCGCAGAGCCGATGTGAGCGTGTGATGCAAACTCGTTCGATGGCGGAAAACGTCGGTCTTCCTGCATCACCGATGCAATGCTGCCGGGTGTTGTGGTTGTCGACGCCGGACGCTTTCGTGTGGCCATCGTGTAGTCCTCCGTGATCGATGCGTTACTTGACGAGCGCTGAGATCGATTTAAACTCTTGCGTGCCAGAGACGCGCAGGAGCTCGAACAGCACAGACTCCATGGTTGATATTACTGCACCGGCGCTTCGCATGCGTTCAATGGCAACGCGTGCATCATGTGCCGAACGCGACGATACGCAGTCTTCGACGACCACAACTTTCTGTCCCTGACCGAGCAAATCCAATACGGTTTGCTGCACACATACGTGTGTTTCAATGCCAAACACAAGTACTTGGTGACGCTTACCACCAGCGATGACGGCTTCGACATCGGGGTTTCCGCAACAGCTAAACGTCATCTTTTCAAATGGCTGATACTCACCAAGTGCAGCAGCTATCTCCGGCACCGTTGTGCCGAGTCCCTTGGTATACTGCTCGGTGACCACAATGGGCACGTCGAGTACGCGCAGACCCTGAATCAGGATCGCTGATCGACGAATCAATTCTTGATGTCCGTGAATGTGCGGGAGCAATCGCTCCTGAATATCAACACACAAGGCAAGCGTCTGCTGTCGATCGAGAATCATGATAGGTCCAGTTCGGAGAGTGAATTCGTGGTGACCGACGAATCTACGAGTTGCCCGGTTTTCGCACTCTGATCTTCGTCAGTCGCGCTGCGTCACAATCACACCAGCAATGGCAATGCTCCCACCAAGCAAGAACATGAGCGTAGGCACCGAACCAAAGATGAAGAACGCCAATACGGATGTGAGCACGGGCTGGAGATTGTTGAACACCGCTACGCGACTTGCCTCCATGCGACTCAACGCGTAGTACCACAGTCCATAGCCAATGCCGGATGTAATCACACCCAGATAGAAGAGCTGAGCCCAGTGCTCTATCCAACCAGGGGCTACAAGCACCGTCATTGGATCATGCACGGGCACCAATGCCCACACGGGGATATACAGGACAAGGCCTGCAAAGAAACTCAGCGCGGTTGTCTGTACCGGACCGTACTTCACGATCAGGGAACGTCCGACAACGGTATAGGCCGCCCACGAGATACTGGCTGCAAGCACCATGATATTGCCGAGCGTCTGCTCGGATGAGACCGATGCTCCTCGATCAATCAGGACGATCGCTGCACCGAGTACAGCAAGCACAACGCCGAGAAGCTTCTTCCACCCGGGGAATGAGGCACGCCACACAGCGAGTATCACCACAACGAACACGGGCGTGAGCGCATACGCGAGTGATGCGTTCGGCGCAGTTGTATAATCGACACCCCAGATAAAGAGCAGCTGATTGATCGGCATGTTCACCAACCCCAAGAGTGCTATCGCGCCAAGGTCCGCCCGATCAACACGACGCAGCGATGATCGGCGGAAGAACATCCAGATCCCGAAGACTGTGCAGGTGAAGATGCCTCGGAACAGTACTACGGTGATAGGCTCGAGCTCGCCCGTGATATCCTTTGCCACAAGGTGTGTTGTCGACGCAATGAACTGCTGAAGCAGCAGGAGGAGGTAGATCATGGACAGTACTGTCGGATGCGGACAACAGCTGCGCGCTGTTGTTGTTCGTAGGATAGCGCGTGGATTTGCTCACAAGCAGCGATCATACCACGCCGCACGTCTGATGCTCGCAACGATGCAACAGCCGCAACCACGGCGTCAACAGAAAGAGCGCGATTCACAAGAGCGCCCACGGGGTATGCCGCGATGTGTGCGCGCAATGCGGGAAGATCCGTCACGATCGAGGGGATCCGGGCCATCATGTATTCAAAGAGCTTGTTGGGCAGCGCATACTCATAGCTCAACGACACAGGTTCAATCATGCAGAGTCCGACGTCTGCCCCGCAGGTATACGCATGGAGTTCGTCGTAGGCGATTGCTCCGAGCCACGTGACGCGATCGGAAATCCCGAGCGATGCTGCGAGCTGCACGAGCTCCGGACGCGCTGGGCCATCACCGATGACTGCCAGATGCACATCCGGCATCAACGGCATGGCACGTAGAAATGGTGCAAGCCCCCTTCCGTGATGCACAACTCCCTGATACAACGCGAGGAAGGTTCCGGCATCAACACCGCAGCGGTCACGCAACGGCGATGGAACGACATCACGATACGGTGGTGTGTTGTACAACACGAATGGCTCATACGACAGCGCGAAGGTATCACGCACAACCTCTGCATCGAGCGGACCCGACACGAGGACGTCGTCGACACCGCGCAGTTGACGGCGCTCGTGTGCCGTGAGGATCCGTTGGCGAATGCCTTTGCCTTCGAGTGGACCCAGCGCGAAGTAGAACTCGCGCATATCGTAGACGAGCGATGCTTTGCATCGCTTGGCAATCCGCGACGCCGCAGCGAGCGCAAAAAGGTCCATGGCAATCACGCACCGCGCATGCACATCTGTTTGTGCACAGTGCCGCGAGAACGACCACCACCGGCGCAACGCACGTCCACCGGGATCTGACCATGAGAACAGCGTGCATTGAGGAACATCAGACGCCTCGCCAGCAGCAATGACGCCCACGATGAGTCCGTCGGCGACTAATGCACGCGCGAGATTTCGCGTACGAGCATCGTAGCGAATGTCTGCAAGGGCGCAGAGAAGCACATCCACGCTATGGAGCGATCGAGAGATGGTACGTGCTCCGAAGAATGCCACGAGCGTCGAAGCGCTCCTTGAAATTGATCAAGCCGATCGACGGCGTCATTGGGTCGGGATCCTTCGTATCCTGCGATACGCCGATGTCCACCCATTCATAGCCCTGCTCTACCGCCCACCGGCAGGTCTCGTACATCACGAGGTAGATCGGACGCAGATGCTCATACTCATACCGGAGCATGTTGTAGAAGCAGAGCACGACTTTCGGGTTGGCAAGAAACAGCAGTGAGCCTGCAATCGGCTCGTCGCCAAGATAGACCATGTTCAGACGCAACTTATCGGGCATCAGCTCCTTCAGCTTGAGCAGGTCATCGAGCGTATGCGTCGGCAGCACGCCATGGCGTGCCTTGTTCTCAAGGAGGATCTTGTGAAACGTCGCGTAATCGTCGCTCTCACGAATCGTGATCTCGCCCTCACGAAGGATGCGATGAATGCTCTTGCGTGCCGTCGCATCGAAATGCTTCAGGAAGTCTTCACCATGCTTGAGATCGATTGCATGCGAGATGTAGTGCAGCTCAAAGGTCGCCTTGCGATAGAGCATCGCATACTCATGATGCTGACTGTAGTTCCGGGTATAGACGATTGGCGCTGGGATGAGGTAGGCATCACGAATGCCGGCCTGCTTGCAGTACGCAATAAATGCGTCAACGATTGCCAACGAGAGCTCAAAGGAACAATCAGCTGTGGCAATCGATCCATACGACGCACCGGTTGGCGACCAGAACTCACCGTTTGGCTTGAGACCGCCCGGGAGCACACCAACAAGCTTCGCACCATCACGAAACATCAAGTGATGCCAGTTCCACTTCCCATCAGGATGATAGTCCATGAAGCGCTGCAGATGGAACATTGTTCCATTGTTGGAGCGCTCAACAAAGGCATCCCACTCGGCACGGTGAGACTGCGTATATGGTTCGACGGTGATGGCGTATGACATAAGTTGTTCCAACAGCGAAATTACAGCACTATATTAGGACGTTCACAATTATTCAATCATTGTGTAGAGGAAGCAGCATGAAGAAGGGATTTTTCGTCGCAGTAGCCGCTATGGTGGTCTGCAGTGCAGCAACGTTGTTTGCTGACGGTCCGAAGAGCGGCTTGGGTGTTGGGGTGAACCGCGGTGGACCTGCAACGAGCGGCGTTCAGGTGCAGTATGCTATCAACCACGACTTCCACGTCGGCACACAGGTTGGTTTCCGTATTTCAGACGGAACGGATATCACATTCGCACCATATGCGAAGTACTTCCTGGGCGGCACAACGGTTCGTCCGTACGCCTACGGACAGTTTGCCATCAGCTCAAAGTCAGTTGCTGGCACGTCAACAACAGGTGTCAATCTGGGTGGTGGCGCGCAGTATTGGTTTAGCGACAAGTTTGGTGTCTACGGTCAAGTCAGTGTTTTTGAGCTTCCAATCAGCCCTTCGGGTCAGGATGTGTCATTCGGCGTCCTCACACCATCTATCGGTCTTGAGCTCTTCTTTTAAGACCTCAATTGCGTAATCTGCGGGCTCTGCACGAATTGTGCAGGGCCCGTTCTTGTATGCAGCACGCCCCCTCACATATCGCCATCTTCCGCACTGATCGCCTTGGCGACATGGTGCTAACGCTTCCGATGTGCCTTGAACTGCGCCGTCGATTCCCCGGCGCGCGCATCACGCTCTATACACGTTCGTATGCAGCGCCCCTTGTCGAAGCCACCCATGTGGTTGATGATCTGGTGACGGTCGACACCCTCACCGTGCCGCTGTACCGTGATCTGCGCTCACGCGCGATCGATGCAATCTTCTTCCCTCGTCCAACGCTCGATGAAGCATGGGCTGCCGTGCGCGCGCGAATTCCGATGCGGATTGGCACGGGATATCGGTGGTATTCGTGGATGTTCACGACGCGTATCGGCGAGCATCGCTCAACGGCAGAGCATCACGAGGCCGAGTACAATGTACGCATGATCATGCATGCCTTTGGCGGATCTCAACCGACGGTCGAATTGGCGAATCCACGTCCGAATGCACATCACGAGCAGATTCACACACCGATTCGCATCGTGATTCATCCAGGCTCTGGTGGGTCGGCACACGACTGGCCCGTGGACCGCTTTGCGGAGCTTGCCGCGCGATGCCACAATGAACTTGGTGCAGAGATTCACGTTACGGGGCTTGCATCCGAGCGAGCGCTGTGCGACACAATCCTCACAGCATGTCCTGCCGCGATTGACCACTGTGGCAATCACGATTTGTCGTACCTGCTTGATGTGCTGGCCAATGCCGACATGGCAGTGGCGAACTCTACGGGAGTGCTGCACGTGGCGGCGGCATGCGGATTACGCGTCGTTGGCCTGTATCCAGCATCACCCGCAATTAGTCAGCGCAGGTGGGGTCCGTACACCACGCATGCACGCGTGCTCGAGAGCACGCTCGACGACGACATGACGTCGATCAGTGTTGATGCTGCGCTTGCAGCAGTGCGCGAACTCGCTCAGCATCCTCAGGCGTATCCACAGCAATCGAGCGATGCTGCGTCTCGACGCACATAAACGTCGCGCCATCTTCAAGCAGGCGAAGTTGTTCAAGTGATTCGGCGCGCTCCAATGGCGACGGGGCCAGCATCACGTGTCGCGTGAGTGCATGCATGCGATATGCGTACATGCCAACGTGTTGCCAGTAGTCGACGTTATCGCTCCACGATCCAGCTGCATCACGGAGATACGGAATCGGCGATCGCGAGAAGTACAATGCACGTCCATCATG
The DNA here is from genome assembly GCA_903939735.1 of uncultured Ignavibacteria bacterium. GTDB lineage: Bacteria > Bacteroidota > Ignavibacteria > Kapaibacteriales > Kapaibacteriaceae > UBA10438. The sequence continues at coordinate 16,324 of CAJAIA010000038.1, forward strand.
CGCGCGCACAGCCTTCACCACATTGGGATCGCGCAACAACTCGTCACTTGCGATACGCACCACCGGCGTTGCAACATCTGCTGCTGTCTGCTGCAATGCATCGATGCATTGTAGGAGCACTGATGCTTGAAGCAACGGCTCGTCGCCTTGAATATTCACGACGATGTCAGGTGTGATACCCAGTGAACGCACTGCTGCGTAACATCGATCCGTGCCACTCGGCTCGTCGGGCGAGGTGAGTACAACGTCGGCCTTGAACCGCTGCGCCTCGGCAACGATGTGCTCGCTGTCGGTAGCAATGATCACACGATCAAATGCCTGCACTGTTGATGCTGCGCGCCATACGCGCTCGATCATCGATTGACCTTCGAGGTCGATAAGGGGCTTACCCGGCAACCGTGTGGATGCATAACGAGCCGGGATGATGCCAATGATCATCCTAGAACCTTCGGCACCTTGATGAACGCTTCGTTCTTCTTCGGCGCGTTGCGCAATGCTTCTTCTGTGGTCAGACACTCACCAGCAACGTCCTCACGGAATGCATTAACGTGGTCGTTGACGGCAACCATAGGTTCGACACCGGTCATATCGACCGCAGAGATTGCGCCGATGTACGACACAATACCGTCGAAGTCGGCAGCAAACTTCGCTGCTTGCTCATCAGTAAACCGAAGTCGTGCGAGTTCGGCGATGCGATGGATGTCGTTGACGTTCATGACTGCGAATCTACGGCACTGGCGATGATCTGCCGCACATCAGTGAGCAGACGGAGCTCGTCACTCCGCGTTGGAGCAGCAGGTACGGTGACGGGAGGAAAGATGCGGACGGATACGTCTCCACCATTGATCCTACGTGCCCCCTTTGGTAAGATGGCAGCCGTTCCCTTGAGCGCAAGGGGCACGATCTGACGTCCACTGCGAACTGCCAGCGAGAATGCACCACGGCGAAACACGCCAACAGTGCCGTCTTCACTGCGTGTGCCCTCGGGGAAGACCAACACAGAGCTACCAGCGGCCATCGTTGACACGACCTGATGCAAAATGTCTGCAGCTTCGCGGGCTCGCTCGCGTTCGATCGCGATGAATGGAGAAAGCTTCAGAGCCCAACCGAATACTGGGATACGTTCAAGTTCGCGTTTGTACATGATGCGCACGTTGTCGGGCACCGATGCGAGAATCACGGGGATGTCGAACAAACTGGCGTGGTTTGCGACGTAGATGTAGCGAGCAGTGGCATCTACCTCGTCACGTCCGACGAGTGTGACGCGGATACCGCACATACGAAGAAGCAGTCGCGACCACGACCGAGCGTATTCGAAGAAGACGTCGTCGTTGCGCCACAGCACCATGTGCAGCATCACCGCAATGGAGTATACTGCTGTAACGAGGAAGACGGCCGCAAGGGTGAACCACATTCGCATGAACAAAGGTCGGGACCAATGGCATACCGAGCAAGTTGCGCGGTTTCCGTAGGTTGCGTTTATGCCAGGACTACAAGATCTCGCTTCGCTGCTCGGCACACCCGAGCCTACGACACAAGACACAAAGCCTGAAAAGCGTCGGGGTCACGACGGACAGGTTCTCAACCTGCGCGTCCGCGTTGAAAAACGTCGTGGCAAGCCAGTGACAATTGCATGGGGGTTCTTCTCTCATCCGATGGAGCTCAATCGTCTGCTGACGCTCTGCAAGAAGACGCTTGGTGCGGGCGGACAGTTGGTGGATCAAACGATCGAGATGCAAGGCGACCATGCAGAGCGCATGAAGAAGCTCCTGCAAGGCGAAGGGTACAACGTCCGCTAACTCCCTCGCAGTGCCTTACTCAGCGCATGCCGTCGGGTTCAGTCCAACAGGGGCACGGAAGCGCTCGTTGCCACGACGATCGAGCACGATCACTTCCCCATCGGTCACATAACTCCGCGCGTTGCCAATCAGCAGCGATGATTGTGCATTCCACCATGCGAGCGAATACCAGATGTCGTTGCCCATGGTCGACGTGTGTGTCGCAAGTCGCTCACGCGTTCCCTGCTCGAGCAGATAGCCATCGAGTCCATCACGATGTAGCACATACACACGTCCATCCCGTGGGTCCACAACGAGTCCACGTGGCATGGCAAATCGCACGTGCTGCACGATACGCCGTTGCACAGGGTCCCACAGAACGATCCCTCCCAGCGAGTCCGGCTGCGACACGTAGTGTCGGTACAGAATCCAGACGCGATTGCGTGGAGCATCAGCGACGCAGAGCATCACATTCGGCAAGCCTTCGATGGTATCAATCTGTTGCAGATCCGACACATCGAGCAGGTGCACGGTGCTAGCCCCCTCTTCATTGCGACGTAAATCACCGAGTCCGCTATTGGCGACGTAGATCACGCGATTGAGCACACATGCACCCTCGGGTGCCGGACCAACCGGGGCCGCGGATACGCGAATCGTGCATGTACGAAGATTGATCTCGGCAAGAGCATCAGCATTGAGCATCGTTACAACGGCAACAGTATCGTTAACGCGTGCGAAGCGATACGGCTCACGTGCTGCATCAAATCGAATGCGTGTTTGCCAGAGCCCCGTGCGACGATGATAGACTTCGATTGAGCGTGACGTACTCGCGATCACAAACACGCTGTCGCCACGCACGAGAATGTCCGACCCCGTATCGCCCAGACGCAAACCAGGATTGCGCGACGCCACGACGTTCGCTTCAACGAGTCCGCCCTCGCGCACATACGACAACGTCGCATTGTCTTGTCGCCATAGACCTTCATTCACAACGAAGAACCCGGGTTGCTCCAGTGGCGTCGTAACCGGATCAGGCTCCACCGGAACAGGCACACATCCTGATAACAACGCAGATGTGATTGCGATGCAGGCGAACGACCCCGATATGATCGGACGTAGCGCGGTCATCGCTTCACCTTGAGGAATCGACGATGATATCCGTCATCAATCACCGCGAGCACTGCACCACGTGGCACAATGTGCATGTCCACATAATGTATACCTGGCGCGAGGACTTCCTGATGAATCACCGCACCACGCATATCGTATATCGAGATCGTTGCCTGATGTACCACATCCAGCGTCAGCGTATTGTCGAGTGCGTTGTGTTCGATGCGTTGTTCAAACGCCATCGGCACGGTATGGACGGCGATGATTGCATCGAGATCAAATCCACTGAGTGTTGGATCGTAGAACGGATGACTACGGTTATCGAGAACGATGCGAGTGACATCGGTGATGCGAATCCATCGCACGCTATCGATGCCGATTGTTGCTAGATCGAACGCATCTCCCCCACTCACCTCGGGATCAAACGCATTGAGTCCGGTGGTTGGCGTAACACCCGCACACCCACGCAGCGTTAGCGAGTCGAACGGAAACGCATGCCACGCAATACCATCGCGACTCACCTCCACGCGGGCGGGCTCGGCGAATGTACGTGCGCCAAACATGAATGCGTTCTCAAACACCGTGAAGTCAGGTCCGGGCAAATCCACGATCACTGCACGTCGCAACCCAAGCAGGATACTTCCACCAAGTCCAAGCGAGCACACCTCACGAGGCTCTGCAATCGGCGTCGTGCGCGAGGCACGCGGCTCGGGTCCGGTTAGCACATTCATCGGGAAGAACACCGGTCCTTGTCCAACTCGCTGTCCTGCGCCCGGCTTCAAGGCCACCACAGTATCGCAGCGTTGTGGTTGTGCCGACAGCGACATTGAACACAGCATCACAAGCACGAGTGCGAACAGACCTCGCACATTCTTCCAATCGTACGGACAGTGTCTGCAGGCATTGCCACAGCACGTGCCGCGCTGCTCATGTGCATAGCGCGTGAGCACAGTATAGCCCGTAAGCGGATCGATATACGTCTCACGTTTCTGTGCACACGCCTCATCATGCAAGCGCTGCACGTCGGGATGGAGTAGCTCGCGCTTCATGGAGCCACCTCAACCGATGTTGTAACGCGGAAGCTACGTCCCGGCATTGGGAAGCCCCGTATCACCGCATACTGTGCATCAAACAGATTGTCGCACTGCGCGCGCACATGCACAACGGTGCGCGAGCTACGCACATCCACGCCACCGAAGATTGATGTTACCGCAAACGGTTGTAGCAGCGACGCATACGTGCCTCCTGCCTGTGCGTAGCGATAGCTTGTGTACGACCACGTTGCACCTGCATTCCACATCGCGTCCGACGGCGTAATGGCATCGGTCCACTGCATGAAGATCGACGACAGCTCGGGCACAGCGTATGGGATCATTGTTCCATCGATTCCTGCACGCCCCGTTGCATCCTGCACAGACTGTCGCGTATAAGCCCATTGCGCACGCAGACGATCGTCGAACCAGCTACCACGCAGCATCAGCTCTGCTCCATACGTGATTGCACGTCCCACGTTTTGTGCTGTTGTAAGCAAGGGGCTCACCGGCACACTTACGATCAGGTTCGACGTCGACATCCAGTACGCGTCAACGTCGCACGACAGCCATGATGTGATGGGAAGTGCATAGCCAAGGTTCACCGTGTGTGAACGTTCCGGCACGAGCGAGCGTGTGCCGTAGTTGAGCACGTAGAGTTCAGCAAATGTTGGTGGACGGAAGTTGTAGCTCCATGAGGCACGCACGACGCCGCCAAGCGGATAGTCGATTGCAACAAGGGGCGATACAGCCGCACCAACATCCGAGAATGCATCGATGCGAAGTGCTGCACGCACATCAAGATCATCAACCACCACATCACTCAGCGTCCAGTCGGTTGCGAATGCCACGCTACGCCGCGTTACCACAGCACCGGGTCGGTCGAGCACCTCATCGCCTGTGAGATCTGCATAGCCGACGTCCACGCGTGTTGTCGACGTTGCACGACCAATGGTAAGGGGCTTCGTAGTAACGCCGAGCGTGAGATCGTGCTGCGTAGTGCGGGCATCGATACCTGCAGGACCCAGTAGTGTTGCCTCCGGATCGGTATAGTGTTGATCTAACCACCGAACCGTCGACGTCACAACCAGCGGCAGTGCATCGATCGCATGCAGCGGCAGTGTAAGCATCGCCACCACATCATCATCAGCAAACCGAGCACGGGCATTTGTTACGCTCCCTTGCACCACGCTTCCTGGCACACCACGTTCCGACGTACGTGCAAGCACAGTGAGTGACGCATCGTGCACGCGCGCACGCATCACAGCCGACGTTGATCGTGCATCACTGTTGGTGCGGTTGACATCATACGTTGTGCCGAATTCGTTCAAGGTAAACGGGAATGACCCGGCTGTGCCTAAGCGTTCAACATCCACGCTTAGCGACGCAGCTGAGCTCAATGATGCCGTAGCACCAGCGCCCATGCGCCATTCGTTGAACGACCCAATAAGGGCGTAGGCACGAGCAGACGGTGTCGATTCGGTGTGTAGTATAAGGTCGAGCACGCCATTCACAGCATTCGCACCATAGAGTGCACTTGCACCGCCGCGAATCACGCGCAGAGATTCAATCAAGCGAGCTGGAATCAGCGAGAGATCCACCGTTCCAGTTTGTGCAGATGAGAGACGAGCACCATCGACAACAACCAGTGATTGCGATGAAGAACCACCTCGCATTGAGAACGTCTTCAATCCACCTACCCCACCATAGTCACGCGTAAACGCACCAGGGATCATCGGCAGTGCATCGGTAATCGCAACAGGAGCAAGACGCGCAAGCATCTGGCGATCCAGCGACGTTATCGGCACTGAAACATCCACACGATTATCGAGCCAGGTATCGCCAATCACAGTCACTACGTTCAGCTTTACCGTATCACCGCGCGCCGAGTCTGCATGCACCGAGGGCATGAACAAGAGCGAGAATGTTGTAAGCAGCGACACGAGCATAGATGGGCCACAAAACTACGTCGTGTACCTTGGAGAAGTCACAGAATAACACTAACATTGCGCCCCATTTGGTCGCTTAGCTCAGCCGGTTCAGAGCGTTCGCCTCACACGCGAAAGGTCATAGGTTCAAATCCTATAGCGACCACACCACAAGGCTCCTGTCAAGGGGCCTTTGTTGTTTGGGGTACTTCCATATCGTATGCAAGTGAGTTTCTACCATCGTCCAAGAGTTTGTACTTTTGGAGATTCTGGGTATTTCATATATGAGGGAACAATGGATTTTAAGGATCTTGTACGCCAGCTTGGCGATCGCGTATCTCGCGTAAAGGAAAACGTCCTCACAGAAGAGGCCACGAAGAATGCGCTCATTATGCCGTTCTTGCAGACCCTCGGATACGATGTGTTCAACCCGCTTGAGGTTGTTCCGGAGTACGTCACTGATATCGGGACTAAGAAGGGTGAAAAAATCGATTATGCAATCATGCATAACGGAGCACCCTCAATCTTGGTTGAATGTAAACATCACGCTCAAAATCTTGACCTGCACGATGGACAGCTCCTACGCTACTTCCATGTCTCAAAGGCAAAGTTTGGAATCTTGACGAATGGAATCGTATACCGGTTCTATTCCGATCTGGTTGAGCCGAACAAGATGGACGAAAAGCCCTTCTTGGAGTTTCGAATTGATGCCATCAAGGACGCGCAAGTTGAGGAGCTCAAGAAGTTTCACAAGAGCTATTTCGATCTCGAGACAATCTCCGAGACAGCATCTGTTCTGATGTACCTCGGAGAACTCCGCGCTGTAGTTCAACGCGAAATCACCGACCCATCAGACGAGTTAACGAAGCACTTTACGAAGTTAGTCTACGAAGGCTCTGTAACACAAAAGGTCCTCGACAAGTTTAGAGGCTACGTACGCCATACATTCGCTCAGTACATCAACGATGTTATTTCTGAGCGACTACAATTGGCCAGTGTTGCACAGACTGAGGCTTCTGTAGAGCCCCAAGGAATTGCGCAAACGACCGATCCACAAACAGAATCAGATACATCGGCAAAGCTGATGACCACGCAAGAAGAGCTTGAAGGATTCATCATAGTCCGCTCACTACTTCATGGAACAGTGGACCTCAAACGTATCGCGTATCGCGATCAACAGTCGTTTTTCTCGGTCTTGCTTGATGATAACAACCGAAAGCCTATTTGCAAGCTGTGGTACAATGGAAGCAAGAAGTACATTGGCATTTTTGACTTGAATAAATCTGAAACGAAGTATCCAATAGAGAGCAATGATGATCTATTCAACTATGCTTCACAACTGCAAGGTGCTGTGAGGGCATACCTCGACTCACCAAATTGATCGAGCATTCATTCAGCATCACTGACTCATGCAATCACAAGGCCCCTACAACGGGGCCTTTGTTGTTTGGGTACATCCATAAAACAGCAAAGCCCTTATCCGTGAGGACAAGGGCTTTGAAAAAAAGACCTGGCGACTACCTACTCTGCCACACCAGTTCAGATGCAGTACC
>CAJAIA010000039.1 GCA_903939735.1 uncultured Ignavibacteria bacterium
AGAAAATTTGATTCTAGTTCTTGGTTGTTGTTCCGAATTGATCTCAATTAAGTCTGCCCAAGAGCAGACTCGTTTGACGGGGGTAGAACATATGTCCTACCCTTTTCGTTTACTGCTTGCTTCCTGTTGTCAAAGAACATCAAATCCCGCCGTTGAGGGCGGCCCGTTCGGCGTTGGCCGCGCGAAGGGGACACAAACATAGGGGCTTTCGGGGAAAAGACCAAATGGTGTGGTGAAAAAAGTTCGAGGGCGGTGCTCGAATTCGGACAGAACGGCAATTAGAGGCGTTCTGTGCGTGCTAAAGGCCAAAAAAAGTCTCCGCCAAGGGTCCTGCTCAACACGCGTCAGACCAGAGAAGGGGAAGATTCTGTCGTTGGTGTGGCGTTTGGACCGAACAACCGGTGTGTGTTTGAGGCACTATCCCCGCACGAGGGGCGCGTTCGGAGACTGGGTGTTTCAGGTGGGAATCGGCGGAGTTAACGGTGACCCTGTGAAAATACCCGCGAACAAATGTGCGACGAGCCCACCAAAGCCGTATTTTTGCCACTTGCTGACATTCTCTGTCAATTAGCGTCCGCACCTGTATGGCCAAACCACTCAGCATTCTTTTTGTTACGAGCGAGATCTATCCGTTCATAAAAACATCGGAACTGGCTGACCTGTGCTATGCACACTCACTCGGTGTCCGTGAGATCGGCCACGACATTCGTGCGATGATGCCGAAGTATGGATTCATCTCTGAACGTAAGAATCGCATTCACGAAATCAATCGCCTACGCGACATTCCGATTCCGATTGGCACCGATGCTCACCCGGCAACGGTGAAGTCGAGCTCGATTAATAATCCGCGCGTGAAGGTTCAGTCATACATCACGACGAACTCAAACTACCTCGATGTTAATAAGGGCGTTGAAGCTGACATCGCTACGGGCACTCCGTTTGCCAACAACGACGAACGCTTCATCTTCTACAACCGTACGGTGCTCGAAACGTGTTTGCTCCTCGGTTGGTTCCCAGACATCATCCATTGCGTTGGTTGGCAAACAGCATTGATACCGGCGTACATCCGCACACGCTATCCGCAAGAGTTTCGCAAAACAAAGATCGTGATGACGATTACCGACTTCGAACAGCAGGGCGTGTTCCCGCTGAAGTCGTTGCAGAAGACGGGCCTTACGGATGAGGCACTTGAGAAGGCGAAGTACAAGAACAAGATGAACTTCCTTCGTGCAGGCATGGCCTACGCCGACCGTGTGTCGACGTTCTCGCCAACGTATGCGAAGGAATTGATGGCTATGAAGGAGTTCAAGGACAACTGGGCTCCGCTTCTGGCGAAGAAGCCGTTGGTGGGCATCACACATGGCATCGATCTGTTGCACTGGAATCCGAAGACCGACGCAAACGTGCGCGCGAAGTTTGATGTAAAGGACACGTCCAACAAATCATCAGCACGCGAAGCACTGCAGAAGCTCAGTGGTCTTGCCGTTAATGGCGAGACACCGGTTGCTGCGTTTGTAGGCCCCCTCACAGAAGAGCGCGGTGCTGATGCATTTATCGCCGCAGCGCCCGAGCTGGTGAAGGCGGGCATGCAGGTAATCATCGCGTCGGATATGACCTCCCCTCTCAAGAAGAGTGCCGACGCGCTTGCGAAGAAGTTCCCGCAACAGGTATGCGTAACAGTTGGCTTCGATGAGGAATATCTTCATCAGCTGATGGCTGGCGCAAGCGTCCTCGTGAAGCCGTCACGCCATGAGGTGTCGGGTCAGTTCCAACGCATCGCCTTGATCTATGGCACAATTCCTGTCGTGCGTGTTGTTGGCGGCATCGCCGAGGGCCTCACCGACGTAGATGAAAAGAAGAACACAGGAAATGCCTTCCTCATGAAGAAGGGCGACAGCGCCGATATCGTCAAGACACTCCAGCGCGTAGCTACTCTTCACGCTACACACGAAGTTTGGAATGGGATCGTCGCCAGAGCCATGACGTCGCCCGTGGGTTGGACAGCATCAGCCCAATCGTACGACGAGTTCTATCGCACTCTGGTAAAGGAATCGAAGTAATCGTGCGCACTGTTCTGCGTGGTCGTCACACGCTTTCCTCCTGCATAGCGCTGCTCTGCATCGTGATGGTCGGTTGCAACGATCTGCCAACCGTTGTGGGAACCGACGTTGTTCCGGGTACAGACACGTTGTATGCATCGTCTTCCCTTGAACGTCCGTTCCTTCTCTCCGACAGCACCGTTCAGCGTCGGACACCGTTTGTGAATGGTGCGTTCTTCCTATTCGGAAACACAAGCACGGATCAAGCACGCGTCTTTGTCGAGTTCATCAACTATCCCGACCTGGGTGATGGCTCGAATTATGATCTCGTGAGTGCAGACCTGATGATGATCCCTCAAGACTATCGGTACGGCGATACCACCGACAAGTCACTGTCGCTTATGGCCTATGAGCTCAAGAAGTCTTGGTCGGCAGACGCAACGTGGGATTCGATCTGGAACGCCTCTGGCGCAACTGACTATTACGCGGTCACCGATCGCCCGATGGCGCAGTTCTCAACGACCATCACCACAGGTGCCGATACCGCAGTTTACGTTCCACTCGACACTGCACGCATTAAGCAGTGGTTGATCAAGGGGCGCGACTCTGCCGCCGTGAAGAGCATCTATGGCATGGTGTTGCTCTCGTCCTCAACGTCGTCGATACGCCAGTTCCGCAACCTCGAGGGTGTACGCCAACGCATGCAAATGCGCGTGGTGCGCCAACTCCGCGATACGTCGTCGAAGCGCGATACGTCGTTCGTTGAATGTGCCGTTGCCAACTTTATCTCTACCGCACAGCCTCGCACGGGTGAGGTGGTAATCCAAGGCGGACATATCCTCGACGCACGACTGGTGTGCTCGCTTGATTCGATTCCATCAAACGCAATCATTCTCGGTGGCACTCTGCGCGTCACGGTGAATACCACAGCATCAAGCATCGGGTCATTCGGACGTGACGAGATATTGAACCTCAACTACGTCCCTTCGTCGGGTCCGGTGATTAATCTCGCATCACGCGGTACAAGCACAGGCGAGTTTGTCTTCGAGAACATCGGACCGTTCCTCCAGCTGTTGCGAAAGAATGGCGGACGTGGCGAACTGTTCATTCAACCGACTGGTGTGTACGAATCCTGGCGCATGAATCGCCTGCATCTCTATACGTTGGCAGACGACCCATTCAAACGCCCACGACTAACCGTTGCGTACACGATTCCGGGTGTATTCGTTAAATGAAATCCACCCTCATGCTTGTCTGTGCGCTGATGTGCACATGCGTTGCAGCCTTCGCACAAGGCGGTTCGAATTATTCAGCGATCGGTCTCGGCGATATGCGCCGATCGGTTGGCGCACTCTATGATGGTATGGCGGGTACGGCTATCGCTATGCCGAGTGATCATGGTATTAACATCGTGAATCCAGCTCTGCTTGGGATGTCGCCGTTTACACGTCTCCAAGCTGGATATAAGTTCAATCAGCAGTTCACGTCGCAAGACCAACTCTCAACCCGTCAGAACAATGGCGAGATCGACGGACTGATGGTGCTCTTCGCAGTGGATACACTCCGCGGATTTGGCGTGTCTGTTGGCGTGATCCCCTATTCATCAGTCAACTACCTTACAGAACGCCCCCTGTCAACACTTGTTGATGGCACACCTCTCACTGGACGTGCATTGCAACAAGGCAGCGGAGGAACATCGGCGATTCAAATCGGTGCGTCTGGTCGTATCGGTAACCTGTACGCTGGCGTCTCGATGCAGGCGTTGTTTGGTGTAATCTCGATGTCGGAGTTTCTCTACGTCGATGCGATCAACGAACGCGTTCAGTCATCAACATCCTACGACGTTCGCGGTATGTTACTCCGCGCAGGACTCTTCTATCGAACATCATCGGTCTCACTCGGCGGCTTCGTCTCGGCTGGTCCTCGCGGATCAATGAACACCGTCTATCGCGCTGCGGGCTTACTCGGTAGCAGCGTCTATATTGATTCAACACTCTCGGTTGCTGGCGTCACGGACTTTCCCGTTTCTGTTGGCATAGGTGCTTCGACTTCACTTGGTCGTTCGACAGTTGGTGCTGATCTCGAGTTTTCGGATCACTCGGGCGTCGATGTGAATCCACGTGCAGATGCTGCCTACGACCGTTCACTTCGCGCATCGGTTGGATATAGCCTTCAGGCTGCACACTATGCGCCAACGTTCTGGGATAAATGGGGCTTCCGCGCCGGACTGTCCTATCAGCGGATGTACTATACGTTCAAGGGTTCACCAATTCACGAGTATGCGGCAGCTGCGGGATTTGACTTCCCTCTCGGACAAAGTGCGACGGTTGATGCGGCAGTGCAGGCGGGCTATCGTGGACCTGCCACTGGAAGCGTCTCGGAGTACTTTACGCGTCTCACTGTTACCGTGAGCATTGGCGAATTGTGGTTTAGACCGTTCGCGCGCGATTGATGATGGCGGTTGTCGACCGCCCCTCAACCAATGGTATCGTGCACACAACGCCACCGCGCGCTTCAACAACATCAGCGCCAACTATTGTGTCGCGTGTGTAATCCCCGCCCTTAACGAGCACGTCCGGCATGAGCGCCGTGATGATGTCGATCGGTGTATCATCACCGAAGAGGATAACGTGGCCAACGGCGCGAAGCGCTGCCAGAACACAGGCACGATCAGCTTCCGTGTTGATCGGTCGCTCGGGTCCTTTGAGACGTCGCACCGACGCGTCTGTGTTGAGTCCGACCACGAGCACGTCGCCAAGCGCACGTGCCTCTTCTAGATACGTTACATGACCAGCGTGGAGGATGTCGAACACACCATTCGTGAACACAACGCGCTGCCCTGCTTCTCGAAGCGATGCTCCAAGCGCTGCAACACTGTCCTGATCGGCGAGGAGAATCATGTTACTCGCTCACCGCATGAAGAAGCATGTCGGGTGTTACCGCAACTATTCCGGGCTCGGCAACCACACATCCTGCTGCGACATTTGCAAGCGCAGCAGCTTCACGCACCGTGGCTCCAGCAGACATCATAGCGGCAAGCGTGGCCACAACTGTATCGCCAGCACCAGAAACATCGGCAACATTCTTCGCGCGCGTCGGTACGGTACTCACTGCACCACCACGCTCGATGAGCATCATGCCTTCGGCACCAAGCGTTAACAAGACAGCTTTGCAGCGCAGACGCTGCAACAGCTGCTCGCCGGCCGCGCGTGCGTCGTCGAGTGTTGCAATCTTCATCTGCAATGCGTCAGCAGCTTCCTTACGATTGGGCTTAAACACCGTGCACTCTGTATAGTCGAAGAAGTGCCGATACTTAGGATCGACAAACACAGGGATACCGCGATCATGGGCCACGGAGATCACCGAAGTAATCAGACGTGGCGAGAGAAAGCCTTTGTCGTAGTCTTCAAGCACAATTGCAGACAGATTCGTGCGCGAACGCAGGAATGCCGCAAGGTTCGCAACGACGTCCGGCGACACGTGATCGCGCGTCTCACGATCCAGTCGCACGATGTGTTGATTATTCCCAATCACGCGCGTCTTCACCGTCGTTGGGCGTCCAGGGATCGTCACAAGACCATCACGTAGCAACCCGAGATCATCGCAGATCTCGCCTATCATCCGTCCTGAGAAATCATCTCCGATGGCACCACACAGCAACGGCGTCACACCAAGTGCGCGCAGATTGCTCGCCACGTTTGCTGCGCCGCCAAGGTGGAAGCTCTCGTTGTCGATATCAACGACGGGAACAGGTGCCTCCGGCGAAACACGATGCACGCTTCCCCAGAAATACCGGTCGAGCATAACATCGCCCACGACGGCAATCTCTGTTGAGCGGCACCCATCAAGCAGTTCACTGGTGCGTTCGCGACTTGTCTCAATCATGCGTGCTATCCTTAGGCTTAGGCACCTGCTGTTGGAGCCGGACGTTCGGCCATTTGCCGATCCATGAGGTAGATAGAAGGTCCGTCAGAACCAACCAACTTCAAGCGCTCGATAATTTCCATCACTTGCGCTTCTTCCTCAACTTGCTCGTTGATGAACCACTGCAGAACGATCTGCGATGGTAGATCCTTCTCCTTCAGCGCGAGCTCATAGAGATCGTTAATGCTCTTGGTGATCATCTGTTCGTGCTTCCGCACGTTCTCGAAGACGTTCACCGCTGTGGTGTACTTCTTCGATGGAGCTGCAACAGCACGGAGCGCGACTTGCTCTCCACGATTGTGCAGGAAGTCATACAGCTTCATAGCGTGCAAGGTTTCTTCTTCCCACTGAAAACGCATCCACTGGGCAAATCCTGGGAGATTGTTCTCCATGAACCACGCAGCCATACCGAGATAGGTATAGGCACTTTGGAACTCTGCCTGAATTTGAGCGTGGAAGGCCTCGACGAGCTTTGGCTTCATTGGCATACCAAAATCCTTGTGGTAGTGATGGTTTGGTGATGTACGCGAAAAGCGTCGAACAAAATTACCTATTTCGGGGCTAGTTTCGGGTCAGGTACGTCTTCGATTCTATCAACTTCCCTAGCCCCAACCATGAAACGCCAAACGACTCTTACGCGCGTGTCCGTTGTCAATGCCGAGTTCTATGCCTTCCACGGTGTTCGTGACGAAGAGCGGAGCTTGGGTGGTCGGTATCAGGTGGACGTTGATGTGTGGTACGATACGGTGAAGGCTGTCGTGAGCGATGATGTGGGCGATAGCGTGAATTACGAAGAAGTTCTCTTCATCGTGAACGAACACATGAACGGCGAACCATGCGAGTTGATCGAAACGCTGGCATTCGACATGGCATCGTCGATCATCGATCGATTTGCCGCTATCCGTCAGACCACCGTCCGTGTTCGCAAGGTTAGCGTCCCGATTCAACAGGTGATGGACTACGTCGAGACTGAGATCACTGTTAGTCACGAGGCCTGATCGTGCACCGACGCGTCCTGATCGGTCTTGGATCCAACATCGGTGATTCAGCAGCAATGGTACACCGTGCCATGCTCGAGCTCGAGCGATCATTTCTTGCACGACCTCAGCGGTCGCGCCTCTGGAAGACCGAGCCGGTTGGGTTTCTCGATCAACCAGCATTTGTAAACGCAGCCATCATCGGCACCAGCGACTTGAGCGCGCGTGCAATTCATGACCGCTGCAAAGAGATCGAACAGCTGCTTGGACGCACACAACGCGAGCGTTGGCGTGAGCGTGAGATTGACATCGACGTAATCATGATCGAGAACGAAGTCTTCGACGAGGACGAGATTCATATTCCTCATGCCCGTATGGCCGACCGACGCTTTGTGCTGGTACCATGCTTTGAAATTGCCTCGTCTCTGGTCTGCCCGCGCTCGGGAATCACGATCGATAAACTCTTGAGCTCGTGTCCCGATACATCAACTGTTGACGTTCTTCCTTAGTAGCTGTGCGCATCCCTCAACATATCATCGATCAGGTTCGATCACAGTCAGACATTGTCGATGTGATTGGCGAGCACGTGCAGCTTAAGCGCTCCACAAAGAACTATCTCGGGCTGTGTCCATTCCACAAGGAGAAGACGCCGTCGTTCAACGTCAATTCTGAACGTGGTATCTACAAGTGCTTCGGATGTGGTAAGGCGGGGAACGTGATCACGTTCGTTGAAGAGCACCTCCACATGGGCTTTGTGGATGCGATCAAGCATCTGGCCCAGCGTGCTGGCATCGATATCCCCGAGGAAGAGCGCGACGATCCAACGGGTGAACTCGCCCGCAAAGATGCGGCTCTCCGCGCACTACGCGAGGCAAGCATCTTCTATCAAGAGACTCTCGCTTCGTCCGATGGCGCAACAGCTCGCGCCTACTTTGCGAAGCGCGGCTTTGGTGCCGACATTACGTCGTCGTTTGCACTGGGTGCAGCACCGGCTGCATGGGACTCTACAATGAATGTGCTTCTGACAAGGGGCTTTTCAATCGAGCACTTAGTCGATGCTGGACTTGTCATCACTCGCGAGGATGGCAAGACATACGATCGATTCCGTGGTCGGGCGATGTTCGCCATCACCGATGAGTCAGGTCGCGTTGTCGGCTTCAGCGCTCGCACGATCGTTGACGATCCAGGATCGCCGAAGTACATCAACTCACCCCAGAGCCTTGTCTTCGATAAGAGTCGTGTTCTCTACGGACTCTCCCAAGCAAAGCGTTCGATCAGCGAACATCGCACGGCGATCCTCGTGGAGGGTCAGGCAGACGTTATTACGCTCCACCAAGCTGGATTCACCAATACGGTGGCCAGTTCCGGCACTGCACTTACCACCGATCAGTTGCGCCGCGTACAACGCTACGCCGACACAATCGTGCTCGTCTTCGATAGTGATGAAGCCGGACAAAAGGCGATTACGCGCGGTATCGAGCTTGGCCTCGCTGTTGGCTTCGATGTGAAATGCGTCGTGCTTCCACCAGGAAGCGATCCGGATTCTCTCGTGCGTGAGGTCGGACCCGATGCGTTGCGTTCGATGATCGCAACGGCACCGTCGTGGTTGGTACATCAGACCGAGCGCTACAAACGCCAGGGTCTGCTCAACGACCCCGTACAGCAGGCTAAGGCGGTACGTACGATGCTCGAATGGATCGCCTCAGTGCCAGATACGCTTCGCCATCAGTTCCTCCTACGTGATCTGTCAGAGATGTTCCGGCTCGATGAAGCCTATCTGGCAGCAGAGCTCCGCTCAGTTGTCCAGCGAGGTCCGTCAGCTCCACGGATGTCGTCTTCCACGCAGCAGCGTACGTCGGCCGCATCTACACCTGCTGAAACACCAATCATCGATGCTCCGCCTCGCATCGTTGCAGTCCTGCTCCCACCCGAGCGCGAGTTGCTTCGCGTGGCCCTGACACTCAGCGATGGTCTTGCAATGCTCCTCAACACCTACCACGTATCCGATGAGACGTTCTGGAGCGAGGGAGGACGACGCATTTTTCGTCGCATGATGATCGCTGAAGAAGAGCACGGTGAACTCACCCAACCGCTGCTCAACGACGAAGAACTCTCGACCGATGAACGTCGTGAAATCGCGGATATTCTCTTCGCAACATCATCACCAAGTGAATCGTGGGGCCGCTTCAATATCGACATGCCGGAGTACGACATGCGGAAACCGATCCGCGATGCACTCCTGAGCATTGAGATCCACCGTCTGCACCAACGCATCGACGAGATGACGCAGCGTATCGAGACGACGATCGACATCGATGAACGAAAACGCTATATCTTTCAGATCACATCGATGATTGCACGTCGCGAAAATCTGCGCCGTCGCTTCGATGATCCTGCAACTGACCTCTCATGGCTCAACGACGATTCAGCATCAGCACACTCCTGATCGCAATCTTTGGTGCGGTCGCCCTCTGGACGTACGTGTCGTTGACACGCACGTATGAGGATGATCTGGATGTGCCTCTCGTTGTGATCTCTCCGCCGAATCAGGCGATGCTCTCCACTGTGCCATCAACGGTCCGCATTCGCATTCGTGCGACGGGGCTCCAGATTCTCAATGCGTTGTACTTCACAAAGTCTGTAGCATGCACGTTGGATCTTGCCTCAATGCAGAGTGATCAACCCTCGACGTACATCGCTGAGATCTCCGACTTGTTGAGTGGCGTTACGACGACGATTCCTATGCGCACACTCTCTGTGCAGCCCGAACGCATTACCCTCACGACAGGCGACCTCGCCGTAAAGCGCGTTCCTTTGCGCGTTACCTACTCACTGGCGTGCCGTCCAGGATTCATGCTCACCGCTGAGCCACGCACGGATGTGATCAATGTGGAGGTTCGTGGATCTCGGAACGTTGTAGAAGGTCTCACGCATTGGAGTACCGAGCCAATCTTCCTCGACGATGTGCACGAGACGCGCGTTGTCGATATTCCTGTGTCTGATTCTCTGCAATCGCTCATCAACATCCAACCGTCGCGCGTTCGCGTGACATTCTCCGTGCAGCAGGCTGCAGATCGGACGATCGCTGATGTTCCTGTTGGGTTTGGTGTTGCTGTCGACTCACTCCTTACACTCTCGCCACGGCGCATCTCAGTGGTGATCCGTGGTGGTGTCGAAGACATTGCATCGATTACAGCGCGTGATCTCCGCGCTGAAATCAGCGAACTGTCACCCTCCGGCATCGTCCGACCTCGCGTTATTGCCCCACCATCAGTAACGGTGATTTCGACATCACCGGCGTTCGTACGCGTCCGTTAAGGCTTGCGGCAGAAGAGCAACGACGAGTCTCCGTAGCTCAAGAAGCGATAGTCGTTGGCGAGTGCTTCGGCATAGATGTCTCTCCATGCATCTTCTCCAACGACACCAGCAACAAGGAGGAGCAGGGTGTTACCTGGTTGATGGAAGTTGGTGATCAATGCATCGGTAAAGCCGAAGCGCGCGCCGGGAGCGATCATGAGTCGTGTCTCACCCCAGAGCGTATCAACGTTGTAGTAATCTGTCATGGCTAGCAACGCGCGCACGACATCAGCACGTGGCGTGCCGTGCAACGTGGGATCAAACGCCTCCCATTGTCCGACATACATCGATTGCTCTGCTGATCCATCACGCACGCTACGCGCACCGACAGCATAGAGTGATTCAAGGGTTCGGATGGACGTTGTTCCAACGGCGGTAATCCACGGATGATCAGACGTCGCATTTTGAAGCATTGCCTCCAATGCGGCGCGACCAATCCCATACCGTTCCTGATGCATTACATGCTCGCGCACGTCTGTGGCTTCGACCGGACGGAATGTACCCATGCCGACGTGCAGCGTGAGCGTCGCGCGGTGAATCCCACGTGCATCGCAAGCCGCAAAGACGCGGTCGGTAAAGTGCAAGCCAGCTGTAGGCGCCGCAACGGAGCCCGACTCCGTCGCGTAGACAGTTTGGTATCGTTCGCGGTCCGAATCGTCTGCTTCACGATGCAGATACGGCGGCAGCGGCAGACGTCCGATCTCATCAAGTAGATCTCCCAACAGCCGATCATCTGACCACGAGAGCATCACGGAACCTTCAGCACCATCACGACGCTGAACAGTTGCCTGCAAACCGGATGTTGGCTCAACAAGGACCATGCCCTCGCGGACATTCTTGCCCCCTATCAGACATCGCCACTGTGATGTTTCGCGCGACGCAAGCACCACCGCTGGATCACGCGAGGGTGCCTCAGGATCGGTCAGCAGAACTTCGACCATTCCACCCGTGGCCTTTTGCATCGCTATCCGCGCACAAATCACCCGGGTATGGTTGACCACCAGGAGCGAGTCGGATGGCAGCAGCTCGGACACATCCCGGAATGTGCGATGCTCGATCTGGCCGGGGCCACGCCACACAAGCAGCTTGCTGGCGTCCCGCTCTTCACGTGGGTGAATCGCAATACGATCTGCGGGAAGGTCGTAAACGTACCGTTCCAGTGGGAATTCGGTCGATGGGACGTGGGTCGACATTTCGATGCACTGTACTTTTGTGGAACTGCAACCTTCGGACGATGGCTGCGTACTGCGGCAATCGTTTTGAACTCACCGAAAGGCATGAACATGCAAGATAACCCTACGCCTACCCCTAACCCGATTCCACCGCCGCCTATCGCAGGCATGCCAATGCAACGTCGTCGCTCACGCGGCTGGATCATTGCTGGCGTGATTGTTGGCCTGCTGGTGGTGATTATCGGCGTCTTTGCTCTCTTCGTAGGAATGTTCCTATCGAGCTTTGAGTCGGAACACAAGGTCGACGTCACCGACAAGACAGTACTTGTTCTCGACTTGTCGAAGGGGGTCCCGGAGTACGAACCTCCGATGGCGCTCAGCTTTAGCGGCGACGAATCAGGTCCGTCGTTGCGCGACATTGTTCTGTCCATCGACCACGCAGCGACTGATGATAAGATTCATGGCATCTACATTCGCTCGGGTATCGCCGGGGCGGGCATGGCAAAGCTTAACGAGATCCGTGAAGCGTTGATTGACTTCAAACGCTCTGGCAAGTTCATCTATGCGTACATGGAGATGGGCACCAAGGGCGGCTACTATCTCGCAACGGTTGCCGACTCCATCATCATGCCGCAAGAGGGCATGATGGAGTTCAACGCCTTCGGTGTGTCAGCGCCGTTCATGCGAGGCATGTTTGAGAAGCTTGGCGTTTCCTTCCATGTAGAGCAGTTCGAAGAATACAAGTCCGCTGCCGAAACAATGAACCGCGACAATTGGTCGGAACCGGCGAAGGAAGAACTTCGCGCGCTGTTGCAGCAACGCTCGTCAATGTTTGTCGATGCCGTCGCGAGCAGTCGCAAGCTGAATCCGGAACGTGTCGTAGCTCTCATGGATGCGGGCGTCTACATCCCGGATTCTCTGCTGACGCATGGACTGATCGATGCCATGATGCGCGAAGCCGAACTCAAGAAACGCATCCATCGGCGCATGAATCCTGATGATACGAGTGCGCATCCCTCACTCAAGACAATCTCATTGGCGAAGTACGCACAGTCGTTCGATGCCACGAATGAAGAAGATCCTTCAGCAAAGAGCATCGCTATCGTCTACGCTTCTGGTGCAATCAGCCCAGGTACAAAGTCCGATCCGTTCAGCTCCGAAGGCATCTATGCGCGGACGCTTATCCGCGATCTCCGTGCAGCCCGCGATAATGACGATGTCTCGGCTATCGTGCTCCGCATTGATAGTCCAGGGGGCTCTGCATTCGCATCAGATGAGATCTGGGCAGAGATTCTCGAAGTGCGCAAGACGAAGCCTGTCTATGCTTCGATGAGCGACGTCGCCGCATCCGGTGGCTACTACATCGCGATGGCATGCGACACAATCATTGCACACCCATCAACGATTACCGGCTCTATCGGAGTCATCATGTCGATCCCGAACTTCACGGGTTCCATCGCGAAGGTTGGCATTACGATCGATACTGTATCGCTCGGACCATCTGCGTCGTTCATGAACGCTGGATTGCCGTTGACTGACGGAGATAAGAAAACACTGCGTGCGTTCGGACAAGGCATCTATTCACGCTTTGTTCAAAAGGTTGCTCAGTCGCGAAAGATGGATACCGCCGCAGCACGGAAGCTCGCGCGGGGTCGTGTATGGACTGGTGCCGCAGCAAAGGATGCTGGCTTGGTCGACATGCTTGGTGGACTGGACGTGGCGGTCGCAACGGCAAAGAAGCGTATCGGCCTGGCAGCAACAGACGATGTGAATATCGTGCTCTATCCGAAGAAGATCGACAACCTCTCGGCCCTCCTGAAGCTGTTGGGTATCGACAACGGGGAAGATGATGAAGATGCCGAGGTTCGTACCGCTCTGCGTTCAATCCTCATGGCCAAGATCACGGGCAACCTTCCTGCCGCTGAGCAGATTTACCGCTCACTCCCAGCCGGTACCCGCAGTCAAGTCCAGCACACACTCCAACTCACCCAGCTTGGCGTTACCGAGCGTGCACTCATGATGCTCCCGATGACCGTCCCCATGGACTAAGTCTGCATTTTCAGATACAACAAACCACGAGAGCGCACAACGGCCCGCCGCCGTTGTGCGCTCTCTGCGTAATTTTGCACCATGCAACTTGAAACATTCCCGAATCCGCGTCCAGGACGTCGGTTCACGATCACTCACGTCAACCCAGAGTTCACATCTGTCTGTCCAAAGACGGGCCTGCCCGACTTCGGGACAATCACCGTTGAGTACATCCCGAACGATGTATGCGTTGAACTCAAGGCGTTGAAGTACTATTACCTCGACTTCCGCAATCGTGGCATCTTCTACGAAGCTGTGACCAACCAGATCCTCGATGATCTCGTTGCATGCTGCGACCCGATCTACATGAAGGTCACAGCAGATTGGAAAGCACGCGGCGGCATCAACAGTGTGATCGTCGTCGAACACACGAAGGCGTAATCATGCGTACCACGATTTCGAAGCAGTTCCGCTGGGAGATGGGGCATCGCCTTCCCTTCCATGAGGGTCTGTGCAAGAATATTCATGGTCACTCGTACGAAGCACACGTGATCCTCACCGGTGAGCCTGATGCCAACGGCATGGTGATGGATTACTACGACATGAAGCTGTTGATTCAAGACAAGTTGGATGAACTCGACCACTGCTTCCTGTGCGATGCGTCGGACATGGTCGTGCGGGAGTTTCTCGAGCGCAACGCGATGAAGACAGTACTCGTGAATGTTCCGACAACTGCCGAGAACATCGCACGCATGTTGCTGACGCACGTCGTGTCGAAGCTTCCAGCAGGACATCGCATCGACAACGTGCGCTTGCGCGTGTTTGAAACGGAAAAGACATTTGCCGAAGTGGAGATCTCCCTATGAGTGTTCGCGTCCGATTTGCCCCCTCACCGACGGGCTTCCTGCATATCGGAAGCTTACGCACGGCGTTGTACAACTACTTGTTTGCGAAGCATCACGGCGGCACGTGTATTCTGCGCATTGAGGATACCGACCGTACACGACTTGTTGACGGCGCAATCGAAGAGCAAATCTCGTCGCTTGCATGGGCTGGTGTTGTCTTCGATGAAGGCCCCCACGTAGGCGGTAATTATGGTCCGTACACCCAGAGTGAGCGTTTCGACCTCTATCGTACCTACGGCATGCAGCTGGTCGACAACGGCACAGCATACTATGCCTTCGACACATCGGAAGAGCTCGACGCCATGCGTCAGCGTCAGCAAGCAGCGGGCATCGCGCCGAAGTACGACCGTTCGAGCATGCGCAACCAATACACGCTCGGAGAGCAAGAAACTGCTCGACTACTCGCTGATGGTGCGGCACACGTCATTCGCTTGAAGGTGCCACTGACCACCGATGTGCGGTTCCATGATGAGATTCGTGGCGACGTGGTCGTGAATGGTCGCGAGATCGATGATCAGATTCTCCTGAAGAGCGATGGATTCCCAACGTACCACTTGGCGAATGTTGTTGATGACCACTTGATGGAAATCACGCACGTGATTCGTGCTGAGGAGTGGTTGCCGTCAACACCAAAGCACGTGTTGCTGTACGAGGCATTTGGTTGGAAAGCACCAACCTTTGCGCACGTTCCCCTGTTGCTGAATCCCGATCGTTCCAAGATGAGCAAGCGCCATGGCGACGTCATGGTGCGTGACTTTGCAGCGAAGGGATATTTCCCTGACGCACTGGTGAACTTCGTTGCGCTCTGCGGCTGGCATCCAGGCGGCGACAACGAGAAGTTCTCGATGGAAGATCTGATCGCAGCCTTCTCGCTCGAGCGCGTCAATAAGGCCGGTGCGGTCTTCGACTACAAGAAGCTCGAGTGGATGAATGGCGAGTACTTGAAGTCGCGCGATCCACACGAGCTTGCAACTGCCCTCATGCCAACGCTCGAACAGCGTGGCTTTGTGTACATCGAACCATCATTTGTGGCCGATGTCATCACATTGCTCCGTGAGCGTGTGACATTCCTCAAGGATATCGCTGAGTTCGGAGACTACCTCTTTGGCGACACATTGTGTGAGCTCACCAGCGATCAGGTAGCGACTATCACAGGCAATGAATCTGTTCTCGCTGCACTTCGTGCGTTTCACGCCGGATTTAGCGCGGCCACACTTACCGATGAAGCAACCTTCAAGGCACATGCACAGGCATCGGCGGAACACGCCGGTATCAAGATGGGCGCAATGATGAAGCCACTGCGTCTTGTGCTTTCGCATCGCGACGTCGGTGCTGATTTGTATCGTACACTACAGTTGATTGGAGCTGAACGATGTTCGCAGCGACTCGCCTCGTTCCTGTCGTAATTAGTGCAATCATTGTGATTGCTGTTGGATGCGGTACACCACGTCCAACGGAGCCCTATGCCTGTGTTGCAGCAAATCAAGCCGAGCTCATGATTCGCTGGGGCACTCAAAATGATTCAACGAACATGCTCGAACAGTACTCAATGAACACCAAGGGCGAGGTCTTCCGATATGTCGGCGCACCTGCCACCCGTTCCGATGGCGAGTTTCTGCTCGTTGTTGACGGACCTACGTATTGTGCTTCGGCCAAAACGACCATGAGTGCCTTCCTGAAAATTCAAGCGTTGAATACTGGCGCTCGTAAGCAGCGATTCATTGACTATCGCAACACGCGAACCGACGTATATTTACGTGCCGTATGGAATCCCGACCTTCAGACATTTCAGAGTCGCGATATGCGCGAGCTCTACGATGAACTGATGCTGCTGGTGACGCAGGACTGACCCCCGATATGAAAATCCTCATCGTTGATGACAACCGTGACTTCTCCGCAACCATCGCTGATGTGGTGCGTGGCGAGGGCTTTAATGCGGAAGTCCGTAACAGTCCCGAGCAGGCACTCGCCTTCTTAGAGGACCATCACCGCGATGTCGGACTGATGCTTCTCGATATTGAGTTCGGAAGCGAATCGTCAATGACGGGCATTGACGTCCTTGGACGTTCCATCCGCGAATACCCATCGATTCCGGTGATTATGATCTCCGGTAAGGGTACAATCGAGACAGCCGTCAAGGCAACGAAGCTTGGTGCTCTCAACTTCATCGATAAGTCATCGCTGACAAATGAGCGTCTCATCGGTGTTCTCCATAGTGCGATGGAACGCGTTAAAACGGATTCGTCCAACGACGAGCTCCGACGCGTCATGGAAGCCCAAGGGATCATCGGGAAAAGCGCAGCGATGATGGATGTGGCCGACAAGGTGATGCGGTACGGTCGTACCGACCTTAACGTGCTCATCACCGGCGAAACGGGTACCGGAAAGAAGCTTGTGGCGCATGCGCTGCATAACGTGAGCCGCCGAACAAAGCATCCTTTCATTACCGTCGACATTCCCAACATCCCACGCGACCTCTTCCAAAGCGAGTTGTTTGGTCACATGAAGGGGGCCTTCTCTGGCGCAATGGAAACGCGCAAGGGGTTGTTCCACCAGGCGAACAAGGGTTCACTCTTCATGGATGAGATTGGCGACATGCCTCTCGACCTGCAAGCGAATCTCTTGCTCCCAATGGAACAAAAGGCGGTCCGCCGTGTTGGTTCGGTCGAGACGGATGATGTGGACATACGCTTCATTAGCGCTACCGACCGCGATCTTATCGCATCGATGGCCGAAGGACGATTCCGCGAACAGCTCTACCATCGTCTGCGCGAATGCGAAGTGTACATCCCGGCGTTGCGTGAACGCATGGAGGATATCCCTGTCATCGTCGAACATTATATCGCCAAGCATAACAAGGAAATGGGCGATCGTAAGACGGTATCA
Source organism: uncultured Ignavibacteria bacterium (assembly GCA_903939735.1). Taxonomy (GTDB): domain Bacteria; phylum Bacteroidota; class Ignavibacteria; order Kapaibacteriales; family Kapaibacteriaceae; genus UBA10438. The sequence continues at coordinate 17,289 of CAJAIA010000039.1, forward strand.
GCCGCAGCAATCGAATACTTGCAACAGTATCCATGGCCGGGCAACGTACGGGAATTGTCGAGCGTTCTACGCGTCGCACTGCAGACGATGTCGTCTGACGAACTCGAAGTTGCGGACGTGCATCGCAATCTGCATCGGTCAGCGTCGCAGTCGAGCACACGTATCGTCGTCGCTCAGCCAGCCTACCCTGTGCAGTCGACAGTAGCTGATCAACCAGCAAAATCATCAGGCGATATCGACCTCGATGAAGATCGCTCGCTGAAGGACGATTTGGCGATGGTTGACAAGATGAAAATCGAGAAGACGCTTGAGCGCACGAAGGGAAATGTCTCAAAGGCAGCGGCTATCCTTGATGTTAGCCGTGAGACCCTTCACAACAAGATTCGCAAATACGAGATCGACGTCGCAGCCTTCCGGACGAAGTAGACGTGCGATTCTTAATCGCTCACTCGTAGGAAAGGAGCATGCTCGTTACCGGTCCCGGCACGCCTCGTGCATTCACGGCACGCACGCGCAGATCATTGCGCCCAGGCTGAACTACGAATGGCAACATCGCACCCTTCACCCGTGTCCAAGCCTGATCATTGACAGCGTATTCGTAGTGCGAAAACCACGGCATGTTATTGTCGAGCCTGACGTCAAACTTTGGTCCGAGTGCGAACAGCGGCATGTACCGTAGATACTCGTTGGCATCATCAATCTGATACTTCGCCATGATCGAATCAAAGTTCACCTTACTCTTCGAATAGAAGGTCAAGGATACTTCGTTCACCTGCATGTAGAGGTGGTTCGGATTATTGGTAAAGACCGTACCGTCTGCTGGCATGCCCTGAAACGAGAGGTACTGCGTAGCCATTGAGTCTATCGGCATGGAGACGAAGCGAAACGAGTCTCCAATCTTCATCAACGAGCTAACGAAACCATCAAACGTCGGCACGAAGCTGCGGAACTGCTCGTTTCCTCCCGACATCACGACGAATTCGCAGGTGTCGCGCTGCGCAACACCGTGTGCCATTTCCATGAACGACTGCGGAACGCCAGACTTCATCAGGTATCCGCCAAATTGTGGATCGAGATAGATCCATTTGCGGTGCTCGTTCGACCACGCAGACACCGCGACGTGAGCAGCACCTATCCCAGCGTACTCGGAATCCTTCTTTCGCAGAAAGACCATGCGCGCTACGTACCCGTGCGCACTGAGTGCATCGAACAGCACACGTGCATAGCCTTCACAGTTGTACCGCATTCCACGCTTGACGTTTGCTAGCATGTCGATCGCAGATACAGACATCGGCGGCACATATCGGCCGTCGTGATTCCACAACGTGCTCACCCATTTGGTGAGTGCCTTCATTGCATCGAATTCAGCAAGTCGCGAAACGTCGATGTCCTTGCGGACAATATCTCGCATCTGCTTGAAATACTGAACGTTGCAGTCCGGCGGCAGCATCAATGTTTTGTATCGCTCGCCTAGCAAGTGATTATTGGATGCTACGATGGTGATCTTGCGGAGTGGTGGTATCGAGTCAGTATCGTTACTGACTGCTCGTGTGCTCGTCAAGCACACGCACAAAACGAACGCGAAAAGAGTCTTCATTCCCCTCAGTCTGTCTGTAGATCGTCACTATTGTCGAGTGAGAAACGTAGTAGCGTGTCATGCTTGCTACTACTTTCTTCACAAATTTACGACAGTTTCATGACAGCATTGCGACAGCGAGAGTGCGTAACTGTGCGTGTAACGTAATGTTATGTACTCGAATCATCGATACTGGTGCGTTCCACAACAATGCGTGGACAAATGCCGTAGCTACATCGCGATCATCCGGTGATTGCACACCTGTGATGTCGCCGATGAATCTCTTGCGTGATACACCGAGCACAACTCCATCTGCAAGTGATGCAAATGCATCGAGATTTCGCAGCAGCTCGAGATTGTGATCACGCGTCTTTCCAAAACCTATGCCGGGATCAACGAGTACTCGTGTGATTCCGGCAGCACGTGCTGATGCTACACGTTCGGCAAGTATCTCGGTTACCTCACGAACGACATCGCTATAGGTTGGCTGCACTTGCATTGTTTGTGGATCGCCTTGCATGTGCATGAGGACAATTGGTGCGGAGTGCGCTGCAACAACGCTAAACATGTGAGGGTCGTGACGTCCCGCCGACACGTCGTTAATCATATGAGCACCTGCTTCGAGTGCCTGCTGTGCGACAATCGACTTCGACGTATCTACCGATATGCGAACAGAAGGGTCTGCCGCAGCAAGATCACGAACAACTGGAAGGACGCGCGAACACTCGAGATCAACCGGCACGGGAGTCGCACCAGGACGTGTACTTTCACCACCGATGTCGATCCAGTCGGCCCCCTGCGCGCGTAGCATGCATGCATGCTGCACAGCCTGCTCACAGACGTCATAACGTCCACCATCAGAGAACGAATCCGGCGTCACGTTAAGGACGCCCATCAGGAGTGGATGCATATTCAGCTCACAAGACGAAGGTCGTCGATCGTTGCGACGAGGTCATCCAAGGCATGTGCTGATGCATCGGTAACCGGCACGAGTGGCAGCCGGAGGACATTTGCGCAATAGCCGAGCTTGTGCATGATGTACTTTACTGGCAACGGATTGGTTTCGATGAAGTTCGCAGCGAAGTACGGCAGCAGTGCGTCTTGCAATTCGCGAGCAGTTGCAATGTCGCTTTGCATAGCTGCGCGAATGAGCGCACCATAGGTGCGCGGGAAGTAGTTGGAGATCACGGCAATCACACCGCGGCCTCCAGATGCAATGATCGGGAGAGCGAGTACATCGTCACCTGCGAGCAACGCAAAGTGATCGGGAGCATGCGCAATGATCTCGCCCATTTGTTCGAGGTTAGCGCTGGCTTCTTTGGTTGCAATGATGTTTGGACATGCTTCAGCAATTGCAAGCTGCGTCTGTGCCGACATGTTCTGTCCGGTACGGCCAGGCACGTTGTAGATGATCTGCGGAGTCGTCACGGCGTCATGCACAGCACGGAAGTGTGCAAGCAGTCCCGATGTTGACGGCTTGTTGTAGTACGGCGACACGATGAGCAGTGCATCGACGCCGGCTTGCTGCGCGGCCCGTGCATTCTCAATTGTTGATCGCGTGTCGTTGGTGCCAATGCCCGCAGTAACAGTCACACGTCCTGCGCAATGCTCCACGGCAGCGCGCCAGAGGAGTGTACGTTCATCAAGCGAGAGCGTCGCTGCCTCCCCCGTCGAACCGGTCACCACAACACCATCGACACCGCCTGCAATCTGCATATCGAGCAAGCGAAGGAATGCCGTGTGATCAACGTCGCCATCAGGATGAAAGGGTGTTACGACAGCCGTGTGAAGTCCAGAAATCTGCATATGCGTTCGCTTAGCCTCGAATCGATTGACGTTTGACAAGATATTCGCGGAGTGCCGCGTCGAACGGCTGGTCTGTCGTGATACGAACGTAGTCGATGTTCTGTGCGTGACACCCGTGCTTGATGCGCTGACAGAACTCATCAACTGCCGCTTGATAGCTTCGCTGGAGTTGCTGCGGATGCGTCGTGAGCTCCTGACCTGTTTCCATGTCACGAAAGACGGCCGCCGAACCTAGGTGGAAGTCTACTTCACGAGGATCCAGCACATGAAGCATGAGTACTTCGTGCTGATCATGACGGAAGTGACGTAATGCATGAAGTATCGAATCTGGCTGATCAAGACAATCGCTGATTATGATCACCAATCCCCGGCGTCCAAGCTTCTCGGCCACATGATGCAGCGCAACGGACGTACCGGTACCATTCGATGGTACGGCACCCTCGAGTGCACGAATCAGCTCGCGCACGTAGGATTGTTTTGAGCGTGGCGGGAGGAACGTCTGCACATCGGTGTTGTACAGCACCAGCCCTGCGGCATCCCGTTGTTGCAACACGAGGTACGACAACGCAGCTGCGAGGAACGTTGCGTATTGGAACTTCGTGACGTTGCCTTCGGATGCGTAGTTCATCGAAGCACTCATATCCACGCAGACCGTTGCACGGAGATTGGTCTCGTCCTCGTACTGCTTTACATAGTACCGGTCGGACCTCCCATAGATCTTCCAGTCGATATGTTTGAGTTCGTCACCGTGACGATACTGGCGATGCTCGGAGAATTCCGCACTGAAGCCATGAAACGGCGAACGATGGAGTCCGGTGATGAAACCTTCCACGACGAGGCGGGCCCGAAGCTCCATGCTTCCGAGCTTTGCAACAGTCTCAGGTGTAAGGTATGTCGATGTGGGCTTCATGGTGGTGTGACTATACTATGAACTTTATGAATCTTGCGTCACCCCAGCCAACTCGGCAATTCGGCGAAGTCCGTCGCGCCACGGTTGATCCGCGGCATCACTTGGCATGCGCCAATCTGCCCGCGGCGACAAGCTCACAGATCCGATCTTGGGTCCGTCGGGCATAGCCGAACGCTTAAACTGCGCTGCTACGAATCTGCGATAGAACGTGTCGACCCAGTGCAGGATCTGTGCATCGCGGTAGCGATCACCGAACGCCAACATGGCGAGGATGGCTACGTGCTCGGCAGAACAGCGTTTGCGGATCACGTGATAGAGCACAAAGTCGTGTACTTCGTACGGACCCAGCACGTCTTCCGTGCGCTGATGCTGCACGCCATCTGCTGTGGTCGGCAGAAGCTCAGGTGAAATTGGCGTATCGAGCACATCATCAAGCACGACGCGCAGATCCGTGAGACGTTCAGCTTCGCTGCGAATCAGTTCGCGTACGAGCGTCTTCGGAACGCCGGCATTCGGATTGTACATCGACATGTGGTCGGCGTTGAAGGTGCTCCATCCGAGAGCTATCTCGGATAGATCACCTGTTCCTACAACGATGCCATGTTCCATGTTGGCAATATCCATGAGGATGGTGGTGCGCATACGTGCTTGCGCATTCTCATACACCACATCATGCGTATCCGGGTTATGTCCGATATCAGCGAAGTGCTGCAGAACGCTCGGCGTGATATCTATCTCGCGGAACTGTGCACCCAGCGCATGGGCAAGCTGTTGCGCATTCGACCGGGTACGTTGTGTTGTACCAAAACCTGGGAGCGACACCGTATGGATCGACGTTAGTGGCAGTGCAAGGATCTCGCAAGCACGGCGACACACCAACACAGCTAGCGTACTATCGAGTCCACCCGACAACCCAAGGACCAACGCCTTCGCATGCGAGCGCTGTGCTCGCACGGCGAGGCCCATCGCTTGGAGTTCGAGAATCTCCGTACAACGTTCGGTGCGTTCCGACGCACCATGCGGGACAAACGGATGCGGATCGATGCGACGCCGCACGTCGTGCTTCACCGAGTGGCGAAGCGCAAGGTGCACAACACGCATCGTACCCTCGTGATGATCCATCGACCACGAAGCAGCGGCCATGCGTTCGCGTGCGCAACGATGAAGGTCTACGTCGACCGTAATCGATGTACCATTGAGTTGAAGACGCTGAGATTCGGCAAGCACGTCTCCACATTCCGCCACACAGCAATGTCCACTGAAGACGGTGTCTGTCGTCGATTCACCGGGACCGCTTGATGCATACACGTAGGCCGTATACGTGCGTGCTGATTGCATGCGAATCAGATCACGACGATACTGCGGCTTACCTACGAGGTCGTTACTCGCCGAGAGATTCAGGATCAGTGTTGCACCTTCGCGTGCGAGCGGACCCGATGGTGGTTCGACCGACCAGAGGTCCTGACAGATTTCAATCCCAAACGTCACGCACGGATCGGCATCATCGACGAGCAGAATATCTGCGCCGAAAGGAACATCATCGTCGCCGATGCGCACCATATCGTCGTAGACATCCGTCCCGCGTGTAAACCAACGTGCTTCATAGAACTCCTGCGTCGCTGCCAGATGCGTCTTCGGCACGCAGGCATGCACACGTCCGCCATGCACCACAGCGGCTACATTGTACAAGCGACCTTGAACAGCCAGTGGTAATCCCACAACGACAACAACATCATGCTTCGACGTCTCACGGCAAACCGTTGCTAGCCCCCTCAACGCCTCCTGAAGGAGTGATTCCTGCATGAAGAGATCGCCGCAGGTATAGCCGGTGATCGACAGTTCCGGAAACACAACCAGTTCGGCATTGTCATGCGCAGCCTCGTCGACATGGCGAATGATGTCGGCAACGTTATTCGCGACATCAGCAGGCCGGACGCGCGGTGCGGCAGCCACAACGCGGAGGTATCCAAGTTCCGTAAGCAATGCGGGATTCATGCGGTTGTATCCTCTACGCAAGTCGTGAGTATATGTCGCAACGCAGTACGACGATCGTCATTGGGAAACACCACAGCATCAGCCTTGAAGAGTCCTTCGCGTACTGTTGCCAGGAGTTGGCTCCCCTGTTCAGTGAGTTCGACGAAAACGCGTCGCGCATCATGTGGTCGCGTATGGCGTGCAATCAGTTCACGTTCCGTCAGTGCTCGCACATTGATCGAGAGCGTCATCACATCGATACCCGTGTACCGGGACACATCCGCCTGGTGCGGTGCTGTGCCTCGTTTGCACAGCGTATCGATCGCCTCCAGGAGCTGCACGTGCAGGAGCGAAACGCCGTGTTCCTGCAACACAGGTTCCACGGCCCGATGCCAGCGTGAGGCCGTCATCGCAAGAAGCAGTCCGGTAGGCTCCATAGACACGCAAACCTATGGCTTTTTTCGCCCCAGGTGTAAACCTTTTGCGAGATTTGTACGTTATAGGCACACTTATGCTCCGCATCCTCCTCCTCTGCACTGGCCTTCTGGCCGCCACAGCGCTTTTTGCGCAAGATCCACTCACCCTCCGCGGTTCCGTGCTCGACGCCACCGATGATGCCCCACTCGTGGGTGCTACCATTCGGTTGACCTCAGCAAAGGACTCAACCGTCGTGAAAGGCGCATTCGCCGAGCGCGATGGCGGCTTCCGTGTAAAGGACGTACCTCCGGGGCCCTACCGGATGACGATCACGTATGTGGGGTTTAAGAAGCTGGAGCAGACGGTCTTCGCGCGGGAGTCGCGCACGAACCTCGGGACCTTCAAACTCCAGCGCGATACCGTGAAGAACCGCGAGGTCAATGTCGAAGGCATGGCTGTCCGCGTCGAAGTCAAAGGTGACACCACCGAATACAATGCAGCGGCCTTTAAGACGAATCCGAACGCAAGCGCCGAAGACCTTGTAAAGAAGATGCCTGGCATCACGGTTGAAAATGGCACCATCAAGGCGCAGGGCGAGGAGCTTCGTCGCGTTACGGTTGACGGACGTGAATTCTTTGGTGATGATGCGTCGGCGACGCTCAAGAACCTGCCGGCCGACATGGTTGATCGTGTGCAGGTGTTCGACCGTGGGAGTGATCTATCGATGTTCAGCGGGTTCGACGATGGCAACACGCAGAAGACGATGAACATCACGACGAAGAAGGACAGGCGCAGTGGCTCGTTTGGTCGCGCCTATGGTGGGTATGGTCTCGACAACCGCTACAATGCCGGTGTTACGCTCAACGACTTCCGCGAGGCGCAGCGAATCTCTGTGTTGGGTCTGTCGAACAACGTGAACCAGCAGAACTTTGCCTTTCAAGACATTCTCGGTGCAACGGGCGGTGGCGGCATGATGGGACGTATGATGTCGCGCTTTGCCGGTTCCGCGGGCAGCGTTGCGATGTCGCGCATGGGTGGCGGCGGCTTTGGTGGCGGCGGTGGAGGCAGCTTCTCGAATTTCTTCTCGGGTCAGCAAGGGGGCATCAGCACCACTAATGCACTCGGCATGAACTACTCTGACGTCGTTGGACGCACGAACATTTCGTCGAGCTACTTCTTCAACTACGCCGACAATGCGCGTGAGACGCAGCTCGACCGACAGTACATCACGCCATCGATTGCAAGTCAGCGCTATAGCGAGCTCAACACATCGACGTCTATCAACCGCAACCACCGCTTCAACGCGCGCATCGAGTCGTTTATCGATTCAGCGAATGCACTCATTATTACTCCGCGTGTAGTGTATCAAGCGTCGAACTCAAACAGTCTCGTTGACGGAATTACATCAACAACGCTCGACACGTTAAACACAACCACAACAGACAACCTCGGCACGAACGGTGGATACACTGCCTCGGTGGGCACAACGTACCGACGCCTGTTTGAAACACGAGGTCGCACACTTGCAGCCACGCTCAACGTTGACGGCTCAAACCGTTGGAATGGCAACAACCTTCTTGCGACGAACGCCTTCTCCACAGGTATCGACAGCACCTTCCGTCTCGATCAGCGTGCAGATGGTGGTTCAACCAGTTTGGGCGTGGGCGGACAGATCGCATGGACAGAGCCTATTGGCGAGAGCGATATGATTCAGTTCTCGTACGAACCGAATATCACGCGCAACACCTCACGTCGTGTCACCAACGATTTCGATGCAACCTCATCGCAATACTCTGTGCTCGATTCCTTGCTGAGCAACACCTTCGAGAACACCTATCAAACGCACCGTGCAGGAGCGCTCTACCGCTGGCGCATGGAGAACACGATTGTCACCCTCGGTGGCAACTACCAATACGCGCTGCTCACAGGCGATCAGCTCTTCCCGCGCACCGACAACATCACGCGGACCTTCCAGAACGTGTTGCCGACGTTAATGATTCAGCACAAGTTCTCGCAGCAAAGCAACATTCGGATGTTCTATCGCACCAGCACCAATGCTCCATCGATCTCGCAGTTGCAGAACGTTGTCGACAACTCGAATCCTGTGCAGTTGCGTGTGGGCAATCCCAACCTTGTGCAGGAGTATTCGCACTCGTTCAACGCACGCCTTGTGAATTCCAACTGGATGATGGGACGGACGATGTTCGGCGTGCTCAACGTGAGCTACACATCCAACTACATCGGTTCGTCGAACATCATCACACGTCGCGACACCGTCATTGGCGACAACGTGGTTGTCGGCCCGGGCACGCAGATCACGACCAATGAGAATTTCGAAGGCATGTGGAATGCACGCGCATTCTTCACGCACGGCTTCCCTCTCCTGGGCACTAACTTCAACCTCAACGGTGCGCTCGTGTATTCGCGCACGCCAGGTCGGATCAACTCCGACATCAACTACGCAAACTCAACGACAGGATCCGCTGGATTCTTCATTGGTTCATCCAACTCCGAAGATCTCGACGTATCGCTCTCGTACAACGGTATGTACACGTGGGTTGCCAACACGCTGCAGCGTAGTGCTGATGACAACTACTTCACGCACATCGCAACAGCCCGCGTGATCTGGAACTTCGGTCCACTCGCCTGCAGCACCGATGTCGCCAACTCTCTGTACCAAGGACTTGGCACCGACTTCAATCGCATGTTCACTGTATGGAACGCCGGCATTGGCTATCGCTTCCCTGAAGACACGCGTGCATTCGAAGTACGTCTGTCGATCTACGACATCCTCAATCAGAACGACGCCATCAACCGCAGCATCAACGACATCTCCATCGAAGACACCCGCACCAACGCGCTCCGTCAGTACGCGCTCCTCACGATCAGCTACGATCTCAAAGCCTTCGGCGCAGGCGGACCAAAGCAATAGTAGGGGCGAGACGGTAACGGGCCGACCCAATGTAGTCGCCATAATCAAGGAATCCCAATGTTTACCATCATCGCCTACGCAGAAGTCATTTCGTACGTGTTGTTGCTTGCAGTGGCTGTGCCGCTCAAGTATCTCGGTGATGAGCCTCGTGGAGTAAAGATCCTCGGACCAATTCACGGTGCGTTAGTGATAGCCTACTTCTTCATGGTGATCCACCGTGCGAACGCTGAGTCGTGGTCATGGAAGCGCACAGCATGGGCCCTCTTCGCCGCCTTCCTGCCGCTGGGCCCAATTGGCGTCACGAAAACCAGGTAGCCCTTCGCCACACCACCTTCATCACGCGCCAGATGCGGCGCACCTCGCTCTTACCGATGAGGGCGATGCCGAGAAGGATACCGATCTCAGGAATCCCCAGCGCCAGCGCTGCCGACAACGTCGTCTGCACCCACGTAGACCAGTCAGTCGTCCACACCCAGGGAATTGCCAGCGGCGCGCATTGAAACAGCACCACGACTGCCAATCCGCTTGCATAGCGTACTCCACGTCGGCGTGGCTGGGAAGGGGCGCTCATGAGGGTATCATTGGTGCAGGGAATAGTCAGCGTAGCGGGATTTGAACCCAGAATCCAATGCGTGCAAAATACATCGAAGCACATCTAACTCCATCGAAGTATGTGCATAAATACCAACATGTTACAGAGATGCTGATTTGTATTTGTTACGAGCTGGTTTGCTACATTTGATGCAAATCTGTCACATTTCTGGCACAAAGAATGGCCAAGCGCACAATCAAGTCGAAGTCGACATCCATTGGTGTCACCATACGTGTGCGTAAGGGCAAGAATGCAAACGCGCTCGTACTCGATATCGTTGATCGCGGAGCCCGCAATCGCGAACATCTCGGACTCTATCTAACTGGTGATCGTGATAAAGACCGGGAAGCAATGCTTCTCGCCGAACAAATACGAGCGAAACGATTGCGTGAACGATCGTTGCGACGTGCGGGCATTCAAGAACTGCAACTCAGACCTGAGGAAGATTTTCTAACCTTCTTCGATGAAGCGGCGGCCGATCGTGGCAAGACATGGCGGAACGTTCGACACCACCTATCGAGCTACATTCATGTACGGCCTCGGTTTGGAGACATAGATGAGAAATGGGTAGATGGGTTCCGAAGGTACCTCGAGAAGCAAGACCTAAAACAGAATAGCGTCGCTACCTATCTCGATATTCTGAAGACTGCATTCAACTTGGCTATCAGACGGAAGATTGTCGGCATCAACCCTTTTGTCTTCGCAAGGCAAATCAAGCGAGTCCGCACAAGTAGAGAGTATCTCACTCTGGACGAACTACGAGCACTTAAGGCTACGCCAGCAAAACATGAGATGGTGAAATGCTCATTCCTCTTTGCCTGTATGACAGGTCTACGGATAAGTGACTTACGTCAACTCTCATGGAAGAACATCCAAGGAACTGAGCTCAGGGTGTATCAGAAGAAGACCGGCGATCATGTCTCAATCCCAATATCGGATCAAGCACGTGCACTTCTCCCAGAACGAGGGGCTGCTAGTGCGACAGATGCGATTTTCGAATTCCCGAGTCGTGACGATGTCTACAATCGCCGCTTAAAATGGTGGGCAAATGACGCTGGTATCGAGAAGCATGTAACATCGCATGTCGCTCGGCATACGTTTGCAACGCTGCTGGTCACGCAAGGGAACGACCTGTATGCCGTCCAGCATCTGCTCGGTCATCGTGACATAAAGGTGACGCAGATTTATGCGAAGCTCGTAGATAGACGTAAACAGCAAGCAATCGAATCACTACCAATACTATAGAATAACACGATGCCAACGAAACGAACATCAAAGACCACTTCGTTTGCCGACTTGGTTGAGAAAGCCTATCTGGAAATGAGGAGGCTTTATGACGATTACATTACCAAACACTCAGACCGTAATGAGGATTCGCGCCGTGCTGGTGCTAAGAGAACGGCTCAGGAGTTACTTGAAGGTAAACACAGGCTGGCGCAGAGCCGTAAAGGTGGCATCAACCCGGTATTAAGTGGGATGAAGCGTAGATACGACAAATTCGTAGCAATGCACTATTCGCTTGGTGAATACCGCATAGCTGAATGGTTCGATTCTGACTGGGAGATATATCTCAGAGATGAGCATCATGTCGGTGACCCCGATTGGAATCAACGTGACATTAACAAGGATGTGTTACGTGCCTCCGAGCTCAAGCTCAAGGATGTTGAACGAATACTATCATACGATTTTGCCTATCGTAAAATTTACACTGAACATATCGCGTCACTAAACCAATCTGAACCAGAGATTGAGGAGAATGAGCCCAATCATTACGTCACAGAGAATGTGCGAGTTCGACGTAAAGATGCTTTTGATCGCTGGCAATGCACAGCATTCATCCTCACGCTTATAGATGCACTCACTAATCACACCCTCGCACACGACTTTACACCTTCGGATTTCTCGAGCACTGCAAACATCCACAACCTAAACGTTATGAAGTTCGCAACGTCTATCTCTCTTGTAACAGGTCTCAATGCTGACAACATCAAGAAAGACATCTACAAGTTGCGGAATGGCAGTGCAATGGACAGCGATGGAAGACTCTTAATAGTGCGCGAGTCATTACGTTCATTTGGCGTGAACATTGATACATCGTTGCTAGATGAAGCAATCAATAGATCCGAGATCTAACTACTCGTCAAAATTGGGGTACTGGAGTGGGATGAAAAAATAGGACCAGTCGTAAGTTGAGGTATTCACCTCAAGGAGGACCGGTGAGAAAGAGTCAATACAGCGATGAGCAGATCGTAAAGATCGTGCGCGAATCGCATGCCCAGGGCGTAGCAGAGACTGCCAAGAAGTACAAGGTCTCTGAGAATGCCATCTACATCTGGCGCCGCAAGTTCGGCGGCATGGAGCCGAATCAGGTTTCAGAGCTGAAGCGCATTATGCAGGAGAACGCCCGTCTGAAGAAGATCGTGGCCGAGCGTGATCTTGAGATCGAAGTGATGAAAGAGATCGCAGCAAAAAAATGGTAGGCGTATCTCAGCGAACGCAGGCCGTGAGATACGCCACAAGCCGGGGATTAAGCCAGCGACGGGCCTGCCAGCTGCTGGCGCTCACGCGAGCCCTGCTGACGTATGCCTATCGTATGCCTGAGCGTGATGCGCCATTGCAACAGGCCATAGCCGGCGTGGTTGCAGCACATCCTACGTGGGGCATACGCCTGATCCACGGCTGGTTGTGCGGGCAAGGCATGGTCGTGCCGTTCTCGCGCCTGCGACGCGTCTACAGGCAAGCTGGATACGCTGCCCAGTGGCGTAAGCGTCGCAAGAAGATTCGTCGTCAACAGCGGGTCAACCCTGTAGCCCAACAGCCGCACGATGTCTGGTGCATGGACTTTGCCGAAGACCGCCTGATCAACGGCAGACGCTTCATGGCACTGCTTGTCAAGGACGAGGCAACGGCCTACGGCCTGGCTATTCGTGTTGCGCCATCGTTCAAGTCGATTGACGTCGAGAGCATCCTTGATGAACTCGTGGCCAAGCATGGTTGTCCTCAGTTCATTCGATCAGACAATGGCGGCCAGTTCATCTCCTTCGCTATTCAACGCTGGGCTCAAACTCGCAACATCAGCCTGGCATACATCCAACCCGGCAAGCCATGGCAGAATGGTTTCGCAGAGAGCTTCGTCGGAACCTATCGCACAGAAGTTCTCAATGCCGATGTGTTCCATTCGATCGATGAGTCGGTTGTTGTCTCATCTGCTTGGCTTCACATGTACAACCACGAGCGTCCGCACAGCAAGCATAACTATCAACCACCTGTGTCTGCGTTCACAAAGAATGCTGCATGATCACTATTTTCTAAACATTGAACTGGTCTAAATATTCGACCCTACTCAGTACCACCCCTAGGGTTACCCCTGGATTATATCGCAGCATAACTTTTTAGAGGTAATGCGATATGTCCAGTTCTTCTCTTGCTCTTCAAATTGAAGAGCCCCTCATCGGGATCGATGAGGCTGCCTTGATAGTCGGGTTAAAGCGATCAACGCTTTACGCACTGACATCTAATCGGCAAATCCCCCATTTCAAGCGCGGCCGGAAGCTCTATTTCCGCCGCTCAGAGCTGATCGTTTGGATCACACAAGGCCGTCGTTCGGTCATCGATGGCTCAACCGCAGATAGCCACCTCTTGAAGCAGCGAGGTGGCAAATGAGTCACTTCAGACAAGAGTCCCTGCACGGGACGGGCTTCGCTATCACTATGAGCCCTCGGGTGCAGATGTTTCACGGTGCCTGCCTGGGGCACCCATGAAACACAAGAAAGCAGAATACGGCAAGAGGCAAAAATGCCCGTGCCACCGCATGAAACTCAATTATCATCCTTTGCTTGACGACCAAGGTCTTCCAACCGACGGCGGGAAGTGCTTCAGCCGTGCGTGTGGTGAACAATTCTTTCCTCCCACCAAGCCAGAGAGTAAATCAATGTTGACGAATCAAAACACAACGCAGCGCCGAGAGCACGTTTACCATAAAGCTTCGGGCGAACCGCATATGCAAGTCGTCGTTCTCAAGCACGCCGACGGAAGTAAAGAGGTTTTCGCAGAAAGGTGGGAAGGAGGCAGCTGGCAGAAAGGCGTAGGAGGCGTCGAGCGATTGCTTTACAAGCTACCACAGGTGCTCGAGCGCATGGCACAAGGTGGGACAATTTGCATCTGTGAGGGTGAGAAGGACTGCGACAATGCCGATTCTATTGGTATTACAGCCACTTGCAATCCCTTTGGTGCAGAGAAGTGGACAGACGAAATGTCTGTGTTCCTAACAGGTGCACGCGTTGTGATTATTCCTGATCTCGACGAACCTGGATGGTGCCACGCAAGAATGGTTGAGAAATCGCTGTTAGATGCTGGGGTTGCAAGCGTCGGCACACTTGATCTTCGCACGCTAATGCCAGATCTCCCAAACAAGGGCGATCTGAGCGACTATCTCGATCGAGGCGGTGACCCCGAGCTACTGCGGTCGGCTATCGAACAGACTGCCTCGCGCTGTGAGGACGTTACTGACGAGTCGCCCCTCCCGCCGTGTCCACAGATTTTGTGGGAGACACTACCACGTCCACTTTGGGAGCTC
>CAJAIA010000040.1 GCA_903939735.1 uncultured Ignavibacteria bacterium
CCAAGCTGATCATAACCATAGAGTTCGGAACTAACCGCACCGTTGGCTGTCGACCACGCTTTGGTAATCTGATCGAGATCATCATAGGCGAGGCGCTGCTCGAAGATCACCGGGGCCAGTTGGGTAAACTTCTGTGTGCGTGTGCGCAGCTGAGCGCCACGTGCATTTACATCGATGGTGGTCGTCACACCAAGTCGCGGGTATTCGACCGAGGTGACTGCATCGGCGGCATCGTAGCCGTACACGGCATGCGGCAGTGACTGCCGGTCGAGATCAATCAATGTTGGTCGCTGTGGTGTCATACTTGTGCCGAGTCCGAATCCGCCACCATTTCCACGTTCTGCCCACATCCTGCTGACGCGTCCTTCACTATCGTACCCATAGAACGTTGCATGCTGTCCGGTTGCATCAACAACATGCACCGATGTGAGTTTATTGAGCGCATTATAGCGATAGTACACCGCATCGAATCCGAGATTCTCTGTCAGTCGCAGCTGTGCTTCGACACGCCCACGCTCGTCGTAGGACAGCACAATGTAATGAAACGGCTGGCCACCGTGGGTGCGGTAGGCCACCGCCGCTGAACGTCCACGTAGGTTTCGTACTGTATCGCGCGGTGCCAGAGCATTCCACACAGCTGCTGTAGGAAAGCCACCCCAGACTGCTCCCACGGATGGGGGGAGGTCGTCGTACCACGTGCTTTGCAGTACGAATGACGGGAACGCGTGAACCTGCTCAAAGTTGTCGACCGATGCTCGCACGTCGGGGTACGGATGGAAACGCGTTGCATGTTGGATAACGTTGTTCGCCATACCCGGTAGGGCGGGATTGAACGTATGCGAGTTCATTGCATTGGCCAACGGCGGGCAGATCGCCGCCATCTGAACAAGATTGTTTCCGTTGGCTGGCAGACCCTGCGGCTGCATGCCCATCTGATAGAGCACAGGCGGTGTTGCTACTGGTGTCATGAAGAGGGTGCTGTTGACTGTAGGTATGGCACTCAACATCGCCGTATGCAGAACATCCGGATTAAGCATGTCAGTCAATCGTTGGTTTAGCACCAGGTTGTTCTCTGCGTTGTTCGCCTCAATCGAGGCTTCGCCCACGATAGTCGTTCTGCCAAGATCATCATACTGACGGAACGTGAGCTTACTGACATCGGCCTGCGCTTGTGTTTGAGAGAAACGCAGGCGACCGGCGACATCGTATGAATACGATGTCATGCCATT
The DNA here is from genome assembly GCA_903939735.1 of uncultured Ignavibacteria bacterium. Classification (GTDB taxonomy): domain Bacteria; phylum Bacteroidota; class Ignavibacteria; order Kapaibacteriales; family Kapaibacteriaceae; genus UBA10438. Next base: position 1,230 of record CAJAIA010000040.1, read on the forward strand.
GTCGGGATGGCTCGTTGCTTTCACGTTGCCAAAGTCGTCATACGAATGCGTTATTGTTTGTCCTATAGGGTTGGTAACCGTGAGGGTTCGACCAAATGCATCGTAGGTAAACCATGTGCACGCATTTCGATTGCGTGTTGGGCTATTCAGCGCGAGATCCTGGGCAAAGAATGATGAATCGTACCCCTGTACCGATATGATTGTGCGACCAAGTCCGTCGGTGAATGTGGCGTTAAGTCGGCTTGAACTCTCGGACTCAGAGAAAACCACCTGCAGAGTTCGAGCACAGTAGCCGTTAAATCGCTGAGCATATGTTGTTGGGAAGTAGAAACCAGCTGGAGGTCGCACTTCATGAGTTTGCCGTTCATGTGCACTTCCTACGATGGTTGGATTTGCCGATGCTGCTATATCAGCCCAATCGCGCACGAAGGCACCAGTCTGTGATTCCGTCTGCATACCCCAGCCATCATACTGCAGAGTCGTTGTCAGGTTGCGTTCATTCGTTGATGCACTAACCTGACCTGCGCCGTTGTACGTCACTGTCGCCTCTGATGCTGCAGTGAGGGAAATTGCTGGATCAAGGAATCCTTGCGCACTTGGCTCGAAGCCACGTCGCGTTTTCTGCACCAGATCATCGGTGGTGAGCCATGTTACTTGCTTCGTGTGGCGGGTGTACACTGCTTGATTCGGAGCTGAGGAAAGCGTGGGGTACGACGACACATCATATGCTGACGGCCTATCATCGATCTTCACCTTGGTAAGCACTCGGTGCGCCGGCGCATCGGCGTGTTCGATGTGCATCGTCCAGTCATTCAGGCCGTTGATATTGGGCGATGTGATTAGCCCTTCAAGTTCTAGGCTGATATCGCCGAACTCTACTCGACCATAGGTGTCGTCAATTGGCTTGATCTCAAGTCGAAGTCGAACATCTTCATCCCCTGCAACACCGGTTGCAAGTGCGCTGAATCCGGGAATTTCCATCAAATCAATTGATACTCGCCCGTCGTATGTCGCAACCGGTGAATACACAGGCGAGTATTGGTTGGGATCAGACACCTGGCCAATTAGAAGGGGATTGGTATCGTCCTGATCATGAATCACATTGTCACCTGCGTAAACAGTTAGCGTCACAGGATACACCGCGACAAAACCGGACATGGCCGCCACGGACAAGGTGATCTTCGCGTTAACAACCTCCTTTATTCGGGACTTCGGAACAATGAATTCCACGAATGTCTCATGTTTCACAAGGTACTTCGATGTGACGATTTCGGCTTCTGCAGGTCGCGTATGCTGAACTGTCTCGCCGTCAGTGTTTTTGACACGTATGCCATCGGTTTCGGAGCATGGGCACTGACCTGGCGGGAGGTTGAATACTCCAACGCTGTAGTGAGGCAACTGCTCTGTAGGTTCATTTACTGCTTCGTACACCATGGGCACTGGCGCATCACAGTCGGTGAAGCAACTGAGAACTTGCTTCGTCTTTACACTCTCGATTGAGTATCCCCAGCTGTCACAGGTGAGTTTACTGTCAATTCGATCTATAGAAAGCTGCTCGGGATCCCAAGGAAAATCAAGAGGCAGCCATGCCGTGTTCAGGCGCCCGATATTGTCATAGGTGAACTGACTGAGAAACCCGTTAGCATCCACTGTCGCACTCGTCAATCCGTAATGCGTCAGCGCTTGTGAGGTCTCCAACCGCATCACGTCCCAACTCCCCCCTCCCGGCGCAGATACGATTGATGGACGTCGCACTACACTCATGGTATGAATCGGCTGCTCGTACAAGAGCGCGAACCGACTATCCAGTGCCACGCTCACGCGCCGATCTTTCTCAGGTGTGAGCGCACCCGTCAGACCGCAGTCATAGTTTGTGATCTGACGTATCCCGCTTTGCACCCCTAATGCTACACTTAGAGCTGAATTGCTTGTCAACGGTCCACCGGCGTAACTAAACTTTTGTTGTGCTCCGAAATGATCGGACATGGTCGCAGGTAGCGCGCGTTGAGTGGCCACTCCGCTATAGAGTCCATATTGCATGCTCTCTATGCGCGAACGTTCGTCACCTCGTCCACTTGTCGTCGTTGAAACGCGACGACCATACGCAGCGATACCACCGTTTGCCACCGTTGGCACGCTGGTATTGTATGTGTGCGACGTTCGCTGCTCCGTACGCCAGCCATTCTTCCCATCCTGCGTCTCGGTTGAGATCAGCAACCGCGAGTATGGAGGGAGATGGTATCTGACTGACTGCTCCTCCCATGGAATTGTAGACTCATCTCTAATGACGACCCAATCATCGGTGGCCTTCGCATTGTTCCATCGAAACTCCCATTCTTCTACTGGGTACATCGCTCGCAGGTTCTGCAGCGATTTGATCTTGTCCAAGATTTTCAAGTCTGGGTAGGTGATTGGATCATATAAACATAGATAGTGATAGTCTTCAATGGTTCTTGATGCTGGTGTGTAGGCGCCTGAACTGGTATAGTGCGAAATGGTTGATGTTTTCTTTCCCAGCAGCACCCCATAACTCGAATTGAACTTCCCACCACGCAAAACTTCATCACCCTCGCGCGTACCGTACGCTACATAGTTGTTTGAAGCCGCATTGAACACGTAGCTGAAGTCTGTTCGCGATTTCGGTAGCACGGCATGTTCGCCCTGGTTCGCGTGAAGCCAGGTCTCGCTCACCGTGTAATCGGGTAGGTGCCAGTTTCGCTCCCATGGTCTTGTCGCATGATCGTAAACGGTCCGTTCGACTTCTGATCTATTCCCAACACGCGTCTCTCGATGAACGACATCTGTATGGTAGATGTGCCGATCATACGCCGGGTCTGCCATGTTGAAATATGAGTCGCCATCGATCGGCATTTTGTATCGCGCAACTTTTTCAATTGACTGCGAGTTTACAATTGCGCCATCGGGATTATGCGTAGCCCTATTGACTGTGGTCTCGGCTTCGCGCGGCACATTATCAGGAGCATTGCCCGCGGTGTAGGTATAGTCGCGCTCGTACGACTCCACCCAAAGTACGCCACCTACATCCGCACCAAACGCCGAAGTATTGGCACGATCATGTTTGGTCAGAACAGTCGCGACAGTACTACCCGTTGGATCAACGATCGGCGAATTACCCGGCGCAGGCACCGCTGAGTATTCACTGATATACGATAGGTGCCAGTTGTTTTCCGTCCCTGGGATTGCTGCTCCATAGCGTTGCCTGAGATGATCAAGGAAGGGAGCATCATTCGTAGCATCATTCCATTCAGGGAGATTCTCGTAGCCGATCAAATACGAGGCATACGGATCCTCAACTTTTTTCAAACGCGCCACTTGTGTAAGAAGATCCGAATGATTCGTACTGCCATGCCCAGGACAATCACATGAACTCGCGTTATCACAGCACACAGTCTCCCCCTGAAGTGTCGTGAAGGGGAAAGGTGCTGCCTTCTGTACTCTCGTGTATGGCTCGTATGTCAGACGGTATTCTCGTGGTCCTGGATCAAGTACACGTGTAACCAGTGGGGTCCAAGACTGATACTGATACGGATCGTCCCACTGCGCCGTATTGTCAGGTCCGTAGGTTGCTAGGCCCTCATAGTAGCAAGACTTACTATTGTTATCGCGCTTGCCCGATAACAGCCCCGCGTCGCACTCGATCACAAACAGACGGCCGAGGGCATTGATTTCTAGACCTCTTGCAGTGTAGCTTATGGTGTGGTTGTCGAAACCCGTGAGCGAACTCCGACCACGTGCCAGATTGCCATCAGGACACTCAATACCATTGTGTGCGCTGTATGAAAACGTCGTAATGGGCAGCGTGTTATACGTTATCGAACGAAGGTAGAAGACGCTGGGGGCCGCTGCTCCGTATCCACTGTATGTGAAATCATCTACGCCATACCTATCCGTGTTACCCCCAACAGCGCTTTGACCGAACATTGGCTCGAGGCCAAACGGTGTTTTGTACTCATCGAATACAAAACAGGAACCATCTCCTGGATAATAGTACACAGTTCGGGGGATGTATTCGGCTGGGATGTCTGTGTGATTCGCGCCCCGATAGTAGTATAGGGGATGAATCGTCAATTGACGGAAAACAGCTTCCTTGTACCTGGCAGACATGCGTGCAGGATTGAGTGTGACAATCGCAAACGCAGTAGAATTCGCATCTGCCGTGACGTATGTCCCGGAAACGATATTCTGAGCAGTTGGCGTTGAACCAGGTGTAGTTTCAAGGCGTTTTTCCATGCGCACAAGAGACAGTGTGCTCCCATCCGCACGCAGCAGCTTGATTTCGTCGAGAAATTCGCCGTCGTTGAGCGGCCGCTCGGTCGATCGCATCGAATTGCATGCATCGTATCCATCGAGCAGCCACGTCATATCGTCCTCACCAAACTGAGAATCGATTGGCTTGTCAGCGGCACCGATGTGCTCGACGTTCTGACGCAGCCGCGGCTCTAAAACATTGCGTGTAACACGGTGCAGTGCCTGCACCGCAAATCCGTTGACGCCAAGTATCCACACCGGCCGATTTTGCTTCATTGAAATCCACGTGTCGGACGTTAGATCATACCGCCGATAGGCGGTGAACGAGGCGTTCTGATTGTACGAGAGTGACACATTCACAGGGTAGCCATTGACGCTGTACGACGAGATGTCGAAGACATACTGCACGTTGCCTGTGGACCGCGACACCGATAGATTGCCATCAACGGTCCGCGTCTTATCCTTCATGTACCCACGCTGGTCGTATAGTGAAGACACATGTTCGATGGCGCTAAGCCATGAGGATGTGCCCTGGGCGATTGTTTCTGCGAGATTGATAACGAAAAAGAGGACTACAATGGCAATCATGCGCATTGGTGTCATACTGTTACTCCAGATACGTACAAAGTCGATATGTTGAATTGCTTACTTCAGTCCAGGAACAATGGGGCCACATGCTGATGCACACGGATCGGCAGTTCCAGAATCAACTTCTTGCGATTGGCGTGTTGCCAGTGCACAACCTCTGGGCGTATTGCGCTGAGTTTCGCGCGTAATGGACCAGTCGGGACAGTTCAGCTTTCGTGTCACCGTAAGGTAGGATATGCAGCAATCCAGGCCGCATGCCTGCGCGGTTCCCTGCAACGAATTAACCGACCAGCATGCAGGTCGAGAAACCCGCCACATCCACTGCTGCTGGCTTGTATTGGAGGCAGATCCTGTAGGAAACTGCATGCCATTTGACGTGACATACTGGCGCATTGCAGCCTCGATAGCTAATCTAGGATCTGCATTGTTTGCGCAACCGGGTGAGAATGTTGCTGCTACAACTTCTACTTCAAAGATTCCAGAGCATACTCGTGTCCTAATGGTCAGTGTGACGGCACAGCCCTGCGAGACAGCTATGGCGACCACTTGTTGTGTATATGGCGATGTTGTGACATTGCAATCGGTTGCACATGGTTCTTGAGCTGACGACATCGATGCAGCAGCCAGAAACAAACAACACTGAATCACAGAACGAATAAACCACGAAACCATAAACTCTCCTTAACGAATTACAATAAACTCCGTGAACGCACATAAGCCATCAGCACCCATCACTCTCACGCTGTACACGCCACTGGTCAGCGACCTGATTGATACTGAAATGTTACTCAACGTCCATTGAGGCAAGCTTTGCGAATGGACAATAGTCCCGTCCACTGAAACCAGAGACACATGGTATGGCGGCGTGACACCAGTAAGGTAGATGTCAACGACGTCGCCGGATACAGGATTGGGCACGACTCGTGACACCCGAGCTACATAACTCCTCTCAGGGCCTTGGTTGAATGTCGAGGTTGTCATCAGCGCACTGGGTGTCGGCACATTTGTCGGCAATTCGATCCGAAGAAGTTTGCCAGTATATGACCATCCGTTTTGGCTTGAATCTTGGACTTTAATGTCCCGTCCCCTTTGTATTCCACGATAGATAACAGGGTCGTCGTGTGTTTCATTATCAGGCGAAAGACTGAGAGACGGCAGCGTATCAATGCCTCGCTGCGCGTAGACGACCAGTGTGAATGACGTGTCAGCCAGCGTGGTGTCGTCATCTGCCTCTTTCGAGAATAGGCCATAGACATTAACAACGAGGTCCCGATACGCATCGTCATTGTTGGGAATTGTAAAAACAGAAAAGCGCTGGCGCGAAAATCCATCAATGTTCAATGACGTGATACCCGTAAACGTCCATTGCACGTTAGCGTACCAGTCCGAATCACAACCGCCTGATGTATCTCGCTGACCCCAATAGATCTTGATCCATGAAGAATCACCAGTGAATGCGTTCCGGACACGCACGGTATCAGGAACGCAGTCGGCATTGAGATCTGCGAGCGCTGCTATGAATGGCGTTGAGGGCTGCGCCGCCGCCTGTGGTACATGGAGTGCGCAACTGAGTAGAAATCCAAAAACGATACAACATCGCATACACTTAGCTCCAAGAATATCAACATCGTTCAACTACCGCTACAGCACGAACATACATCGTACTTGCCAATCTCCAACACGAACGTTGCGTAAACAGCTGTTTATTGCGTCAATGCTCTGGAGAGGACATCGCTTGACATTGTGTGTGTTTTCATCGGTGGCGACCAGTAGCGAACAATCGACTTGTAGTTTATCGCAGATCACTTACGCCACAGTCGGCGAGAGAGGGCATGCCACAACATCGACGTCCTACAGCAAACCAGCGTCCGAAATGGTGACGATTTTGATTGCCTCACCAAGTGGCATCAGGGCCGCTCAACCGAAACCATCGGTGACAGATCTTGTGATCGCTGATCTGACGGGACGAGAAGTTCTGCGCATACCCATTGCCATGAGCCCGACGACACATACCATTGCCGACATC
>CAJAIA010000041.1 GCA_903939735.1 uncultured Ignavibacteria bacterium
CCGTTATCACTTCGGATATGCTCTGGCGTGCCATGCTCAACAAAGAGATCTGTCAGCAGGTCGAGTACATCCGAGGCTCTTATCCTGCGTGCTACGTGACATGCCAGTGCTTGGTGTGTATACTCATCGATGACATTGAGCGTCCTGAACTTGCGCCCGTCGCTGGTCTGATCTGTGACGAAGTCATAGCTCCAAACATGGTTCTTGTGTTCCGCACGCAAACGGACGACCGATCCATCTGAGAGGAACAGCCGAGCACGCTTGGGTTGCATATCTGACATCGCCCCATCTATCACGATCAATCACCAGCTTTGACGAGCAAGAGCACTCGTTGTGCGGTTGCGAAGACACATTGAGCCCACTACATGCGATGAAGGGGGCACTTCTCTCTCCACTGAACTTCACTTTATTGCATGTGAAGAGCACTGCAATCTCTACATCAACCGCGATCTGCACTTCCGTGTGACGCTTCCGCCCCATACCGGGATCGCTTCGAGAAGCAAGCTATCGTTTCAGTTGGTAGTGATGTGGGGAGCAGGTCACGATCATCTTCCAAACGTCATTCAAGGAATTGTTTATGAAGATGGACTGATGAAAATGGCCGCTTAATTCAAGCAACCACAGGACGCCTCATCTACACCATTTGGATGCTTCCCCTTACTTCCCTACCTTTTCTCCTCATACGCTAGCAATTTCATACTGGGGGCATATATCATGCGGGAATTCATTAACAAATCGGGCCTTGCTTCACTCGGCATCATCACTTCACTAATATTTAGTGTGACCTCGGCCAGTGCACAGATTCCCTGCTATCCGCGCTTCGATTCGGAGTATTATACCTTCAGTTTACCGACACAATATCCACCATTGGTGACTAGCATGCCATTGAATGTGTTGGTGGGCCATATTGCCTTGGATAGTTTGTGTACCGTCAAGACACACACGGAAATAGAGACATTCTTTCAAACGAGAACATCTTGGGATGACACGCTTCGATATGCTGCCAAGTACATGTTGACATTGGTGGATTACAATCCGGTACTTCTCAGACTGACCCGAGGTGGGTCCGCCTCATACAATAGTCTAGTCAATGTATATCGCGACTACCTTGTCCAGTTGGCCAGTGGGCTGTCAGCTCGGCAAAAACTTGACGAGGCCATTCTTGGAAGCGACTATATCCTCGTTGTCGATGTCACATCCGTGGCCGACGGATTCGACACATCGGCAGCGTTTGCGCAGAGCACACGCATCGTTCGATTCACCGTGGTAGACACCATTCTTGGACACGTGCTACCTGGGTGTTATTCGAGCGGAGGATCGGGCGCAACTATCCCCCCCGGATGCAACTGGTTCGACATAAGTCGCGAACACGTTGGCATCGGTCTCGAAAATGCGGGGCTACCTTCAGACTCGAGCGCAATAACGTCGGCGATGCCAGGTAATGGAAAACAATACCTCGTATTCCTGCGTTTGAGCACGCTATGCCAGACGTCAACCTCAGCCTACATGACATTGATGCCTCTATATCCAATCAGCGCCAAATCCGGCATATTTGAAGTGACAGCCAATGCAATTTCTGATCCATCGAACCTCTTCGGGGCGGGCACCTCTCCGACGCTGTCGGTGGTAACCGCCGCCATCCGTGCACGCCTTACTACACTGCTCTCGCTGGGGAACTGACCGTGAGAACGCTGTGCATTATATTCCTGGCTCTTACTGGGGTTGCCAATACATTTGGACAATGCGGCACGACTCAGGCCTGCCGCAACCAGAAGTTCCCCTACAGATTTTGCCCACTGGTCAACGGTGAGATTCAGGTTGTCTGTACGGACAATCCAACGAACGTCCCGGGCAAGAAACCTTTCCGAAACGTCCTTCCGATTTGTGCCCGCGTCATAACGGGTCCTGACGATCCGCAAGAAGTGAAGATGAAGGACGCGAATGGTGTAGACGTTGTGGTATAGAGCCCAGCGCAATTACAAGCGGATCTCGATTTGGCCGTTGCCGCTTGGAATTGCCTATGTGGATTTACACAGCAGAACATGCAGGTATCGGAGTGCTGCACTGAGATCGTGTGGACCAGGAACACCCGTGACTTTTCTGCGATTAGTGCTGGCACGTTCCGCCTCGGCGAACAGCGCACCAGCGTGACCAAGACACCTCCTGATTTATGTGGCGAGTTAGGCTGTTATAAGGATGAAAATGGTGTACGTATCCCAATCGGCCTACATCGGATGTATTTGAACAATACCGATGATTTCCGGTCGCCCGTGGGAGCAGGTCCGTCTGCTACACGTATGCTGTATTCAGGACCTACCCTTCCGAAAGGACCTGGCAACGCGGCGCTTAACAATCTGACGCAGGTGTGGAGTTTACGCGATGTCCTTACGCACGAGCTTGGACACTGGGCGGGATTGCTGCATCCCGACGCGGAGAATCCTCCGAACTACACTCTTCTATGCGATCCTGTGGGAGCCCCTTCTGCTGGTTTGATGACCTCGACGACGAGCAGCGGAACCGAGCCCAAGGGTCTTTCGGACCAGGATAAGTGTCAGTTCATGCGCCTGTATTGTCCAACAATCACAGGTATCGAGGAAGAGATACGATTAGTATACGCTACTAGGAAGATTGTAGCTGTTTCCATTCTTGACGTCTATAGGTGGAAAGTCGATGGATGTGATGGCAATGTCCTGCGGGCCTGGAGCGTGCGTGGCGAGGAACTACAGCCTCCAGTTTACAGCCAAGTAGACGATGGCTACGTAAACGTTTATTGCCATACCATGCCAAGAGGCGTTTTCGTCCTTTCTTTAACATGTACAGGCACGGAGGATATCCAGTACTGCCTCCTTCAAGTAGAATAGAACGACCTTCACGCGTCACCCTAACGTGGTGCCCTGCCCCCGTTTGTTAGTCCATCGGACGTGTTATACTCATGAGCACAACCTACATTCTTCTTGAAAGGCATGCCTTCCCGTCAATTGAAGCCGTTTGCCCGCGATGTACGAGCCCTTACGTGCAATGACGCCAACTGGGCTGCAAATACGACATCGCCCCTGCTTTCACGATCAACAACACTCGTTGTGGAGTTGCCAAGACACATTGAGCCCACTAAATGCGATAAAGGGGGCACTTCTCTCTCCACTGAACGTCTAGTTATTGCATGTGAAGAGCACTGCAATATCTAAATCAAGCGCGATCTGCACATCCGTGTGACGCTTCCGCCCCATTCCGGGCTCTCTTCGCGAAGCAAGCTTTCGTTTCAGTTGGTAGTGGAGCAGGTCAGGGGCATGTCATCGCAATTTTTAGTTCGTAACAACAAAGAATCGTGTAAAATCGCGTCCGCTGCTGGTTCTCACTTTGACTGAGTACATTCCAGATGATAAACTGCTCGTGGGAATCAGCCAGTCTGAGAATGGAGCAGAAGGTCCATTGCCACTATGAACCAGCTTGCCTGTATTGTCAAAGATGAAGACCGTACTCTGAGCTGCCTCTACTCCGCTTAAAGTGATTCGAACCGCGTTATCACCCTGAGCAGTTTCGACCGTAAGGACAGCCCGATCTGATAAAGAACGTTCTGCTTTCACGCTCTGTTTTGCAAATGATGGATCTTCTAATGTGGAAATCCACCACAGCGTATCTTGTCGGTGATAACTGTTGCAATTCGAGCTGAATCGAGTGTCTGGAAGGCTACCAAGGTATGCATTGTATGCGTTTTCAAACCCAGAAGGCCAACTTCGTAATCCGATAAGAGTTGCCGTGCAGCCGTTGAGCGCCAATGCTGCCGCGTGTGCGACTAGTAAAGATTGCATTTGAGCGGCACCCACAGTATCATTGGTGAGTGAGTCCAACCAACGAGGATATTGGTTAGGGAATGCCCTATCTGGCTCTTGTTCGTAGAGATATCCGAGATTGTAGTCCATGGCAAACTTGCGATGAACAATCCCGGCTGCAGTTGCGCCATATCTGTACGGCACTGCCCGAACGAATGCAACTCTGCCATTACAACTATCGGGGATTGGGACCATTCTTATGCTTACATCCGGCGCTGTGCCATACCGCAGTGCTATCGGGTTTGGACCACCATCATGCACTCCAACCGAGTCCATCGTTGCAAGCACGGTGCCGGTAGCAGAATCTACGAGTTCTAGGAGAAAGACAGTCGTGTCTAACAATCGTCCCGTTCCTGTTGTCCATCTGACGTCAGACCAGCTATGAGTTACAAGACTTTTAATGTCGGCCTGGGGCAGCGAGCCAATTCTGTTGCTCGTAAACAGTCTAAAGAACTTCAAACTCGATGTGATCGGTATCGTAAAGTTTCGAGTTTGAGCCGTGTTGTAGAAGGATACTATTCGACCTTTCAGAGAGTCTTCTGAGATTGAAGAACGGCCATCGGACAGCCACTCTGCAACTGTCAGCGACAAGAAAATCGGGTGCGCGGTGTCCGAACTCACAACAGAGAATTCACCTACTGTGTATTCTACTTGGACGGAGTCGAACGTGTTAGTGTAGGAGATGTACCAGTTATGGCGCGCCCACTCTCTGCTAACGCTCGGCCGAATCTCCAGTTAGGGGGCTCGGAGTCTTCAGTATCTAGACCAAACGTACACTGGCGATCTCTCTCAAAGGAAGTGCTGTGATCTTGTCGGACAATGCATAGCGTAGTGTTCCGGGATACACTACCCACAGGTGCTCAAGTTGGAGATCATCAAGTGCAACATGCATGGACTTCGTTGTCCTTGGAGCATCGGTACACTTGAATTCAAATCCCCAGCGCTTACCTCGTCGTAGGAGAAGCAGATCGAGTTCAGCTCCTCGCTGTGTGCCGTAGAAATAGGCGTCACGCTGGCCGTGAACAGCGAGTGTCTGCTCTAATGCAAATCCCTCCCAGCTTGCACCATAGCGTGGATGGGTGCGCAGCTCAAGCATTTCACCGATGCCTAGCAGGTGATGAAGTACGCCGCTATCGCGCACAAATATCTTTGGTGATTTAACGAGTCGTTTGCCCAGGTTCTCGTACCATGGTGGAAGCACACGCACCATAAACGTGCCGGCCAGCAAATCACGGTAGTGGTTCACTGCCGTTTGACTCAAATCCATTGAGCGAGCGATCTCAGATGCATTCCACGTTTGCCCGTGATAGTGCGATAGCATCCGCCAGAACCGGCCCAGGGCCTCAGGTGCTACTCTGGAGCCCAGTCCAGGGATGTCTCGCTCGAGAAATGTCCGAGTAAAACTTTCCATCCACCGATCCCACCCATCGCGCGACGAGGCCTGAAACGCACTTGGGAACCCGCCTCTAAGCCAAAGGTGATCTTGGGCATCAGGGCCTACTTCAGATAAAGAAAATCCCGAGACGTCCACAAACTGAATCCGTCCAGCCAGAGTCTCTGACACACCCTTGATGAGTTCCCATGAGGCACTGCCCAAGAGGAGGAACACCGCGTTGCGTTTAGGATCATCGCACAGTGGACGTAATAGCTCGAACAATTCTGGCAAACGCTGTACCTCATCCAGAACAACTAAACCGCTTTGGTCAGACAACAGCTTTTCTGGCGTGGCCCGCAAGGCCTCTCGAGTCTCTGACCTTTCGAGATCGAAGACAACCGTTTGTCCTGCCCAACCAGCTGCCACCTGTGCTGCAAGTGTTGTTTTGCCTACTTGTCTTGCACCCAATAATGCCACTACCGGCGACTCGGACAATCTCACCCGGATTGATTCAAGGTAGTCAGTTCGTTCAATAGATTGTAGCATATTGCTCCTTATGTTGTGCAATATACTACAATTGTGGGAGTCTTCAGCAACCACCCACCCTCAACTTTATCATCAAGAACGATTCACATCATGCGCGATAGCATGCTCACGCGCGACCTTCAAACACGGCTGTCAATGCAGATGTATACTCAGTCCACCACTAGCACACTAGCACGGGCGAAGCCATCGGGGAGAGCTGAGGAGCTGAGCGTAGGTCCCTCGCAAAGCCTCGGGATGACGCCGCGTCGCGATTATTTTTAAAAGAGAAAGGCGAGCACCATCATGGATGGTGCTTGCCTTTCTTCTCTACGTACCTGCGAGCCGTTGCGTCATCCCGAGGAGCGGAGCGACGAGGGACCTGCGTCATCCTGAGGAGGTAGGGTCGAGGCCATGCCTCGACCTTTCCGACGAGGGACCTATAGGAGTTTTCGCGGAATGTGATCACTTGCGTTTGCAATCCATATAGTGAAGTGGTCAGTCACGTGCGGAATGACATGGTCAACGCGAGCGAAATCTCCTCGCAGTTCACGCCAAACTGTCTCTGGGTTCGAAGCCCCGAATAGGGCCAAATACCGTCAGTATCGGCGTCAGTAAGCGACCGTCAGTAAATGGAAGGGGCTTTACAGTAAGCGATTGCGGGATTTCTTCCGAGTCCCTGCGGGGTCACAAAAGCCCTGCTGCACATCGTGTAGCAGGGCTTTTGTTTTTCAGACATGATTGGCTGCGGCGGGAGGTGTCGAGCCGTATCAACCCAAACGCTTCTTCAGCTTCCCGTAGGCTTCTGGCACCTTGCTTGAGGCAACATCTTCCAGATAGAAGATCCAGCCGTCAATGTATCCGCCATCCCCGTCGTCCATTGGTCCGAAATACGCAAGCTTCACTCCACGATCTGCATATAAACGATACAGCTCCTCCGAGACAGTATTCGCAACCATGATCGAACCAGCACGTGAGATGATGTTGCCAAACATGTGAGCCGACAGCTCCAACCGCTCACGAAATCTTCGTCGTGTTGCATCAAGCCACAACGTCCCTAGCTCATATGTGTCAAGTCCTTGTGCTCGCGCACAGAAGTGGTCGGCTATCTCTTTGGGGATGTAACTGAGCGTTCTATAATCCTGCTTTACGTTAATGCTGTATCCGGCGAAGGGCTGGCCCTCCTCATCACGGAACAGATACACCTCTTCGCAGTTGCGCAGAAAGTCGATACTCAGGATGCCGGCTCCATAAGCCTGCGCATAGCACTCGACAAAGGTTATGAAATCTTCTTCGTCCGTTATGCGGCAAGCACTGGTTGTCATAGAGCGGTACTTTCAAACAATGATTGATACTCACGTTGAATCAGAGTTGGGTCGTCGAGATGACACTGCACGTTGTGAACAAGATGTCCAACATGGTATCCATCCATCAGAGCATGGTGCACCTGCAAGCTAATGGCCAGCTTCATCCGACCAGCCTCTTCTTGGATTTTACCAACAATGAATCCTGGTATAGAGGCTAGTCGTCGAGCAAAAGGGAGTTGTGCAGCAGAGTGTGTCGTCCAAGGATTCGTCGTGATAAACAATCTGCCAAGATCGTTACCTCGAGGGGGCATCTCGATCCCACTGCGGACGCGTTCTTGGATTGCCACGTTCTCGTTGTAGTCATCAGCGAACCTGTCGGTATAGACACCTTGCATGAACTCTAAGATCCTATCCGGTTTCAATACCGTGAGCACAGGTACAACCTTATCGTACTCAACAACTACATCGTCATGGATGCGATGTCGAAACTCAGCAATGTGGTTTGCTGCCCGTGTGAGGATGAATCCTATTGTAAGTGAAAACTTGAGATTGTTCTCACGACAGAACTTTTTGAGTTCTGTGACGTCGAACTGAATCGTCTTGTAAATCAGCGGGTTGTCAAATGCACAGAAGTAATCGAACCAGTCTTTCCTGGCATAGGACTGCATATCGATAGCGGTTGCTGTGGGGGCTGAGTTTATCATGCTCTCTCCTTCGTATCAGTATATTTACTGATAATTCAGAAGGGCACAAACATCCTTCATGTTTTTTTGTGTGATCATAGCTCCACAATGAACAACGAACAATCACCGAGCCATATCATTTCGATCAACCCCGATCGATGCCAAGGTCACAGCCGCTGCTGCATGCTCGCACCCGAACTCTTCGACTCAGACGATCTCGGCTATGGTCTGGTAAGGGGCGAGGGTATCGTCCCCAATGAACTATTGGACAAGGCCAAGCTCGCGGTAGCGAACTGCCCAGAGTTTGCCATTGTGATCAAGAGAACCGAACAACCAAGTACATGATGTCCGAAACGACATGAATTCCCCGAATTCCTGACACACCATGCGACCACCTGTAACAGACTGGGAAATCGATTTTGATCACTTGGACCCGCATTGGTCTGAGAATCTGTATGCGCTTTGGAGTCAGCTACGCCAAACATGTACCGTAGCCACGTCTCAGCGCTTTGAGGGTGGCGCCTATCTACCATTGCGGTATCAGGACATACACGACATCGCCTACGACACAGAGCATTTCTCATCGCGACTAATGGTCGTTCGCGGACAGAAGTTGCCGGTTTCTGGCATGCCCCCTGTTACGTCGGACCCACCTGAACACACACCCGCTCGCCGATTGATTTTGCCTCCGTTTGCACCAAAGGAGATTGCAAAGCTCGAACCACGCATCCGCGAGATTGTTGTGTCACTGCTCGATGCACTGGAGGGACGTGATGTAGTTGATGCCTCCTCTGAGTTTGCGCGAGAAATCCCAGTGCTCATGACAACAGATATGCTTGATGTGGATCCGTCTGATGCCCTGTTGTTTCGTCATTGGATCCAGGCACTTGGCACCGACAGTGTTTCCTCGATAGAGCCTGCAATGAAAGCCGGCGAAGAGGTAGAAGAGTACTTTGGTCGATACATGCGGGATCGTCGTGCGAACCCTGGCAATGACCTCATCTCGTACCTCGTTCAAGCCGAGTTAGACGGCCAGCCCCTTACCGACCTCCACATCATCGGCACACTCACGTTGATCATGGTCGCTGGTACAGAAACAACGTGGAGTGCGCTTGGTTCTGCATTGTGGCATCTAGCAACACATCCGGACGACCGACGTCGACTCACCGCCGAACCAGAGCTTATCCCAACAGCAATCGAAGAGTTCTTGCGCGCCTACGCTCCTGTTACGATGGCCCGCGAAGTGGTCAAGGAGACAACAGTTGGCGGATGTCCGTATTCAAGGGGCGGACAGGTCTTACTATCATTCGCTGCTGCTAACCGCGACCCTGCTAGGTTTGAAAACCCAGACCAAGTGATAATCGATCGCAAGCTTAATCCACATGCTGCATTTGGTCTTGGACGTCACCGGTGCCTTGGCTCAAACCTTGCCCGTCTCGAGATGACAATTGCCATCGAAGAATGGCTCAAGCGCTTTCCAGATTTCGAGCTCGTGGCCGATAAGCCCGTTGTCAGATCTGAGGGTCAATTGCATGGAGTAAAGGAGCTGTGGGTAACATTGCCGACATTCGCGCCAAGACATCCAGGCTTGAGGTAGCAGCTGTGCGGGCGCGACAAGGTGATGCCACTCTCGCACCTATGGCGCACGTGGAGTGGGACGAACTTGTGGCCAAGCACGGCAGTCCTTTCCATGTCATGATCACTATCTTCTCTGTGTCGAACTGGTCTACGAATTCGACCCTACTCATACCAACAGAAAGAGTTTTTGCATGTCGAACTCCAGTCCATATTCGTCAGAGCAATTCGTAAATGACGAGGCAGACAATGAGATCTCAAGATTGGAAGAACAGGCGCGTGTAAGGTGGCCTCAGGAAGTACTTGTTCTACGGAACGCAGGATTGAAGGCAGGTAACAGCATTGTAGATATCGGTTGTGGTCCCGGAATAATCACAGAGTATTTAGCCAAGGAAGTCGATGAATCAGGCTTGGTAGTTGGCATTGAGAAAAATGAAATGCTTTATAGTCTCGCTACGACGAGAACTGCTACGTACAACCAGGTTCAGATACGCAATTATGACGCCTGCGATCTCATCGAAGTCAATGACAACTCGTTTGATTTTGCGTACGTAAGATTTGTCTTGCAACATCTTCCAGATCCAAACAAGCTGCTAATTGAAGCACATAGAATTCTAAAACCTGGTGGCAAGCTGATCGTCATGGATGTTGATGATTCTCTATTCCACATAACGCCATATCACCAAGAATTGGCTCAGTTTTTATCTGAGGTGTCAAAAGGTCAAGACAACTATGGTGGAGATAGATACATAGGTCATAAGATACCATGCATGATGTTTGATGCCGGATTTACTCAGATACATACGTCTGTCTATACGTTTACGTCCAAGAACATCAGCCCGCAGGAGTTTCTCGATATCACAACTAAATTCAAAATTGATCTACTGGATCCCGCTCTCAAAGACTGGGGTAACGATGTTTTGAATGAAATCTATCGTAAGTCGCAGGATGGTGCATTTTTCGGAACGGCAGGTGTTTACTGTGTAATCGGTGAAAAAGAGATGTGACCTGCGGGGTTGCACCCCGGGCTATGATATCGCGCGTCGATGGCCCTCTATCGATCGAGGGCTGAATACTCGACCTATCCCCGCGTGGGACAACGCAGACTGTGTTAGGGAGGCAGCTTCCTAGTATTCACAAAGCCGCACATCACCGTCGTCGGTAATGACCACGTAACTCGATGGAATGTCCGTCCAACAGCCAGAGTTCACGTATGTTGATCCGTCTTTCTCGACGGTTGTCGGCTGGTGAGTATGACCGCAGATGACGACATGGGCTTCATAATGCTTGCGTCCATAACGTATAGCATCGTCTGCGACCTTATTCGCCAAACGCAGCCACTTCTTACTTGTGCGCTTCACCCAACGTGAGGCGCGGTGATGTGGGTCAAGCTTCTGGATAAGAAGATACAGCCACGATGCAACAGCTGTGATCACGGCGTGATCGTTGATCCATTTATCAAACTGGTGACCATGAATCGCGAGGAATCGTCTATCGCCATGTGTCCATGCATACTCCTCATGCACGTCGACGCCAAGAAGATGACTCAGAACTTCAGCGACTCCCCCATCATGATTTCCGACAACCCATATTACTTCGCGATCTGAACGTGGATTCGATTGCTTTCGGATGTACGATAAGAACCTCCAGTCATCCTTCTTGAGGCGATGGAAATTGAGATCATCAAAGACATCCCCATTCAATATGAGACGTCTGTATGATGTCTGCTGAAGGAACTCCAAAAGGACACGTGATCTTGACACGTGTGATCCAAGGTGGATATCGGACACGACAACTGTGTCGATTGTCGACATCGTTACATCATTTGTCACGTTGGTCTGCTCGAAATGCATAGACGGTCTGCTGGAAGTACGACTCAGGATATTCCTCACCACCTATGCCATACCGCTCTGGCTTACGGTGTCGAGGGAGATACGCGGTACCAAACATCCAATCCCAGATTGCAAGCTTCGTAGAGAAGTTAATGTTCGTCACGTGCTCATCATCGGCATGATGCCATCGATGCATTTCCGGCCCGTTGATGATGTACTGCAACCACCCTGTTGACACATCGATATTCGCGTGTATGTACATGCCCCATACCGCATCAACAAACCCCTTGAGTAACACGACCTCTGGTGACGCGAAGATCACAAGTGGGAGAAACTCCACGGTTTGATTAATCAGGATTTCCGTTGGGTGTGATCGGCTTCCACTCAACCAGTCGACATCATGTGACGAGTGGTGGGCTTCGTGTATTCGCCATAAGAATGGGACGGCATGCTGTAGGCGATGGAACCAGTAGATGTAGAAGTCGTGCACCAGAATTGCAATTCCGAGCTGAGCCAATAACGGCAGGCTACGGAAGACTCCGATATCTTCTGGTGCAACGTGAGGCCGAACAATTCCGATGATGCCATATATCACCAAGCTGAGGACATAGGACTGGAGAATAGCATACCAGACGAAGTCGACATAGAACCCTTTCCTAAACAGACGCTGACCCTTTGCATAGGGATACCGCCATTCAAGGAATATGAGCACGCATGCCGAAGCGGCGATCGCTACGAACGTGAACCATACAATGTCGATGTTCATGGGTTACCCAGCCGGCGACATTACTCTGCGGAGCTTTGCACGAACCCCGTGCTCGCTTTCATACACACGCTTGACACCGTCTCCAAGTGCTGCCTGTACGTCTCGGATATCACGTACAAGTCGCTGCAGACCGCCTGTCTCGACACTCGCAGCTTGATCGCTTCCCCACATCGCACGATCGAGCGTAACGTGACGTTCAATGAAGGTTGCTCCAAGAGCAACAGCTGCATGTGTAGTCGCTAGACCTACTTCATGTCCGCTGTAGCCGATCGGTACGCTCTGGAACTTCTGCTGAAGCGTTGGTATCATGCGCAGATTCAATTCTGACGTTGCGCAGGGATACGCCGATGTTGCGTGCGCAATCAGAAGTGTGTCGATATTCAACTCTGCAACAGCCTCGTCGATTTCCTCCATCGTCGACATACCTGTCGATATCATGAGCGGCTTTCCCGTCGACTGCATGAGCTTTAGCAGCGCATGATCGGTCAGCGACGCAGATGCGGCCTTGTAAAACGGAACATTGAAATGCTGCTCCATAAACTCGACAGCACCCTCGTCCCAGCATGATACCGTCCAGTCTATCCCAAGCTCTGCACAGAATGTTTCGATATCGCGATATCCATGTTCATCGAATTCGACACGATAGCGATAGTCAAGGTATGTCATCCGTCCCCACGGTGTATCACGCTCGATGGAACGTTGATCCTCGGGTACACACAGGAGAGGTGTGCGCTTCTGGAATTTGACACAGTCAGCACCGGCGTCATGAGCCTGCTTGATCATCGCCTTCGCGACGTCAAGATCGCCGTTGTGATTAATACCAATCTCTGCAATGATGTACACCGGTTGGCCTGTACCAATTGTCCGGTTGCCGATGTTGCGTGTTGTGTTCATGTGATCTCCTTCGAGATGGTGTTGAAGATTGTTTACCATGTTGTCCATCCCCCATCCACTTGGAGGTTCTGTCCAGTGACATATCGTGAAGCATCTGAAGCAAGGAACAACAGGGCTCCTGCGAAATCGTCGGGTAGAGCCATGCGGCCCAGCGGTGTCCGAGCGCTGTATTGTTGTACGAACCATTCTTCCTGTCCGTTCTGCACGCCTCCTGGCGAAATGCAGTTTGCGCGAACACCACGCGGTCCCCAGTACGTGGAGATGAATCGCGTCATCATGATCACTGCCGATTTGCTGACGGGATATGCAACACCCTTGTAAAAGCGCTGGACGCCATTCACATCGCGGTAGAGATCTTGATTCGGTGCTGCAACGCCATACGTGCTGCCAATATTGATGATGCTGCCCTTACCGGCCAGAGCCATGAGCTCACCAAGCACCTGCGTCGTATAGAACATCGAGCTCACATTGACATCCATCACGCGACGGAACATGTCGAGTCCGTAGTTCTCGAACATCGAGTCATGCACTGTGGAGTTCGGACGTTCCACCATGTCGTTGATAGCAGCGTTGTTGACAAGTATGTCGACTCCACCATGATTGCTCTTGAGCTGATCACGAAGTCCGAGCACACCCTCTGCGCTCGTAACGTCAAGGACATATGGGACGTGCTGATCACCCAGTTCACGCACGAAGGTGTGTAACGGTTCTTCTTGCATGTCGACTGCATAGACTGTCGCACCTGCATCAGCAAGCGTCTTGCAATGCTGGATTCCAAGCAGTCCCGTCGCCCCTGTGACGACTGCTACGCGACCTTCGAGTGAGAATGACGCGCTCATGCTGTTGCTCCTTGGCGTGGTTTCGTATTGAAGTTCCCTGTTCGACGAAACACGGGCTCCATGGGCACACCCTTGATGTGCTCTGCAAGTCGGCCTGCAGAAACGAGATCGAACAATCGTGGAAGCACATCATCATAGGCTTCCAGCGTATCTGCTATATCGTTCTCGGTGTGTGCAAGCGAGAGATTGTGGAACCCGTTCCATAGGATTCCATGTCGGAGAAGCTCCTGATGTATGAACGATTTCACGAGAAGAGCTTCATCGAGAGGACGTGCAATAGCGAGCATCGTGCGCGATCCAAGACCTTTGATCGATAGCCAGTCAATGCCAATGTCAGCGATAAGCGATTGTATCTGATCACGGAGATGATCACCTCGCTGTTCAATTGTCGCGAGCACTGACTCAGTAGCGATCACATGCATCGTTGCCTTCGCGGCAGCGAGAGACAGTGCCTCTCCGCCGAAGGTGGTGAAGAAGAACACATCCTTGTCGAGCAGTCGCATAATGTCTGCCTTACCTGCAAGCACTGACAGTGGCATCCCATTAGCTATTGCCTTCGAGTAGCAAACGAGATCCGCTTGCACACCAAATCGCTCCTGTGCGCCGCCTCGTGCAATTCGGAAGCCCGTCCACATCTCATCGAAAATGAGCACGATCCCGTGCTGTGTACAGAGCTCACGCAACTCATGGAGGAATGTCTCATGCGGCTCATCCACAACCATCGGTTCAAGAATGATTGCCGCGGTGTCGCTATCAATGGACTGACGGACGCTTTCGATGTCGTTATAGGTGAAGGTGTATGTGAGATCCTTCACTGCCTGGGGAATCCCGAGCGAGCGGTCGGTTGTGCCGATGTACCAGTCGTGCCATCCGTGATACCCGCAACACAGTACTGTCGACCGACCTGTGTAAGCTCTTGCAAGTCGCACCGCAGCTGTTGTGACATCACACCCAGTCTTTGAATAGCGGACCATCTCGATTCCAGGCACCATCGACTGAATCTGTTCCGCTACCTCTACCTCAAGTGGGTGCATCAGCGAGAACGTGATGCCGTCAGCCAGTTGCGCACGGATGGCATCGTTCACCGCATCGTGCCCATACCCAAGCACGAGTGGTCCTACCGCCATAGTGTAGTCGAGATATCGATTTCCATCAACGTCCCACAGATGTGCACCTTTCCCTCGCTGGGCAAAGACAGGCGACACACCACGGACATACTGTCCGGGACCCTTAGCAAGTGTCTGTGTACGTGCTGGGATGACAGCTTCACAGCGCTCTAGCAATGCTGTCGAACGCTCAATTGAAGGCAGAGTAGATTCGATGTTCATGTCTCCGTTGGTAGGGTTATGATGAAATCTCATCAGTCGTCGGTCGCTCAGGTGCCGATTCGTTGTTAAGAAGAGTGCGGATTCTAGGTGCAATTGAGTCCGCATCAAGACCGGTTACGCGGAGAACCTGCGGCAACCGTCCTGCAGGGAACCACGTCGTGAGTCCGATTGGATGGATTGCCGCTGCAATACGATGACGAACAGCGATCTCGCACACAGCACTGTAGAGTCCACTTCGAATCAAGTGGTCCTCAACAACAACAGTCATTGTTGCATCATTAAGTGCCTCAACAATGATCGCTTCATCTAACGGCGCAAGCATCGGCATGTGAATCAGTCTCACACTCACGCCTTGTTGCTCAAGCTTCTGAGCTGCTTGAAGTGCGTGTGGGAGCATCGCTCCGTAGGTCAACAATGCTACCTGCGGACAACATTCGCGTTCATCACATACGGTGACTCCTCGGTGCAGTGTGGTGCGTTCTTCACGATGGTACGATGTTGGCGTGCCGACATAACGCACATAGCAGGGACGTGGATTATCGAGAAGCTCGGCCATACCCTCTACGAATTCCTCCTCGTCGGCGGGAGCAAACACTCCCACGTTTGGAAGCCCGCGCATAAGGCCAACATCGTCGATTGCCTGATGTGTAGGACCATTCCCATCGCTAAGAACACCCGGTACCATGCCAACCATGATGACAGGTAGATTCGGAATAGCGACATCATCGCGGATAAACTCGAACGCTCGAAGTGTCAGAAAGGCTGCCAACGCGTGAACGATTACCACGCGGCCGCGTGAAGCAAGTCCAGCCGCCATACCGAGCATCGTCTGTTCAGCGATGCCAACATCCACAAATCGATCGCCGAGATACGGTGGCACATTGCGCATGTGACCGCGATTTTCTGCTGTCAATACCATCACCCGTGGATCGATCGCGCAGCGATCGCGAAGAAGCAGTTCGTATCGGTTCATCGGACGATGAGTGTTGGTGACACAAGTGTTGCCACGGCATTGCCATGGAGTTCATCAGTAAGCTGCGCTACTTCATCATGCGTGAAGTTGCAGAACCATCGATCTGCACGTTCCTGGATACTCGGAACACCCTTGCCACGCATCGTATCGGCGATGACGACCGTTGGTCGACCTGTTCCGATCGGTAGTGACGACATACATGCATGAAGCGCATCGAAGTCATGTCCGTCAACACGTGCCGTATTCCAGCCGAATGCTCGGAACTTCTCGTCTAGGGGCTCCAACGGTATCAACTCCTCTGTTCGCACGTTTGCTTGAAACCAGTTGCGGTCCACAATGGCGACGAGGTTATCCAGGTGCAACGCGTGGGCTACCTGAAGCGCCTCCCAGATACTACCTTCATTGAGTTCCCCATCACCAAGAATCACGATAACGCGACTGGCACGCTGCTCCATGCGTATCGAGAGTGCCATCCCCATGCCGACAGAGAGGAGGTGACCGAGTGAACCTGAGTGGAACTCAACACCAGGCACGGCACGATTCGGATGCCAGTAGATATGGTCGTTGCAATCGAGGTGATTCGCAAGACGTTCACGCTCAATGAAGCCGAGTTCCGCAAACGTCCCGTACAATGCAGGCACGTCGTGTCCCTTCGACAACAGCAGGATATCGCGATTGGGATCCGTCAACGTATCTGGTCGGACGTTGAGGTAGGATGTGTAGAGATACACCAGAAGATCAGCACACGACAGCGAGGCACCGGTAAAGCAGCCACCGTCAGTCGACATGGCCAGAATATGCTCGCGCACACGTATTGAGATCTCCTCACATCGGCCACGATCGTACGTCATACTTGTCCTCCTGCATGATTATAGAACGAACGTGTTTGTTCGTTATGGATCGTCTGAAGAGAATCCAAATGATGACGGTACCAGTTGACGCCACGGAGGTGGGCATTAACACCCGCTACTTCCGGGTGTGCCGATAGGTACTCGAGAGCCTCCTCGCACGTGAAGTGACGTGCCTGTGTATACAGAGCATCGTACACAGCCTTAATCAGGACGTAATCTTCCGGATAGTCTATTGTCCATCGATGGGTAGCACTGTAGTCCTGGCCATCCCGACGCACCACGTTGGCGGTACGCACATCTCGATTAGCATCCCACATCCATGGTGTCGTATGCTCGCGCTCATAGCTCCGGTCGGCAAGCTTCGCAGCACGTTCGAGTAGCTCGATCGTCATTACTTCGACATCATTTCCATCCGGCCACGTCGGTGGATGAAGATTGCTGATGAAGTCAACATGTTCCCGCATACCATTGAATGCACGGAGTACATCGTCGATAACGTGAGGATCAATCATTGGACAATCAGATGGAACCTTTACAATGACATCCGCACCCACCATTTGCGCAGCCCCCAGATGGCGATCGAGGAGGTCTGTGGGATGTCCTCGATACACATCGATTCCGCTCGACGCACATAGCTCAACGATCACGTCATCACTAGGATCAGTTGTCGTTGCAACGACAACGACATCAGCCATACGCGATGCTTGTAAGCGTTCAACACAACGAAGAAGCAAAGGCTTCCCAGCTAGAGGAAGAAGCACCTTCCGTGGAAGCCGCGTTGACGTCGTTCGTGCTTGACAAATAATGGCAGTTCTCATGCGACCTTTCGCTCTCTTCGCGTGTACATCAACGGGGAGTTATGGTCCACACGTTGCACCACGTGATTCAGCAGAGCGACGCATTCGCGCGCGATATTCGCAGCCGACGTGCCAGCGTTCTGAATCGGACACATGTGGCGTAGACTGTCGAGTGCAAAGTCGCTGTACACTTCCTTGCCAAGAGCGATACCCACATAGACACAGGAAGAGTACTTTGTGACAAGAGCATCGCAACGAGCAATGAGAGGCTCTATCGGAACACCTGTGAGCACGATTGTCCCAGGTACATACCGTTCGATCTCACGCGTCGCACGCTCGTAGTTCTCGTTCGGGTGGAGCTTAACAATCAACTGTCGACCCGCTGCTATCTCGGCAGCGCGAAGCAGGAACGCTTTGCGATTCTCGTACTTGAATGTTTCTCGACTATCACTCGTTGCAACGAGAACGAAGTTCTCGTACTCGCACGGCTGTGCTGCATACTCAACGCAGTTGTCAAAGTTTGGTATGCCCGTAACGCGAATAAGTTCCGATTCAACCCCTTTGTGTACGAAATGATCTCGGTAGCCCTCCGACGCCACACACAGAACATCGTATGCATGCGACAGACCGAATGTGGCTGTAGATGCCAGATATCGTGGCAGTCGAAGACGACGCACAAGACGGTAAGTAGCGTTCTCAGGGTCGGTCATTCCCTCCTGCACCAGGATGATCTTGCTGCGAAGGATATTCTTTGGCACAACCAGATCACTACACGTCAGCACCAGATCGTATTCATTACGTTGTCCACGGACATCAATCTGTAGACCCTCGGAACGCAGGTATGCCTCAGCTCGTGATTTGTGTCGGTTTCCTGCAACTGTCCACTCTAACAGATGCCGATCTTCCAGCACCCGGATGTAACCATCAGTGTAGTATGGGGTAAACCAGCAGTCATATGTCCCAAGCAGATGACGGGCAATCTTGACCATCATCGTTGTCTGGTTCATAGAACCACAGATAAACAGGATTTTTTGCCTGTGCTTAACTCGTGACATCAACACAACAATCCTTCAACAGCGTGTACTGCGAAGTTGCGTCGCGCGCATTACCTCAGCGTTGTGGGAGTGTTACTGTGCGTTGTGTAACGGAAACACAGTCGTTACATCTCGAATACCCGGGGTTGCATTCCGGGCGGATATCTGTCGCGTCGCATCCCCGAAGTAAGAGACTTCAGTTTTCCCCTGGTTTTCATCCTTTTTCGGGATGGCCTTGGGATACAAGGCCTCAATGGCGATGGTTCGAACTAATTGCGATTAAGCTACGTTAGGAATTGGGCCTCGAGGGCACTTCCTCGGGCTCGAATTCCTATTTTCCGTGGATTTACGACCACAGAAACTTGACCCGATATCGGCACCCATGAAAACTCTCCTTTCGAATCTTTGTCCAGGATCTATCTGTCTTTCGCTGGTCCTTTTACTCGCTGGTTGTGGCGATCGCATGGTCGATGGTCTATCGGCTCCTGGTTACCCCAAGCGAGGACAGGTCTTCATCGATGACTTCGAGAGCGATCTTGTTTATGCTGCGTTTGGTGGCTCTGATGTAAAAGCCTTTCAGGTTGACTACACGACGACATACAACGCGTCCAAGGCTTCAATGAGATACGAAGTGCCAGACGCAAACAGTCCGCAAGGAGCGTACGCCGGTGGAGCATACTTCAGTAAAACAGGCAGGGATCTATCCGGCTTTAACGCATTGACGTTCTACATCAAGGCTACACAGTCAGCTACGATCGATGTGATTGGCTTTGGCAATGACTTTGGCGCATCGTCTTTCCAGGTCGCAATGAATGCACTCCCTGTCAATACGAACTGGAAGAAAGTGATCATTCCAATCCCAGATCCTGCAAAACTCAGCGGAGAAAAGGGGTTGTTCTACTACTCAACTGGTCCGATTAACGAGAAGGGGTATACATTCTGGGTTGATGAAGTTCAATTCGAACATGTACCCGACCTCGGCATGTGCGTAGGTGTGATATACAACGGAGAAGATAGGAAGGTACCAACTACGGAGAAGGGTGCTTCGATTAGGATCGAAGGATTGCAAGCCATCGCGGGCCTACCGAACGGCACTACGCAGGTTATTGGCGCTTCCCCATCCTACTTCATGTTTGAGTCCTCTGATTCCAGCGTCGCTACCGTATCGCGGCAGGGTATCGTGCAGGTTCTCGATTCAGGTAATGCAACGATTACGGCACGGCTTGGATCCACCGCGGCAAGAGGCTCACTCGAGCTATCAGCCAAAGGTACTGCGCTACTTCCCACGAGCGCTGCACCTGCGCCAACGTTGGACAGAGGGAATGTCATATCCCTCTACAGCAACGCATACACGAACGTTCCAGTTGACACATGGAACACACGTTGGCAATACTCAACAACAGAGAGTGCGTTTATCAAAGTGGACAACGATGACGTCATCCGCTATTTCAATTTGAATTTCGTGGGGGTTGAGTTCTCTTCAAGCCCGATCAATGCGACGCCAATGACGCACTTCCATATCGATGTATGGACACCGGACCCTACACCTAGTCCGAAGAATATCAAGATTATGCTTGTCGACTTCGGCGCTAATTCGGTGTATGGTGGTGGTGATGACGTCTCTCATGAAATCACGGTCAGCGCTCCAACATTGCAATCCAACAAATGGGTAAGCCTCGACATTCCTCTGGCAAGTTTTACCGGGTTGACCACAAGGGCTCACCTCGCACAGCTTGTACTATCGGGTACAGTGTCCAACCTCTTCGTTGACAACGTGTATCTGTACAAGACACAGACTGGACCTTCGGCACCGGCACCAACGCCAACGTTCCCTCCCGGAGACGTGATTTCGATTTTTAGCGACGCCTATCAGAATGTGAGTGGGACGAATTTTTCGCCCAACTGGGGTCAATCTACTGTGGTTACCCAGCCATCAATTAGTGGCAATGCAACGCTGCTGTACACAGGCCTGAATTATCAGGGCATCCAACTCGGAGCAAGTCAGAACGTGTCCTCGTATGGATTCCTCCATCTTGACTACTACTCAGCGAATGCAAGTGCGTTGCAAGTATTCGTGATTAGCCCGGGCCCAGTAGAGAGCGCGTATTCACTGCCAGTCCCAACCGGATCTGGTTGGAAGAGCGTCGACATTCCTCTCAGTGCATTTTCTCCTGTCGCTCTAACAAATGTGATTCAGCTGAAGTTTGTCGGCAACGGCAATGTGTATCTCGACAACATCCTGTTCCGAAAGTAATGACAGCATGATGCCTCACTCTTCTAGCACACAACATTCAACCTTCATGCGACGCCCCCTCCGCACTGTCTGCTATTCTCTCGTAGCGATGGCTCTGTTCCTTCTCGGATGTGAGCAGCAACCAATTCAATCGCTACCTCAACGAACATGGTCATTGTCTTGGAGCGATGAATTCGACGGAGGCGCTGGCAGCAGTCCGGATACCTCAAAGTGGACATTCGATATAGGCACCGGAGTTAATGGCTGGGGCAACAGTGAGCTTGAGTACTACACAAACAGACCGAGCAACGTTCAGCTCAGCGGTGACGGCCATCTCGTCATAACAGCCAGACGAGAGTCCTACGCAGGCTCAGGTTTCACATCTGCCCGATTGAAAACACAGGGCTTATTCAGCCAGAAGTATGGCAGGTTTGAAGCGAAAATCAAGACACCATCTGGACCGGGTATATGGCCTGCTTTCTGGTTGCTTGGCGACAACATTCGTGAAGTGAGCTGGCCACAATGTGGCGAGATCGACATCATGGAGCAGCGGGGACAACAGCCGGCACTTACGCATGGAAGTGTGCACGGACCTGGATATTCTGGCGCAAATGCAGTAACGAAACCTTATGCTCTGATGCAGGGTCGATTTGATGCCGAATTCCATGTGTACGCCATCGAATGGGGAGCAGATTACATCGATTTCTACGTCGACAACTATTTGTACCAGCGCATTCAGCCAGGCGACCTCTCAGGTAACTGGGTGTTCAATCAGCCATTCTTCATCATTCTCAATGTTGCAGTTGGCGGAAACTATGTGGGCTATCCTACTACTGCTACCCCATTCCCTCAGTCAATGATTGTCGACTATGTTCGAGTGTACACACAATCATGATGGAAGCAGACAACAGCGCAAACAAATACGCACCAACATCTACCCATTTACCCAACGACGTACTTCAGGTTGTAGAACGCGACAATCAA
Organism: uncultured Ignavibacteria bacterium; assembly: GCA_903939735.1. Classification (GTDB taxonomy): domain Bacteria; phylum Bacteroidota; class Ignavibacteria; order Kapaibacteriales; family Kapaibacteriaceae; genus UBA10438. The sequence continues at coordinate 21,824 of CAJAIA010000041.1, forward strand.
GAGTACTTCAAGATTGGGGATGCCGACTCCATGCCCGTGTTCTTCATGAGCATTGTGAGCGACTCTAACCACTGGATGTTTCTCGCGAGTAACGGCGGCTTGACTGCTGGTAGAGTCAACTCCGATAGCGCGCTCTTCCCCTATTGCACAGACGACAAGATCATCGATTCCAGCGAATACGTCGGGAGCAAGACGATCATTCAGGGATATCGGAATGGAACTGTCTACAACTGGGAGCCGTTCTCATGTCAGAGCCATCGCTTCACGATAGAACGCAACCTGTACAAACACCGACTCGGCAATTCGGTAATCTTAGAAGAACACAATCACGATTTGAACCTGTGTTTTTCCTATGAGTGGTCGACAAGTGATCGGTATGGTTTTGTAAAGACATCAACCCTCGTAAGTCATTCGGAACATGTGCACGAGTTGCGGATTCTCGATGGCTTGCAACATGTCATGCCTGCAGGCGTTGAGAGCGACCTACAAAATTCTTTTAGCAATCTCGTCGATGCATACAAGCACTCTGAGCTTGATGTAGCCACTGGACTCGGTGTATTCGCCCTTAGTGCTCGCATCACAGATCGTGCCGAACCCAGCGAGGCGCTGTTTGCGAACACCGTATGGTCTAAGGGAATGGAGGAGCCCGTCGTGCTGTTGTCGTCGAGGCAGATTGAACAGTTTCGCCGTGGCTCAGACATCACAACTGAGTACGACAACAAAGGAAGTCGCGGAGCATACCTCATCTCATCCAGCGTCGCGCTTTCACCAGGCGAGCATTCCACGTGGAAGTGTATCGCCAATGTCAATCAATCACAATCGCAAGTTATCGCGTTGATTGACGCCATTTCGTCCGCGGAAGACATCGTTCGCGAGGTGAATATCGACGTGCAGCGTGGGACAGATGCACTTGTGCAACGAATGATGAGTGTCGATGGAATCCACCTTACGGGTGATCCGTTGATAGATAGTCGACACTATTCTAACTCGCTGTTTAACGCCATGCGTGGCGGCGTCTTCCCGAAGAACTATACGATCGAGAAGCAAGATTTCATTGAGTATGTTCGGTCATGCAACGCCCCATTGTACGATGAACTGTATGATGTACTCAGACATTTACCAGATGAATTCACACTTCGTGAACTACGTGCAGAGATTGCCTCAATCGCAAGTCATTCGCTCACGAGGATTGCGCTAGAATATCTACCGCTCACCTTTAGCAGAAGACACGGAGATCCAAGCCGTCCATGGAACAGGTTCTCAATCAACACAAAGAATGCAGACGGCACGCTTAGGTACGACTACCAGGGTAACTGGCGCGATATCTTCCAGAATTGGGAAGCGTTAGCGCACTCGTACCCTTTATTCCTCGAAGGAATGGTACGGAAGTTCCTCAACGCAACGACAATCGATGGATACAATCCATACCGGGTGCAGAAGAACGGCTTCGACTGGGAGGTTATTGAGCCACACAATCCGTGGTCATACATCGGATATTGGGGCGACCACCAGATCATCTATCTCCTAAAGCTCCTAGAACTGCTTCGTGACACGCAGCCTGATGCCCTGCATGATTTGGTTAGCACAGAAGGATTCGCGTATGCCTGCGTACCGTATAGATTGAAGTCGTACGAAGACATCGTACGCAATCCAAAAAGCACAATTGTGTTCGACCACGAGCTTCACGCTATTGTCACCGCCGAGATTGAGAATATTGGGTCAGACGGTGCATTGGTCAAGGACTCATCAGGGGGCATCCGTCATGCACACTTCATTGAAAAGATTCTGATTACTCTCCTTGCTCGCTTGACCAACTACGTTCCAGATGGTGGAATCTGGATGAATACGCAGCGACCTGAGTGGAACGATGCCAACAATGCCCTAGTGGGCAATGGTCTGTCGATGGTCACATTGAGCTACCTGCATCGCTTCATCGTCTTTTTCAACGAGATCCTTGACAATCACCACAACACTACGTTCTCAATCTCTCATGAGGTAGCAGAGTACCTTACGTCAACCTCAGCTGTTTTCATGCACTACCCGAAGGAATCGACTGAGTACAGTGAAGAGATGAGAAGATCAATGATGGACGAACTCGGACAGATTGGCAGCGACTATCGTGCTGCCGTCTATGCTGCGTCGTTCTCAGGCAAGCTGACTACAGTATCACAACAGACACTGAAGAGCTTCTGCCAAAACGTCCTCATGCACATACGGTTCTCGATCAACAAGAACAAACGATCTGACGGCTTGTATCATTCATACAACCTCATCACACTTGCACCTGACAAGGCTTCAATCGCTCGATTACCAGCCATGCTTGAGGGCCAGGTAGCCGCCCTTAGCTCGGGATGTGTCGCGTCGCCAGATGCGATTGCCCTTCTGACATCTCTCTCTACAAGCGATCTGTTTCGGCCAGATCAGAACAGCTACATGCTGTATCCGATCAAGAGAGTGCCAAGCTTCCTTGAAAAGAATTTCATTCCGAAGGAAAAGGTTGAGAGCTCGCGATTGCTAACGACGCTCATGTCCGATGGCAACACTGACATCATTCATCGTGACGTACATGGTGACTACCATTTCAATGGCACGCTAACGAACATCCGAGAGTTCCAGGTGGGACTTCGCGCTCTTGACACGTCATATCATGACATGATGATGTCGGAGGAAGTAGACCTTCTTGATCTCTATGAATCAGTGTTTCATCACAAACAGTTTACTGGCAGGTCAGGATCATTCTTTGCGTACGAAGGTATTGGATCCATCTACTGGCATATGGTATCGAAACTGAGATATGCCGTTCAAGAGATCTACCATTTGGCGAGCAAGGAACATGGCAACAGCAATACCACGTCTGCAATACTCGCATTCTACAGAATGATCTGCGACGGTATTGGAGTCCATAAATCTCCGCGAGACTATGGCGCATTCCCAACTGATCCATATTCACACACTCCCCTATCGAGAGGCGCACAGCAGCCAGGAATGACTGGCCAAGTGAAGGAGGATGTGATTTGTAGAATGCGCGAACTTGGCGTGTTTTATGATCATGGAACAATTCAGTTTGTGCCAAACATGGTCTCACGGACGGACTTCCTCCACCACAAGCGCACCATTGAGTTTGAGAGCATTCGAGGTGAACTCCAACATATCTCACTCGACGAAGGGACGCTGTTCTTCTCCATCTGTCAAACACCGATCAGGTACGCACTAGCCGATACGACCGAAGTGACGATTTACTGGAGCAATGGCAACGTTCAATCCTCTGCAACACTTTTGCTGCCCCCTATCGTCAGCAGCAGCATTCTTGCACGGACTGGCGACATCACGTTGATCCACGTCGCACTCGACCGTACAAGCGTGTGCGTGTGAACAGACATCCATTGCATCTTGCCATGATTCTCGCATGCATGGCCGTTATATCACTATCCAGCGCTCAATACTCGGTACCAACGCCAATGTTGTTCGACACTCGTGATTCATACTCGATTCGAATCCTGGAAACTTCTGCTGCTGGTCACGCTTTGACGGAGATACAAGCGACACTTCCATGCTCTGATGCTATCACGATTACTATCGACACCGGATCAAGGCATCAGACTGTCCTTGGTTTTGGAGGGTCATTCACAGAAGCTTCAGCATATCTGTTGAATCGCATGAGTCTGAAGCAGCGGGATAGAATCATCAACGCATACTTCTCCGATGAAGGCGCTCAATACTCTCTCGCTCGAACACACATCAACTCTTGCGATTTCTCTCGTGATCATTACGCATATGCCATGGTACCGGGAGATACGCTTCTCGAGAGTTTCAGTATTGAGAAGGACAACGACGATCTATTCCCTTTCATCAGAAAGGCACAAACGGTTTCACGCAATGGGTTCCGGTTGATCGCTTCACCATGGACTGCACCACCATGGATGAAGGACAACCAGAGTTGGGTTGGTGGCAAGCTCCTCGATACATACCGCGACACTTGGGCTCTGTACTATGCCAAGTACGTGCAGGCGTGCGCTGACAACGGCATCTCTATCTGGGGCATCACAGTGATCAACGAACCTCACGGGAATGGGAATAACTGGGAGAGCATGCATTTCACGCCAAAGGAAATGACAGACTTCGTACAGGATCATCTCGGGCCAACCTTGGAACGAGAAGGACAGGGTAATGTTCAGATTCTGGGGTACGACCAAAATCGCGCTGGATTGAGGGAGTGGGTTGATGAAATGTACAGGGATGCTTCCTCTTCGAAGTACATTGCAGGCACCGCAGTTCATTGGTATGAAAGCACCTATGAGGTATTCCCGAAAGAACTACAATACGCTGCGGACAAGGCCCCTGGTAAGTATCTGATCCAGACAGAGGCCTGTATTGATGCCGAAGTACCGCGCTGGAACGACGATGCGTGGTATTGGCGCGAAGAGGCTACCGACTGGGGCTGGGACTGGGCTCCACAAGAGCAGAAGTATCTCCACCCGAAGTACGCTCCTGTGCATCGATATGCGCGCGACATCATCGGATGTCTACAGAGTAAGGTTCATGGATGGATCGATTGGAATCTGGTTCTCGACCGACAAGGCGGACCCAACTGGGCGCGCAATTGGTGCACGGCACCCATCATCGTGGATCCTGCTATGGACGAGGTGTACTTCACGCCGCTGTACTATGTCATGTGCCACTTCAGCAAGTACATCAGACCTGGGGCTCACGTCGTTACCAGTACAATCCAGCATCCTGAAATCATGGCAGTCGCAGCGGTCAACCCTGACAAGTCGATATGTGTTGTTGCGTTCAATCCTACAACGCAACGGCACAACCTGCGAGTCGAGCTGGATGGCAGCAGCGTCTTCGTTCCAATCAACGAGCAAGCATTACAGACCATAGTCTTCCTTCCGAGGTAACACATCATGACGAACACATCGACAACGGCTAAGGTGCCGTTACTCCAAAAGATTGCCTTTGGCTCTGGGCACCTCGTCAACAACTTGTTTCCCGGGTCGTTGGGTGTGTTTTCATTCTTCTTGCTCACGACCTATGGGATGGATCCCGTCTGGGCTGGACTTCTGGGTGGCATACCGCGGATTTACGATGCGATCACAGATCCCATCATGGGGTATATCTCCGACAATACCACGTCAAAATGGGGCAGAAGACGTCCGTACATTTTCATTGGAGCGATCACGAGCGGTCTGTTGTTCGCTGCGCTATGGCAGCTCCATACCGAGAACAGCCAGATCTACAACTTCTGGTACTTCATGATCTTTTCTCTGCTGTTCCTGACTGGAAACACCATCTATTCGACACCGCTCATTGGGCTTGGATACGAGATGACGTCCGATTACCGGGAGCGGACACGACTGATGGGGTTCTCGCAGACAGTCAGCCAGATCGCATGGATGTTAGTCCCTTGGCTGTGGGTGATCATTGCCGACCCAGATTTGTTCCCTAATCAAGCTGTCGCCATTCGAAGCCTATCAATTTGGGTTGGCGTAGCATGTCTCGCCCTGGGGATCATGCCGGCGATCTTCTGTCGTGAGATCAATCAAGAAGCTCTCTCAAATCGTGACAGTATCACACTGAAGAACCTCATTCAGAACATGAAGGGGCTTTGGAGAAGCATGAAGTTGATTTTCAAGAACGTTCCGTTTGTGCGCCTCTGCATGGCCACGTTTCTTGTCTTCAACGGGTTCCAGTTGGTTGCCTCATTCAGCTTCTTCATCATTGTGTACTACCTCTTCAATGGCAGTTTTGAGAATGCGGGACATTGGCCAGCTTGGTTCTCGACAATCAGTGCTGTGTTCACGGCCTTCCTGATCATTCCTGTTGTTACGTGGATGTCAAATGGTTGGGGTAAGCGAAATGCCTTCTTGGTGTCTACGGGCATTTCCGTTGTTGGGTACATCCTAAAGTGGTGGGCGTTCGACGCAGAGAACATCTGGTTGATGTTCGTCCCTATTCCATTGCTCTCGTTCGGTCTTGGCGGTCTCTTCACGCTCATGATGTCGATGACCGCTGACGTCTGCGACCTCGACGAGCTCGTTAATGGCATGCCCCGAAAGGAAGGAACGTACGGAGCGATTTACTGGTGGATGGTTAAACTCGGGCAAGGATTGGCTCTGGTACTCGGCGGTCTGGTACTAAAGTTCATTGGATTCGATGGCGGAGCCGCGGTGCAGAGCCCTGAAACCATCGTAAATCTCAGGCTCGCAGACATTATCATCCCCTCGCTGACTGCTGTTTTGGCCATTGTTGTGATGTGGAATTACGACCTCAACGAGGAAAAAGCGCACCAGATTAAGGCTGAACTGGTGAAGCGGCGAGGCGAGCTGTAACGACCTTGAGTCGGAACTATTCTTTCTTTGGTCACGTTGCCGTAACGTTGCAATAACGATCCCGTCCACTTTTCCAGGTTCCATCCATGAAGCAAGCCGTTACATCGTTTTTTAGCTTGATTGTAGGCGTCGTTGGAGTATTAGCCCAGCCCACATCAAGCGCGCCAACGCCCCCTGCGCGAAATGCCGCTGATGTCATTTCGATCTTTAGCGGTGCATACACCGGTGTTTCGGGCGTCAACTACAACCCAAATTGGGGTCAGTCGGGCGGTGTCAACGCAGCGTTTGATCCGGGCACGGGCGACGTCGTCTTGGCATATACGAATTTCAACTACCAAGGAACAGGGTTCGAAGGAAGTGCTCAGAATGCTTCTGAGATGGAATTCGTTCACATTGATGTTTGGACAAGCAACGCCACGGTGCTGAAGTTCACACCAATCGACAACAGCGGCGATGGTGCTGGCGAAGTTCTCGTCGATGTTCCCCTCGTTTCTGGTCAGTGGAGCAGCGTGGACCTGCCAAAGAGCGCGTTCACAGGCATGTCATGGAAGTCTGTGATTCAACTGAAGTTTGACGGCCAAGCAGGCGTGTCACCTTCTGATATCTATCTGGACAACATTTACTTCTGGAAGAAGCCTGCTGCAAAGGGTGAAGACGCAACACTGAAGGATCTCAAGGTCGACGGAACGACGATCCCTGGGTTCGCTCCGAGTGCGTTAACCTACGCTTTTGGAGTATCAGAGGGCAGCCCAGTACCTCAGATTACGCTTGCAACTGCAAACGACTCAAACGCAACGATCACCAAGATCACGCAGGCAACTGCGATCCCAGGTGATGCAACTGTTCTTGTGACGGCAGGTAACGGCACAACAACAGCAACGTACACGGTATCGTACTTCTACAGCTCACCTGAGAATCCGGCACCAACCCCAACAGCGACGACTGTGATTTCGATGTACAGCGACGCGTACACAAATGTTGACGTTGACACGTGGCGAACAGACTGGAGCCAATCGTCCTTCGAGGCTACGTCCATTAAGGGCAATGCAACATTGAAGTACACGAACCTTGGCTTCAACGGCATCGAAACGATCAAGAAGCCTATTGATGCCTCTGCAATGACAACATTGCACATGGATGTCTGGTCCCCGAACATCACCGTGTTCAACGTGAAGCTCGTAAGCTTCTTGGGTGATGGTTTCGCCGGTGGCAATGGTGATTCGGAAGCGAACGTCAATGTCACACTCAAGGCGAATCAGTGGAATCAAATTAGCATCCCGTTAAAGGATTTCACGGACGCAGGCCTCAAGAGCCTCGCGGACCTCAATCAATTGATCATCACATCGACTCCATTCGGCTCGGGCATCGCATTCATCGACAACATCTACTATTCAAGCTCAACAACTAGCGTGGATGAGGAGAACGATGGCAATGCCATGAACGTGTATCCAAACCCGATCACGCGCGGTGGTACGCTGCGCTTCAGCAATCCAGTGAAGAACGTTGTGATGTACGACGTTAACGGACGTGTTATGCTCGAATCACAAGAGCAGGTCGTCAACCTTCTCGGTTTGCCAGCAGGCTCGTACACGGTGAAGTCAGTCGAAGAGAACGGCGCTGTTCGCATTCGCACAGTCATCGTTCATTAATTCGGTTTCTCTTGCTGATCATTAACGCCCCTTCTCTCACACAGAAGGGGCGTTGTTGTTCCTGACACAATCCGTTCCCACTTCAACGCAGGTCGACTGCATCCCCCACCTTCACACGTCCCCATATCATGCGAACATTCATCATAACCGCTCTGTGCCTCTTTCATGCGTGCTTCAATGTTGTCGCAGCACAGGATACCGTTGAGCTACGCTCATATAATGAGCAGCATGTTCTCGTTGTGAATGGAACCAAGTTGTTCGTCAAAGGCATGAACTGGGACTACTACCCTACGGGAACGAATTACTCCTACAGCCTGTGGAATCAGCCTGAAGCCACTATCATCGCTGCGCTCGACTACGAGATGGGGCTATTGAAAAACATGGGGGTGAATGTCATTCGCCAATACAGTGGAGTTCCGTCAAAGTGGATCACATACATCCATAAAAAGTTCGGCATCTACACCGTCGTGAATCACACATTTGGTAGATATGGACTGACAGTAGACAATACCTGGACTACCAATATCGACTACGCGAATCCAGATGTCCAGTCTATCCTACTGCAAGAAGTACAACGAATGGTGTCGGACTATATGGACACTCCAGGCCTGTTGATGTATCTCTTAGGAAATGAAAACAACTACGGATTGTTCTGGCGTGGTGCTGAGACTGAGGACATCCCTGTCAAGGACAAGCAATCAACGAAAGATGCTATCCAGATGTACAGGCTGTTCAACAAGGCTGTGCGAACAATGAAGATTGTTGATTCTCGACATCCAGTCGCTATCTGCAACGGAGATCTTCTGTTCCTGGACATCATAGCAGAGGAATGCCGCGACGTAGACGTGTTGGGAATCAATGTGTATCGAGGAATCTCCTTCGACAATGCGTTTGATAGAGTGCGCAAGGAATATGGGAAGCCGCTCATGTTTACCGAGTTCGGTTCAGATGCCTACAACACGCAAACAAACGCGGAAGATCAAGAATCACAAGCCAAGTATCTAGTGGGCAATTGGAAGGAGATTTATGCCAACGCAGCAGGCAACGGCAAGGCCGGTAACTGCTTGGGTGGATTCACGTTCCAGTTCAGCGATGGATGGTGGAAGTACGGACAGACCTTGAATCTCGACGTACACGACATGAACGCCTCGTGGTCGAATGGTGGATACCAGAACGACTATGTCGAGGGCGAAAACAACATGAACGAAGAATGGTTTGGCATATGTGCCAAGGGCAAAGCCAATGAACAGGGATTGTATACGCTCTATCCACGAGCTGCATACTATGCACTCAAAGAAATCCATGCGTATAGTCCATATGACGCTGCAGCCGATTCTCTACAGTCACGGCTCGATGGTTCAACTATCACGCAATCGATGCTTCTGGCAAATGCTGATAAGTCAGCTCGGGAACAGAACAAGAGTTCGATCTACCTTAGCGACCTACAAGCCACATTTACCACATACAACACTGGCGGCAGCCTCATCAGCACTGGTCAGCAAGGCATTTCTAATACTCCTGCCTACCCTAAGAAACTCGGCTTTGACCACATGCAGTCGTTCAACGTAGGCGTAACCGCGAATCCTGCACCGAACGTGACTGCAAACGTACAATTCAACATTCTCGGCAATGTAGCTGAGAACCCAATCGACGAAGTATTCTATGAGAATCGTGGCCGACCAATCACTGTAAGGAATCCCGACGGCACACAACAGAACATTGTCAATGACCGCATCGTCCTGTATAAGAGCAGCCTCTCGTGGAACTCAACGTACTTCAATCTCACTGGTTTTTATCGAACGGGTCATTTCCATTGGGGCTATGAAGGAGATTTCTTTGGCCTGTATCCGGAGGCTAATTATGGACCTAACATTGACATCTACTCGGCAAACACACCGTTCGGATTTGAGTTTGAGGGAAAGAAGTTCATGAAGGGCTTGAAGGTTGCCTTCGGTCCTGAGTTATGGTGGGGTGCCAATCCAGCCATCTTGGTCAAGTACTCAACGTCTCTCTTCTCCACAGATATCACAGGCATGTTCCAAGAGGACCTGATGCAGAGGGACAACATCCAGAGCTCCTTTGCCATCCCAGTTCCGAAGACGAGAAAAGCAGCCCTGAGTCTTCAGAAGAGTTTTGATAATCTGCGTGTAACCATTGGTGGTTTATGGGGCGGTCAACCTCTGAATGGAAGACCCTTTCAGGTTATCAGAGGCGACATCGACAACTATGCCGTCTACGAGGACACAATACGTTCCTCCGACAATTTCGGTGGTAAGATTAAAGTCACCTATGAAAGTTCAACCTTCAATTGGTACGCACTTGGATCAGTCCTGGGATTGGTTGCAAATGGCGGCTTTGACAACACGAGAACATTCACGGGTTGGAGATTGAAAGATGTTGGAAGTGGCAACATGATGAACTTCCTAACAGGCTTCACCTTCAATGTAGGACAGCTGCAGGTCGCGCCCAACATGCTATGGCAGAAGCCACTTGAAGGACCGATTGCATCCTGGGTTGACGCTCCGGCAAGACCACGAAACATTCTCGATGACCCGTTTTCTGTTCGTTCAAACAGAGAGACAGTTGCTGGCGAACTTCTCCTCACATATGATCCCACACCGGCGACCTGGATGTACGAGTGGGACAATGATCGTGCGGAAGATGCCGAGTTCGCAGCGAGTCTGAACGTACTCTACCGACATCTTCCCACTACACAGGACGCCGCGATTGGCATTTTGTCAAACGGGCGGACAACATTCGTGTTCCCTGGCGCAGCTCCAGCTCAAGACCTCTGGGAGGCAAATGCTCGAATCGTATCGAAAGTCAGTCCAGAGTTCGGAATCATCGCCAACATTTACGTTGGCAATGGACAAGCCAACGGAAGTGATACACGTACCATTCAACGATTTGGCGCTGACCTGCGCACGGTGTACAAGCAATCGAAGCTGGTACTTTTCTGCAAATTCAACGACTGGGGTCCATTCGATTACCACCGCGATTTCAACTTGACATTCCCATTGCAACTGATGGCCGAGCTGTCGACAGAGCTAGCAAGGCCCGACTGGTTCATGCTTCCTGGAACCAAGGTGGGAATGAGAGGCACGTATCGAACATTGAACAAGTACTCGCCTCGGTACTCCCCAACTCTGACTCTGGATCCTGCTGGCAACTGGGTGCCTGATCCGAATGCTATTGGATTCCCTGACGGAAATGAGTGGGAAATTAGAACCTTCGTTCAGGTATCGATTGGGTCGTAATCGCTTTGAGAACATCGTCCGGCTAATGTTCTTGGGCACCCATATCGATCGAGAGCTGTAAGCCCGTCCTATCGCCGCCTGGGGCAACGCCCCGGGTTTTAGAGAGAAGGCGAAGGTGGTTGTTCATTAACACAACGACGATTCCGTATGTTATGCGTACAATCTTACGCTGTGTTGAAGGGGGCAAACCATGCGCGCGATCTTCACTCGGATCAGAGTTGGAAGCATTCGTTCTGTTATTACTCCGCTGTTGCTCGGTCTTTTACAGGCATCGGGTTTATCTGCCCAGCCCTGCAAAGAGATCGTCGGGTACTACCCCAACTGGCAGTGGTACGACCGCAACAAGGCTGTGCGGCCGCAAACGATTGCGTATGAGAAATACACAGTTCTCAATTACTGCTTCTTCATTCCAAAAGCGGATGGATCAATTGGATCCAATGATCAATGGGCTGACGACAATCTGCTTCTGGGAGAACAAGATTGGTCGAACGGTGGACGGAGAAAGCCTGAGACAGCGATCACGTACATCGCCCGTTCACGAGGCGTAAAGGTACTCGCTTCAGTTGGTGGATGGACACTGTCAAGTACGTTCCCTGGTATCGCCGCTGACTCCGCTCTTCGCAGAACGTTTGCAGCATCGTGCGTCGACCTTGTACGCACATATGGATTCGACGGCATCGATATCAACTGGGAGTTTCCTGGTTACACGCCGCATAATGGAACCGCAGCTGACAAGCGAAACTTCACGCTACTGATGCAAGAGATACGCAAGGCTCTCACGACGTACGGCACGACGAAGAACGCGACGATGCTCCTCACAACAGCAGTGGGCGCAGCACCCGAGCGTATGGATGATGTTGAATGGGACAGTATCGCAAACGTCGTTGACATCATCAACGTGATGACCTACGACTACTATGGCACATGGGATCAGACAACAAACCACAATGCACCACTCAAGCGTCCCGCTGTCGGTGCTGCCGAATACAATGTCGAATCATCCATAGCCACATTACTTGGCACCTACGGTGTCAATCCATCAAAGCTTACCGTTGGTATGGCCTTCTATGGCAGGTCAGCTGCGACGGTTGGTGTACCGGGATTGCACGTGCCATCACGCGGACTAGCCGACCTAGCAACGTTTGCTGCAGATGAGGGAACGCCCCTTTACTACAACGTGCTTGCAGCGCTCCCGAACTTTACCGAGCATTGGGACACCACGGCGCAAGTTCCCTATCTACTTGGCAAGCCTGGCCTCAACACGTTTGTCTCGTACGACAACAGGGAATCAATCCGCGCGAAGAGTCGCTTTGCAGTTGATAAGGGGCTCCGTGGTGCAATCATCTGGGAGATTACCGGCGATTACATCGAGACGGCTCCGGGCTCAGGTGTGATAGCTAGCACACCTCTCGTCGATGCGATCAATGATGTGTTTTGCACGTACACCTCCTCATCTACCCCACGCGATACGTTAGCTCCAGTGTTACGCGCCGATCGTACATGCGGCACTGTTACAGTGACCGCGACAGAGTTGCGTAACGACCCGAATCCTCCGCGCTCACAGCCCCTTTCAACGGATCAGGTCGACACTGGTATCGCGAGTGTTGTTCTTGGTTCAACGAGTGCTGACTCGAACTACCGCCTTGTGGTCCTTACACAAACCCCGTTTCCACGAGATAGTAGTTTCAAAGAGGTGTCATTCCGACTAAGCGTCATCAACCCGTCGAAGAATGCACGAGCAACCTATACTGTGCGCGATTGGGCTGGCAATAGTGTCACGGATACGGTAGCCTACATTGCAGCGCCACTCAGTTCGAATCGTACATCGATCAACGTGGGAGCTATTGAACTTGGCGACTCTGCTGCGCAGAACGTGATGATCACAAATCGAAGCAATGCACCAGTTACGATAACATCCACTCGACTCGTCTACGGTTCAGCATTTCGACTTACGCCGCTCACATTGCCGCTCACATTGCAAGCTGGAGGCACGCTAACTGTCGGTGTAACATATCGTCCACGGCTGCAGGATGTCGACACAATGCCTCATCGCGATACACTCCGCGTCGAGACAGCATGCTCCGCACTATGGATCAACTTGGAGGGTCTTGGTCGTGTGACATGCGACTCGTTGTCGCAACCTCCACGCGACACCATGGTCGCTCCAGGAAGTCTTGTTCGATTTACTGTGCGCCACACACCTACGCGCGGTCTGTCGTACTCGTATCAATGGCAGACAAGTCTCGGCGTTGGCTGGGAGGACGTTGTCGATGCAGGACAATACGTCGGTGCAAACACCACGACACTCTGGATCTCGAATGTGACGACGGCTCAGAACCGTCAGAAATTCCGGTGTGCTGTCAAGACAGACTACTGCGAAGTAATCGGCTCAAGCGCTTCACTCTACGTCGAACCAGGCACGTCGGTCAACGATGACATCTCCGACATCACGACGATGCAGGAATACAACAACAAGCCATACATTGTCATGGACGCGGTTGGTCAGACACTACTCCAGGGCATTATGTCAGACCCTTCGTCAGGCGAGCGCCTCCTGTCGGACATTCGCGCACTGCCGAACGGCTGGTACATGCTTGTCATCGGTGGTCGTCCATTAGCACCGATTGTCGTCTGCCGGTAGGCCTACCTCCACCCACCACCGAGCGCACGATAGAGTGCAACGTAGGCTAGGTAGAGATTGGTCTTTGCATCCAACTCACGTCGCTGCGCGTCAAGTAGCGACCGCTGTGCGTCGAGTACCTGCAGGTACGGTGTTGCACCATAGCGATACCGCAGTTCCGACAAGCGCAATACTTCCCTATTCGACGTCACTACGCCGGATGCAGAAGCTACCTCGATGCGTCGATTGCGTAGATCGACCATAGCATCATTGACCTCGCGAAACGCAACAACTACGGTGCGCTGATAGTCAGCCACGGCAGCGCGCGTGCTAGCATCGGCAGCATCAACTTGTGCGGCCAAGCGTCCACCCTGGAAGATCGGTTGCACGAGATTGCCCACAGCATTCCACATCAGGGAATTGGCGTCGATGAGCGGCTGGCCCGACAATGCCTCAACACCACCGCCAACCGATAGTGACAATCGCGGATACTGTTCCGCAATTGCTCGTCCAATAAGTGCATTCGCGGCGATTACGCGCTGTTCTGCAATGATTACATCTGGACGTCGCTGCAGAAGCTCGCTCGGCTGTCCAACAGCAACATCGGCAGGTACACGCTGCTGGGTGAGCGTTGTGCCCCGTTGCACATCCGTTCCAATTGGACGCGCCAGCAAGACGTTAAGCGCGTTCTCCGTTTGCGCTATCGCTGTATTGATAACAGGCACTTCGGCTTCTACGCGACGCAGCTCGCCCTCGGCCTGACGCCAGTCGAGCTCGGATGTCTTGCCCCCTTCGAAAAGCGTTCGCGCGAGTCGCTCGTATTCACGCCGGGTCGCTAGGTTACTATCGATAATCTGCCGGAGTGCATCAAACTTGCGCAACGTGATGTAGGCTTCAGCAACAGCAGCCGAGATCATGAGTCGCGACGCACGATACGAGGCCTCGGAGGCGCGCAGCTGCGCTGTCTGAGCTTCGGCACCTCGTCGGATTCGTCCGAAGATGTCGAGCTCCCACGAGAGCGTTCCCATGATGCCGAAGATGCCAGTCGGACCCAATGCAGCGCCAGGGTTGAGCACACCAACGCGATTGGCAGAGTTCCGAATACCAGTTGCTGAGCCCCCTAACCCAAGTTGCGGGAAGAGTTCACTATTGGCAATGGTCACATTCGCGCGAGCTGCTTCGATGCGCGCAAACGTAGCTTGGACATCGTAATTACTATCGAGTGCTGTCGAAATGTACGTGGTGAGCACTTGGTCCTCATACACGCGCCAGTGTGGCTCAATCGCGAACGATGAGTCCGTGCGTGCGCGCTCACGCCATGTATCTGATGTAGGCAGGGATGGGCGCACATAGTCGGGTCCGACCTTGCAGCTTTGCAAGCCAGCACCTATTCCGATGATCATCAGGATCATCGCCCCCTGCCGCATACGCTTGCGATAGGCAAACCCCTCGATGAAGGCAAACAATCCCGGAACGATAATCACACCAAATGCCGTTGCGACCAACATCCCATAGAACACCGTTGTGCCCATGGCTACACGTGACCCAGCACCAGAGCCGGAGGCCGTCATAAGCGGCACCACTCCAAGAATGAATGCGAATGCCGTCATGAGAATCGGACGGAAACGAAGACGCGCTGATTCAAGCGCGGCATCTTGCGGCGAAAGTCCTTCACGATCCTGCTTCTCCTTGGCAAACTCAACGATCAGGATAGAGTTCTTTGCTGCAAGTCCGATCAGAAGAATGAGGCCAATCTGCGTGTACACGTTGTTGTCGATACCCATCATCCACACGCCGAAGAATGCTCCAAACGCGGCAATAGGCGTACCGAGCAGAACTGACCATGGCAAGCGCCACGAATCATACTGTGATGCAAGGAGCAAGAAGACGAGCACGATAGCGAGCACGAAGGTTGGGATCGGACTCGGAGCACGCTTCTCTTCGTAGGAAAGTCCGGAGAAGGCAAGACTCATGGTTTGTGGAAGCACTTCCTTGGCGACGTCTTCAAGTGCCGTGAGAGCCTGCCCCGAGCTAAAGCCTGATGCGGCATTACCACTGATGGCCACACTGCGTAACAAGTTGAAGCGATACGTCACTTCGGCACCAGATGTGTCATTCGAAGTGACGATCGTCGACAGTGGAATCATTTCTCCTGTCGTTGCACTTCGCACATAGAATGCCCCAATATCATTCGGAGACTGTCGGTACTCGGGTTCCGACTGCATGTAGACGCGGTACAAACGGCCGAAGCGATTGAAGTCGTTCACATACGCTCCACCCAACGCAGCCTGCATCGTGGTGAACACATCCTGAATCGTCACGCCCAGTTTTCGAGCCTTCTCACGATCAAGCTGCACGCCGATTTGCGGAACGCCTGCATCGAATTGTGTAAACAGACTCGTGAGTTCTGGTCGCTGCGACGCAGCAGCCATAAACCTCGCTGTCTGTTCCTGCAGATCACCGACACTCATTGCACCCGAGCGATCCTGCAGGTATGCCGAGAAGCCCCCTGCCGCACCAAAGCCCGGGATCGTCGGCGGAGCAAAACAGAACGAGATAGCTTCAGGGATCGACATAAACTGTCGATTGAGCGTGGCCATAATCGCTTTAGCATGTTCTTCCTTCGCCGTACGTTCTTCCCACGGCTTGAGTCGGATCAGGAACGATGCCACATTCGATGTGTACGCGTTGGTAAGGAAGGATAATCCACCAACCGTGTTGTACGATTCAATAGCTGGATTCTGAGCCAAGATCTTCTCAATCTTACCGCATACCTCGTCGGTGCGCTCAAGTGATGCAGCGTTAGGCAACATCACGTTGACAAGGAAGATGCCTTGATCTTCGTTCGGCACGAATCCCGACGGGATCTGTCCGACAGTGATAAGCGACAGCACAGCAAATGCTCCGACACCAACAACCGACAAGACAGACTTGCGGACAAACGAGCGAGCGATGCCGACATATCCTGTTGTCGCACGTCCAAACACACGATTGAACCAACGATAGAAGGCTTTGAGCGGACCCTTCCCCTCGATACTTGTTGGCTTGAGGAGCATAGCAGCAAGTGCCGGACTCAACGTTAGTGCGTTGAAGGCCGAAAGCACAACAGAGAATGCAATTGTCATCGCAAACTGCTGGTAGATCATTCCCGTGATTCCACCAAGGAATGCCACTGGAACGAACACAGCCGCCAAGATGAGTGCAATGGCGATCACCGGACCCGACACTTCGCTCATGGCCTTCAACGTGGCTTCTCGGGGACTCATCCCATGCTCGATGTGATGCATCACCGCCTCGACCACCACAATCGCATCGTCAACTACGATGCCGATAGCGAGCACAAGCCCGAACAGCGACACTGTATTAATCGTGAAGCCTACGAGTGGGAAGATGGCAAACGTCCCGATAAGACTCACCGGCACCGTCAGCAGCGGAATGAGCGTAGCACGTCCGTTCTGCAAGAAGATGAACACGACGATAATCACCAGCAACACAGCTTCGAACAAAGTCTGTACGATCTCCTCGATTGATGCCTCAACGGCTGGTGTGGTATCATATCCCACCTCAGCGATTACATCCTTCGGGAAAATGGTCTTCATCGACTCGAGCATTGCGTAAATACCCTTCGATGATTCGAGCTGATTAGCACCCGGAAGAAGGTAGATCGCAAGCATGGCCGACGGCTTACCGTTGAGGCGACCGAATGACTTGTAGTTCTCCGAACCAAGCTCAACGCGGGCCACATCACGCACACGAACAATACGTCCGTCAGCCGTCTCCTTGATGATAATGTCGCCGAACTCCTCAGGAGTTGTCAGACGTCCTGGAGCACTTACCGTATAGGTATTCTCCTGTCCCGGAGCAGATGGAGCAGCTCCGATCTTGCCAGCAGGCGCCTGGACATTCTGGTCGCGAACTGCAGCCCAGACGTCAGTACTTGTGAGACCTAATGCCGCCAGGCGATCCGGCTTGATCCAAATACGCATAGCATACTCGGAACCACCCAGGAGCTCAACCTGCGATACGCCTGGAACGCGAAGCAACTGATCGCGTACATTGATCATTGCATAGTTGTTGAGGAACTCCGCATCATAGGTTCCACCCGGTGAGGCAACGCTCACCATCATGAGCAACGATGGATTGATCTTCTGAACAATCACACCTTGTTGCAATACATCCTGTGGAAGACGTGAATTCGCGCGTGCAACACGATTCTGCGTGAGCACGTTCGCGTTGTTGAGATCCGTACCCACATCAAACGTCACATCAATCGAGGCAGTTCCGTCCGAGGTATTGCGCGACATCATGTAGATCATGTTGTCGACACCGTTGATCTGCTGCTCAATTGGTGTTGCAACCGATTGCTCAACCGCTTCGGCACCAGCTCCAGGATACACTCCCGTGACACGCACCATCGGCGGGGACAATCGAGGATACTGTTCGATGGGCAGTCCCATCAATGCGACAAGTCCAACAATCACCGTCACAATCGAAATCACGATTGCCACAATGGGACGCCGCACAAAGAATGCTGAGAACATTGTGCGACCCTTATGGACGTGTGAGAAGACTGTCAATGGCCACCGTTACGCGCTTTGGCGCAACAACTGCCCCATCACGCACTTTCTGTAGACCCTCATACACGATTGTCTCACCTGCGCTGAGGCCAGCTTCAATCACGTACGTTGCACCTACACGATGCGATATCACCACAGGACGCATCGAAACTGCCTTCGATTTGGCATCCACCACAGCGACATACTGTGTGCCCTGAAGCTCGGACACTGCCCGCTGAGGAATAACAATTGCTCCACGCGCTTGATCAAGCGCTGCGCGAACACGTGCGAATTGACCAGGACGAACCATGCCTTCAGGGTTTGGGAACATTGCCTCAATCATAATCGTCCCCGTCTGCGGATCAATCGCATTGTCGATTACTAACGCTTCACCGAGGTACGGATGCACCGATTTGTCAGCCAGAATCAGCTGCAGAGGAATCGGACGCTTACGTGCTGATGAGTCAAGCTGACGACGTCTCTTCGTTACACGAAGCCACTCGACTTCCGACATACTAAACTTCACACGAATCGGATCCAGCTTCGACACCGTGGTCAAAGGACCTGCCGCAATACGTCCGATAAGGTCTCCTACTTCGACAGATGATGATCCGGCCAAGCCGTCGATCGGCGACGTTACGGTGCAGTACCCTAACTCAACTTGCGCCTTTTGGACACTGCCACGCATTGCTTGCACCGATGCACGACTTGCCTTCGCCATCTGCACTGCTGTCTCGTATTCTTGACGCGAGATCGCATTCTGTTCGACAAGGGGCGTATAGCGTGCCACGTCCTGCTCTGCACGCGCGAGATTCGCTTCTGCCTCCGCGAGCTGACCCTTGGCCACGTTGACGTTCGCAGCGTACTGAAGCGGGTCGACAACGTACATCACCTGTCCGCGACGTACATACGTGCCTTCCTTGTACACGACTCGATCAACATACCCTTCAACGCGTGAGCGAATCTCGACTTCTTCCCCTCCTCGTGTCTGGCCTACCCACTCGGAGTACACCGGCACATCGCGTGCTTCAAGTGTGATCACACTCACGGGAATCGCAGGGGGTGGTCCCTCTACTTTGTGTTCGCAGCTTGTGAGAACCATCACAACACATGCGCATGCAAGGAATGTCGAACGTACCATCATACCAAACTCCAAATGTCTACGCGGTGATCGCCCCTTAGCGAATAAACCGTGGGTGCATCAAATTATCAGGAGAAAAGATTTCGGCGAGCTTCTCCTCAGAGAGGAGTCCCTTCGACCGCACTATGTCGATCACCGAACCACCTGTCTCAAAGGCTTCTTTTGCAATCGCGGCACTCTGCTCATATCCGAGGATTGGATTGAGCGCTGTGACGATTCCTACGGAATTCATCACCATGGCATACGTATGCTCGGCGTTAGCAGTAATGCCATCGACACATCGTTCGCGCAACGTTGCACAGGCTCGCGTGAGCACTTCAATGGACTGGAACAGACAGTATGCGAGTACGGGCTCCATCACATTTAGCTGCAGCTGTCCTGCCTCGGCTGCAAACGTCACCGTTACGTCATTCCCAATCACGAGATAACACACCTGATTGACCACTTCCGGAATCACAGGATTGACCTTCCCCGGCATGATGCTCGAACCCGGCTGCAAGCGCGGTAGGTTGATCTCGTTAAATCCACAGCGCGGACCAGATGAAAGCAGGCGTAGATCGTTGCAGATCTTCGAGAGTTTGACCGCAACACGCTTAAGGACGCCACTTACCTGAACATAGGCTCCGTTGTCCCACGTAGCTTCGATGAGATTCTGCGAGAGCGACACAGGGATGTTCGATACGTCCTTCAAGTACTGCACAGCCAGCGCCGGGTAGCCTTCAGGCGCGTTAATGCTCGTGCCAATGGCTGTCGCTCCAAGGTTAACTTCTGTGACAAGCGAGCGAGCTTCCTCGAGACGACGGATATCTTCGCCGATGTTTACGGCAAACGATTCAAACTCCTGTCCAAGAGTCATCGGCACAGCATCTTGCAATTGCGTGCGCCCCATTTTCAATACATCCTGAAACTCAACACCCTTGCGTGCAAACGCATCACGAAGCAATCCAAGCTGCTCGATGAGTTGTCCGATTTCAATGTACAAACTCAGACGGAACGCAGTTGGATAGGCGTCGTTGGTGCTCTGTGAACAGTTAACGTGATTGTTAGGATGCACGATATCGTACGTGCCCTTTGGATGACCAAGAATTTCGAGCGCCGTGTTAGCAATCACTTCGTTGGCGTTCATATTGGTCGACGTGCCAGCACCTCCTTGAATCACATCAACGATGAACTGTTCATGGAGGTCGCCGGCGATGATCCGATCACATGCAGCACAGATCGCGTCTGCTACCGCTGGATCAAGGACATCGAGATCTTTGTTCGCCAACGCTGCAGCTTTCTTCACGTACCCAAAGGCTACGATGAAGGATCGCGCATGACTAATGGGGATGCCCGTAATGTGAAAGTTCTCTTTTCCGCGGAGTGTCTGCACGCCGTAATAGGCGCTATCAGGAATCTCGCGCTCACCCAAGAAATCGTGCTCAATGCGCATGCGTCTTATACCTCACAGTGTTCTGAATACGCCGGCAAGAATGCCGACACACCAAATCGTTCTTGAATCTTGTCACGAAGAGGATTGCGCGCTCTGTCCTCGCCGTGCGTTAACAGCAGCGTCGACACACCCGATTGCGCAACGGTACCAAACCAGTCGAGCAACTCGGTCTGTCCGGCATGCGCACTGAATCCCCCGAGCGTATGGATCTTCGCGCGGACGTTGTGGTACTCACCCATGAGCTTCACTCCAGGAGCGCCATCGACCAGCTTTCGTCCGAGTGATCCACGGGCTTGATATCCAACGATCACGAAGTGGCTCGTTGGATCGCTAATCGAGTTGCGAATGTGGTGCATGATCCGTCCGGCTGTACACATCCCTGAGCCGGCGATCACGATGAATGGTCCTTGCTCGTCGTTGATAGCCTTCGATTCATCAGCAGTAACGCATACCCGCACGCTCCGCAGATCGTGCCAGAGTTGTCCACCCTCAACCAGCTGCGAGCTTTCGGTATCGAAGAGCTCGGTATGCTTCCGATAGACGGCATCAGCCTTGATAGCCATGGGGCTGTCAAGGAAGATGGGAATCGCCGGAATGCGCTTACTACGCACCATTTCAGCAATGTGGAACATCATCTGCTGTGCGCGACCGATAGCAAACGACGGGATAAAGATCTTCCCCTTTTGTTCGACAGCATCAACGATGATCTGCTGAAACTCATTCAGAGTTTCTTCCAATGTGCGGTGATCACGATCCCCGTAGGTCGACTCAAGTACAATGACATCGGCTTTGACAGGGGGCGCTGGGTCGCGCAAGTATGGAAGATGCTGGGGTCCGACATCGCCCGAGAACACAACGATGCGCTCACGATCGGCATCTTGAATACGCACCTCAACGCTGGCTGATCCCAACAGGTGGCCTGCATCATGGAACACTGCGTGCACACCGGTGGCGACTGGCACCATAACTCCATACTCAACGATGACGATCTGACTGAGTGTTTGATCAACATCTTGCTGGTCGAACAATGGAGCGTCGTACCGACCCAGTCTTCGGCCAGTGCGTTGCGCCCGACGATGTTTCCGCTCGTAGTCGTACTCTTGAATGTGTGCTGCATCATTGAGAATGATCTCAGCAATGTCTCGCGTTCCGTGCGTGCAGTAAATTGGACCGCGATATCCGTCGCGGATGAGAACCGGGAGTCGTCCGGAGTGATCGAGATGTCCGTGCGTAAGCAGCACCGCATTCACGGTTGCACGATGGACACCTCCCGGTACGACGTTGCGAGCATCGTCGTCCTTGTCGCCTTGGAACATGCCAAAATCGACAAGCACCGTGGCCGCATCAGATTCGAGCATGTAGGCAGATCCCGTGACCTCGCCTGCAGCTCCATATGGTGTTATTCGTATCATACAGCAAAGTTACCAGATCAACGGAGAGCACCATCTGGTTGATCCACGATGAAAGCGGTAAGTTTGTGCGTGCAACAAGACCCGCCCATAAAGAAAAGCGTCGACTACAGTCTCCTCCGGAGACTCCTCGTCTTTCTTAAGCCGTATCGCCTTCACCTAGTTGGCGCCATTCTGCTCACCCTATCGGCTTCTGCGCTGGGTCCGCTCCGGCCATTCCTTACCAGGATCGCTGTCGACGACCATATCATCAAGGGCGACCTCAGTGGCCTGCTGATGTTCACCGGACTGATTCTTGGGCTCTTGTTCCTACAGGGGCTTCTGCAGTATGGACTGTCCTTGCTCATGACCTGGATCGGTCAACGCGTCTTGCTTGATATCCGCAACACACTCTTCCGTCATGCCGAGGGGCTGGCGCTGCGATACTACGATACGACGCCCGTCGGACGCATCGTAACGCGCGTGACGAACGACGTCGAGGTTCTCAACGAGTTGTTCTCCTCTGGGGTCGTGTTGATGATCTCTGATGTGATGGTGATCGTGTGGATTCTGACATTCATGTGGAACACATCGCATGAGCTCACACTCATGACAATCATTGTTCTGCCGTTCCTGTTGGTAGCGTCATTCATCTTCCGCGCGAAAGTCCGCACGGTGTACGATAAGATCCGTCGACAAGTGGCACAGATGAATGCGTTCATCAACGAATTCGTCACGGGTATTTCTATCGTGCAACTGTTCCGTCAAGAACGCCGGATGCAGTCGCAGTTTGCGGAGATCAATGCCGAACACCGGCGCCTACAGGATCAATCGATCATGTACTACGCCACGTTCTTCCCAGTCGTGGAGTTCCTGAGTGCTGTGTCGCTCTCCATTATCGTGTGGTATGCGGCAGGCAACATTGCGTCGGGATTAATGACCATCGGCATGCTGATTGCCTTCAGTCAGTTTACGGAAATGTTCTTCCGACCAGTACGTGATCTAACGGAAAAGTATAACACACTGCAATCAAGCATCGTTGCGTCTGAGCGCATCTTTGCGCTCTTGGACACAGCACAACGAGTTGATGATGCACCGAATGCTACTCCGTTTTCCGGATTGCAGCATGGGGTTGAGTTCAAGAACGTGGACTTCAGCTACGATGGAACGATTCCTGTGTTGCGCAACGTATCGTTCTCTGTAACGAAGGGGCAAACCATTGCATTGGTTGGGGCGACAGGCTCAGGTAAGAGCTCCATCATCAATGTACTTAGCCGTTTCTACGAGTACCAAGGGGGCGATGTGCTCATCGACGGACATAGTATCCGCTCGATTCGGCAGGACGATGTTCGCTCCAAGATTGCTATTGTGCTTCAGGATGTGTTTCTCTTCTCACGCTCAGTAGCCGATAACATCGGACTCGATCGTGACGGTATCACGCGTGCTGACATCGAACGTGCTGCTACGGCGCTCGGAGCTGACGCCTTCATCCGCAAGCTGCCACACGGTTACGACACGAACGTGCGTGAGCGTGGCGCGGTTCTTAGCGTTGGACAGAAGCAGTTAATCTCGTTCTGTCGTGCACTCGTAACAGATCCCGACATTCTCATTCTGGACGAAGCCACATCCAACATCGATACTGAGTCTGAGCAGATTATCGAACGTTCGATCTCAACATTGCTCGAAGGCCGCACCTCAATCGTTGTTGCCCACCGTCTCTCAACGATTCAGCGGGCCGATGCCATCGTGGTACTCCATCATGGAGAAATCGCTGAAATGGGCACACACCAAGAGCTGCTCGCCAAGGGCGGCGTCTACGCGAAGCTCCACGCCTTGCAGTTTGCAGCAGCGTCGTAAGACGTTACTCTGTCCACACACCCATTTGGTAGAACTTCTCGCGACGTTCCTTCACGAGCTGATCCACTGGCATCTTCTCGAGGGCTCGGAGTTCTTCATCAAGCACTGACGTGACGGTATCGAACATGACGTTCGGATCGCGATGCGCGCCACCCACAGGTTCAGGAACGATGCGATCGATAACCTTGACGTCGATAAGATCCGTTGCGCCAAGTCGCAACGCCTCGGCTGCCTGCTCCTTGTAGTCCCATGAGCGCCAGAGAATCGACGAGCAGCTCTCCGGTGCAATCACGGAGTACCAGGCGTTTTCCAACATCAGGATGCGATTCCCGATACCAATTCCCAGTGCGCCGCCAGAAGCCCCTTCGCCGATGATCATGATGATGATTGGCGTCTTTAACTGTGACATCAGGAGAAGATTGCGTGCGATAGCTTCGGCCTGTCCACGCTCTTCTGCTTCAAGACCCGGGAATGCGCCGGGCGTGTCGAGGAGGCAGATTACAGGCAGACTGAACTTCTCTGCCATTTGGAACAAGCGATACGCCTTGCGATAGCCATCGGGGTTCGGCATGCCGAAATTCCGGTGAAGATTCGACTTGGTATCACGGCCCTTTTGATGGCCGACCACTACAACATGACGTCCATTGAGGGTGGCAAGACCACCGACAATTGCCGGATCATCGCGGTAGGTACGATCACCGTGTAGCTCGACGAAGTCCTCGAAGCAGTGCGTGATGTAGTCAAGCGTATATGGACGATCAGGATGACGCGCGATCTGTACGCGCTGCCAACGTGTGAGATTGCGATAGATATCGGCACGAAGTTTGTCAACCTGCTGTTCGAGTTCATCGATCTGAGGCTGAATGTCAAGCGTATCGGTAAGCGCCTTCATCTCCTCGATCTTCTTCTCGAGTTCGACGATTGGCTTTTCGAATTCAAGAGCTGATGTTGTTGCCACGTAGACGCCGTAATAGGTGTTTCAAGATGATCTCGATATCAAGTGCTAGTGTATAGGACTCGATATAGTAGTCGTTGAGTTGTGATACTGCCGCCGATGATAAGCGCTTCGGCGAGCTGATGTGTGCTAGACCTGTAACGCCCATCCGACCGGTCGACCGTGTCTTCCCGTCCGGATAGAGTCCGACCACACTTCGACGTCCACGCAGGACATCAAACCAGGTCGGCATAGCACGCCGAACACCCGGCAAAATTAGGCCTGGCACGGAGAGCGTCAAAACGAGAAGTGCCAGCGTGACATCCAGGAAGCGCTTCGCAACGCGATTACGGAAGCGCAGTAGCGGTGGAAGCGATACCGTTGGCTCTACGCCAGCGACGTCGTTGATAATTCGAGCTGTGATCACGTCGTCGTAATCTGTTGCAAGATGGAACCGTGCGCGATAGCCAGAACACGCAATCATGAGCTCCATGATGCGCTCCTTGCTCACTGTTGGATCTGTTAGGATCACCTCTTGCGCTCCGGTAGCATCAAGGATGCGCGCAAGGTACGTTGCATCACCAACAATGCGAAGACCGGCAAATGTCTCGCTGGTGAACGAGGTGGTTGCGACAATTCCGACGAGCTCTGTGTGTCGGTTCTCCGCTGTTGCGAGTTCCTGCGCGATGCGTTCGGCATGAGGCGTGCACCCAACAAGCAGTACACGTCGCGTCGCTACCGCACGTGATCCTTCACGTAATGCAACGACTCCACGTAGCAACGTCATGACAACCGCAGTAAATCCAATTGTCATCAATAGAACGCCTCGGCTAAACGCATACTCCTTGAAGAAGTAGGTCAGCGACGACAGAACAAAGAACGTAACCAGGAGACCGACAATACTGCGGCGCACAGTCGGACGATATTCAACGTACTCACCGACGGCAACGAGTGAGAATGTTGCGACGAGCGTAACCACAATCTGCACAAGCGGATAGGCATACTCGGGAAAACCGAAGGGTCCGTCGAAGCGCACCGACGTTGCTGCTAACAACGCAGTATTCAACGCCAGCATGTCGAGCAACCACGTGATGATCTCACGGCGCTTGCGCATTGCACGCGCGAGTACCGCGCGAACACCGATTCCAAGCCGAAGGAATGCGAGAAAGATTCGCGAACCACCAAAATGCTTCTTCGCAAAGATCTCCATCGCATCGTAGAACACGCGCACTTCGTTAATGGAGCTTCGCTTTGTGCTCTCACCTTTGTAATGCACGATGCTCGTTGTGTGCACGTAGGTTACGTCGAATCCAGCTTGTTGCACGCGGTAGCAGAGATCGATGTCCTCACCATACATGAAGAACGCCGGATCGAATCCACCAAGAGAACGCATGAGTTCTGTGCGACCGACCATAAACGCACCGATCAGAGCATCAACAGCGTAGGTGGCGTCAACAGGGAGATAGGTGAGGTTATACCCAGCAAAGAGCTTCGACGATGGGAAGAGACGCTGAAGTCCGAACAGTTTGCAAAACGACACCCACGGCGTGGGAAGTCCGCGACGGCAAGCAACCTGAAACGAACCGTCAGGATTAAGAACCTTGCATCCCGCTATGCCTGTCTTCGGGTGTTCGTCGAGGAACTTGCACATCACCGATAGTGTGTCGGCACCGATGATCGTATCTGGATTGAGATACAACACATACCGACCAGATGCATGTTCGAGGCCGACGTTGTTTGCACGACCAAAACCTATGTTCTCGTCAAGTGCAATCCACCGGACGGAGGGAAACAACGGCTGCAGCTCCTCAACAGAACCATCATGTGAATCGTTGTCGACAACGATGACCTCTGTCGTAACACTCCCTACCGAAGCATTCAGTGACCGCAAACACTGAAGGAGATAATCCTTCACGTTGTAGTTCACAATGATGACGGATATGTCGGGAGTCGAAGTCACGCGCGACCAAAGGTGAAGATCGTCGTCAATTTGAGCTTCCAGACAAGAAACGCTGCTTCGTAGACGATGTTCTTGCTCATCTTCGACACACCATGCACGCGATCCATAAAGATGATCGGGATCTCATGCACACGTGCTCCCGACCGCCATGCCTTGTAGTTCATCTCGATCTGAAAGGCATACCCATTTGATCGAATCTTTGTGAGATCAATTTTGCGCAGCACATCACTGCGATAACACTTAAACCCGCCCGTAGCATCAGCTACCGGCATGCCCGTGATGACACGTGTATAGAGGTTGGCGAACCAGCTCAACAGCAGCCGACTCATCGGCCAGTTGATCACATTCACGCCTTGAATGTATCGCGAGCCGATCACAAGATCATAGTTGGCAATCTCTTCAAGCAGTCGCAACAGATCCTTCGGATCATGCGAGAAATCCGCATCCATCTGCAGAATGAGATCAAAGCCCTGCTCGAGTGCATAGGCGAAGCCTGCACAGTAGGCAGTTCCAAGACCAAGCTTGCCACTACGCGTAATCAGATGCACACGCTCATCTATGGCTCGACGCTCGGCAACAAGCTGAGAGGTGCCATCGGGCGAACCATCATCGATTACAAGCACATGTGTGTCGGGAACAACGGCGTGCACAGCATCGATCATGCGAAGGATGTTCTCACGCTCGTTATACGTTGGGATGCAGACAATACTTCTCACGCTCTTCCATGCCCTCGCAACATCACGAATACAGTACGAACCATGATCTCAAGATCGAGCTTAAACGACATGTTTTCGATGTAGAAGAAGTCGTACCGCAGTCGATTCTTGATCTCCTCCAGTGATTCTGGATTTGATTTTACCTTCACCTGCCACCAACCCGTCACTCCAGGACGGACCTTATGACGCCGACGATAATACGGAAGCATCTGCGTGAACTTGTCCACGTAATGCGGCTGCTCTGGACGTGGGCCCACGAGGGACATCTCTCCCTTGAGCACATTCCACAACTGCGGGATCTCATCGAGGTGTGTCTTGCGAATAAATCGACCAATCGGCGTTACGCGAGGATCGTTTTCTTCCGTCCATGTCGGACCACGACGATCGTCAGTGTACATCGATCGGAACTTGGCCATGCGGAATACCGACCCATTCTTTCCTACCCGTGCCTGCACAAAGAACATCGGACCCTTCGACGTCACCTTCACCGCAAGCGCTGTGAGAAGCCACACCGGAAGACCCAAGCCCAGAATCAACAGACTCACGACGATGTCTGTTGTACGCTTGGCAAACTCTTCCCAGGGCTGCATCAGCTCTGGGCTTACTTCGATAAGGGGCGACCCATAGATCTGCTGTGTTCGCGCCTGACCGGAGAAGATCTCGTAGAGATCTGGAACGATGCGCACAAGCGCACCTTCATCAGCAGCCTGCGCCGTAACCTTCAGCAAGGCGTCATGATCGGTATGATCCATCGTCACAAGCACTTCCCGCGGACGCAGAGCACGAACAACCGTTGGGACATCATCAATCGTCGTACCGAGACGAGCGACACCGATGGTTGCTTGTGACGCATCTGCGCCCCCTACTTCAACCACACCTAGAACATCATATCCCCAAGCAGGCTCGTCACGGAGGTCGATAAGGAGCTCGGCAAGACGCTCACGTGTGCCAATCAATACCGTTGGGATTGTGATGATACCCCGCTCGCGAAAGCGCCGCTGGAGCTGTCGTGCTGTGATACGACCGATGGCCGCAAGGCCAAAGAGCACGAACCAGTAGATCCCGAAGACATATCTTGGATTACTCTGGAAGTCCTCAGAGCTACCAAAGAAGATCAACAAGAAGATGGTAACAGAGCCGAGGAAGGATACGCGAAACAGCGCAAAGAACTCCTCAAACGGCGAGCGGATGTAGTAATCGCGATAGAGTCCGCCCAGCCAGAACACCATGCACCAGAACGCACAGGATACCGCTGCAATTGCTGCATGATCGGCGAGTGAGAATACGCGCACGTCGCTCAAAATCAGTGGCCGTACCATTTGGTACACAGCGAAACTTATCGTGAATGCAAGGATATCGACGGCAAGCTGCATCATCGACGGACGCCACACGATGCCAAACGGGCGACGCGGTGTCGCCTCTGCGACCGCGCCCAGAATGGATGATGGATGATGATGCGTTGATGCCATGAAAGAAGAGGTCGATTCGTAATCAGGTCGAGGGAGTCTCGGAACGCAGCCGCGAACGCACGTGGCGCAAATCATTTGCACCAACGAGCCCAACCGCAACAGCTATTCCGCATGTTCCGAGCAAAGCACCAGCCGACGCGATGAACGGTGCAATGGGTAGTTCTGCGAGTGCGTATGAAACACCCATGGAGCCCCCTATCACGATCACAATTCTGGCCAGAACCCACAAATCTACGGGTTTCGCCATGAAGCGGTACAGCAACCAGACACAATACACGGCACCTACGGCGAGTGTGGAGAGACGGGCAACGACGGCTCCAAGGGAGAGCATGCCGGGAATCCAGAGGATTCCGAAGATGGCCGTAGCAAGCACAAGGACACCTGCGATCGCAACATTGCGGCGCTGATGCCCGAGCGTCACGGCAATCTCTTGCACAAACACGACGATGGCGGCCAGCGGGGCCGACCACAGGAACCACGTGAACACGTTGATATCGGTGGAGTAGCGTCCGGAGCTTACCAACTCGACGAACATGGGCAGCAATGGAACACCCGCCGCGGCACAACAGGCAGAGATCACAACGAGCACGCGTAGCATCGCAACAATCGACACATCACGTCGCTCGACGGCTGATGCTTGGCGGGCAATCTCGGGCATAAACGCAAGCGAAACGGCCTGCGGTATAACCACGAGGAAAGGGCCTATCGCCGCGTACACGGCACCGAGAATACCGACATCACGCGCACTGCCGAAGGTTTCCAGAAGGACTGTATCAAGTGTGGTATGGACCGCGATGAGTCCAACGGCAACAATGATCGGAAGGGATTCAACGAGAAGCGAACGTATCTCACCTACCGAAACGTACTTCGGTCGTATACGCGCTTCTTTGCGAGCAACACCAATGACAAGGAATCCAGGAAGTGCTGCTAATGCATACACCAAGATGACGATCGACGGCGATAACTGTTCGCGCATGAACCAGATGCCAATCGTGAACAGCACCGCATCGAGCACGCCAAGCGCACTGACCACGTTGAATCGCCCTGTTGTGCGAAAGGGCAATTCGAGCACATACCGTCCGAGCGTGGTGCGTGCAGAGATAAAGACGTACACAGCCCACACGGCCGAATCTATGGGCGAATAGCCGTTATAGACGGCGACACCTGCTCCAACAAGTGTTGCAACGAGGGCCATGATCAGGCGAAGAGCAATGGCCGAAGAGAGGATCTCTGATGCGCGGTGATGTTCATGGACGATCCTTCGAACAAGGATGCCATTCATACCAAGATCAACCAGGACGACCATCAGAAAGTCGATCACGCGACGCTGAAAAAACAGTACGCCGTTTGCTTCTTTTGATAGCGATGATAGGATTTCGCGCTGCGCAATGAACATCAGCCCAAGCACGAGCGCTTGGGAGCCAATCATCCAGAGGCTGCCAGACACAACACGTCGCGCGACATTGCCCTGAAGTGATGACACGTTTGCGCCTATCGCAAAACAGCAATCAGCGTTGCCGTCAATGCAACAACGCTCGAGACAATACTCGCGATGATTGCATATGTCTGCAGCTCTGTTCCAACGGGAATATCCGGCGGACGTGGCACGTAGACTTCGTCACCAGGTTCGACGAACACCTTGTCGTTATCCTCAACCCAGACCTTCGACTTCCCCTTGATGATGCGGGCACGATCGTCGCGGGCGCCTGCTGCATATCCGCCAGCACGCTCGACATACCATTCGAGACGCTTGTTCGGTGTGAATGGCACATAACCCGGACGTGACACCTGACCGTAAACGAAGACGCGATCTGGGGTCGGCTGCACAACAACGATGTCTCCAGTCTGCATCACAATATTGTCGGCAGAGGCTGAGTCGCGAAGCGCAACCGCCATGTCACAGGACACATACGGAAGACGGTACTTCTGATCAATATGATAGCGCGTTGTGTCTTCGAGCTTGAGATCTGAATACTGGAATGTGCGGTAGGCGTCATCGCGCTGCTGGAGTGGTGTAATCGCACCACGCTCTGGGCGCACGATGTAGGATAGTGCGAGAGATGCTTGTGGAAGCACACCACCAGACACAGAGAGTACTTCGCTTAACCGTGTTATGCCCGGTTTGATAACCACAGCTCCAGGCGATGCGACTTCGCCATACACCTGCACAACACCCTGCGATGCCGGAGCTCCGGTTTCCACGCGACGTTCAACAATGATTGTGCTTCCAGGCTGAAGTTCAACATCCTGTCCGTCGACGTCGAACGATGGTGTTACTGTCAGTCGCTGCTTCCCACCGCCCGTTGAGTGAATCACGTAGACACGCGAGAGATCTGCGTCGGATGTTGGACCGCCCGCGGCGGCCAGCAACAGCGATACGCGATCGCCTTGCTTATAGGCAAGCGTCGTTGGGGAGACAACCGCACCAGAGATTGAAACCGTGGCAAACGTGTGATCCTCGTATGGCACTTCGATTTCATCACTCTCACGCACGTGTGGGTCGAGATGCGAGTTGCCATTGACACGCGACAATGGGATGTCTGCGATTTGTGAACCACGACGATGGCGAACAGCAATGTTCCGCGAAGCGAACGGACCCAACGTGGTAATCGTCGACCTCGTTAGCTCTTGTGCCTTCGTGGGAATAACATTCAATCCCGTTCCCTTTGCCATTTCGGAGAGCCCGCCATCCTTACTGAGGAGCCAGGGTTGACGCATCACCGTAAGGAAGGTCGACACACGCATCGATGCAGGCACGGCATACGTGCCAGGATAGGTGACGTTGCCCTTGAGCGTCACATACACCAGTCGTGCGCGGCGGAGTGTAACGAAGATGTCCACCGACGCTGATCGGAGCTTCATGATTGATGAGAGCGTATCACGGAGTTGCTGCAAGGTCTTCCCTGCCACGTTGACCACGCCGATGCGCTCGAGCATGATGGTATTCTCTGGGCTGACGACCGTCATCTTCTCCATGAAGTCGATGCCGGTGGTCTGATATGCCAAGATATCTCCAGGTCCAAGCATATACACGGTTGGATCCACGACGTCATCCGTCGGAAACTGTTCAGCCGTGAGCAGCGATGACAGGCTGCCTTGCGCCTTCGTCGCCGATGACAGGCGATCGAGGTCGAGTCCGCTTCCACTTCCCTGTGCCAGGAGCACACATGGTGCAAGAGCACACGCGATAACTACGATCAGTCGAGCAAAACGCTGTGAACGAGACATCCAAACTCACGAGATTGAAGAAGGGTTGGCCGACGCGCCAAAGTTACGAATAGTGTCCGGTGATGATGGCTGCAATGCGCTCGGCAGCCTTACCGTCCCACAGCGGCGGAATTGTGCCCTTGGGCCCATCTCCACGACGCACACGGGCCACCGCGTCGAGAATCGCCTCGCGGGTAGGCTCAACGAGGATATTCGTACCACATTCTACCGTCACAGGACGTTCCGTAGTGGTGCGTGAGGTGATACACGGCACGCCAAGAGCGGTTGTCTCCTCTTGAATGCCACCAGAGTCGGTAAGGACCATCGCCGCTGATTTCATCAGGGCGAGAAACTCCACATAGCCCACAGCATCCAGAAGAATCACCGACGAAGGCACGGTGATACCAAACTCGGCGATGTTCTTGCGTGTACGAGGGTGCACGGGAAACACCACCGGCAGATCGCTTGAAACACGAGCCACGACATCCATCAACATCGCGAGTTGCTCCGGCGAGTCGACATTGCTCGGTCTGTGCATCGTCACCAGCACATAGCCACCAGGCATGCATCCGAGTCGTTGAAGGATGCTACTCTCGGCTGACTTGGGCAGTGCATAGTGCAGCGAGTCGATCATCGTATTTCCAACGAAATGGATGCGCGATGGATCAACTCCCTCGCGGAGCAAGTGCATGCGTCCACTTTCTTCGGTCACGAACAGATCATCAACAATCGCATCGGTAGCAAGACGGTTAATCTCCTCGGGCATCGCGCGATCGCCAGATCGCAGACCAGCTTCAACATGTGCTGTGCGGATGCCAAGTTTGACGCTCACAAGGGCGCATGCGATTGTGCTGTTAACATCACCAACAACAATCACGTAATCTGGCTGTGCTTCCTTGCAGACCTGCTCGAATCCCGTCATCACGCGAGCCGTTTGTTCTGCATGCGAACCGCTTCCGACTCCGAGGAAGTACGCCGGGTGTGGCATGTCGAGATCAGAGAAAAAGGCATCCGACATCGCAGCATCATAATGCTGTCCTGTGTGCACGATGCTATGCGACCATGATTCGGCGTAGCTCCCAAAGGCACGGTGAATCGGTGCAACCTTCATGAAATTCGGTCGCGCACCAACAACAGAGATGATGCGCTTCACTTTCCGTCTCCTAGCAGCACAACATTCTTCTTCGGACCGCGGACGTTCTTCGTTGCATTGCGCGTATCGATCACAACTGTTGCATTGGCGACAATCATCTCAACATCAAACGAGCTATGATCGGTCGTGATCACAACCACATCGTGGCGTTTAATGAATGCTGGCGTGAGTGTCTTTTTCGACGTCAGTGTTTTGCCATGAACATCAACCGATGGGATGTACGGATCGAAGTAACTGATGTTCTCGATTCCACCCTCATGAAGCAACTCCGCTACCTTAAGGGCCGGTGAATGTCGCAAGTCATCGACATCCTTCTTGAAGGCCATACCAAGCAGAAGCACTTTCGCTGATTTCATCGTCACCGGTTGACGTGCGATCTCACGTTCGATCATGGAGCGTACGTAGAACGGCATCGATTCATTGACTTCAGCTGCGAGCGTAATGAAGTTCGTCACAAAGTCCACTTCCCGCGCTGCCCACGACAAGTAATACGGATCGATCAGAATGCAGTGTCCACCAATGCCTGGTCCTGGGTAGAACGGCATAAAGCCAAACGGCTTCGTCTTAGCGGCATCGACGACTTCCCAGATGTTCACGCCGATACGATCACACAATTGCGCGAGTTCATTGACGAGAGCGATGTTCACACTGCGGAAGATGTTCTCAAGGAGCTTCTCCATCTCGGCTACCGATGGTGAACTTACGGGAACTACTTCGTTAATGATGCGACGGTTTACGGCGATTGCCAGGTCGGTACATGCCGACGTAACGCCACCCACTACTACCGGAGTGTTGTGCGTCGTCCATGTCGCATTTCCTGGATCAATGCGTTCAGGTGAGAACGCCAGGAAGTAATCACGTCCGCACACAAGCTTCGTCGCATCAAGAATAGGCTTGACGTACTTTTCGGTCGTTCCAGGGAACGTCGTGCTCTTCAGGATAACCAGCTGTCCCTTCCGAAGCGACCGTGCAATTTCTTGCGTGGCATGCACAATGTGGGAGATATCCGGATCCTTATTGGCAGTAAACGGCGTCGGCACGCAGACGTAGATGACGTCACACTCAGCCAATACGCTGAAGTCGCGTGATGCCGATAGCATCTTCGTCGTCTTCACAACACGGCGAATCTCTGCGTCATCCAGATCTTGGATGTAGTTCTTTCCTGCGTTGAGCGACGAAATCTTTTCGGCACTTACATCCACACCGATCGTACGGATACCGCTCTTGGCAAACTCGAGTGCGAGCGGCAAGCCGACGTATCCCAAACCGACGACGCCCACAACCATGCGGCCGTCCAAGATCTTCGCCATGAGGGCTTTTTCTGACGAGCTCACGTTTGCACGTGGGCGTCCGACGCGACGTAGCGCCATGCTGGTAATCCTCGTTGTTACAATGTGGTGTTGTACTGCGTTTCGTAATACGTTCGATAGGCACCGCTTCGAACATTATCGCTCCACGTCCGATTGTGCGTGTACCATGCGATTGTCGACTGCAAGCCTTCGTCAAGATTTCGTGTAGGAGCCCATCCAAGTTCACGATGTGCCTTTTCGGCATTGATCGCGTACCGGCGGTCGTGTGCTTTGCGATCGGCGACATACGTGCAGAGGTCCGGACTCGCCCCAGTCTGCGCAAGAATGGCCGAGACCATTGCTGCGTTTGTGCGCTCGCCATCTCCGCCGAAGTTGTAGACCTCGCCCGAAACTCCGCGCTTAAGTGCGGCAAGGAGTCCGTAGCAATGATCATCAACGTGCAGCCAATCACGCACCTGCTGTCCGTCGCCATAGATCGGCAGCGGACGACCCTCAAGGGCATTGAGTGTCATCAACGGGATGAACTTCTCCGGAAACTGGTAGGGTCCGTAGTTGTTCGAGCACCGCGTTATCACTGCGTCCAGACCATGGGTGCGGACAAAGGACTGTACTAGCAGATCGCTAGCAGCCTTTGATGCGGCATATGGCGATGTTGGATCGAGAGGTGTTGTCTCGACAAACGGCGCGTCGTTGGGTCCGAGCGTTCCGTAAACCTCATCCGTAGAAACATGCACAAATCGTGCATCGGGCAGTTCGCGCATGGCTTCAAGAAGTACAAGCGTCCCCTTCACATTTGTCTCAACGAAGGGGGCTGCAGAAGCAATTGATCGATCAACGTGTGACTCTGCTGCCAAATGCATGATTGCAGATGGTTTGTGATCTGCCAGAACTTGGCGTACACGGCTGGCGTCGGTGATATTGCCGAGTTCAAACACGCAACGCTCTGTGTCGAGCACGTCCGTGAGGTTAGCGAGATTTCCTGCATACGTCAGCGCGTCGAGCACCACAACGTGATAGCTGCCACTCTCGACCATCATACGGACGAGATTGCTTCCAATAAACCCAGCTCCACCGGTGACAAGTACACGCTGCACAGATTTTCCTGATACAAGGTCGTAATTCATCTTCCGCAAAAACACAGTAACGGCGGGCTTTCGCGAACCATCAGTTGTGTGTTTGCACGAATTCCCGACCAAAATACGCTAATTCTGATGGACTGATCGACCAATCAAGCGCATCACACTGGCAGCGATGGACGGAAGCGTGTCGGAATACGTGTACATTGTCATCGTGGCGGGAAGCTGATCGATCCCATATGGGCTTCCACAGGCCACAACAATGGTCGGACGTCCCTGGGCGAGTTGTTCCATAACGTACGGGACGCGATCGAAACCCGGAAGCTTGCCCTTAAACGCCACGGCTTTGCCGAAGAATGCAAATACAACGCAGGTGGCATCACTGATGCCATCGACGAGCGATTGAAGATCCGATTCGGCGATTGTACCGTCGACGAAGCCCATGTCGATGTTGAGTTCCGTTGCTTGTGCAAGTGACTGGAACCATGTTGTAGCCGTATCGGCTTCTGATTCATCAAGAATGGCGAATGCTGCAACATGCGGATGCTGGGTAATCGGCAGCAACGCGCTATCCCCTGTAACCTGCAGAGCAGCATCAGCTGCCTGCAAGGCTATCATTGCATGTGTAGCTTGGTCGATCGCCAACGGCTCGCGTGAGCTATATGCCGCGCCCGCCGTGGTGCGAAGTCCGACAAAGGCCCGCGCGTCTTCCCAGCGAGCGTCTGATGCATCAAGGTCGACACCGTCAAGATCGCCGCACTCGATCGCGTTCATCACTGCACCTATTGCCGCGTGTGGATCTTCTGGCATCAGCACAACATCGACGCCAGCCTTGAGGGCAAGAAGTGCTGCCTCACCGCTGGACCAGCGAGTGCGAATCGCACCCATATCAAGTGCGTCGGTCGTGATCAGGCCCGTGAAGCCCCAGGAGGTGCGGACCAAGTCAGTTACAACGCGGCGGCTCAAGGATGAAGGAAGATCCGGATCAAGAAACGGCACGACGATGTGCCCCATCATCAGCGTCCGCACGCCCCCTTCGATACATGCGCGGAAAGGCACAAACTCGCGTTGCTCTGCTACGGCGCGATCGAGGTCAATCACCGGCAGATCTATGTGGGAGTCAACGTGGGTATCACCATGACCTGGAGCGTGTTTGGCACAGGCCAGGACACCGACGCGTTGCGTACCCCGGACATAGGCGCATGCGTGCTGTGCAACGACGTCTGCAGTTTCACCGAAGCTGCGCGTATTAACAATCGGGTTGTTCGGGTTTGCATTGATATCGGCCACCGGAGCCCAATTCCAATGCACGCCAAGCGCACGTGCCTCGTCGGCAATACACTGTGCCACATGCTCGGTGATTCCAGGAAGTGTTCTGCCCAGCGCCATGGCGCGAGGGAAGGACACACCGCCACTCAGTCGCATGGGGAGACCAAACTCGTAGTCCCCGGCGATCACAAGACGGCGACCGCCCCGGCGCTGAAGGTCCTCGATCATCGTGGCCGTCTCCTCAAGTCCACCGAGGAAGACTCCGACGCCCCCTACCCCACGATCCACCAGGCGATAGAGACCGTCCCGGTAGTCCGGAGAATTCCAATGCTGCGCGTCCGCGCGTACCATGAATCGTGCCGAAGCACGTCGTTCGAGTGAAGCCATGGATAAAATTACCATCAATTCGTGGCTTCAGGTGTAACACGCCGGCGCGTTCTGCGTCAGTACCTCTGTAGTTCGAGGGGTGTAATGGGAATGGGGATCACACAACAACAGCGACGGGCCTTGGCAGATGAAACGCCAGACCTTGAGCTGTATGCTAAACTGGCACATGAAGATGCGCCGGCGCAGGCTGCGTTGTCGATCCTCTACCGTCGTTACAGCCAGCGTATCTACACGTATTGTCGGAAGATTATCGGAGACTCCACTACCGCTGAAGATCTCTTGCAAGAGACCTTCGTAAAAGTGCTGGAGTCTGGGCGTCAGCAACGCGCCATCGAGAACTTCCCGGCATACCTCATGACGATTGCGCGAAATCTGTGTTTGTCGCACCGAGCTCGTTCAAAGCGTCAATTCGTGGAGGTCGAGGACTTTCATCTCTCCTACCGAGATGTTCCCTACGAGCAACGCGAACTCTTGCAGCTGATTCAGGCATCGCTTGAATTGTTGCCGGAAGATTATCGCGAGGCTTTTGTGCTTCGCGAGTACAATGGATTGTCTTACAACGAGATTGCCGAGGTCATTGGCGAATCACTGGATGTGGTGAAGGTGAGAATCTTTCGTGCTAAGAAGAAACTGCGCGACATTCTTGCACCGTATCTGGCCGATCTCCACTCCAAAGCCTAGAACGAGGTCAACGTACACATGCCTATGAACGAGTTTCCGCTAACCCCACTTCAGCCAGACGAAGCGCTTTACGCGTTTCTTGATGGTGAGCTTCAACAACATCACGAACAGCCTCTCTTCGATGAGCTAGCGGCACAACCTGAACTCCGAACGGAGATGAAGGACCTTTTAGCAATTCGCAATGCTGTGCATCGCGATGCGGTGTTCCCTCCTCCACAAGCAGATATGGGGCTTGCACCAATCCCACTCGCCGCAGCAGCTGGTGCCGGTGCATCGACAAGCGCTCTTTGGCCATCGGTCATCAGTGGAATTGGTGGGGTGATTGTCGGCGCTGTTGCCGTTGCATTGATGATGTCAAGCGGTGATCAAACACCGCCAGTGGCATCGAATGGAATCGCCGGACAGACGGCAACGGCACCTGAGCGTGTCGTCGTT
Organism: uncultured Ignavibacteria bacterium; assembly: GCA_903939735.1. GTDB lineage: Bacteria > Bacteroidota > Ignavibacteria > Kapaibacteriales > Kapaibacteriaceae > UBA10438. The sequence goes on from CAJAIA010000041.1 coordinate 60,653, forward strand.
GTCGATACGGTTATCGTTACACGCCGCGTGCCTACGCCTCCGACGGTTGCTGCAGTTCCACCTCCTACAACCGATGTTTTCGCATCCGAACCATCCGACGACGCTAGTTCTGTCGAACCTGCGACAGCACCGGAATCCAGCGTCATCGCATCGGTGCAGCCGCTACGTGCTTTTACACGCACAGCAAATGCATCAGACCAAACATTCCACACTGCATCAACTATCGGACAGCCTGTAGCGCCGTTGCCAGTTAGACTTGGCTTCCGTTCCCTCGCAAGTGGTCTATCGACCGGCGAGGCAGTTCCAAGCAGCGTCCAATCGGCACTCCTTCCGAACACGGCGTTCTCGCTTACGATTCCATTGGCCGACGACCATCGTATCGGCGTCGAGATGGGATCTGAATCATTCGTACAGTCGTTCACCGGATTCGATGGCTACCGCACGGCAGAATGGCTGCAGACACCAGTCTTGTTCTGGCTCGGAGCAACATACGTCTTCGAACCAATGTCGCTTGAGTTCCTCCCTGGGCTGCGTCCGTTTGGCAATGCTTCGGTTGGCACGGTGTTCGCACAAGGACCGATCGCCCGCGGAACTGTTGGTTTGGCGTATCAACCAATTGGACCAGTACGGCTTACCGTTGGGGTCGACGGAGCTGCTCTGATGTATAATTTCCAGGGTGCATGGTTCTCATCGACTAAGCTCGGGTTGTCGTACGGACTTACCATCGACATGGGAGGTTGGAAGTAAATGCGCATCGCAATTATGATCGCCGTTGGAGCAGTGGTGCTTCTGCATGCATGCAGTTCACCGCTGGACCTTGATGTCGATCGCACGAAGAACTATCCCGACGGTGGAACGCACCCAACGCGACTGTCGCTGTATTACTACTTCGGCGATAGCGCCTACGAAGCTATTGTCACCGACACACTCCTGCTGAACAACATCTGGATCGAACGCGGATCTACGCCGTATCGGATCACAATTCCTACCCTTGAGTTTCATCTTCCTGACACGATCCAGGCGAGTCCGCAATTCACGCCGTTTGTGCGAGCGTTTGCATTCTCAAGCACCAATGTATTGTGCGATGGACAGTTCACGACGTGCACCTCACCACTGACGTGGCTCGCTGGCGAGTATCTCAGTCAGCAGGGCACGTGGGAACCCTTCAAGTGGTCGACAGATACTGGCAACCGCCAGCTTCGCATCGCGTTTTACGATGTGCCAACAGAGCGGCTCATCAAGGCATCGCTCCAGATCTTGGTGGGAGATCCTGCACTCCCTCGCTACGCATCGTACCGCGCGTTAATCACGCTCGAGTACTAGGTTGCTCTTTGCCGATCCCGAGTCTATCCTACGTGTTCGCCTTCGAACGCGCGAATGAGTGAGCGGTACGAATCAGGAATGCGCTCAGGCTTATTCTTTGCAGGGTTGAGGTGAACAAGCACGCTGCTTGCAGCAGCTAGGATCGTACCGTTCTCGTGACGGATTACATGATCAAAGCCGAAGGACGAGTTCTTGACGAATGACACACGCGTAAACACGGTGTATGGGTCGTCAAACTGTGCTGCTGAACGGTATTCGATCGACGTCTGCGCAACGACAAAGCGATGCTTCGTCACGAATGAATCACGATCGATTGGTACGCCGATATCGCGAAAGTACTCGATGCGCGCGGCTTCAAGCCAGTAGAGGTACACAGCATTGTGCACAATGCTCTGACGATCAACATCGTACGAACGCACGCGACTGTGAAGACGGTGGTGATAGGTTCCGTGTCCTTCAATGGTCACTGGACCATGATCGATGACTGCTTCTTCTTTATCTGACGTTGGCATAGTTATTCGGCTGTGTGTGTGACACAAACATACGGGTGCATTATCGGTTTTCGAGCACACGACGAACAATACCAGATGCCTCGTTGCAAGCCTCGTCACTGATCTGGTGATACATCACGGCGCGCATCACTCCCGAACGGATTGGCGCTATACGGAGTCCCTGCTCCTGACATGCCTGCACAAATGCGGCGTCCTGCCATCCCGGCACCGAGAAGGCAACAATGTTCGTTTGCACGCGCGTGAGGTCAATCAGCACTCCCTCAATCTCTGCAAGTGCTTGGGCAAAGGTCTGGGCACGACGGTGATCATCCACAAGCTTTGGTAAGATCGTATCAAGAGCATACAAGCCGGCTGCGGCAAGAATGCCTGTCTGCCGCATTCCCCCACCGAGCATCTTTCTCCAGCGACGCGCACGCTCGACATTCGCACGCGTGCCGAGTATCAGTGAGCCAACAGGTGCCCCGAGCCCCTTGCTCAGGCAAACACTCAGTGTATCGAATATGTCCCCATAGGCGCGCGCTGAGGTTCCAGTCGCAACCATGGCATTCCAAAGCCGGGCGCCATCACAGTGCATAGGCAAGTTGTGTGCTGTTGCAAGGTCTCGCAATTGCGTCAGATACTGCGCCGACACAACGGTGCCACCGTGACGGTTGTGGGTGTTCTCGACGGCGATCACCGCTGTACGTGGGTAATAGTATGCCGATGGTCTGACCGCCTCACGAACCTGGTTGAGGTCCATTTCGCCAGCACCTGAGCTTATGCGGTGAATCTGCGCACGCGCTACCACACTCGTAGCTGCGTTCTCGTAGTGGAATATGTGCGCATCATGTTCGGCAATCACTTCGTCACCGGTCGACGCGTGAAGTGCTAGACAGATCTGGTTACCCATCGTCCCGCTTGGCACGAACAAGGCCGCCTCGCAGCCGAACATGTCGGCAACACGATCCTGCAGATGTTCCACTGTAGGATCTTCTGAATACACATCATCGCCAACGCGTGCGTTGGCCATTGCTGCACGCATACCTTCATCGGGCACCGTGAGGGTATCACTTCGTAGGTCAATCATGATCGCAATCTACGATGCACAGGAGTGGTCTCATTCGCCGTTGTAATTTGTACGCATGATGAATCACATCCACCCAGGACGGTTCGCACACGGTCTGTCACCCGAAGCAGTTCCACAGTCATTCCTCAGTTGGGGGGCACTGATGCGGCATCGTGATGCCACATGCTTGGAGCAGCCCTGGCTCATCTACTACGACGACAAGGGTGTTCGGACGTCATGGTCGTACAGCGTGTTTATCGATGTGTCACGTCGTCTCGCGACATTGCTGACGCAACACGGCGTGGAACGTGGTCATCGTGTTGCCATTGCGAGTCACAATCACCCCGATACCATCCTTGCCTACTTCGCATGCTGGTATCTCGGAGCATGTGCCGTCCCACTCAACATGACGGAGGACGATCAACGCATTGGCTACATTCTCGAGCAATGCACGCCAACGGTCGTACTCAGTCGCACCGACTATGTTGAGCGCGTGGCTGCATCTGGCGTGGATACGGCCATCATTGTGATGGATACCGACCACGATGATCCAGAATTCTATAGCGCCATTCGATCTTGCGAGCCAGCACCATGGCCAGACGACAGTCTGGACATGCGGTGGGACGATTGTCTGATTGTGTATACCAGCGGTACAACGGGCAAGCCCAAGGGTGTTGTTTTGCTTCAGCAGAATCTCTTCGTCGATGGCGAGATGATTAACGCTTGGCATGGCATCGACCAATCGACACGCATGATGTGCGTACTGCCTGTGCATCACGTTAACGGTGCGCTTGTCACACATGCAACACCGTTCATCGCGGGTGCATCAGTTGTACTCCAGCGCAAGTTTTCGCCTTCGAAGTTCTTCACAACAATCGCTGC
>CAJAIA010000042.1 GCA_903939735.1 uncultured Ignavibacteria bacterium
GTCGGCATTATGATCGATGCGGAGCGCTTTATCCACGCATCAACCCGCAAGGGCGTGATCGTCTCGGCACTCTCCGAGAAATACTGGAACGCGTCCTATGTATCGGCCCGCCGCATCGTACAACGCTAAGCGCTTACTTGCCGGCGATCGGAATCGTGATGTAGTTCAGCGTACCATTCCATGCAGCAGGCAGACGCTGTGCTGCGTAGGTGAACGTCGTGGTTCCCTGGGCATTTACAAATAGCTTGCCATCGCGTGGTTCACGCGCCGACTGCATGGTAAACCCGTTTCCATCGGTGACTCCAATCGTTGAGCCACGCAGGAAGAGAAACCCTTCTGCATCCGACCGAAGCGTTGCCGACGCACCCGTTGCAGGGTTGGTGAACAGCACAGGTTCATCGACGACTGGGGAAGCTGTAGCTGAAGACCGTGCCGACGCTGCAATGGTTTTGAACACCATTGAGCCATTCGCCATGCGATACATCCGCTCGTACGCCTGCTGGCGCTGCATGCGATCCTGCGCTTCAGCAACATCCTTCGCCGACATCGTCACAGTAACGGATTGCATCGGACCATCCGTTGGAACACGGAAGGCTGTTGTTGTGTCGCTGCGAAGCATCACACCCATCAACAATGCGCGCACGCTATGTCCGCGAACAACCTGCGAAATGGCCTCGCCGTTGGCATTCGTCACAACAGTATCAGCCTGACGCGTCGAATCATCAACCACCACCGCCTGGAGTCCGGCAATTGGCCCATTCGATTCCGCTGAACGCACGATGATGGCAAACGGTGTGCGAGGGGGCTCGACCTTTTCGGGTGACGTATCGGAGTTAGAACAGCCCGATAGAAGAACTAGGGCAGTCAAACTGGCGATGCTCGCCCCCTTCAAGAATCGTGTCTTCATTGTTTATTTCCTTGTGATTCGTCGCGTCCTGCAAACATATCATGTCAATTCCACAGGGGAATCGGGTAAAATCGACAGATTGCGTCCCGCCGTTCTGACAAAATGGCAGATTTGGCGGCAACATTCCGTCTTGGCACGCTTTTCCTAGGCGTTTTCTCGACACCAACGAAGACTCATCACATTATACAGGAAGACCCTCATGGGTAAAATCATAGGAATTGACCTTGGCACCACGAACTCGTGCGTGTCGGTCATGGAAGGAACAACGCCGGTGGTGATCGCCAATGCCGAAGGCATGCGCACAACACCATCGATCGTTGCGTTCACAAAGAGTGGCGAGCGTCTTGTGGGTCAAGCCGCAAAGCGCCAGTCAGTCACAAATCCGAAGAACACGATCTACTCGATCAAGCGCTTCATGGGACGCCAGATGTCGGAAGTGTCCGACGAAGCCAAGAACGTACCGTATGCAGTAGTTGCTGGTGAGAACAACACAGCGCGCGTGGATATCGACGGACGTCTGTATTCGCCCCCTGAAATCTCGGCAATGACGCTCCAGAAGATGAAGCAGACTGCTGAGGATTACCTCGGTGAGAAGATTACCGAAGCCGTTATCACAGTACCAGCCTACTTCAACGACGCTCAACGTCAGGCAACAAAGGACGCGGGTGAGATTGCAGGGTTGACGGTGCGACGCATCATCAACGAGCCAACAGCAGCTGCGCTGGCGTATGGTCTGGACAAGAAGGGCATGAATCAGACGGTCGCTGTGTACGACCTTGGTGGTGGTACGTTCGACATCTCGATTCTCGAAATCGGCGACGGTGTGTTCGAAGTGAAGTCGACTAACGGTGATACACACCTTGGCGGCGATAACTTCGATCAGCGTCTGATCGACTTCCTTGCCGATGAGTTCAACAAGCAAGAGAGCATCGACCTCCGCAAGGATCCGATGGCACTCCAACGCTTGCGCGAAGCCGCTGAGAAGGCGAAGATCGAACTCTCGCAGATGCTGCAGACAGATGTGAATCTTCCGTTCATCACGGCAACAGCCGACGGACCAAAGCACCTTAACGTGAAC
>CAJAIA010000043.1 GCA_903939735.1 uncultured Ignavibacteria bacterium
CCCCGTTTTGTGGGGGGGGGGGGGGGGGGGGGGGGCGGCGTTCCTCTCCCAAGCCAATCATTGTATCTTGATCACGACTGTCGCGTTCCCATCAAGGCATTCCTGTGATTGAAATAGGTTACATCGTTGCACTCGTTCAGTGGTTGCGGGTAGCGTACTGCTTGCCCCTTGCGATCTGCGCCGTTCACACAGCAGCACATGCACAGCTGGTGTCTTCTACTCCTGGGCAACAGATTGAAGTTCGAATCATTGTTGATTCACGATCATCACAGTGGGGCGTACGAATCACAAATAGAGAAGACACTGTCGTGTCAGCGCATCTTCCCCCAGATACGACACGAGTATTGCTTCGCACAGCACCATCGTATTTCATCAACATCTCCCGATCCGACACAAACCTGTGGGCTAACTACTACCTCAACCCTGCGGTTGTGTCTTGTTCGTCACTGGTGATCACGTGCACCGATAACGGAGTTTCGATATCAGACTCACGGGTTCGTGACTACAGTCGTATCGTTCAGTCATTCGTCGATACTATTCCGCAGATACTGTTTCAAATGCGCGCTGAACCATTAGACGTTGTGCTTGTGCGTCTGGATCAGACCATTGACGAACGATGCACCCATGTTTCTCCCCTCACTGCATTTAATGTAGCAGCCACTTCGATTGATCCGGCCGCACACAAAGCACTCAAGCAGTTTGTTGGGAATCTCCGAACACGGTTACAGACTTCAATGAAGCACCCCGCATCTGGCATTCTTCTCCGACATCAACAGATGTCTGCCGAATCGTATCTTCTCGCGCGAACAATGGCGCTTGGGATAGCACAAATCATTGCCTTGGACAGGCGCGATAAGGGCCGGTGGGATCGTATACGCTCTCTACTTGGCGACTTCTGTCCATGTGAAGTGGCGTATAGCTTCATCACTGGTTCAGCGGTAAACCCTGGCGTTGACTTTTCATCGTGTGATCAACCGCTACCTCGCATCATCGATAGTCTCGCTTCACAAAGTAACGGCTATTACTGCCGTGAAGCGAAGCGCGAGCTTAGCGAAGCTTGCCAAACAATTAATGGACGGATTGTTAAAGAGTTTGAGGCATTGAACCGAAATGGCACGAAGGTGCGTCGGCAGCTTTCCCCTGATTCGGTCTATGTGCTTCATTTCTGGGGAACATGGTGTGAGCCTTGCATTAGGGAGTACGATGCAGCAATGAGCATATCAGACTCGCTAGCGCTGTACGGAGTGAACTTCATCCATATAGCGAACGAATTGCCTTCAGGCACTCGGCAATGGAAGCAGTTTATCGGCGATGCGTCTGCGGAGCACCTAATCGTGCATCCAGGGAAGTATTCATCGAACTCGATTTTTCGAGCACTTCATATCAATTCATATCCGTCCTTTGTGGTCATAGGCAAGGGAAATCGAGAGGTGTTACCTCGACCGTTGTGGGCCTCTGCGGTCATTGATCGAGCTCGGCAACTCATCCAGTCGGATCAACGATAAGCGTACCCCAACAATTCCGTCACGCCTCAACGATCGTACGGTCACCTTTAACTCTTGCAGATTGAAGCCGTTCCAACGGTTGGAATACGTTCTTCACGTGGCGAGACAGCGACGGATGCACGGTACTTACCGTCGGTCCGTGTCGATTACTATTGGCTCACGAACATAGCGTACAGCCGGGTGTCGAAGCTTGGCGTTGGTATCGTGTGAGATTCGCTTACGATTACTGGAGTGTACACAGCAAGCGTTAATACTTCAGACAAAAACAGCACAACTGACTATTTCTCAAGAGCTTACGTAGATCGTCGCTTACATAACATTTCACAAAGTTGAGTCTGCAGGTTGCGCTCGATTATCAACTTCGAATTCAAACGCCGCTATTCCGCCCGATCTTCATATCTTTGCGGTCCCTGTTTTTGACCCAAACTCCCCCCGGAGGCCAGTATGAGCACGTATATCGTAAATCCTGTGAAGGTCCGCGCGGACGAGTCTGCTAAGGGCTCGATCTATAAGTCGATCGTAGCCATGGGGTTGCGCTCACGCCAGATCAACGATCAAATCAAGACGCAGATCTCTGAGCGCCTTGCAGACGTGATCGTCGATACCGACGAAGCAGAGGGTCCAAACGCAGATCAGATCGCGATCTCGAAGGAATTCGATCTCCTTCCAAAGCCAACATTCATGGCAATGAAGGAAATGACAAGCGGTCAGATCCACCTCCGCAATAACAGCGACGCACCTGCTGCGACGGAGTAAGTTCACGCAATCAATGATTCAGAGCCATCCGGTGTACCCGCGATGGCTCTTTTTGTCTCCATGAAGATTCTCCTCGGCATCACCGGCAGCGTATCGGCGTACAAAGCGCCGTGGCTCGTGCGCGACCTACGTCGTGCAGGACACGACGTGCGCGTGGTGATGACGCCGTCGGCTCGGGCGTTTGTTGCGCCCCTTGCCCTCGAAGCGGTCTCGCAACACCCAGTGATTATCGACCCCTACGATCCTGCAATTCAGGAAGGGGGCTCGTGGCACGTGCATCTAGCTCGCTGGGCTGATGTGATGCTGATCGCCCCATGCTCGGCAACAACCGTTGCGCGTCTTGCAACTGGACTGTGCGATACCGCATTGATGACGGTCGTCGCATCACGTCCACTCGATACGCCACTGCTCGTTGCCCCCGCAATGGACACCGACATGTGGGACCAACCAAGTGTGCAGCGCAACGTAGCACAACTCCGCAGTGATGGCGTCTTCGTGATCGAACCGGCCGAAGGTGAACTCGCCTCGGGACTCATCGGTAAGGGACGTCTGCCGGAGCTCGAGACGTTGCTCGCTGCTGTGTATGCGCATATGCACACCGGCACAGCAGAACACAACGAAACACCGATCGAACGATCAGCTTCGACATCACTCGCAGGCAAGCGCGTGGTGATCACCGCAGGTCCAACACACGAGCGCATCGACGCTGTGCGATCAATCGTGAATCATGCTACAGGCACAATGGGCTTTGCACTGGCTGCCGCTGCACAACAGCGCGGCGCTTTAGTGACGCTCATTACGGGTCCGACACACCTCGCGACGCCACATGGCGTTGCACGCGTCGATGTTGTCAGCGCTGCCGACATGTTCGCTGCCGTAATGAACACAACGAATCACGACGTGTTCATCTTCTCGGCTGCGGTTGCTGATTACACGCCAACGCATCCCATGGATGGCAAACTGAAGAAGACAGAACAATCGAGCGAGACGATGTCGCTCGAGCTCACACGCACGCAGGACATCCTCGCAACGGTTGGCGCAGCGAAGCAAGCGCATCAGCGTGTTGTGGGCTTCGCACTCGAACACGACAACGTGATCGGCTATGCGCAGGACAAACTCGTGCGAAAGAATGCCGATATGATCGTTGCCAATAAAGCCGGTGTTGCCGACAGCGGCTTCGGCACCGGTAACAACACAATTACGCTGATTACACATCATCACGAACCACGCTCCTACCCGCCAATGTCGAAACGTGCCTGTGCTGAACTCATTCTCGATGCGCTGGAGACACTGTGATTGCATTAACCAACATCACTGTTGACTTCGGCACACGAATTCTCTTTAAGAACGTTTCGTTCCTCATTCAAGCGGGCGACCGCATCGGTTTGGTTGGACGCAACGGCGCCGGCAAGTCGACGATGATGGGCATCATTGCACGTGAGCGTACGGCAACAGGCGGCGATGTGTCGATGCAAACGGGCATCCGCATTGGATTGCTCTCGCAGGATCTTACGCTCGACCTTAGCAAGTCGCTTCGCGAGACGGCAATGCTTGCGTTTGAAGAAGTGCTCAGACTCCAAGCGGAGATCGAGCATCTGCAGCATCAAATTGAAACGCGCACCGATTACGAGAGCGACTCCTACATGGAGCTCGTGCAACGCCTCACGGATGCAAACGACATGTATGCACGACGCGGTGGTCTTACGATGCACGCTGACATCGAACGCGTGCTCACCGGACTTGGCTTCGACCCAGCAGACCTCGACAAAGGGCTTACTGCCTTTTCAGGGGGCTGGCAGATGCGCGCCGAGCTCGGTCGCTTGCTGTTGTCGCATCCCGACTGCTTACTCCTCGACGAACCGACGAACCACCTTGATATCGATTCCGTGCGTTGGCTTGAAGACTTCCTTACGTCGTACGACGGAGCGGTCGTCCTCATCTCGCACGACCGTGCGTTTCTCGATAACGTCACCAACCGCACCATCGAGATCACCAAGTTCAAGGTCTACGACATCCCTGCGTCATACTCCGAGTACGAGGACATTCGCTCAGAGCGCATGGAACAGCAGCGAGCACTCGCGACACGTCAGAACCGCGAGCGCGAGCGGATGCAGAAGTGGATCGATAAGTTCAAGTACACAGCATCGCTTGCATCACGTGCGCAATCTCGCATCAAGGCACTGCAGCGCATGGAAGTTGTCGAAGTCGATGAAGAAGACACATCATCGATTCACTTTTCGTTTCCACCAGCTCCTCGATCAGGCCGAACGGTTGTCGACTGCCTTGGTGTGGTGAAGAGCTACGGCGAAAAGCGCGTCCTGAAGGGCGTTGACTTCGCCCTTGAACGTGGCGAGAAGATTGCATTCATCGGCAAGAACGGTGAAGGCAAGACGACACTCGCAAAGGTCATCGCAGGCGTCGAGCCACTGACGTCAGGCACTGTTACACTCGGACACAACGTGAGCGTCGGGTACTACGCACAGCATCAAGCCGACATGATGGGCGGACACAACTCTGTGTACGAAGTGATGGAACAAGCATCGCCCCCTGAAATGCGTCCGCGTATTCGCTCGCTCCTCGGTGCATTCTTGTTCCGTGGCGATGATATCAACAAGAAAGTCGGCGTACTCAGCGGTGGTGAGAAATCACGTCTCGCACTTGCACGCCTGCTCCTACAGCCATACAACCTGCTCATCCTTGACGAGCCGACGAACCACCTCGATATGTTGTCGAAAGAAGTGCTCAAAGAAGCGCTGCTGACGTACGACGGAACGATGATCGTGGTATCGCACGACCGTGACTTCTTGGATGGATTGACAGAGAAGATCATCGCCTTCCGCCGCGGTACACTCAAGGAGTACGAGGGCGACGTCGATACGTACCTCAAGCTGCTTGATGATCCGCATGTGAAGGACGCTCCCCCTCCGCATGAGATCCCATTGCATTCAGCACATCAGCCTGCTGCTCCGCAGAAGTCTGCTGCTGAGATTCGTGAAGAGCAAAAACTGCGCGATAAGGAAAAGAAGAAAGCCGAACGCCGTATCGCCGACATTGAACGTCAGATCGCTGTGCAAGAGAAGACGATTGCAGGCTTAGAGCCTATCTTGGCCGACCCGGAGCTCTACAAGGATCCGGTCAAGCAGCACAAGACGGTCACAAACTACGAGACCGCCAAGCGTCTGCTTGACGCATTGATGGAAGAATGGACATCACTCTCGGAGATCATCGCATGATGCACCACGTCATTGCAGCTCTGCTCGTTCTCTGTTCCGCATCTTTCGTGCAGGCACAGACACCACACACTGATCAACGTCGCACCATCACCGTCACCGGTGAAGCGTCGATGGATGTACAGCCCGACAAAGCAGAGATCCGCATTGGCGTTGTGACCGAGGGTATGGACATCACAAAGATCAAGGCCGACAACGATCGTCGCGTGCGTGCGATCTTCGATGCGCTTCAACGCATCGGCATCGCGAAGAAGGATATCGCAACAACGCAGCTGCAGATCTCCCCTGTCTACGAATACACATCGGGCAAGCGCAACCTGGTGAAGTACCAGATGCAGAATGCTGTCACAATCACGCTCACCAAGCTCGACAATGTCGAGACGGTGATCAATGAGGCGGTAGCAAGCGGAGGTAACACCCTCGATCAGCTCACGTTCCTGCGGACAAACAGTGAACAGCTTCGCGACTCATTGCAGATCGAAGCTGCACGCAATGCACGCACACGCGCCGATGCACTTGCGGGCGCGCTAGGCGCAAAGGTTTTGCGTCCAATCTCAATTAGCAGCAACACGCATGACTATGGGAACAACTTCATTGTGCGCGGAGCTCGCAGCCTGAACGCCGACGCAATGCAAAGCACGCCCGTCAGCGGTGGCACACTCGACTTGTCAGCCTCTGTGAACGTTATCTTCGAGATCGAATGATCAACGGCAAAACCATCGTCGTGGTGCTTCCAGCGTACAACGCTGCGAAGACCCTTGAAATGACCTATCGCGAGATCCCCTTCGACATTGTCGATGATGTTGTTCTCGTCGACGATCATTCGCGCGACGACACATCTGCCGTTGGACGTGAGCTCGGGATTAAGCACGTGATTCGTCACGATCGCAATCGAGGCTATGGCGGCAATCAGAAGACATGCTACCGCGCAGCACTCGACCTTGGTGCCGATATCGTGATCATGCTTCACCCAGATTACCAGTACACACCGAAGCTCATTCCGTCGATGGCACACTTAATCGCCAACGATGTGTACCACGTTGTCCTCGGTAGCCGCATTCTCGGCAAGGGGGCTCGTCGTGGTGGCATGCCGCTGTACAAGTACATCGCCAATCGCGGACTCACCTTCATCCAGAACCTCTTGGTCGGACAGAAACTGTCGGAGTACCACACAGGCTACCGCGCCTTCTCGCGCACTGTGCTGGAAGCCATCGACATCGAGAAGAACTCCGACGACTTCGTCTTCGACAATCAGATGCTCTCGCAGATCATCATGAAGGACTTCGAAATCGCCGAAGTCACCTGTCCGACAAAGTACTTCGACGACGCATCGTCGATCAACTTCCGCCGTAGCACCATCTACGGCATTGGCGTGCTCTGGACCAGCCTGCAACACAGGCTGCACACAATGGGCGTGAAGAACGAACGATACTAAGTAGCGGCGACCCTATGTGGTCGTCGGGTTTTGGGTCGACCACATAGGGTCGACGCAACACAATTGAATCGGATTTACGGTAGGGTCGACCACACAGGGTCGACCCTACCGTCTGATTCGCCGCTCTCTTCGTAACTTCGTCCATGATTCTCACAGACGCTGAAATCCTTGCCCACATGGAGCGTGGCACGATCAAGATCGAGCCGTATGATCGCTCCTGTCTTGGTTCCAACTCGTACGATGTACACCTTGGCCGGATGTTGGCCGAGTATGTAGATCGCGAGCTCGACGCAAAGCGCCACAACAAGATTGAGCTGTATCCGATCCCGGATGAAGGCATCGTATTGGTGCCAGAGAAGTTCTATCTGGGAGTAACCGAAGAGTACACCGAAACACACGCACACGTGCCGTTTCTCGAAGGTAAGTCCAGCGTTGGACGTTTGGGTATCGACATTCACGCCACTGCAGGCAAGGGCGACATCGGATTCTGCAACTTCTGGACGCTGGAGATCAGCGTGAAGCAGCCGGTGCGTGTATATGCAGGCATGCCTATCGGACAGTTGATTTACTTCGCCGTCGATGGCACTGTGATTAATCCGTACAACGCGAAAAGCTCAGCTAAGTACAACGCGCGCGTCAACGCACCCGTTGAATCAATGATGTGGAAGAACTTCCCGGCAGACGAGCAAAAGTCATGATCACACGCGTACTCGCTGTGCTGGTTTGCTGCGTGCTCCTCGCAGGTTGCGAAGAAGACACCGGTGCGGATTCGTCGACATTCGACGAGCAGGAATTGCTCGACGTGCGACGCGAAAAGGACGAGGCCTTCCGCACCAATGCTGAGAGTCCGATTCCCGAGCACATGCGCGACACCTTCAAGGGGCTGAAGTACTTCGCCCCCTCCGAAGAAGGCGTCGTTGATGCAGTGTTTGTTCCTGCTGCAGCTGCCGACACAATGACCATGACAACAACGACATCGGAGTTACGCCCCGCGTTGCGCGCAGGACGCTTCATGTTTACGTATGGCGCAACAGCGTGCACGCTTGTTGCCTATCAGTTTATTGGCGGGCCGACTGACTCGTACTTCGTGCCATTCACGGATCGCACGACGGGCGAGACGAGCTACCGCGGTGGACGCTACCTCGATGTTGAGCGAACGAGTGACTCGGTGTATGTGATTGATTTTAATCGCGCCTACAATCCGTTCTGCGCCTATAATGACGCGTTCTCATGTCCACGCGTTCCGCGCGAAAACAACCTTCCCGTAGCGGTTACGGTTGGAGAGCAATCGTGGAAGTAATACGCCGGCGTACGATCTCCATCGTTGTGATGGCTTTGCTTGGCATCACACTCCCCTCGTGTCTGTTCGTAAAAGCACCACAACAGACCGACGATGTACAGCACGTCGCGCTGAGTCCGCAACCACAGATCGACATGAGCGACGAACTCGTCCGCACTCGCGCAGGCGACCTCATTGCGCTTCTCCCAAAGGGCTGGGTGTTCCTCGATTCGAAGGGCGAAGCATCGGCCGACATCGTGTCGATCGCTGTTAATCCAGAGTACACGCTCTCGATGGTTGTGAGCTCTGTGCCACACGGCGAGTCAACACGCGAGATGACCGAAGAAGAAGGGATGCTGGGTCTGGCGCGCGTTGCCTATCAGAAGCACGTTCGCAAATCGGCTGGCGCTGTTAAGCTTATTGGCACCTACCGAACAGCAGAGCTTGGTCCACGTCGGTTCGGACTCTATGATTTCTCGATGGTGGCGGGCGGACTCCGTACGCGGGCAGCTGTATGCACGTCGACACTCGGCAATCATTACGAGATCGCGCTCGTTCCCCTGACTGTCAGTGGCAAAGACGTCCCTGACAACGCAACACAGGAAGTAATCTTCCGCTCGATCCTCGCCACAGTTCAGTACTAACGCCAATGCAGCTCTCCGACGACACCCGTGCCGTAATCGAGTTTCTCGAAGCATCCATCGAAGGTGGACTCCGCAAGCAGAACGACGTGGCAACAATTCTCGAACTTGGAGCGACGCTCGGCGATGCAGACCTGTTCAATCAGATCTCTCGCACAGGCACAGCAACATGGAAGGTCTATTCAACACTCCGTCGCGTCCAACCCGGAGACGAAGGCTTCCGTCAGCTTGAAGAAGAGTTCGCAATTCAGATGAATGGACTGCGCGAGCACCTGGCAACACTCGTGAACAATGCCGATGACGAAACGCTTCGTCGATTCGACGAGGTATACTTCGGCATGACGCAGGGAGTGATCCGCAACATCGTAGACTTATCGCACGATCTGGCAAAGATCAAGGCGCTTCAGAACGACGCGGGGTCGTAAACAACGCACGTGCTCGTTTCAATGCACGCTCGTGACGCTTACGAACACACTCCGGTGTGAGGTCCCACTCACGAGCAATCTCCTCGAACGGAATACCCTCCAGATAGTGACGTCGAAGCAACGCGGCATCCTGCGCTGAGAGTCGAGCGAGCACCGTAGCAGTATCAACAGCTTCGTCGTGCCGTGGCACAACAACTAAGGGCGATGTTACACGCTCATACGGCATCCATCCGTACTCTTCATCCCGATCAGGATGCACCATCGTACGCGATCGCGCGATTGTACGTGTAAGCGCCCTCGTGGCAACGGTTGTGATGTAGGCCTGCGCGTTGTTCGGCGGTTCTCGCAAAACACTCATTTCGTATGTAACCGTTACCGCGTGTTGGATAGCTTCATCCACATCATCGGACGTAGCCCCCGAATATCGTCGCGTGAGATATCGATACAATTCGCTGCGGTTGACATGCATCGCACTACTCCCTCTGAAAATGGCTGCTGCAAAAGGTCTGTGCGCAACATGTCCGTATGAGTCAGCGCACCAAATGCACCGTTCGTCAAGACATGGGTTCCGTATGCCAACGCATTTTTTTCATGTAGTTTCGCTCATGGAACAAACCGACTTCACACTACCCGACGTGTTCGCCTTTCTTCCTCCGGATCAGGTGCACCGTATGGACTTGCCAGTTGGCACGTTCGTGTTCCGCGAGAACGAAGGCTGTGGCCGAATAGGGTTCGTACTATCTGGCTCAATACGTGTCTTTAAGGATCACGACGCGGGCAAGTCGATCACACTCTATCGTCTCAGTGAAGGCGATACATGCATTCTGTCGATGTCATGCGCTCTCTCGAACCCGATTCACCAGGCAAGTGCAGTTGTTGAAGAGCAAGCGACCGTCTTAACGATTTCAACGGATGACTTCCGCAACCTGATGAACACCTCCAACGAGGCACGCGACTATGTGTTCAGCATGTTTGCGTCACGACTAACCGACGTGATGATCCTCATCGAGGAGATCGTGTTTCGTCGGATGGACGAACGGTTAGCAGGCATCCTCATTGATCATGCTGCGCGACATCACTCGCCTATCATCAATGCAACGCACGAAAAGCTTGCCGAAGAAGCTGGCACCGCACGTGAGGTTGTCACACGAATCCTGCGAGACTTTGTGGCAAGGGGCTGGGTAGAGCTCCATCGAGGCTCAATAACGATCATCGATCGTAAGGGACTTCTGTCACGCACATGACAGAATTGTGCAAAAGTCACGAACGCGAATACATGGCGTGCCGTAGGTTCGCATACTTCTCTACGGCATAGAACTGAAAGGACGTCATATGTTTTTCAAGCAGATCTACGAACCGGGCCTCGCCCACGCATCCTACATGGTCGGCTGCCAGAAGACCGGCGAATGCTTGGTCATCGATGCGAAGCGCGACATCGACACCTATATCGATATCGCTCGTCAGGAACGCCTGCGCATCACGCACCTTGCAGAAACGCATATCCATGCCGACTTCCTCAGTGGCACGCGCGAGCTCGCCGATGTGACGGGTGCCATGATGTACCTCTCCAATGAAGGGGGCGCAGAGTGGCAGTATGAGTTCGATCACGTGAGCCTTACCGATGGCGATACGTTTATGGTTGGCAACATCAAGATCGAAACCATGCACACGCCGGGTCACACTCCCGAGCATATCTCATTCCTTGTCACCGATACGCCGGCTGCAGCAGATGTTCCAATCATGATCTTCACTGGCGACTTCGTCTTTGTTGGCGACGTCGGACGTCCCGACTTGCTGGAGAAGGCCGCAGGCCTCGTCGGTACGATGGAGGTTGGCGCACGTCAAATGTGGAAGTCGCTCGCACGCTTTAAAGCACTGCCAGATCATATCCAGGTGCATCCTGCCCACGGCGCTGGTTCGGCATGCGGCAAAGCACTGGGCGCAATTCCGTCATCAACCGTCGGCTATGAGAAGCTCGTCAACTGGGCACTGCGTCACACGTCGGAGGATGCCTTCGTTGCAGAGCTACTCTCTGGGCAACCAGAGCCCCCTAGCTATTTCGCGATGATGAAGAAGCTGAACAAGGTGGAACGTCCATTGCTCGACAGCGTGCCATCGCCGAAGCGCCTCACGTTGGGCGAACTGCGCGATATACTCACGTCGAATCGGCACGTTATCGACACACGTTCGAAAGTGTCGTTTGCGGGCGGACACATCCCAGGAACGATCAATATTCAGAACAACAAGGCCTTCTCAACATGGGCTGGCTGGGTGTTGAACTACGACGAGCCATTTGCACTGATCACCGACGAAGAGAACCTCGACGATGTGGTACGCAAACTCATGCGTATCGGACTCGACGGGGTTGCAGGCTATTATCCAAACGTCACCGATTGGCAAGATGCAGGACATGAACTCGAAGAAGTACCGCAGATCCATCTCGATGATCTCGTAGCACACCATGCAGATGGTTCGTTGAGCGTGGTGGATGTGCGTGCAACAAGCGAGTACGACGCAGGACACATCCCTGGTGCAATGCATCTGCATGCAGGGTATCTGCAGGGTCGGACGAATGAGATTCCACGCGATACGCCAGTCGTTATTTCGTGTCAGGCAGGTGATCGATCAAGTATTGCTATTAGCATCCTGCAGCGTGAAGGCTTCACCAACGTTGTCAATTTCCCACAAGGGTTCGCCGGCTGGAACGCCGCGGGCGCACCAGTTTCTAAGGAGAGATCAGCATAATGTTCGCACACATCACACCAGCAGCACTCAAGGAGCGCATTGCCGCAGGCGAGGATCTTGTTCTTATCGATGTGCGCCAACCAGAAGAACATGCCGAAGTGCATATTCCAGATTCAATGCTGATTCCGCTCGGCGAACTTCCTGCGCGACTTGACGAACTCGAACCGTATCGCGATCGCGAAGTCATCGTGTATTGTCGCTCGGGCAACCGCAGCGGTCAAGCATGCATGTTCCTCGGCATGCAGGGCTTCACGAATCTCGTCAACCTCGAGGGAGGCATGCTGCAATGGTAACGGGTTCCTTCGATGAGCTGTTGACATCAACATCGCAGCCCATCCTTGTAGACTTCTGGGCCGAGTGGTGCGGACCGTGTCATGCTGTTGCACCGACGATCGAGCAGATTGCGCGCGACTATAAGGGGCGCGCGGTCGTGATCAAGGTCAACGTCGACAACAAGCCGCAAGTTGCAGCGCGGTTTGGCATCCAGAGCATCCCAACGCTCATCATCTTCCAGAACGGCAAGCCCATCTGGCGTCAGGCCGGCGTGCAACCATACGCAGCAATCGCGCATGAGCTCGATCGCGCAACGGCGGTGACAGCGTGACGCCACTCATGCTTGCTATTGCGGCAGCAATTGGCGTGTCGCTCGGACTCTTAGGGGCGGGCGGCGCGATCGTTGCCGTGCCAGCCTTTGTCTACATCGGTGGCATCCCACCTGAGCTTGCCGACGGATACGCGCTGTTCGTCGTGACGATTTCATCGGCAATCGCTGTTGGCATGCAATGGAGTCAGCGCCTCATCGCGTGGCGCACGATTGCATGGTTCGGTCCGTCGACGATCCTCTCGCTGATCGCTGTGCGTGGGTACTTGGATCAGTTTGTTCCGCAGCGCGTACAGATGATCTTCTTCGGTATCATCCTCCTTGTGGCTGCACTTGCGATGATGCGCGGACGCAAGACGGCACCGTCAGACACACACGAGCTACATCCATTGCGACTCAGTGCGTTCGGCATTGTGATCGGTGCAATTGGCGGACTCCTTGGAGTGGGCGGCGGATTTCTCATCACGCCTGCACTCGCTATATGGGCTGGCCTCGACATGAAGCGAGCAGTCGCATCATCGCTGGTACTCATCAGCGTGAACTCCTTCACCGGCGTTATGGTCGACATGGCCGATGGGATGCGCTACGATTGGCCGTACGTGCTGACGTTTACAGCAGTCGCAACCGCAGGCATCATCACGGGCACACTTCTATCTCGACGCATCGACAACACCGTGCTTCGAGCAGCCTTCGGGTGGGTCGTGCTCGCGATCGGATGTGTTGTGCTTGGCATTGAGCTGTTCGCATAACAGCCCACGACGGGTTAATCGCGGTTGTTCTTCTTCCGGAATACAAAGCTGATCGGCACGCCTTCGAAGTCGTGCAGCTTACGCAGCTGACGTTCAATGAAGCGCTTGTAGGCTTCCGGCAGCAGCTCAGGGAAGTTCAAGAAGAACGCAAACAATGGTGGTTCGGTCTTCACCTGCGTCACGTAGTTGATGCGCAAGTCGCGCGCCTTCACACTTGGTGGCGGTGTACGCTCGAGCATCGCAATCAGCTCCTCATTGAGTTCGTGCGTTGGAATACGCACACAACGACGCTCTTGAATCTTCTTTGCCATTTCGACGAGCTTCGTGATCCGCTGCTTCGTGATCGCTGAGATCGTTACGATCGGCACATAGTCGAGCGTCGGCAGGTCATCGTAGATCTTCTGCACAAACGCATCGGCTGTCTTCGTATCCTTCTCAACCAGATCCCACTTGTTGAGCGCGATGATGATCCCCTTGCGCGCTTCCACAACTTCCGAGATCACGCGCTTGTCTTGCGCTTCGAGGCCTTGAACTGCGTCGACCACCACCACCGCTACATCGCATCGATCAATCGCGCGTGATGTGCGCATCGTGCTGAAGAGCTCAATGCTCTCCTTGATTTGGCTCCGGCGACGCAGACCTGCTGTATCGATCAGAACGATCTGCTCTCCGTAATACGTCAGCACGCTGTCGATCGCATCGCGTGTTGTACCCGCGATTGGTGTTACCACCATGCGGTCCTTGCCAAGCAGCGCATTTGTCAGCGAGCTCTTCCCCACGTTCGGACGTCCAACGATCGCAATCTTGAGTCGTGTGTCTTCCATCTGTTCGTCATCACGCAGGTGCGACACAACAAGATCCAGGAAGTCGCCCGTGCTTCGACCATTCAACGCAGAGATCGCGAACGGATCACCCAGACCCAGCGCATAGAATTCAGATGCGTTTAGATCGCCTGATGCGTTGTCGCACTTGTTGACGACCAGCACCACAGGCTTCTTTGAGCTACGCAGCAAGCCACCAATCTCGCTATCAATCGGCGTCAGACCGTCACGGCCGTCCACGACGAAGAGGATCACATCCGCTTCATCGATCGCAAGCATCGCCTGCTCTCGAATGGCACTTTCGAACACATCATCGCTGTGAGGCACGATACCGCCCGTATCCACGAGCTGGAACACCACACCTGCCCACTCGCCCTTGGCGTACAGACGATCACGCGTAACACCTGGCACGCCTTCCACAATGGCATGGCGTTCTTCGATGATGCGATTAAACAGTGTGGACTTGCCGACGTTTGGTCGGCCAACGATTGCTACGAGACCCATGCCACAAAGGTACGGCGAAATGTCGACCCTCTGCGGTATTGCGTCGTTTGACCAAGGATGTATATTACCGGATAGATCGTCGGAAGTAACACTTCATCATCACCACTGAAGAGGTACTACTATGGCTACATCTCTGTTGACCAGCATTGTCGCAGTAGATTATATCAAGCGCAGCATTCCAACATTTGCGATATCTGCATTGCTCGTGCTTGCTGTATTGGTCGGGACACCTTCAATAGCCCAAACACCCCTTTGACCTTCCCAACGTTCTTCCCAACTACTACTTACGAAAGCCCATGCTATACGACGTGCTATTGAAGGTAGTAGCTCGCATCGCTCGTTGCGCTTTTGCCGTTGGGATTGGATTCCTTGGGTATGCTGCATGCTTGGCTCAACAGCTAGCCCCATCCAAACATCTCAGCACAGAGATCATTGCCGCCTCGGCATTGCAGAGCAATGTAATGCTCGTTGATAAACGTGGCTGTGCTTGGATGTATCGGGATGGCATTGCTGACCCTGCTCCTACACTCTATGAACTGCCGAATAACTCGTCCTGCGTTGATGCTTCCATCTTACCATCGGGGTACATCGTACGTGTTACTTCCACTGGAAGCGCCATACTTTGTGGCAGTCAGAATTCCTGCCATACCATCGTAGGTGCGGAGGTGCGCTCCTTGATGCGCCTTCGCGAAGGCATCCTTGTCGGACTAACATCGACCAATTCACTTGTAATGTTAGACGAGCGCGCACGGCGCTGGGTGCCAATTCTTGAGGGCGAGAGCACTCAGATCATACTGCTAGCTCAGAGTGATCCATCGAACCACGTACTTGATGGTTCTGGAAGGCTCGGAGCGCTCTCGTACAGTGCTCAGCTGAACACTTGTGTGGTCACCTGGGGACAGCAGTTTGCAGCGTCTGCCGTTAAAGCACTTTCAGTGTCGCCCTCGCTACGATCACTTGTGTTGTCAACACCTCTGACGTTGAGCGAATCCGAGCACCGGCTTTACATTCTACAAGAATTATCGGACACATTCGAACTCGTGTCGTCGATCGCTGGAGAAGCCGCCGCTGCTATCAACGACTCATCCATGATTGTTGCAACAGGTCACCGGATTAAACAACTTACTGCGCACGGTGCCATCTTTGACTATACAGACTTGTCCATTGAAAACGAGCCAGACATTTCTGCTCGTGGCCTGCTTGCAGCAAACAATGCCGTCTGGATCTATGGCGCATCAGGTAGGACATCCGTCTTTGATGCTGACGGCATAGCAACCGTCTCATATGTCCCAACAATACCAGATGCCAGCTATGACATCATACGACGAATAGACGGAACACCGCAGGCACTACGAACGTCAAGACGCTTACTGTTGGGGACAACGAGCTGCCTGTCTCTTGAGTCTCTGCCGCGGTACGACAGCTGCACGACTTCTCGCATCATTGCCAGCGCAGCTATCATTGGTGATTCACTCGTGTACATCCCCTATCATTCTAGCTACAACCACAAACGCGTCAATCTGAAGAGTAGTGAGTATTGGTGCATTCGATCAACATATCGACCTGATCGCGTCCTTTCAACAGAGACGGAACGTGCGTTTGGAGTTGATTCATGGACACGAATGATCTCACACACAAACGATGGCTGGGCATCAATTGATACAATAACGCGGCTTACCGCCCAACCCGATACTTTGCTCGGAATCGGCCACATTCTGTCAAATGGTACTGACTGGTATGTTACCGGCGTGATTGAACGAGCCTCACTGCCTGGCGAGGCATTGAATAGATCTGCCATCGTTTGGCGTATTGATCTAGAGGGCAGTGTCGAAGTGTTTCGAAGCAATGACTATCATACAGTTACAAGTGCGAATCTACACGGTTCGGTTCTTGCGATGATCGTTCAGTCGAACAGAAACGCTGATAATCGAAGGACTCGCCTCATTACTGTTGATCTTGAAACTGGTCAAGAAACGACCTGGTTTACCTCTAATGGCAATGAAGATGATCAGTTAAGCTTTGCGGCCGAGTTGCCACATGGCGGTTATCTGTTTGGACGTTTCAACGGTCTCCTTTCAACCATTCGGACACCATCCGACACTCCTCGGAGCATTATGGTGCCGACTGAGTTACCGGGACAAATGTTTCGAGATTGCGGCATTATCAATGACTCTACTGTGATACTCGTAACGAACGGGCCGGTATCATCAGCAACAATAGCTAGCTTTCCGCAGCTGTCAACTTCAGTCAACGACGTCGATCCTTACCGTGCACTTAAACTCGTCGACATCGTAGCCGTTTCACCTAATCCCGCACGAGATAACGTCAGAGTGCGCTTCATCGCAGCATCCGGAATCGGGTTTGAGGGAGCACAATGGTCTATCATCGATGCTCTCGGCGCCTCAATGTTATGTGGGCAATTGGACCCGTCAGCATCAAATGGCGCAACTCCAGGAGAATGGCAAACGGAGATCAATACATCATCACTGCACGCGGGAGCCTACTCTCTTTGCATATCGTTAAAGGGCTATAGAGCTCGTTCATCACTCATCATAGCTCGCTAACACTCCAAAGCATCTCTTGTTCAGCAGCATCACTTCCGCGCAGTCAGCTCGCGGATAATCGTATCAACGCTCACGCCTTCGGCTTCGGCACTGAAGTTGGTGACAAGGCGGTGGCATCGTCGATGCTTGGTGTGACGCGAGCCATGTGCGTCGAATCGCGTGTATGACAACTACTGTCATACCGCAGATTGTCCTTGCAGCTTTGATTGCGTGGATGTATGCTCTACGAACAAGATGTAGTAACAGTAGTTCATAGAATTCTGGAGTTGTATATGCCCCCCCTGCAACTTCCCGCAGCCTAGATCGCTAAGTGTCGTGCTGCTGATTCTAGGAGTTTTGCTCTCAGATTGCCACGTGTCCTTGGCTCAACCAATAACGGGTGAGCGAGATTACGTTCCCAATGGGTCCTTCGAACAAATCACGATTGATCACCAGAGAAATCCAACGTGGCCTGTCTGGGAGGTTCCGGGCCGGTGTATCCCAATCCCACCACGGGCACGGTTACACTGCCGACGTCCTCCGACGGACCCATGGCGTGGTCTCTATGGAGCACCACCGCAAGCCGCATCGATGGCGGACAAGGCATGGCCGCCGGCGGCCGCCTTGTGATCTCCCTGCCGGCATCACTACCTGCCGGACGCTACATGCTCTGCGTCCATCCCGAGAATCGTCCGTCGGCGATACGTAGCTATACCATCGTGATGAATTAGAGGACCACCCTTCGCTCACCCTTCGCTTCGCTCGGGTGATGACGCTCCCACATCACTGCTTGCATTATGAACGCTGCATAATGAATACCACATTTCAAAAACATATTCATACCACGACAAAAGTCGTATCAGGCGAGATAAACCTTTTGCATGTTGACACAGGAATAGGAAAAAGAAATACCCGAGAAGAAATACCCGAGATGTTTCGGGGCATTGTTATCTATTTGATTGGAGGTAGAGGATGAACGCGCGAGTATGTACAACGATAGCATGGCTAATGGCCATGTGTGTTCTCATGTGCTGGGCGGGCACCACCGCAGCAGCACAAGTCAGGCAGTATGATCGAACGCTGGGCACGATCCCTTCAGTGGGCGATACGGTGTGGATGTATGCCCACGATCGTGCCAATTCGGATGATGATAACCCAGACAGATATCCGGCGATGGCGTTTGCCGAAGGTGCGAATCTGATCTTCCGCCTCGGTTATTATGATCATGTGATCGCCGTCGATGGGCGCACCGGTCTTGAGCATGGCAGGGTGAATATTACCAAGCTCATGCAGACAAGCAGGTCTGTGACTCCCGAGGCCGTCTCCTGCACACGGGACGGACGGCTGGTGCTGGTCAAGTACCGGGTTCGCGATACCCTGCATACGATCCTGGTATCGTATCCCGAGGGGAAGCTGGTGCAGAACTTCCCGTTCATACCGTCGAGGGAGCCGAGATTTGATCAGAATGAAACCATGATATCTCCCGACGGACGCTGGGTGGTGGCAAAATCGGGTGTTTTTGGATCTGGTACCTATGAGCTACATGACCTGCAGTCGGGGACGAAGGAGGAAATGCGCGTTGTCGGCTTTCATTTCAACGATACCTCGACCGAGTTGATCGGAGATCGTGCACCCGATGGTGCCGGACCCAACACGTTCATAATTACGGATCTGACGAAGGAAGGCAAACCGTGGCGCTCTGTCAATGGCGGCTCGAGGCTGTGGAATGCCAAGTTCTCGGCAAATGGGCGCTACGCGCTGGCATATACAGGGCCGGGCACGCTCATGCGGTTCCCGCAGCTGACGGTGTTCGACCTGATGACCGGCGACACCGTCTGGCAGATCACCGGGACGCGTATTGAGGATGAGAACATTGACACCGATCGGGATATGCTGAGCTATGCCATCAGCGCCGATGGTTCGCTGGTGTATGCCTACCGCGACGACACCGTCGCCGGCACCTACCTCAAAGGCGGATACTTCTACCGTATGCCGGATACCATACCCATTGCCCGCAGCGTGGTGCCGGTGTTGAGCACCTTTGAAACTTGGGCAGAGGTCTTTGACAGTCCACTTTGTGATGGCGGTCTGTCTCTCTGGTCGC
>CAJAIA010000044.1 GCA_903939735.1 uncultured Ignavibacteria bacterium
CGCTCGGGTGATGACGCGTGTGCGCAATGTGGGGTGAAGTCACCCTTCGCTCCGCTCGGGTGATGACGCGTGTGCGCAATGTGGGGTGAAGTCACCCTTCGCTCCGCTCGGGTGATGACGCGTTTCGAGTCGGAAGAAAGAAGAAAGGCGGCTTGAGTTCGACCATCTCTGGATTTGATGCAATGATAATTGCAAGTTTTTGAGCGCGGGATCGACGTTTGAGTCGCTTCTCCCGAGCAATTGCTCGTACAATCTGATCGAACCACTCTACGTACACAACGTCGTAGATCCTATGACGACCGCAATAGTGCTCGGGGCCTTCAATGAGATGCTCATTTCTGCGGCGCGCTAGATTATTTGTGACGCCGATGTAGAACTTATTACGCTGCTTGTCAGCCATGATGTAGATGCAATTTCGCTTCATACCCCAAAGGGCAATCGGACAGCGAATCCGTGACAACACCCGATCACAAGTGCGTCATCACCCGAGCGGAGCGAAGGGTGACAGTGCCTCTATCCCCGGATTCCCTACGCTCCCCAACGCACTGCCTTCAACGATGGTGGTCGGACGTGCGAAGGTGCCGTTCTTGAGTTCATCGGCGACCATGCGATAGGCGTCGCGGAACGGCACACCTGTGCGGACGAGTTCTTCTACGCGTGCAACGCTGAATACCGCATCGTACGACGGATCTTGCAGCAGATTCTCGACAGGCGTGATGTGTGGCACAACGTGCAGCGCAACGTCAAGCAGGAGTTGCGTCTCATCGATCGCATCAACGATAACGTCCTTGATGAACTGCATGTCACGGTGATATCCCGACGGCAGATTGCTCAACATCGTTGCGATCTCGTGGGGCACAGACTGCATACGATTGCAACGCGCACGCAGCACCTCGAACACATCCGGGTTGCGCTTATGCGGCATGATGCTTGATCCTGTCGTAAAAGCTTCCGGCAACG
This sequence comes from uncultured Ignavibacteria bacterium, assembly GCA_903939735.1. Classification (GTDB taxonomy): domain Bacteria; phylum Bacteroidota; class Ignavibacteria; order Kapaibacteriales; family Kapaibacteriaceae; genus UBA10438. Next base: position 961 of record CAJAIA010000044.1, read on the forward strand.
TGATGAAGCCGTAGTTCTGACTCGCATACTGCACAACATCGGCAGCGAAACGTGCAAGTGTAGAAAGGGGCTGAGCAAGCGCAATGGCAGCAAGCTTCTCGGTACGTCCGCGTGACATTTGCGCAAATGTGCTGGTAACGTGTACCCGATCGAAATTCAATGAGCGCGTCGTCAGCTCACGATCAAGCGGCAGCGATGTACCAAAGCCTGCAGCACTGCCAAGCGGATTGGCATTCGCTGCATCGATGCCCATGTCAAGCACACGCAAGTCTTCAATCAGCGCCTCGGCGTACCCACCGAACCACAGTCCAAAGCTTGAGGGCATGGCGATCTGGAAGTGCGTATATCCTGGCAGCTCAACATTGACGTGCTTCTTGGCGAGCCTGATGAGCAGCTCGGCGAGTTCCTTGACGCGCATGCGCGTACTGCGAAGCTCATGTCGGAGGAAGAGTTTGAGGTCGACCAGCACTTGGTCATTGCGGCTGCGTCCGGTATGGATCTTCTTACCTACATCACCCAGCTTACGCGTGAGCATAGCTTCGACATGCGAATGAATGTCCTCGCATGCGGGGTCGATGACAATGCCATCACGGTCTATCTCTTCGAGCATATCAGAAAGCGCAGTCGTGAGCTGACGTCGCTCATCGTCGGAGATGAGGCCGACAGCGCCAAGCATTTCCGCATGCGCAATCGACCCAACGACATCCCATCGTGCAAGGCGCACATCAACGTCGCGATCACGTCCAACGGTGAAGGATTCCATCAGTGCGTCGATGGGGGCCCCTTTATCCCATGGCTTCATTGCAAACTCCGAAGTGTTGATTCGAGGAGATGAATAAACGTCGTGATGCCATTCTCTACTTCATCGATACCGATCCATTCGTCTGGCGTGTGTGATCGTGCACTATCGCCGGGTCCGATCTTGAGCGATGGCACGCCAATAGGCAACAGCGCTTGGTCCGACATCGTCGGACTTGCATACGTGTGCATGCCGAGGGCAATACCAGTCTGCACAAGCGCATGATCAAGTGTAATCGATGATGATCGCAGTCGCATCGAACGCGGCACGCATGTACATGCAACGTGCTGCTGAATCACCGCAAGTACTTCTTCATGCGTATGCGATCCTGGTATGCGCACGTCGACAACAGCAGTACAGGCATCGGGCACAACGTTGTGCTGCGACCCTGCATTGATCTGCGTTACCGTCATCGAGACGTCACCGAATTCATACGTACGGAACCATGCGAGATCCGGCAGTGCTTCGTAGATGGCGTTGATGCCTTCCTTGCGCGCTGCATGCCCCGTGCGTCCGTGCCATGTGCAATCAAGCACCATGAGGCCGCGTTCGGCGATTGCCATGTGCATCTGCGTTGGCTCACCAACAAGTGCGCAGGCAATGGGATACGTCGGGAACTCATCGCGTGTAAGCAGCGCCATACCATGCTCACCGCTAATTTCTTCTTCTGCAGTTGCAGCGAAGGCAAACTGCACAGGCGTGTCTGTGCGTGTTGCGAAGTGCAGATACGCAGCGAGCATCATGACAAGTGCACCGCCAGCGTCGTTAGAGCCCAGACCATACAGACGTCCGTCAACGATGGTGGGAGTAAACGGGTCAACAGTCCACCCGCCCCCTGGCCGCACAGTGTCATGATGGGAATTCAAAAGCCATACAGGACGTCCGTCTGCGGGAGGCAGTGACACGACATTGTTGCCGATACGCGTTGCAGGACATCCAGCGTTGCGCAATGCGGCTTCGATGATGTCCGCCGTTGCGTGTTCTTCTCGCGAGAAGGACTGCGTAGCGATGAGGTTCGTGAGGAGGTCGATCATACGACGCGCGTCCCATTGAATGTTCCGCAGGCCTCTACATGCTGAATCACTGTGGCGACACCCGCAGCCGATGCGCGAAGTGCATTCGAGATCTTCGGCATCATGCCCTTCGTGATCACACCACGCTCGATGAGAGCAGCGACATCATCAGCCGTGAGTTCAGCGATACGCGACTGTGGATCGTCAATCGATGCGAGCACGCCGTGATGTTCGAAGACGAAGTGGAGTGATACTGTTTCATCATGATGCGTTCGAGTTGCTGCGAGCGAGATAGCGATCTCCGCAGCCATTGTATCGGCATTGGTGTTGAGCAGTTGCCCGTTTCCATCATGCGTGATGGGCGCAACGACGACGCTGACCCCCTGTTGCAAGAACATGCGCAGGCGGTCCGCATCGACGTGATCGATATCACCTACAAATCCGAAGTCAATCGTCGGGTGCTGTCGACGATGCGCACGCACGAGATCGGCATCTGCGCCAGTAACGCCGATACTCGGACATCCAGATGCATGTAGCTCGGCGACGAGAGTCTTGTTAACACTGCCAGCATATGCCATTACAACGATTTCAAGTGTTGCTGCATCGGTGACGCGACGCCCTTCTATCATGGTCTGCGATACGTTGAGCTGTTGCGCAAGTCGCGTGGCGATCACACCACCGCCATGCACAACCACGCATGGTTCTCCAAGCTGTGCAATCGCAGATAGCACCTGCTGTCGCAGCTCGGGTGTATCGAGCACTGCCCCACCGATCTTGATCACCTTCATGTGTGCGCTCCTGCAAGCAATCGCGCGAGGACGGTTTGTGCAGACACAACGCGGTTGGCTGCCTGTGGGATAACGATCGACATCGGACTGTCCAATACATCGTCAGTGACGATCATGTTGCGTCGCACAGGTAAGCAGTGCATGAACTTTGCATTATCTGTGAGCGCCATCTTTTCAGCACTCACTGTCCATGACATGTCGCGAGAGAGAATCGCTCCATACTCGGCATAGCTCGACCAATTCTTTGCGTACACAAAGTGTGCACCTCGAAGTGCTTCATCTTGATCATGCGTCACCGTTGCGTCGCCGATAAACGATGCATCGAGTTCGTAGCCCTTCGGATGTGCAACGACGAGGTCGACATCCACATGTCGCATCCACTCAACGAATGAATTCGCTACTGCCTGTGGTAGCGCCTTCGGATGCGGCGCCCACGTAAGAACGACCTTTGGTCGCGCTACTGTTTTGTGCTGTTCGATTGTGATCAAGTCTGCAAAGCTCTGCAGCGGGTGACGCGTCGCACTCTCGAGACTCACAACCGGACGTCCAGCGTAGGCGATGAACTTCTCAAGCACATCTTCAGCGTAGTCGGCATCACGATCAGTGAGTGAGGCGAACGTGCGCAGACCGAGCACGTCGCAGTATGCACCCATCACTGCCGCTGCTTCCTTCATGTGTTCTGTTGTGGTGCCATCCATGATCACACCATCGCGTGTTTCGAGTGTCCACGAGTCGCTACCTGCATTCAACACGATCACATCTGCTCCAAGCATCGTGGCAGCCTTATGCGTGCTCATACGCGTGCGGAGTGATGGATTCATGAAGAGCAACCCAACCGTCTTGCGAGCACCAAGCTCGGGTGTACGCCAGGGGTCCTGCGCATACGCTCGTGCTTCGCTCAGCAGTGCGTGCAGACCGGGTTCGGCAACAACATCGTGTACAGATGTGAATCGCTTCATCGTAGCTCCCTTAGTAGGCGAGTGGTTTAGCAAACAGACCCAACGTCTCCTCGAAGCCGCACATCAGATTCAGATTCTGGATTGCCTGTCCGGCAGCCCCTTTACCAAGATTGTCGATCACGCTCGTGATCACGAGCGCCGAATCACTCGCTGCAATACCGACACGACAGAGCGACGTATTCACTACCGACTTCAAGTCGGGCGATCCATCCATCACGCGCACCATCGGATGCGATGCATACACCTCGCGATACTGCGCGAGCACTGCATCACGATTGAATTCGCCTAGAAGAACGATCGACGCATAAATACCGCGCGTGAACGGACCCCGTACGGGCACGAAGTGCATTCGCACGTCACCGAGTGTTTGACGCATCTCTGGTTCGTGCTGGTGTTCGAACACCTTGTATGCCTGCATGTTATGCTCACGCCACGAATAATGCGACGTTGGCGAAGGGGCTTGCCCAGCGCCTGTTGAGCCCGTCACAGCATTCACCACAACATCCCCCGTGCACTGTCCGCTCGCTGCGAGCGGTAGCAGCCCGAGTTGAATCGCGGTAGCAAAGCACCCAGGGTTCGCCACACGTGTTGCCGTGCGAATTCGCTCGCGGTGCACTTCAGGTAATCCGTAGACCCAAGGTGATGATGCATGTTCTATGCGGAAGTCGTTGCCAAGATCAATCACGCGGTCACTCGCAGACACGTCGTGCTCGGACATCCACGCTGTGGAAGCCCCATGACCAAGACACAGGATTGTCGCATCAGCGCCAGTGTATGCTTCAGCAAACACAAGTGGCGTGTATCCCTCGAGATCGCCGTGTGCATGCCACACCGGCTTGCCTGCATGTGATGCGCTTACGACTTCGACATCCCATGTTCGTAGTTCTGGGTGCTGCAACACGTAGCGCAGCACTTCCCCACCGGTATAACCGGCTCCACCAACAATTGCGAGTTTCATCGCGCATCCTCTCCGTGGACTGCATGCCAGATGCTGGTTTGCATCGCTGCGATGCGCGCGAACCCGCGCACATCGTCGCCCGTCCATGCCTTTTGTTCTTCACCGTAGGTAGCAACAGATGAACGCATGAGGTCATTCGTAGACTCAACACCTTCTAGCAAGAAAGATCCCACGCTGCAACGAATAATCACATCACCCGTGACGCATCGCTGTGTACTCTCGAGGAACGCCTCGATATCGCGCATCGCAGGTTCGAGGGCATTCCCCTCGTGGAGGAGCTGTCCGTACCAGAGTGCAAACTGATCCTTGAACATCAGCTGCCACTTTGTGAGTGTGTGCTTTTCAAGCAGGTGATGCGCTTTGATAATCATCATTGCAGCTGGTGCTTCGAAGGCAACGCGCCCCTTGATACCGATGATCGTATCGCCCACGTGCATATCACGTCCGATACGCCAGAAGGCGCCACGCTCATTAAGCATACCGATTGCATCGACCGGAGACATACGCGTGCCATTGATTGCCACGGGATGTCCGGCTTCGAAGCGGAGTACGATACGTTCATGGTTCGCTGGATCTGGCTCTGGGAGCTGTGATGACGGCCATGCATCGTCTGGCAACGGCTCGTTCGATGTCAACGTCTCACGTCCACCAACCGATGTGCCCCACAGACCTTGATTGATCGAATATGCAGCCTTTGTCCATTCACCCTCTACACCGTGCTTCGTCACGTACGCGATTTCATCAGCGCGTGAGAGCTGTTGATCGCGAATCGGCGTCAGCACCGGAAGGTCTGGACAGATAATGCGGAACACCACATCGAATCGTACTTGGTCGTTCCCCGCTCCCGTGCTGCCATGCGCCAGATGTGTTGCGCCGATCGACAGTGCATGCCGTGCAATTGCTGTTGCTTGCACGATGCGTTCGGCGCTCACGCTCAGTGGGTACGTTGCATTCTTCAACACGTTTCCTGCGATGCAGAAGCGCAGCACCTGATCATACAAGTCTTGCGTGCAATCGAGTGCAGTGTGTGATGCAACGCCGCAAGCGTGTGCACGTGCTGCGATGCGGTCGAGTTCGTCTGCGGTAAAACCGCCGGTGTTCACCACCACGGTATGCACTTCCATCCCGTGATCCACGGCCAGGTAGCGCGCGCAGTACGTCGTATCGAGTCCACCACTAAAAGCAAGAAGAACGCGGTTCATCGTTGTGTCTCCGTTGGATCATACAGCATGCCAGTGCACAGACACATCGCTTGATGTGTGCGCTGAAGAATGTCGTAGTTCGGGCACGACTTACAACCCTTCCAGAAAGCTTCGTCGGTAGTGAGCGCTGAGAAGTGCACCGGACGATATCCCAGATCGGCATTGATCTTCATTACTGCAGCACTCGTCGTGATGCCGAAGATCTTCGCGTCGGGATACTTCGCGCGCGACAAATCGAACGCCGCGCGTTTAATGCGTCGTGCAAGATGATGCTTGCGGTACTCTGGCTTTACGATCAGACCCGAGTTTGCCACGTATCGATTGTGTTCCCACGTCTCGATGTAGCAGAACCCTGCGAACGCGCCGTCCTCGGTGAGTGCAATAATTGCTTTTCCCTCGTGCATCTTCTGCGTGATGTACTCGGGTGTACGTTTGGCGATGCCGGTTCCACGCTGCTGTGCAGCTGTAAAGATCGTTTCAACGATCTCTTCCGCATAGGAGAAATGACGGTCATCGGCCACCATGATGTCGAACGTCATGGCAGTCCCTTCTATGATCTTCGGTTTGCTGAGAAGTCGCGGTCGATGAGCGCATACACTGCAGATGCTCATCGAGGGGGCTTCGCTGCGGGGGCGGCTAGCAGAGGGCGCTTAGTGGCGCGACTCATGCTGCCGGGCTTCCCGCAGCGTGAGTCGTCGTCGTGCCTCAATATGGATGACCGTGTGCGTCATTGTGGGGTGCAAAGGTCTGCAAAGTTTAAGACCTGTGCAAGGGGGCATGTGGGGGCGGAGCGAGGGAACTAGCGAGTATTGATTTTCTGACGGAATATTTCTACATTTTCAGGGCACAATAAAGTGATATGATTTGGAAAGTATGTTGTGTGACAGTTAGGGAGAAAGATCATGGTGCTCGATAAGCGAGATACGGAGCTATGTTTGGCTGGGCGGCCAAATGACATCAACAACATTGGTTTGTTTCGGTTTGCAATCAGGTCATTCTGGGTTGTGACCGTCATGTTGTTGATGTTATCCTCGAGAGTCGCAACCGCACAGTGTCCGCCTCCGAGTGGTGGATGTACATGGAACTCAACCTGGACGCCGTACTTTACTTACAAAGGCTGCGTCACAGAAGCCCGCTTTTGCTATCGGAAATGCAATGGAGTGTGCGAAGTACGAATCGTCCAATGGCGTTTCATCGACAAGGTTTGCTTCGAGGGAAAGACGGTCGATGAAGACTACTGGCGAATGGCCGAAGAGTACGTACTAGTCGCACTGAAGAATTACGTCTCATGTCTCGACAGCGTCTCAGGATGCCCGGTTGAAACATTCGTCACAATGCGAACACCAAGTGTTTGCGTTGAGGCATCGACCGATTCCTCTCTTGCGCTTAACATACTCCCCTGCGATACAGGCTACGGTCACTGCGAGATTGTGTACGGGCTATGTAACGACCACAGCGTGTCGCCCCCGTTACTGCGAACTAGGCGCGTGTCACTTGCATCGGTCGGTGTTTGTTCGAAGTCCGCAACATTCGGCCACATCCCGATACCCAACACGCTTCCTCCTAACTGGTTAAGCGGCTGCTATGTTGTGTGCACATCTCCATAGCACACATCTGATGATAGATCCGAATCACCACCTAAATGTAGACCAACCATGTCATCATCCCGATACTGTGCAATCGCAGCAGCAGCATTACTGCTGTCGCATACAATCGTGGCATTTAGTCAACCAGCACCAACGAAGGCGGACGTACTTGAACTAACAGGCTCCTTTCTCGCCTCTTGGGCTGAAGAATCGGGTCATGCATACTTACGCTCCGATGGCATGATCGCCTATGCTTCGCGCGAAGGTGTGTTTTATCGCGAAGGAATCTCGACGCTTTCAATCAGCCCAATTCAGTTAGCACATCGGAGACAAGATGGAAGCACCATCGTACTCCCAACACGAGATAGACGACGCTTATACAGAATTCAGAATGGTGTGATCACGGACTCTTTGAGTTTCTCCACACTTGGCCAGATAACAGCGTTGGTTGCTGCCGACGACCGAACGCTGTTCTGCACCACTGACGGCGAGGTCGTTTTGACGAAGGCGGGCTCATTCGATATCGATCAGACGTGGAGCCAATACTCGGTAACAAGTGCAAGTGCCTCTCGTTCTCACATTACACTTGCAGGACGTGGTTTCGTGCGCGTCATAGGGTACGCTGGCACGAAGACTGATACGGTCATCAACATGCCTTTTTTAACAGGGCTGCCGACATCAGTAGCGGCAAATCCGGATGCGTCACTCATTGCTGTGTCAGTGCGAGGTGATACCGATACAACGTTGCTTGCAGTATCACGAGAATTGGGCCCGTTTTCTGTCGTTGACACTTCAAAGTCAAGCTACCTCCTTGTTCCAGGGGCTGACAACGTTTTCGCGCTCAGCCGATCCAGTGCGATATCCGTAGTTCGTGATTCCATCAGTTGGCTTACAACTCGCGAGCGAGACCTAGTGAAGCAGGATGTCTTTGCGTTCGAGCCTCGATCCTATCACGTCGTGGACTCAGCTGTACATGCTTGCGGTGCACATGCATTCATTGGTACATGGGATCGATCGCTGGGGTGGGATGTTCAGTCATACATTCCGAGTGTTCCATTCCGAGCGTCAACAAGTGTTGGCGCCGCCGACAGAGGGGTATACATTTTCCAAGGCTTTGGCGGAACGCTGTTGCAGCGTAACAAGCAGAGCGACGCGTGGATTCCCAAGGATATCCGAGGCAGTTGCTTGCCCTCAAACACGTCCTGCCGGTCAGTTAGTGTAGCTCCAGATAGCACCATTGCTACATTATGGAATGTCGTCGCGACACGTACTGTTGTGAATCCGAATACGGGCAAGACGGCTTGTGGAACAAGTGAGCAAGTGACGCCATCGTTCTTCATTGCCAGCAGTATCGATACACTCATTGGGTACAACATCATCAACGCCGCATTTATGTACTCAACCGATCTCGGCGAAAACTGGCGCATCTATGCAAGACCTCAGTCTCCCCCGAGTTCTACGCTTTCCGTGCTAGCGTTCCAACCCGGCAAGGCAATTTGGACGATAGAAAACGTGCAAGCCTCGGTAGACACAACCGTGTATCGTTCATCGTTCATCGTGAAGCTGAGTGAATACCGAGGGAGCGAGCTCGTTCGATCTACTGAGTTTCCAGCGATATCGTCACTACGCTCCTGGGTAGTGAGAAACGACTCCTTGTATGCTATTACACTGTCGAACGAGATTGCGAGGAACGGGTCGACCTCGCTCGCCCTGTTTTCGCTTTCAGAACACGCACATACTATACTAGCGAGCCAACAAGAAAGCCGCCTCATTGCTCTCGCACTACAGGGCAACAGAGCCTTCGTCTCAGATTACGAGCGTAACGTATACTGTGTCAACTTCGGCGAGCCGACAGTGTTCAATGTGATTTCGACACGACCACCCTTGCAACATCCGCTGAGTTGGATTGCACTTGTCAACGACACAACACTCGTTGGACAAACGGCGTCAACGCCATTTCAACAACTTGTGATGCTCAACCTATCCGCAACTACGACATCGATTCGCGATGACGCTGCGCCTCGGGAGGGCTATGCCAAGGGGGCGAAAATATACTCTCTTGATGTTGCTCCGAATCCCGCGTCATCAATGATTATGATTGCGCTACCATCCATATTGTTTGAAGCGTCGACACAATCAGCAAGGATTAGCGTTGTGGACATTCTCGGCAATGAGATACACCAGGAGACCGTCGTAAACTCAGACATGAGCCACAATAGTGGAATAGTTCCGACTCATCGTATCGATTGCAACAACTGGATACCTGGGGTCTATGCAATCACCGTTACCACTGGCCGTGCAGCAGCGCATGGGCGCGTGATCCGCCACTAAAGCGTTACTTCGTTAGCAACCTCAGGTCTGCACCTGCATTCGCCAGTGGTTTTGTTGCACTGCAAATGCTTGTGCTAAGAACACCGTCTCTGATGTATGCGTAGACAAGATATGCGTTGCCGACAGTGAAACTGTACCCACAGGCAGCACCATATGCTGCAGTGACAACTATTACGGTGTCTGACACAGCGCCTTTGTACGCACCCTGTGACAAGATCGTATTGCGCACCTCGATTCTAGTCTGGAATGTACTGCTGTATTCCGTCGGAAGATAGTGCACTTCTACTGTGTCCTGTGCTACCACCATACCGGAAAACACTACATCCGTTGTGGCGATGTGTTCCTGGAGTGGCACGTTGATGCAGGTACATGGCACTGTCGAAGTGGGCAGTGCCGACGGCCCAGACGTTAGGATCGCGGCGGTAAGAAGCGCAAGCATCGTCTGCATGTAATGCCTCCAGAATCCGATCTATAGATTCTCGTTCTTCTTCCGTGACTCTTCAGCCATTGCCGATTTGAAGGCTGCGAGCTTCGTGCGGAGTTCTGGCAATGCGATGGCGAGCATCTCGATTGCGAGGATACCTGCGTTACGGCCTGCGCCGATGGCGACTGTAGCAACGGGCACGCCGCTTGGCATTTGAACGATGCTCATCAATGAGTCGAGTCCGCGGAGTTGCTTGGTAGGAATCGGAACGCCGATCACCGGCAATGTGGAGTACGATGCAATCATACCTGGCAGGTGGGCTGCGCCACCAGCACCAGCGATAATCACATCAATGCCGCGCTCGTGTGCTGTGCTACCGTAGGCAGCCATGTCGGCCGGTGTGCGGTGCGCGCTTACGACCTTGATCTCGTATGGGACGCCGAACTCTTCGCAGACATGTGCGGCTTCGCGCATCACAGGAAGATCGGAATCGCTTCCCATGATGATACCAATGCGTGGTTGCGTTGTCATGACTCCTCCGTTTGAGAGAGCTGTACGATGCGTTTGATAAGACCCAACATATTGTGCCGACCGAGACCAGTTTCACTCGACGTTGGGAGAACATCAACAAAGTGCTGACAGTTCGAGAGGAGATCGCGGACTTGTTGCTCGCGCTCGACGAGGGCTTGCGGCTTGAGTTTGTCACACTTGGTGAGGATCACCACAAAACGTCGCTTATTGAACTCCAGCTCTTCGAGCATCGCCATATCAAGCGGCTGTGGATCATGGCGTGCGTCAACGAGCACACATGTGAGCGCCAGGTTCGGACGGCGCATCACGTAGGCCTTGATGAGATGCGAGAACTGCTCGCGCTGCGTCTTACTCACGCGTGCGTAGCCATACCCCGGAAGGTCCACCAACATGAAGTTCATGTCGGTCACAAAGAAGTTAATCTCCTGCGTCTTTCCCGGCGTATTCGATACGCGTGCAAGTTTTCCGTGCCGCGTCAGCGTGTTGATCAGCGACGACTTTCCAACATTGGAACGACCAATCATGGCTACCTCTGGAAGTGACGTATCCGGAAAATGCTCCGGCTTGGTCGCCCCCTTTACAAAGGTTGCGTTGAGTTGAATGTCGTGTGCCATGTTGTAAAAAACGGAAACGCCGGAAGCTGGTGCTCCCGGCGTTTGATACGGTACAACGTGAAATGTTACTCGGCCGATGCTCCGCCGTCTGCACCTGCATCTGCTGTTGAGTCTGCTGCGTCTGTGCCAGTTTCTGCTGGCGCTTCTGCTGGAGCCTCGACTGGTGCTTCCACCGGTGCTTCTACTGGAGCCTCTGCTGGAGCTTCTTCAGCTACAACGGCTGCTGCAACGACTGCTTCAGCGACTGGTGCTGGTGCTGCTGGCTTTGGCTTCGCCATTGGCTTTGGCTTTGCTGGGCCCTTCGCGACCTTACGCTTTGTTGACGACGAGCGACCATCTTGTGGATTCGACCAATCAACGAGTTCGATCATAGCCGTGTCGGCATTATCGCCGCGACGCTGACCAAGCTTGATGATACGTGTGTATCCACCGTTGCGCTCGAGAACGAGCGGTGCAATCGTATCGAACAGCTCTTGCAGGACGGCCTTGTTCTTGATGAAGCGACCAACCATACGACGGTTGTGCACGTCAACACCAGAAATAGTACCCGTCTTCTCAGAGCGATGAGCGTTACGAGCACGCGTGATCAACTGCTCTGCAAACGGACGAAGTTCCTTCGCCTTTGCAACCGTTGTAACAACGCGCTTATGTTCGAAAAGTGATGTAGCCATGTTCGCAAGCATCGCGCGCTTGTGGCTCGCGGTACGCTTGAGTTTTCGGCCTGCATACTGGTGACGCATGGGGTTCTCCTTAGCCTTCCTTAGTCATTCTTCTTGTCGTCGTCGCGCAGGTAGCTGTCGACGTTCATACCAAACTGCAGTCCGTTCTGCACAACAACATCAGCGAGTTCCGAGAGTGACTTGCGACCGAAGTTACGGAACTTCAGAAGGTCGGATTCCTGGAGGCTCACGAGATCTGCCAGCGTCTTGATGCTTGCAGCCTTGAGGCAGTTGTGCGCGCGTACGCTGAGTTCAAGTTCATCTACTGGCTGAAGCAGAATGCGGCGAACACGTGCGCGCTCGCGCTCAGCTTCTGTGTCGGCAACCGGAGCATCGTTTTGCTCTGGAGCACCGCCACCGATTGATGGGTTTACACCAAGAAACAATGCAACGTGTGAGCGGAGGATGGCTGCAGAGTGCTCGATAGCTTCCTTTGCAGTAATCGATCCGTCTGTGCTTACATCAAGTACAAGGCGCTCGTAGTCTGTCTTCTGGCCGACGCGGAACGGTTCTACATTGTAGATAACATTCTTGATCGGAGTATAGATCGCATCGATTGGAAGCATGCCCAACGGGAAGTCGGCTTGATTCTGCTCTTCTGACGGAACGTAGCCCTTGCCACGACCGATACGAATCTCTACGTCAAAATCTGCGTCATCAGCAAGTGTTGCGATCTTCTTAGCTGGATCGAGCACCTCGATCGCGCCTGCTGTTGCATCCTGAATCATCTGCGCTGTCCAGGTCTTCTGACCCTTTACGCGGAACGAAATCCGGCTTGGCGCCTTAGGATCGACGATACGGAACCGTACTTCCTTCAGATTCAGAATGATTTCGCACATGTCTTCGACAACACCGGCGATTGTCTGAAACTCATGCTGCACATCGGAGATCTTAACGCCTACGATAGCGGATCCTTGGATCGACGAGAGGAGTACGCGACGAAACGCGTTGCCAATCGTTGTTCCATAACCTTCTTCGAGGGGATTCAGTACGAATCGAGCATGGTACGGACTGCCGAGCTCTTCGACGACGATGCCTTCTGGCATCTGCATCTGCATGTTCATGGCCTTCCTTGGGTCAATAGTCACGAGTAATTGATTGAGTCGAAACGATTAGACGCGACGCTTCTTTGGCGGGCGGCAACCGTTATGCGGCAGTGGCGTTTGGTCGAGAATCGAGAGGACTTCGAATCCAGCCTGCGTAAGCGCGCGGATAGCGGCTTCGCGACCTGATCCAGGGCCCTTGACGACCACATCGACCTTGCGAAGGCCCATTTCGAAGGCTTCGCGTGCAGCCTTGTCGGCAGACACTTGGGATGCGTAAGGCGTATTCTTCTTCGAGCCACGGAAGCCGTTCTTGCCTGCCGATGACCACGAAAGCGTATTGCCGTACGTGTCGGTGATTGTCACGATTACATTGTTGAACGTAGCACGCACAAACACCTTGCCGTGTACATCCGCAACGATTTTGCGCTTTACGCGCTTCTTTGCTGCTGCCATTGTCGTTCAGTCCTTTCTTACTTCTTCACTGCCTTCTTCTTACCGGCCACTGTCTTACGCTTACCCTTACGAGTACGCGCATTCGTACGTGTACGCTGTCCGCGAGCCGGAAGACCACGGCGATGGCGCAAGCCACGATAACAACCTACATCCATCAGACGCTTGATGTTCAGCTGCACTTCCGAGCGAAGCTGTCCTTCAACCTTGTAGTCGGCCAGTACCTGACGGATACGAGCGATTTCATCGTCCGTCCATGTCGATACACGCTTGCTGTGATCAATGCCGGCTTTATCCAACACCTGACCACTCAGCGTCCTGCCGATGCCGAAGATGTACGTCATCGCGATGATGCCGCGCTTATTTTTTGGGAGGTCGATACCTGCGATACGAGCCACTGTGTGTCTCCTGAATTAGCCTTGACGTTGCTTGAAGCGAGGGTTCTTCTTGTTGATGATGTACACCCTTCCCTTACGACGAACAATCTTGTCGTCGGGACTGCGCTTCTTCACCGATGCTTGAACCTTCATGAGAAAACCTTTCGATGTCGATCGAGTTTGTTGCCTATTTACTTGTAGCGGTACACAATGCGACCCTTTGACAGGTCGTATGGTGACATTTCCACCGTGACTTTATCGCCACGGAAAATCTTGATGAAGTGCATGCGCATCTTCCCGGAGACGTGCGCAAGGATTTTGTGTCCGTTGTCCAGCTTTACGATAAACTGGGTGTTCGGCAACGCTTCCTCGATCACACCATCAACCCGTATGACGTCTTCGCGACCCATCAAAACCTTTGTATGAAAATGACCGTTACTCCATTGCTGTCAGAATCTTCGGCGTGGTTCCGTCTATCACAATCGTGTGTTCGAAATGTGCTGACGGTTTTCCGTCTGCCGCGTACACCGTCCATCCATCGCTTGCCGTGTGGACATGGAACAAGCCCATGTTTACCATCGGTTCGATCGCCAATGCCATCCCATTCTTGAGCTTGGCATTTGGGAATCTGCTTCGGTGAAGCAGACCCGGGACGAAGTTCGGGACAGGGGGCTCTTCGTGCAGATGACGGCCAATGCCGTGTCCGACGAGTTCCCGCACTACCGAAAACCCTTGATTTTCAACATACGTTTGGACTGCTTTCGCGATGTCATACACGCGATTTCCGTCCACTGCTTGCTCAATGCCACGTCGGAGTGACTCCTTCGTTACGTCGAGCAGACGTTGCTTTTCTGTTGAGATCTCGCCCACCGGATAGGTGAACGCGCTATCTCCGTAGTATCCATCGTAACGAACGCCAACGTCAACGGTTACGATCTGTCCTTCTTTCAATGCACGCTGCCCAGGCATACCGTGCACCACTTCTTCATCGATGCTGATACAGGCTGACGAAGGATACACCTTGCCATCAACCTCGTATCCCTTGAACGCCGGTTCGCCGCCACGTGTGAGGATGAAATCCTCAACAATCGCATCCAGCTCGCCCGTCGTGACTCCCGGCTTCACAAACCCCTTCATGTGGTTGAGCACGTCCGCAACAATGCGACACGCCTTTTCCATCTTGACAATCTCATCCGCTGTGAGCGTTGAGATATTGAGGTCTGCTACCGCCATCGATCTTAGGAGAGCGCACCAGCACGTCCGCGAATCTTGCCCGTCTTCATGAAGCCGTCATAGTGACGCATCAGGAGGAATGACTCAATCTGCTGGAGCGTGTCGAGCGCTACACCAACAATGATGAGAAGACTTGTACCGCCAAAGAACGAAGCAAAGACTGGTGGAACCTGAAGTACCGACATCGCAAACGTTGGAAGAATCGCGATGAGAGCAAGGAAGATTGCACCAGGCAATGTGATACGCGTAAGAATGTTCTCGATGTACTCCGACGTAGCTTCACCTGGGCGAACGCCAGGAATGAACCCGCCGTTACGCTTCATGTTGTCAGCTACTTCCTTCGGGTTGAAGGCAATCGCTGTGTAGAAGTACGTGAAGAACACGATCATCAATCCGAACACAACCGCATAAAACGGTGATGTTTCGCTGAAGCTTTGCGCAACGCCCTGCCAGAACTTGCTCTCCGGGAAGAACGACGCAAATGTTGCAGGAATGAACAGGATCGATTGAGCAAAGATGATCGGCATAACGCCAGCTGTGTTCACGCGGAGCGGGATGTACTGCGTAGTACCGCCATACACCTTACGACCAACAACACGCTTAGCGTACTGAACCGGAATACGACGAGCCCCCTGCGTGATCAAAATCACAGCGGCGATGACTCCCAACAAGAATGTCAGCAACACAAGGTCGACCACAAGCAAGCGCGAGCCTGCATCGATCAAGCCAATTTCTTGCATGATCGCCGTTGGGAAGCGAGCAATGATGCCGATGAAAATGATAAGCGAGATACCGTTGCCAAGTCCGCGGTCTGTGATTTGCTCACCGACCCACATCAAACCAACCGTACCTGCCGTCAGAATCAGAATCGAAGAAATCGTAAAGAACATCCCAGGATCTGGAACGACCGACATGCCGCCGGCGCCTACTGTTGTCTGGGCAACTTTAACGGTAACGCCCCATGCCTGAAGTGCCGCAATCGGCACTGTAAGCAGACGCGTGTATTGATTGATCTTGCGACGTCCATCCTCGCCCTCACGCTGGAGCTTCTGCAGACTTGGCAGAACCACACCGGCGATTTGGAGAATGATGCTCGCAGAAATGTATGGCATGATACCGAGAGCGAAGATCGCAGCGTTCGAGAACGCTCCACCCACGAACATGTCGTACAGTCCGAAGATCGTGCCTTGGTTTGTAGCCGCAGCATCTTTGAGCAATGTCACATCGACGCCCGGGATCGTAATAAACGAACCCACGCGAACAGCCAGCAGTGCGATCAGTGTAAACACGATCCGCTGGCGAAGCTCTTCGATCCGGAACATGTTCCGGAACGTGGTAACGATATTAGCCATTGACGGTAACCGCTCCTCCGGCTGATTCAATCTTCTGCTTGGCTGCTTCAGAGATCTTATCGCACGTTACAGCAAGCTTCGCGGAAAGCTCACCGTTTCCAAGAATCTTCACAGGTGCTGACTTCTTGCGAATTACACCAAGCGAATACAGGATGTCCTTGCTTACTACACCATCAGCGATCTGTTTCTCATCGACAAGACGCTGAAGTGTAGCGACATTGACTTCTGAGTATTCGATGCGGTTGATGTTCGTAAAGCCGAACTTCGGGATACGACGCGTGAGCGTCATCTGTCCGCCTTCGAAGCCGCGGCTTTGGTGTCCGCCACTACGTGACTGGTGACCCTTGTGACCACGTGTGGATGTACCACCGTGACCAGAGCCTGCACCACGACCAATGCGCTTCTTCTTATGACGTGAGCCCGGAGCGGGCGAAAGATTTCCGATGTGTTTCATGATAGGCCTCAGTCTGCGATCTCTTCAACGGTCACAAGGTGGCGAACAGTGTTTACCATGCCAAGCGTTTGAGCATTCTTTGGCTTGATAGAAACATAGTTCGGGCGGCCAAGGCCAAGAGCCTTGATTGTCGCCTTTTGGTTTTGCAGAGCGCCGATGATCGAACGCACTTGGGTGATCTTCAATTTCATGTTGGGGTTCTCCTCTTGCTTAGCCTTGAAGCACCTTCTCGAGCGAAACACCGCGGCGCGCAGCGACAGCGGCAGCATCTTCGAGTTGCATCAGAGCGTTCATGGTTGCCTTAACCGTGTTGTGCGGGTTCGACGAACCTTGGGACTTTGTCAATACGTCTGTTACGCCAGCAAGCTCAAGGATGGCGCGGACACCACCGGCGGCGATAACACCTGTACCAGGAGTCGCAGGGCGGATGAGCACCTTCGCAGCACCGAAGCGACCAATCACTTCGTGTGGGACTGTGCCATTCAACACGCGAACCTTTACGACAGACTTCTTCGCTGCCTCAGTTGCCTTTGTCACGGCGTTCGATACTTCGCCCGCCTTGCCAAGACCATAACCAACATGACCGGCTTCGTCACCGACAACAACCATTGCTGAGAAGTTGAACCGACGTCCACCCTTCACAACCTTCGCTGTGCGACCGACGTATACGATCTTGTCCTTGAGGTTGAGATCCGATACTTTTTGCTTTGCCACGTAATCAGCTCCGTTTTCGTTCTGCGTTAGAAATCAAGACCGGCTTCGCGCGCAGAGTCTGCAAGCGCTTTCACACGGCCGTGGTAGAGGAACCCGTTGCGATCAAACGCAACCTTGGAAACCTTCGCTGCCTTTGCACGCTCAGCAAGGAGTGTACCAACCAGACGACTTTCTTCCGTCTTTGTCAAACCAGCTGCCTTCGCACGTACATCTGCGTCCATCGTTGAAGCCGACACAACCGTGGTTGCTGCCACGTCGTCGATGATCTGCGCATAGATGTGATTGAGCGAACGGAACACCGTCAGGCGTAGTCGTGCTGGCGTACCCGTGATGTCCTTGCGAACACGGCGGTTACGGCGAGCATAGCGTACGTTTTTGAGTTTAATGCGATTCATGGTTCGTGTTCTCCTTACTTGCCTGCCGACTTACCTGCCTTGCGGCGGATGTATTCACCTTCGTAGCGGATACCCTTGCCCTTGTACGGCTCAGGTGGACGAAGCTTGCGAACCTTGGCCGCAACTTCACCGACGAGGTGCTTGTTGATACCCTTCACTGCAAATGCTGTTGGCGTAGCAACCGCAAACTCCACGCCATCTGGTGGCATGAACAAGATTGGGTGCGAATAGCCCAGCGACAGCAGAAGGTTCTTTCCGCGAAGCTCAACCTTGTAACCCACACCTTCTACCTGGAGGTTGCGCGTGAATCCATTGGAAACACCTTCGACCATCCATGCGATGTGAGCACGCGTGAGACCGTGCAGAGCACGTACCTTCTTGTCGTCGTTTGCGCGTGTGAACGTCAGCGTCTGACCTTCCATCACCGGAGTGATCGTTGGGTCAACCGTGAACGTGAGTTCTCCCTTTGGTCCCTTCACCGTGCAGAGTCCGCTATCGAACTTCACGTTGACGTTAGTTGGGACGGGAATTGGTTTTTTGCCTACTCGTGACATTGTCGTTTGCTCCTGCTTCTCTTCTTACCAGATTGTGCACAGCACTTCACCGCCCACGTTCTCGCGGCGTGCTTGTTTGTCCGTCATCACACCACGAGGTGTAGAGATGATCGCAACACCCAAACCATTGCGTACGCGTGGGAGCTTGTCGGCCGGTGCGTAGATGCGACGTCCAGGCTTGCTGACGCGACGCACCTCACGTATCACTGGGTCGCCAAGGTGATAGCGCAACTTTAGCGTGAGAACTCCTTGCTTGTTGTCTTCAACACGCGAGAAGTCGAGGATGAATCCCTGGTCCTTGAGGATCTCAGCGATTGCAACCTTAAGGTTAGACGCGGGCACGTCAACGGTCTTATGCTTTGCAGCAGAGGCGTTGCGAATGCGCGTAATGAAATCGGCGATGGTATCTGTGACTGGCATAGTCGTCGTCTTGGTCGTGTTCGAAAATCAGGGGGCTAACCTGTGTTACCAGCTTGCCTTGCGCATTCCAGGAATCTTGCCTTCGAGGGCGAGAAGCCGGAATACGTTTCGGCAGAGGCCGAACTTGCGATAGACGCCCTTCCCGCGGCCTGTTACGAGGCAACGGTTGCGGACACGTGTTGGAGAGCTGTTGCGGGGAAGCTTTTGAAGCCCCACCATGTCGCCTGCCGCCTTGAGTTCGGCACGCTTTGCAGCGTACTTCTCTGCGAGACGGATGCGCTTCTTATTTCGAGCGATGACGGAAGTCTTGGCCATGAAATTCTCGTGATTCTTAGTCGCGTTTACGGAATGGGAACCCAAACTCTTGAAGAAGCGCGTGTGCTTCTTCGTCTGTCGTTGCCGACGTTACGAACGTGATGTCCATACCGTTGATCTTCGAAACCTTGTCCACATCAATTTCAGGGAAGATGATCTGTTCCTTGACACCGATGGTGTAGTTCCCGCGTCCATCGAAGCTCTTGTCGCTAAAACCGCGGAAGTCACGGATACGTGGAGCAGCGATGTTGATGAAGCGATCGAGGAACTCATACATGTTCGCACGGCGGAGCGTGACGCGTGCACCGATTGGCATGCCTTCACGAAGCTTGAAGTTAGCGATCGACTTGCGTGCGCGCGATACAGCTGGACGCTGACCGACGATCAATTCAAGTTCGTTCACTGCTGACTGCAGTTGCTTCGTGTCCTGCGTTGCCGCACCGACGCCGATGTTGATCGCGATCTTCTCGATCCGCGGCACCTGCATTGGGCTACCGTAGTTAAAACGCTTCATCAGCGCCGGCACCACGTGGTCCTTGTAGAAGGCATGCAGCCGGGCCGGGACGCGCACGTCCTCGATTTCCTCGAGGCGTGGACCCTCTGGCTTGAACTGGTCCCTCTTTGATGACGTTGCTTTTGCCATGATCTATCAGTTCCTTCGACGTTCGTCTGGTTTAGATTTCTTCGCCTGTGGTCTTCGCAATGCGCTTAACCACTGTCTTGCCACTGACAACCGAGCGCTCACGCGTTACACGCGTTGGCTTACCCTTCTTGTCGGCAAGTTGGACGTTTGAGTAGTGAATCGGTGCTTCGACGGAAATGATTCCGCCGTTTGGATGTTGTTGCGATGGGCGAACTGCCTTCTTGCGAAGATTCACGCCTTCGATCAACACCTGCATCGTTGATGGATGCACCTGGAGTACGCGTCCAGTTGCTCCCTTGTTGTTTCCTGCGACCACTACAACAGTGTCGCCCTTTTTGATCTTGAGCTTCATCGTATACCTCAGAGCACCTCGGGTGCGAGGGAAATGATCTTCATAAACGAGCGTTCGCGAAGTTCACGGGCAACTGGCCCGAAAATGCGAGTGCCGCGAGGATCGTTGTTGTTGTTAATGATAACGGCAGCGTTTTCGTCGAAGCGGATGAACGAGCCATCACGGCGGCGTATTTCCTTCTTCGTGCGAACAATCACGGCCTTCACCACTTCGCCCTTCTTCACAGCGCCGGCTGGCAGTGCTGCCTTCACCGAGCACACAACGATGTCGCCCACCGTTGCATAGCGCTTGCCGTGTCCGCCCAACACACGGATGCAACGCAGTTTGCGTGCGCCCGAGTTGTCAGCTACCACGAGATTTGACTCTTCTTGAACCATGTCCGTACTCCCTTACTGCGCTCGTTCGATGATCTCCACAAGCGCCCAACGCTTGCGGGCACTTAGTGGACGGCTCTCGATAACCTTGACAACGTCGCCGATGTTGCACTCATTCTTTTCATCGTGCGCCATCACCTTGGTCGTCTGCTTGAAATACTTGCGATACAGCGGATGTGCCACTTGGCGCTCGATCGCGACAACGATAGTCTTGTCCGCCTTGTTGCTCACAACCTTACCCGTACGCGTCTTGCGGCGCGTTGTCGGTGTGGTTGTTGGTGTTGCGTCTGCCATGATATTAATCCGATTCAGTTGGCGTTGTTCTTGCGCTCGTGGAGAATAGTCTTCATCCGCGCGATGTCCTTGCGGAGCGTCTTGATGCTTGACGAATCTTGCAGCTGGCTCAGAGCAAGCTGAAAACGCAGACGCGTCACGTTCTCTTCACTTTCCTTCACGAAGCCTTCAAGTTCTTGCGTGCTGAGCGAGCGGAGGTCTTCTGCCTTACGTGCCTTCATGATTATCCTCCTTCAAGATCTACGCGTTGAACGAACTTGCACTTGATCGGCAGCTTGTGGATGGCCAGGCGCACAGCTTCCTGCGCACGCTCCTTAGACACCCCATCGATCTCGAACAAGATGCGACCAGGCTTCACCACGGCTACCCAGAATTCTGGATTACCCTTACCGGAACCCATTCGGGTTTCGGCTGGCTTCTTGGTTACCGGCTTGTCCGGGAAGATCCGGATCCACACCTTACCATCGCGTCGGAGGTATCGATTGATAGCGATACGTGCCGATTCGATCTGGCGGTTGGTGATCCAGGCTGCTTCCAGCGCCTTCAAACCGAATGAACCAAATGCGACCGTCGAACCACGGTAGGCCTTACCGCGACGGCGGCCCCGTTGGGTCTTGCGATGCTTAACTCGTTTTGGGATGAGCATGTCGTTGCCTTACGCCTGACTTACTGTTCCTTGTTCTGTTGCTTGCCGATAACGTCACCACGGCAGATCCACACCTTCACGCCAATCGATCCGTACACCGTCTCTGCACGACCTTGTGCATAGTCGATATCTGCGCGGAGTGTATGCAGTGGTACGCGGCCTTCCTTGTACTGTTCCTGACGTGTCATGTCTGCACCGCCGAGGCGGCCGCTACACATCACACGTACGCCTTCTGCGCCAACACGCATGGTGCTGCTCACTGCGTTCTTCATTGCACGACGGAAGGAAATACGACCTTCCAATTGCGCTGCAATGTTGTCAGCCACGAGTTGCGCGTCGAGTTCAGGACGCTTGATCTCACTGATGAGAATCTTTACTTCCTTCTTCGTCAACTTGCGGAGTTCTTCTTCGAGCTGCGCAATGTCCTTGCCCGAGCGACCAATGATCACGCCTGGACGTGATGTGTTGATCGTCACGCGAAGTTGCTTCGCTGTGCGCTCAACGATGATGCGCGCTACACCGGCCTTCTTAAGACGGCTCTTGATGTAGTTGCGAACCATGAGGTCCTCTTGCAGCTTCTCTGCGACGTTCTTCTCATCGAACCAGTTGGCTTCCCACTGGCGAATGATGCCAAGACGCAGACCGATCGGATTTGTCTTCTGACCCACTGATGAACTCCGATTACTGTTTCGTTGAAACGACGATGGTGAGATGATGCGAGCGCTTGCGGATGCGAAACGCACGGCCCATCGGAGCTGGCGAAATCCGCTTCATCGTCGGACCTGGGTCGACGAAACACTCTTTCACAATAATGGACTCAGGATCGATGCCCGCATCCTTGTTTGTGAGGTTGCTGATCGCAGACTTGAGCGTGAGCTCAGCCACAGATCCGGCAGCCTTGTCCGAAAATTGCAGAAGGTTCAGAGCCTCCTGTGCTGACTTGCCACGAATCAGGTCGATCACAAGACGCATCTTGCGAGGCGACGACCGGTTGTAGCGTTTGATAGCGCGTGCTTCCATCGTTCGTCCTTACTTCCTACCCGTTTTGAGATCTTTCCGGTTGCCTGCATGACCACGGTATGTACGAGTCGGTGAAAATTCGCCGAGCTTGTGACCTACCATGTTTTCTGTTACATACACCGGAATGAACTTGTTGCCGTTGTGAACCGCAAGCGTGTGACCTACGAATTCCGGCGAAATCGTTGATGCGCGCGACCATGTCTTGATCACGGCCTTCTTGCCCGAGTCATTCATCGCTTCAACCTTCTTTACCAGCTTGAAGCTGACAAACGGCTCTTTCTTCAGTGAACGTGGCATTCTCGATTACTCCGTGTTCTACAGTTACGCGTTACGACGACGAATGATCATGTCATCCGAAGCATTCTTCTTCTTACGTGTCTTCAAGCCCTTGGCCAGCTGACCCCATGGCGAACGCAAGTGCTTGCGACCACCACCAGACTTCGAGCGACCTTCACCACCACCGTTCGGGTGATCGATTGGGTTCATGGCCATACCGCGAGTCTGCGGACGAACACCGAACCAACGCATGCGACCAGCCTTACCGTACGAGATGTTTTCGTGTGATCCGTTGCTGACGACGCCGATCGTTGCCATGCATACAGCAGGAACCATGCGGATTTCACCAGACGGGAGCTTGATTTGAGCCTTACCGTTGTCAACACCAACGAACTGAGCCGATGTACCAGCCGAACGAACCATCTGTCCGCCCTTGCCTGGCTTGAGCTCAATGTTGTGGATGAAGTATCCAACAGGAATCTTCGACAATGGGAGCGAGTTGCCGTCCTTTGGCTCGGCCATCTCACCACTCATGATCTTCTGACCAACCTTGAGCTTATCTGGCGCGATGATGTAGCGCTTTTCTCCATCTGCATACTCAACAAGAGCAATGCGGCATGTACGATTTGGATCGTACTCGATCGTCATGACCGTCGCCTCTACACCGAGCTTGTTGCGCTTGAAGTCGATAATGCGGTACATACGCTTGTGTCCACCACCGCGGTGACGCGATGTGACACGACCAGTGTTGTTCCGTCCACCCGACTTCTTGATCGGTTCGAGGAGGCTCTTCTCTGGCTTTGATGTCGTGATCTCGTCGAACGTGCTAATGCTATAGTAGCGCGTTCCAGGCGTGATCGGTTTGAGGTTGCGTGTTGCCATGATTCAAATTCTCCGCTTAGTCTTCCGCGCCTTCGCCGGAAACGATATCGATGGTCTGCCCTTCCTTCAACGTCACGTAGGCCTTCTTCTTCAGGTTCGTACGACCAACCTGAGCGCCGCGACGTGTCATGCGCGACTTGACCTTACCCTTTGTACGTACCGTGCGGATGGTGATCGCTTCGACATCAAACATTTGCTTGATCGCCGCGCGGATCTGCAGCTTATTTGAGTTTGGATCAACTTCGAACACATACTGTCGAAGTGCTCCAACCTTCGTTGCCTTCTCTGTGATGATCGGCTTCTTCAAGACTGTGATCATTATGCGTCTCCTCCGTTATCGCCGAACGAATCAGCGATCGTTGCGATGGCGCTCTTGAAGATCACGAGCTTACCGTGACTCAGAACATCGTATGCCGAAATCTTATCAGCTGGGAAGGTCGTAAGGCCGGCGATGTTACGTGCAGACTTGACGAATGTCTCGTTAGCAGCTGGCAACAGCATCAGAACCTTTGAACCATCAACCTTGATGTTCTTCAGCATCGTAGCGACGTCACGTGTCTTCGGTGCTGCAATCGCGAAGTCTTCCACAACCACAAGGTTGTTTTCGCGAGCACGCAGCGTGAGAGCCGACTTCCGTGCAAGGCGCTTGACCTTAACTGGAAGCTCTACACGGTAGAGGTGTGGGAATGGTCCGTGCACCTTGCCACCACCCGGATTGAGCGGCGAGCGGCTTGTGCCTCGGCGAGCACCACCGGTGCCCTTTTGCTTGAATGGCTTTTTACCACCACCCGAAACCTCAGCGCGTGTCTTTACCTTGTGCGTGCCTTGGCGACGATGCGCCAAGTATGATCGCACAGCTTGGTACATCGCGTGCTCGCTGGGCTCGATACCGAAGACAGAAGCAGGAAGCTCGATTGAGCCTGCCTTCGCGCCGTCTTTCGTGAGTACATCCACAGTCATGGCAATCTTCTTCTTAGAGCTTGACAATTTCAACTAGTGAGTTCATTGCGCCCGGAATGCTCCCCTTGACAAGGAGAAGATTCTGATCAGGCATTACACGGAGGATTGTGAGGTTGCGCACCGTAATGCGCGTACCACCCATTCGCCCTGCCATTCGCATGCCCTTGAAGACACGCGAAGGATACGATGACGAGCCGATCGAGCCCGGGGCACGAGGGCGGTCGCTCTGACCGTGCGTTGCCATACCAACACCACCGAAGTGGTGACGGCGTACAACACCCTGGAAGCCCTTACCCTTGCTTGTCGCAGACACCTTCACCTTGTCGCCAGTCTCGAAGGAGTCCACCGTGATCACGTCGCCATTCTTGACTTTGGCAACGAGTTGACGGAATTCCTTGAGATGACGAGCCGGCAAGACGTCATGCTTCGCGAAGTGTCCCGCACGAGGGCGGTTCACCTTACGCTCAGCAATTGGCTCGTAACCAATTTGAACGGCTTCATAGCCGTCATGTTCTGTAGTTTTTACTTGGACAACTGGGCACGGTCCGGCTTCGATTACCGTACACGGCACGAATACTCCATCTTCTGTGAAGATGCTCGTCATGCCCAGCTTACGTCCGAGGATTGCACTCATGTTCCTCTGTTCCTCTTAGACTTTCACTTCCACATCAACACCCGCCGGGAGCTCTAGGCGCATGAGCGCGTCGATCGTCTTCTGCGTTGAGCTGAAGATATCGATCATGCGCTTGTGCACACGAGCTTCAAATTGCTCACGTGACTTCTTGTCCACGTGCGGAGACCGCAGCACTGTATACACAGAACGCTCGGTTGGCAATGGAATCGGACCCGATACCACGGCGCCTGTTTGTTTCACTGTGCGGACGATGCGCTCAGCTGAACGATCAATCAGATTATGATCGTACGAGCGAAGCTTGATGCGAATGCGTTGCGTTGCCACTCGTTTGTTCTCCTGGTTGGAGGTTCGTTTAGAGACAAACAAGGGGGACATACATCCCCCCTGTCGATCCCTCAGATCAATTTCTTATTCAACAATCGAAGTCACAACACCAGCACCTACAGTGCGGCCACCTTCGCGGATAGCGAAGCGAAGACCTTCATCCATAGCAACCGGCGTGATGAGCGTTACGTCGAGATTATCAACGTTGTCACCAGGCATGATCATTTCAACGCCTGCAGGAAGATCAAGAACACCTGTCACGTCAGTTGTACGGAAGTAGAACTGTGGACGGTAGTTCGTGAAGAATGGCGTGTGACGTCCGCCCTCTTCCTTTGTGAGAACGTAAGCTTGCGCCTTGAACTTGTGGTGTGGCTTGATAGAACCTGTCTTTGCGAGAACCATGCCGCGCTCAAGTTCTTCCTTGTCAACACCGCGAAGGAGAAGACCAACGTTGTCGCCAGCACGACCTTCGTCGAGAAGCTTGCGGAACATTTCGATACCAGTGACTGTCGTCTTCTTCTGGAGACCGAAACCAACGATTTCAACTTCTTCGTTAACCTTGACGATACCGCGCTCGATACGGCCTGTACCTACTGTACCGCGACCAGTGATCGAGAATACGTCTTCTACTGGCATGAGGAACGGCTTATCAACATCACGCTGTGGCGTTGGGATGTATGAGTCAACCGCTGCCATGAGTTCAAAGATGCACTGCATGTCTGGGCTGTCTGCGCTCTGACCGCCTGAAGCAGCGTCGAGTGCCTTCAGCGCCGAACCCTTGACGATCGGAATGTCGTCGCCTGGGAAATCGTACTTCGAGAGAAGTTCGCGGATTTCCATTTCAACGAGTTCTACGAGATCTGGGTCTGCGATGTCAACCTTGTTCATGAACACCACGATACGTGGCACACCAACCTGACGAGCAAGAAGGATATGCTCGCGTGTTTGTGGCATCGGACCGTCTGTTGCAGCTACAACGAGGATGGCGCCGTCCATCTGTGCGGCACCTGTGATCATGTTCTTCACATAGTCAGCGTGGCCTGGGCAATCAACGTGTGCGTAGTGACGGTTTTCCGTCTCATACTCAACGTGTGCTGTAGCAATCGTGATCCCGCGTGCCTTTTCTTCAGGAGCGTTATCGATTGAGTCGAACGAGCGCTTTTCTGAAAGACCCTTTGCTGCCAAACACATTGTGATTGCTGCAGTAAGTGTTGTCTTGCCGTGGTCAACGTGTCCGATCGTTCCCACATTCACGTGCGGCTTATTCCGCTCAAATTTCTCTTTGGCCATGATGCCTACTCCTCAGGTTGCGTTGAGTGAGTTGTGAAATGATTAATTGGTTCGTTGTGCTTGAGACAGAAAACAAAGGTACGAAATGTTTCTGACGTAGAAGCAAAAAAAAGCCCATCCCGGCACCAATCTTTTCAAATTGGCGGGTGCGCTGCGTGTCACTGACGCACGTCGCTACTTAGCGACGATGAGACGCCGGCTCGTATCCATGGAAATGCATGGTATACGACCCACGACCCTGCGTGAGCGATCGCAACTGTGTTACGTAGCCGAATAGTTGGGACAGCGGCACCAAAGCCGTCACAACTTGGAGGATATCGCGTTGGGAAATTCCCTGAACCATTCCTCCACGTGAGCTGAGATCAGCAATGACCTCACCCACGTAATCCTCGGGCGTAACAACCTCGACAGCGAAGACGGGCTCCATGATAACAGGACTAGCCTGTCGGGATGCGTCTTTAGCGGCAATCGAGGAGGCGACGGCATAAGCCGTCTCCGTTGCGTCTTCTTCATTGTATGCCGCATCTACAAGGACGGCCACGATATCAATCATGGGGTATCCTGAGAGCGGTCCGACCTTGAGGGCTTCGAGAGCCCCCTTCTCTACACTCTTGACGTACAACTCCGGAAGTGTCCCTGGTGCGAGCTCATTGCTGAACTCGAGACCTTTTCCTGAATCATTTGGTCGTACCTCGATGGTTACTTGTCCGAACTGATTCTTTCCTGCGTTACTGCGGACGAACTTGCCTTCCGCACGTGCAACACTGGTAATCGTCTCTCGGTAGGCCACCTGAGGTTTCCCCACTTTAACGGGGACGTTGAATTCGCGTTTTAGCCGGTCGACAAGGATCTCCAAGTGGAGCTCACCTACGCCGGAAATAATAATCTGTCCTGATTCAGCATCGGTATGGAACCGAAACGTCGGATCTTCTTCAGAGAGCCGATGTAAGGATTCCGTCAGTTTATCCTGATCCGCCAGAGTTTTTGCCTCAACCGCTTGGTTAATGACTGGCTCTGAGAACCGTATGCTTTCGAGAAGGAGTGGCTGTTTTGGGTCACAGAGCGTGTCCCCTGTTCGCGTAAATCGCATTGCAGGAATCGCCACAATGTCCCCTGCATATGCCGCATCGAG
This sequence comes from uncultured Ignavibacteria bacterium, assembly GCA_903939735.1. Lineage (GTDB taxonomy): Bacteria > Bacteroidota > Ignavibacteria > Kapaibacteriales > Kapaibacteriaceae > UBA10438. The sequence continues at coordinate 29,022 of CAJAIA010000044.1, forward strand.
CTCTTCACGCTTATTCGCGCTCATGCGCAGAATCTTACCAGCTCGCTCTTTCTTGTCATTCGTCACGTTGTAGAGTTGTTCGCCTGCTTTGATTGTTCCGGAGTAGATCCGAACAAACGTCAGTCGTCCAACAAATGGGTCCGTAATGATCTTGAATGCCAGCGCCGAGAATGCTTCACCATCTGTTGGCTTTCGCGTTTCTTCGACGTCGTGATCCTTTACGTTGTACCCGTGTGTGTACCCAACATCGTTTGGCGATGGCAAGTATGCCAGGACGCCGTCGAGAAGTTGCTGTACACCTTTGTTCTTAAAGGCACTTCCGCAAAACACGGGTGTAACCTTTAGGTGGAGTGTCGCTCGTCGTAGTGCCGCACGAAGCTCAGTTGCTTCGATGTCGTCACCCGAAAGGTAGCGCTCCAGCAATGCATCATCGTGTTCGACGATTGCTTCAACAAGTGCTTGGCGAGCTTCGTTGACACTGTCAACCATGTCCGCCGGTACATCTCGCACTTCAAATCGCTCGCCGTTGTCGCGATCAAACACGATCGCTCTGCGATCGATCAAATCAACAACACCAACAAACGTGTCTTCAGCTCCAATAGGCAATTGCACCGCAACAGGTGTTGCGCCAAGTCGCGTTCGCATCATCTCGAGAACCCGCAGGAAATTTGCTCCTACCCGGTCCATCTTGTTGACAAATGCAATGCGCGGTACATGGTATTGGTTTGCTTGGTGCCACACAGTCTCAGATTGCGGTTCTACGCCAGCGACAGCACAAAAGAGGCCAATCGCTCCATCGAGAACGCGCAACGACCGTTGCACTTCAGCAGTAAAATCGACATGTCCAGGAGTATCGATGATGTTGATCATATGGCCTTGCCACGTACACGTGACAGCAGCCGAAGTGATCGTGATCCCGCGTTCCTTTTCTTGCTCCATGTAATCGGTGAACGCTGTGCCTTCATGCACTTCGCCCATCCGGTGGAGCACTCCTGTATAGTACAGGATTCGTTCCGTGGTCGTGGTCTTGCCAGCATCAATGTGAGCCATGATGCCGATGTTTCGCACAAGGCCGATGTCGACGGAACGAGACATGTCGTCAGTACCTCACGTCTATCTTCACAGTTTCAAAGAACGCTTCTGCTGATTACCAGCGGAAGTGCGCGAATGCGCGGTTAGCATCTGCCATACGGTGCATTTCGTCACGACGCTTCATCGCTCCACCTTCGCCGTTCGACGCTGCAAGCAACTCGCTGGCAAGCTTCGAGGCCATAGAACGATCGCGACGCTCCGATGCATACTTCTTGATCCAACGAATCGCAAGTGCTGAGCGACGCTCTTCGCGTACTTCCATCGGCACTTGATACGTTGCACCACCTACACGGCGTGGACGGATCTCGATCGCAGGCGAGACATTCTGAATTGCCTTGCGGAACACTTCGATCGGATCTGTTTCCGTCTTCTTACCCACGATATCAAGTGCCTCGTACACGATCTTGCGAGCCGTGTTCTTCTTGCCTTGAATCATGATGTTGTTCACAAACTTGGCGATCATCACGTCGTTAAAACGTGGGTCTGCCATTGTGCGACGTTTGTCTGAACGCTTCTTACGCATAGTGTTTTCTCCTTACTTCTTTCCTGCCGGTGCAGCACCAGCCTTTGGCTTCTTCGCTCCGTACTTCGAACGCGCCTGACGGCGATTCGCCACACCCTGGGTGTCAGCGCTACCACGAACGATGTGATAACGAACACCAGGAAGGTCCTTTACACGGCCACCACGGATGAGCACGATTGAGTGCTCTTGAAGGTTGTGACCTTCACCCGGGATGTACGCCGTTACTTCAATACCGTTCGAAAGGCGCACACGAGCGACCTTGCGAAGAGCTGAGTTTGGCTTCTTCGGTGTTGTGGTGTACACACGTGTACATACACCACGCCGTTGTGGGCACGATTGAAGAGCTGGTGACTTGCTCTTTTCAGTTACAACTTCACGTCCTTTACGGACAAGCTGGGCGATCGTAGGCATTTCGTTCTGCCAGTATGGAGAGTTCATTGATACCGCAACCGGCGCGGATGAGGGCATACGCGCCAGTAGAGCCTGCAAAAGTATGTGGTGGCGGCTTCAAAACCAAATAATTACGGGAAGTTTGTGTGGATATGTTGGATATGGGGCTAAAACGAGACTTCCCCGCTACGTATGCGTCGAAACGCCCACATAACGGGGAAGATAGTTGCGTCGGTCTGCCGTTGGCTTACTTGTTGCCTTCTGCGCGCTTCTTCTGGTATTCCTTGACCATTTCTTCCTGGATGTTGCGAGGTACCGGTTGGTACTTCTTGAACTCCATTGAGAACTCGCCCTTACCTTGTGTGGCCGAGCGAAGGTCAGTTGAATAGCCGAACATTTCCGACAGCGGCACTTCAGATTCAACTGTTACGTAGCCCATATCAGAATCCGTACCCATGATCACGCCACGGCGCTGGTTGAGCTGTCCGATGACCGAGCCTTGGAATTCTTCAGGAACCGATACTTCAAGCTTCATGATAGGCTCGAGGATGGTTGGCTTCGCAGCAGAGTATGCTTCACGGAATGCCATGATAGCAGCCGTTTTGAAGGCCATTTCCGACGAGTCAACGGCGTGCGTTGCACCGTCGTTGATCGTTACGCGAACGCGCACAACTGGCTGGCCGATCAATGAACCTTCGATGATCGACTCACGGAAGCCCTTGTCGCAAGCTGGTACGTATTCACGTGGAATCACACCACCAACGATGTCGTCAACGAATTCGTAGTTCTCAATTGCATCACCCGGAAGCGGCTCGATAAAGCCACCAACGCGCGCGAACTGACCCGAACCACCGGTCTGCTTCTTGTGTGTGTAGTTGAAATCAGCGCGCTGCGTGAGCGTTTCGCGGAAGGCAACCTTCGGACGTCCGACAGTGATTTCTGTGTTGAACTCACGGCGGATACGCTCGATGTAGATCTCGAGGTGAAGCTCGCCCATGCCCTTGATGATGGTTTCGCCCGACTCTTCGTCGCGCATAACGCGGAACGTTGGGTCTTCCTTCGTAAAGCGGTTAAGCGCCTTCGAGAAGTTCACCTGTCCAGCCTTATCCTTTGGCGCAACTGCGAGCTCGATAACTGGCTCTGGAACGAACATCGATGTCATTGTGTAGCTCACGGTGCCGTCTGTGAACGTATCACCCGAGGCACAGTCCACACCGAACATCGCCACGATATCGCCAGCAATCGACTCGTCGATATCATGCATTTCGTTCGAGTGCATACGGACGAGACGTGGAACCTTCACCTTTTTGCCGTTGGCAATGTTGATGATGGTGTCGCCCTTTTTGATCGTGCCTTGGTATACACGCATGTACGTGAGCTGTCCATAGCGACCGTCTTCAAGCTTAAAGGCAAGCATGACGAGGTTCTTCGATGGATCGCTCTCAAGCGTTACCTTTTGCTCGTTGTTGTCCTGGTCGAGAGCTTCGTTCTTGATGTCAAATGGAGCTGGAAGAAGCGACGTAATGCCGTCAAGAAGCGTCTGAACGCCCTTGTTCTTGTAGGCTGAACCGCAGAACACTGGCGTCATCTTCAGCGACAGCGTGCCCTTGCGAACAGCTGCTGTAAGCTCTTCTGCCGTTACCGGCTCGTCCATCAGGAACTTCTCCATCAGCGTGTCATCAAAGTCCGATGCGACTTCGATGAGCTTGTGACGGAGCTCCTTTGCCTTTGCTTCGAGCGCTGCCGGGATCGGCTCACGACGAACATCAACACCACCCTCGCCGTCGAAATACAGCGCTTGCATGTTGATGACGTCAATCACGCCTTCGAGCTTGTCTTCCAAACCGATCGTGTAGGTCACGAAGGCCGGGTTGTGCGCAAGCTTCTCGCGAAGCTGGTCAGCAACACGGTCTGGGTTTGCCCCTTGACGGTCACACTTGTTGATGAACGCAACACGTGGAACGCTGTAGCGGCGCATCTGGCGGTCCACCGTAATGGACTGCGACTGGACGCCAGCCACTGAGCACAGAACAAGTACGGCGCCGTCAAGCACGCGAAGCGCACGCTCAACCTCCACCGTAAAGTCCACGTGACCAGGAGTGTCGATCAGGTTGATGTTGAAGTCGCCCCAGGTGCAATACGTTGCAGCGGATTGAATTGTAATGCCCTTTTCGCGCTCGAGATCCATCGAGTCCATCTTGGCGCCAACGCCGTCTTTGCCGCGCACTTCATGGATCGCGTGAATCTTTCCCGTGTAGAACAGGATGCGCTCAGACAGCGTCGTCTTGCCGGAGTCGATGTGGGCACTAATGCCGATGTTCCGGACTTTCGATAGGTCTGCCATAGCAGGTCACCGAAGAAAAAATGTTGAAAAGCGGTAAAGACCACAAAGATAGGGGTATTTCGGGAATAAGCGAACTGTCCGAGCCCCCTATTCTTGCAGATAATGACTACAGCCTTCGCCCTCGCACTTTATGCCGCAGTCCTCGTCGCGGCAAACATGATCATCGGTGTGTTCGGTCCGATGGCAACAGGCATTGTGGCGTTCTTCCTGATTGGGTTCGACCTCACCCTGCGCGACTGGCTTCAGCTGCGCCTTCGGACATGGCAAATGTTTCTGCTGATCGGGGGATCGGGCTGCATAACGTATCTGCTTGATCGCGCAGCAGGCGATATCGCCCTGGCCTCAGCTGCGTCCTTCGCCCTAGCTGGAATGGCCGACTGGTTTGTGTTCTCGCGCCTACGGGGCTCGTGGCTCCGCAGGGCCAACCTCTCAAATATTGCTGGGTCAGCCGTCGATTCGTTGGTGTTCCCAACTATGGCCTTTGGCTCCCTCATGCCTCTGGTTGTGCTGATGCAGTTCGGCGCTAAGCTGGCAGGCGGCGCGTTGTGGTCGATGGTATTCAACAAGGTTGTTCACCCGCCCGACCGCTCGTAGGACGACTCTAGCGGTGGTCGATGTGCATGGTGCGCAGCGATTTGTTGCGCCATGCAACAACCGCAACGACTATCAGCGTTGCAATCCCGCCGAGATAGACGCTTGGCACGGTACCAAAGAACTTGGCCGCTATGCCACTTTCAACAGCTCCGAGTTCATTGGAACTGGAAATGAACATGGTGTTGGCTGCGGCTACCCGACCTTTCATTTCGTCGGGCGTTTCGAGCTGCAGAATGGTGTGTCGGATAACAACGCTTACCGCGTCGAACGCGCCGGCAAGCACAAGGATGGCGACACTTACCCAGAACACAGTGCTCGACGCAAAGGCGAGAATGCACACACCAAAGCCTGCTACAGACCACAGAAGATACCGTCCGGCATTGCGCTGAATGGGACGCACGGAGAAGATGGCCATGGCCGTGACACTCCCAACACTCATCGCAGATCGCAACATGCCGAGGCCGCTCTCCCCTACGTGCAGCACGTCCTTCGCAAACACGGGCAACAGCGCAACAACGCCGCCAAACAATACCGCGAAGAGATCAAGCGAGAGCGCACCAAGAATCACAGGACGCTGGAGGATGAAACGCAGTCCGAGTGTGAGGTCCTCACGCATTGACGCACGCTGCTGTCCAACAATGGGCGGCTTTGGCGTTAGTCGCAACGCGCCAAACGCACCGACGAGCATAAGAGCAACGTAGCTGTATCCCGCAGCATCAGCGCCATATGCGCCATAGATGATTCCACCGAGCAAGGGGCCTGCAATCATCGCCCCCTGCCACACACTGCTGCTTAACGCCGACGCGCGCGTTACGTCCTCGCGCGTAACGATCTGTCCGAGCGTGCTGAACATCGACGGACCATACATCGCACGCGCTGCACCGTTGATCATGACCATTGCGAGCAGACCCCACACGATCTGCTGCGACGAAAGCACACCCACCGTCTCATCCTGCACAAGAATCGCTGAGACGATCGCAGAGACGATGATCATCACGAGCGCGACGCGAATCCCCTTGCGCTTATCCATTTTGTCGACCCAATATCCCGACGGCAATGCGAGGCCGATCGCAGGGATCGCCTCGGCAAGTCCGACAAATGCGAGATACACAGGGTCGTTCGTGAGCGCGTACACGTACCACCCAACGACAAGCGCTTGCATGTGCCAACCCATGGCAACGAACAAACGCAGCTGCAAAAACGCACGAAATTCAACGGTTCGAAACAACGTCATGGCGCAATATTACGATCGCACGGCAGCGGCGAGCCTATGTGGTCGCCACGACGGTCGCCATAACACAAAATCCGTGCGGTGTTTCGTGTATAAATTGTCGCTCGCCGAACGAACAACAATGGGCGAGACAGGGTCGACCCTGCCGCGTATCGATTGTACCACCGGGTCGACCACACAGGGTCGACCCTGCCGTCAGACATATCCATGAAATTGTCGTTAACAAAACAGATTCTGATTGGCGTTGCTCTTGGTATTGCCATCGGACATTACGCGCCGGAGTTTGGAACAAGCATCGGTTGGATTCGCGACATCTTCATTCACTTGATCAAACTGATCATTGCTCCGCTCGTGTTTGCAACGGTCGTCGTCGGGATCGCAGGTGGAGGGGGCAAGCATATTGGTCGCATGGGACTGAAGGCGGGGATCTACTTCGAGGTGGTTACGACGTTGGCACTGGTGGTTGGCCTCCTCGTTGTGAATCTCGTGCAGCCGGGTGCGGGCGTGGTGCTGTCAGGCGATCCAGGTAGCATTGCATCTATCGCAGCAACACAACCGAAGTCCATCATCGAGACCATCCTTCACATTTTCCCGACAAGCATCATCGATGCGATGGCCAAGGGTGATGTGCTTCAAATCGTGACATTCTCGGTGATCTTCGCCCTCGCACTTTCCGCAATCGGCGAGCGCGCACGTCCGATGGTCGAATGGTGCGACACACTCGCACAGACAATGTTCAAGTTCACGAACATCGTGATGATGTTTGCACCAATAGGCATCGGCGCCGCTATGGCAGCCACGATCGGCCATCAAGGTGTAGAAATTCTTACATCACTCGGCTTGCTGATCGGCTCGCTCTACGGCGCGCTGATCATCTTTGTTGTCCTTGTGTTCGGCGCAGTGGTTGCAATTACGCGCATACCCCTGGTGCCATTTCTTCGCGCCATCCGCGAGCCATTCACACTGGCATTCGTCACAACATCAAGCGAGAGCGCACTGCCTATGGCGATGGAGCGCATGGAAGCATTCGGCGTACCGAAGCGCATCGTGGGCTTTGTGATGCCGGCCGGCTATACGTTCAATCTCGATGGCACAACGCTGCATTTGTCGATGGCGAGCGTGTTTGTGATGCAGGCTATGGCTGCAACTGTGCCGGGCTTCACATTCGGCATCGAGCAGCAGATCATGATGATGCTAACGCTGATGATCACGTCGAAGGGTGTTGCTGCGGTACCTCGCGCATCACTCGTGATCCTCCTCGCAACGCTGTCGTCATTCCTTCCAGGTGATCTTCAGAAGTACGGTCCGATCGCTGTTGCAATGATCTTCGGCGTTGATGAATTCATGGACATGGCGCGCACGAGTGTCAACCTGATGGGCAACTGTCTTGCCTGCATCGTGGTAGCACGATGGGAAGGCGAGTTCGACGAATCGATGGCTCGGCAATACGGCAGTACGCCGCTTAGCGAATAACGACGAACGATCCGCGAATGCCCTCGCCAACGAGGTAGTATGTTCCTTGCGGATACGCAGCAACGCTGATCGTGGCCACACGGTCCACGTTGTCGAATGTGAGGCTACCCGTGGTTCGCCCCATCGCATCGACGATGCGTGCCGAGCCACCAACGGTTGATGTAAGCCGCACCTGCTCAACCGCCGGCTGTGGCATGGCCGTTACGTTACCGATCTGCGACGCGGCGACTTCTTCATGCACCGATGTTTCGCCCTCTGGGAACCGCACGTGATAGCGCTCCCACGTATCCGAACACCATTGCGCGAGAATCTCGAGACTGTCGCCTAACGGACGGATAATGAGGCAGTCGCCTTCCATGTATTCGGCAGTTGTGATGATTTCGCCGCCACCGTCACGATTGAACACATACTGACACACGCCATCATGCGTGGAGATGAATCGGTTGCCGTTCGTTGGAACGGTACGAAGATCAGCTAACCGCGATTGTTCCGTTGCGCCTGATGCGCCCCCTCCACCCCAGTGACTTTTGATGGTATATCCACCGTGCATTTTCTGGAGCGTCTCCCAACAGCGGCAGGCAGGACTCGTAAAGAGATCACCTACAGGGATGCCGAGCATGCGCTGCTGTGCGCCAATACCAGTACACTGTTCGCGACCTTCGAAGATGAGGTTGCGGCCAGGGAAGCACTCTGCCGAGGGTCCTGGATCCTTCGATTCCCAGTCGGTCTTTCCGTGCCGATACATCAGCACTAAGCCCCCTTTACGGAG
>CAJAIA010000045.1 GCA_903939735.1 uncultured Ignavibacteria bacterium
AGTGTCGCCGCTCGGTGTGATTCCCTCGTGGCTGATCGTGCAGCGGGACGCAGCGAACTCTACGGAACCCCCGTCGTTTGGTCTGATTCAATGCAGCTTCATGCAGACACCATCGTTGCGTACGGCGAACAAGACGCCCTGACGTCGGTTGTAGGTCGTGGTTCGGCGATCCTCGTTGCACAGACGGACTCGCTCCGGCCGGACCGTATGGATCAGATTGCTGGTCATCGTGTGACACTCTCGATCGAGCACGACACGCTCCGCAGTCTTGAAGCCTTGGGCGACGCACAGAGCATCACCTTCCGTGCCGAAGAGCAACGTCCAGAAGGACTTGCGAAGGTAGCGTCGGACACCATCCGTGTGCTTTTTGATCAGGGGCAGCTATCGGATGTGGTATGGCTTGGCGGCGTTGAAGGCGAGCATCATCCAGAGCCAGTTGTTGCCGGACGAGCAGAGACCTACCGCTTGCCACAGTTTCGTTGGCGCACGGATCGCCCGAAGGCGAACGCTCTTCCATCGGCTCCCGCGTTTCGTCAGCGGAAGTAACCTATTTTACCGCGCAAGGTCTTCCTCGTTCCACTAGCGGTTTCGGAATATGAGGTGTCGACACAATTGCGCGATCCTCTTCGCACTTACCTTCTTCGTTGCACACGCTGCAGCGCAGATTGAGCGCGTGCTTCCCCGACGTGGCGGATCGTCGCTCGAGGGCACCTCGTTCGTTGTAGGATTCATGGCAAATGAGATTCTCGAAGTCGGTGAGGATCCGCGCGTTCAGATTTTCATTTCGTCGCAGGTTGACGCAACGGTTACGATCAGCTCGCCATTGTCGAGTCCGTATACCTACGTGATCCCTGCGAACACCGTACGCGTGTTCAGTATGAACGCCATGCACGTCGTAAATGCATCCGAACAGATTGCACCGAAGGCAATCTTCGTTGATTCTGATGTGCCCATCGTTGTGTACACACTCAACTCACTCGCATTGTCAACGGATTCCTACACTGCGATCCCCACCAAACACTGTGGCACAGACTACTTCACAGTCAATCGTCCGACAGATTGGTACAAACCGGGGAGGACGATGAATCCGCTCGATCGGGCACCTCGCGTTGGTGAGTTTATGGTGATGGCAACTGAGGATGCAACCGATGTCGTTATCCAGCCACGCGTGCGAACGCGTGGTGGCCGCTCGGCAGGTCAGCAGTTTTCTGTGCGTCTGAACAAGGGCGATTGCTATCTCGTCCAGGCACAAGCAACACGGCACGGTGGTGATGATCTCACGGGTTCGTCGATCAGCTCAAACCTTCCTATCGCAGTGATCTCAGGTCACATGCGTTCTGGTGTTCCAACGGACTCCACACTCAGCAAAGATCATCTCGTCGAGCAGCTGCCGCCTGTCACAAAATGGGGCCGAACCTATGCAACCGCACAGTTCGCACAGATCGTGCGTCCTGATGTATTTCGCATGGTCGCCTCACGTTCGAATCAGACAGTACGACTGACAACGAGCGCCGGTACGTCAACATTCACGCTGTCAGCGCCCGGGAGTTGGCGAGACACTTCACTCAAAGAGCCAGCCTATTGGACAAGCGATGAGCCGTTTCTCCTGACGCAGTTCATGAGTAGCTCCACATCCGGAGCTTACGGCGATCCGGCCATGGTTATCGTTCCGCCGGTCGAGCAGTTCGTCAACCAGTCAATGTTTCAATTCCCCGTGCTTGAAACAACGGGACTCGACAACCAGCAGTTCTTCTACTTCATCAATGTTGTTGCTGAAGCATCAGCACTTTCGTCATTGCGCGTCAACACAACGCCCGTAACGACGATTGCTCCACAGATTCGAACACAGACCATTCCGGGCACAACGCTTCATTGGGCTACGCTTCAATTGAGTGAGGGGGCGTTTCAACTTCAAGCCGATACAGGACTCTTCAGCGGCGTGATGTACGGAACCTCGATCGTCGATTCATATGCAAACATGGTCGGCGTGGCATACGATAGTATCCGTCCGGATGATGTATCACCACCACGATATCGCGTGTCGGTTGATTGTGGCGAGATAACGGGTGTCGTCACGGACTCATCAGCAACTACCGCACGGCTCGATAATGTGCACGTGATTCAGTCACGGACTGTGAACTACCGATGGTCAATCGCGCCACCCGCTGACGACTCAAGCACGGTCGAAATCTGGGCACAAGTCAAAGACCTCTGGCGCGATGCGCGCATTGTGTTCCACGCCTACGATGATCAAGGGAATGGGAGAGAACTCCTCTATACCTACGATGCACCCAACGTAAGCGTTCCACCCGACGTTGTGATTGATGCTACTGGTGCAGGACTTCAGTGCACTACCGCAGTGCTCTACAACCGAGATTCGACGCCGACGACAATCGTGCGAGCTACCATAACGGGTGATGCTCGGCTGAGCATTGCTGCGCCAGTTATTCGTGACACAATCCTTGCACCGGGTGACTCGCTAACGATAACCGTGTGTGTGCGTCGTACGAGTGACACATCGCAGGCACGTGGTACCATCATTGTTGAGTACCCATGCCGCTTGCAACGGTTTATCAATGTGCGAACGGCGACCGTTGCCGCGCTATCAACCGTACCTCTCGACGTTGGTGATGTGCGCATAGGCGATACTGTGTGTCGACGATTGCCCGTGATCAATACCGGTCCGTCAACGGTAATAGTGACGGCGCTTCTGCTCCAGAAGTCCATTCCGAATTTCCTCATCGACGCCTCGCGTCTGCGTTTGCCAGTAACGTTGCAACCAAACGACACGCTCTGGATCGATGTCTGCTTTACGCCAGATCGTCTCGGTCCATTCGAACGAAGCGATACTGTTCGGTCATTGCCCGACTGTGGACTTCGAACCACGATGCGCGGAAGGGGCGTTGCGCCGGAGATCGCGTCGATCGTCATCGATTGGCAGCAGCGGCGCGTTGGTGGAGCCTATGACACCACAGTTGTGTTGCGGAATACTGGAAGTGGCTGGGCCGTTCTCGATGGATGGACTGCTTGGTCAGACTCTAGTGTCACGACACGTGGGCCATCAACATCGCAACGCATTGCGGCAGGGGACAGTCTCGTGCTACCCGCCAAGCTCATGCCCCGCAGACGCGGACGTATCGATCATGTGGATACGCTCGCGGTTGACTGGAAACTTCATCCCACGCTAACTGTGCGACATGTCGCAGTGGGAGTTCTGCCCGATGTGCGCGGAATTGACTGTGACTTCGGACCTGTTGATCTTGGTCGCAACAAAGATTCGCTCGTTGACCACCTTGTTAGCGGAAGCGATGGTGGAAATGTAGAGGTCGATGTGCGTTCCGTTCGTGTGCTGGGTCCTGATTCCTCGGCGTTTGACATTCCAGCATCTCTTCGCGACCTACGATCGATCCCGTCGGTTGATACCATTCGCGCACGCACACAATTCACGCCTGTTCGCTCCGGACTACACGTATGTGCCATTGAGGTGCGTCACAATGGCCGCATCGGTGATGCCGACTCTGTGACGCAGTACGTGCTAAAGGGCACGGGAGTTATTCCAACGTCTGCGCGTCTCAACGCTCGACTTTCCGCGACGGCATCTGCTGTTGCGTGTCAACGAGAGCGTATCGAGGTACTGATTCGCAACGAAGGGGATGGTATAGGCCGTATCGACACTGTCGAGCTAACCGATGGGCAGCGACGTGAAGTCCTTTATGCTTCAGCAGCCGGACAGAACATTCTGCCAGGGGGCGAGCAGCGCTGGAATCTCGACTGGATCTTTGATCGGGCCTCGCCCACACGGCTCTGGATGCGAGTGGTCGACTCTGTAGGTTCGGTGACAATCGACGCTGTTGATGTCCAGGTGACGCTGCCACAAGTTGCGCTTGCTCTGAACATCCCCGATGCACCGAGTCTCGTTGCGGGACCAACGGAGCTCCTGCTACAAGCTTCCCTGCAGATGCCGCAAGCAGTATCGACAGCGCCAGCCGTTGTTCTTAGCGTGCCCCACGAGCGTTTTGCCGCAACAAGCCAAGTCGTTCGGGTGATGGGCGTATCTCAGTTCGGATCAATCGACACATCCGTTTTCGCACAACAGACGGCTGACGGCATTCGGTTAACCTTGCCAGAGTGCCACGGCGCATGGGAAGTAACTGTTCGTGTGCCGGGAATGTGGCTCTGGCGCGACCCAGCACCATTCTCGTTTTCGGCCGCAATTGAAGCCTCCGAATGTTATGACGGAGCTGCAACCGTGCTCGATCAACTCCAAATTGCCCCCTGTGGAGCAGCAGCTCGAGTCATTCGGCTATCGAAATTGCCCTCGGTCACGGCTACCGTTGTGCGCATGCCCGTGCAAGAAGAGCTACATTTACGCCTTGAAACAACCGCTCCAACCACCGTCAGCATAGCTGTAGAGTCCCTCACAGGACAAAGTTTTCAGCTTGTTGAAGGTTTCTCTTTGCAAAAGGGGGTCGAGCATTGTAATTTTTCGTGTTCCGGGTGGGCATCTGGAGTTTACCTTGTGAGAATACAGGGTAGTTCTGGAGAGACGGATTGCAAAGTCATCATCGTCAACTAGGGTGCAGGATTATGAGGAGATTCGCTACCGCCGTTCTTGCGGTATTCCTCGCGGCAACGGGGAGCATGGTTGCACAGCAGGAGCTTGGTGCTCGTTCGAATCCGCTTGTTCCGGAGCGAAGCGCGCCGCGCATCTACCTGGGGCCAGTAGTTGGGTACAACAGGTCGTTGCACTCCTCCGGCTTCCAGTCGGTGGCGGGTGACGTTCTTTGTCCTCAATTCGAGCAGGGAACCGACAACGGCTTCTATGTGGGCATGTCGTTCGAGTATTTGCTCGGCAAGCCGCGTGATTCGAAGTCGTCGATCATTGCTCGTGTCCTCTACAACAATCTGCCTGCCGCCTACACGGTGCCTGGCGATACGCTGCCGTCGCTTAGCGCTGCTGGCGAGGTAGTGACATCGGTAGTGGACCACACGGCTGACATCAAGTATGCCTTGCTCGATGTTGAGGTGATGTATAAGCTGAACCTCTTCAACTCGAACTTTGGTATCACGGTCGGCCCAGCGGTTGGATATGTCCTGACGTCGGAGCGTGTGCAGGCGATGAACCTCGTGCAGCCCCTGAACGCTCAGTTCGACCCAACGTTCTGCCCTGAGTGCGAATACATCAATGATGGCCGTACGGTCATCACTGGTCGGGATAACATCCCGAATCACTCGGCGATTCGCGTAGCGATCAAGGCTGGTGCACAGTATGAGATCCCAGTAGGCCGTCTGCTTCTTGTTCCAGCGATTTACTACAACTTTGGTGTTACCGAAGTAAGTGCTGCGGACAACCTGCGTATCAACGCATTCCAGGCTGGTATCGACTTGCGCTTCGCGCTGTAAACGAACTCAACGACACAGTCAATGTGAAACGATGCCCGCCTTGGCGGGCATCGTTGTATTCAGAAGGTGCTGTATGGATCAGCTCTGGTCTCCATGGCGTGCAGCCTATGTAACTGACGAACACAGGCATGCCTCCTCAGAGTGCTTTTTGTGTTCTGCTGCTGATCAAACGTCGAACGACGAGGAATGGTTAGTGGCAGCACGGTTTGATGCATCGATTGTTGTGGTCAACAGGTTCCCGTACAACGCAGGTCATGTCTTAATCGCGCCACTGCAGCACGAGGGTAATCTTGCCGTTCTGCCGGAAGAGCATGCGATCGAACTCATGAAGGTTACGCGCATTGTTGTGCGTGCCCTTGAAGACGAGCTACGCCCACATGGTGTGAACATTGGTGTCAATATGGGATCAGCTGCGGGTGCAGGTGTGCCGAATCACTTGCACATACATTGCGTTCCTCGGTGGAGCGGCGACACGAACTTCATGCCTGTACTTGCTGAAACAAAAGTGATTTCGGAACTGCTCCCAGAGATGCGTCATCGTCTGGCGAGTGCAATTGCACGAGTGCGCCAACAATGAAGTCGTTTGCTCCACGCCGAGAGTTAAGTCAGAACTTCCTCACTGATCGCGGCATTGCTGATAGGATCGTTGCGTCAGCAGAGCTTCGCCCTGGAGATCATGTGTTCGAGATCGGTCCGGGGAAGGGCGTACTAACCGAACGGTTGGCTACGTCGACATGCGATCGAGTGCTCGCTGTTGATCTCGATGAGCGTGCAATTGCATTCCTTGCCGCGCAGCCGTGGAATAAATCTCCGCGCTGCGAAGCGCGCTATGGTGATGTCTTGCGCATACATGTGGAGCAGGAGTTTCCATCGTGCCCGCGCGTCAACCGTGTGGTGATCGGGAATATCCCGTACTCCATCACAAGCGAATTGATCTTCTGGGCATTCGAGCAACATCGCACAGTAGATCGCGTTGTGATGATGATGCAGCGTGAGGTCGCTAAGCGCTGTGTCGCTGTGCCGCGCACAAAGGAGTATGGCATACTTACCGTTGCCACGTGGTTCTATGCCGAAGCCAAGGTGTTGTTTCATGTCCAGCCAGGATCGTTCTTCCCACGGCCTGATGTCACATCTTCGGTAATCCGCTTTAGGCTCCGAGAACGTCCGGCTGCAGATGTCGATCCAGTAAGCTTCATGAAGTTTGTCCGTGCGGCGTTCTCGCAGCGTCGCAAGATTCTGCGCAATAGCCTGCAGCAATGGCTGGTAAACAATCGTATTGTCCTTGATGATGACGGTGCAGCGCTCGTCACGTGCGACATCAGTAAAGCTCGTGCTGAAGAGTTGCTTCCGCATCAACTCGTCGAACTGTACTCCGAACTTCGGGCACGAGTCCAATCTTAGATCCACCAGGTATGAATTCCTCGCCATCAGTACATCTTCGCGATGTTTGGGACCGGCTTCGTTCGAACGCGCTATCGGTCGACGTCTACACTCTTGCGATCATCACGCTCTACTCCGCCGCTGCGATCGTACTCTACACGAAGATCCCTCTCGCAACAAGCATCCTCTTTCAGAACGCCTTGATAGTTGGCGTCGCAGGAGCGTCGATTCTGCTTACGTCGATGACAGGGTTGCAGTTGTTCCGAATGGTGAGATACTTCTACGTTGTTCCCGTGATTTACATGATGTACAATCAAACGCACCTGATTGTACACGCTGTGTATCCAAATCTCCTGTTCGACGATCTCCTTATTGCAGCAGATCGGTTCCTCTTTGGTGTCGATCCCACGATCTGGCTCGGGAATCTCGCGAGTCCGCTGCTCACGGAGTATCTGCAGATATGCTATTTCATGTTCTATCTCATGCCGATTCTTCAGGCAGTCGAGCTATGGAGACGCGGCGACCTCGACGCGCTGGCCTCCTTTGCCAGAGCTATGGCTTTCTGCTACTTCATCTCGTATCTCCTGTACTTTGCAATGCCGGCCATCGGACCCCGTTTCACGCTTCACGCATTCGATGCCATCTCCACCGAAATGCCGGGTCTGTTTATCACCGAACTTCTCAGAGGACTCGTCGATGCCGGCGGGGGAATCCCTCCTGGTTCGATCCAGCCTGATCGCTGGGTAAATAGAGACTGCATGCCTAGTGGTCACACAATGCTCACCATCACGAATGTGATCCTAGCATTTAGAAACCGAAGTTCACTTCGATGGGGCTTTGCTGTCATTGGTGGAAGTCTCGTATTCTCAACGGTTTATCTCAGGTATCACTACGCTGTCGATGTTGTCGTTGGCGCGGCACTCGTGGCCCTCTGTTTGCCCCTAGAGCCGACCGTTAATCGTCTGATCAGCAGATGGATAAAAACCTCATGAAGTTCACGTGGAAAAGTGTGAAATGGAACTGTGTAACCTTTTTCACGGTTCCGTGTTTTCGTACTGTGGGGTGAACACTGTTCGGCCGTAACCCCATGGGAATATGTAGTCTACCAACATATCTTGGATATGTCTGGAATTGTACTATTTTACGCCCGTGCGCCACGTGCGCAATCAACCTGACAATTGACGTTGACGTAAACAAACCCATTTTTTACACGCCAGGAGAAAGTCCGATGAGACTTGTTTCCACCACGATGAAATCGATGATCGCTGTCGTCATGATGACGATCCTCGGTATTGGGGTGATTTCGGCCAATGATGTGACCGAACGCCGTGGTACAATGGTTCTTACTGAGGGTCGCAAGTATATCGTTGCGTTCCCACAAGTATTGGCCAGCCCAACTGAGAAGCCGATGCCGCAGCCAATGCAGCTGCTCATCTCTTCGAAGACAAAGACAACCGTGCGCGTCCAAACACCTGCAGGCATCAACGATGCTGCACGTATGGACAAAGAGTACACCGTAGAGGCCAATAAGGTCCTCAAGATTCCGGTGTCCACGGCATACATGAACGTGGAGTCGGAAACCCGTAAGGGCTACGGCATCATGGTAACGTCGAAGAAGCCGATTTCGGTCTCGACGTATCAGGCGTGGATGGGTAATGGTGAAATGGCTCGTCACCTTCCAGTTGAGGGATGGGGCAAGAACTACTACTCAATGAACTTCTATCAGGATCGCTACGGTAATAGCTCTGGCTACAAGTACCGTCCAGCACAGATCCTTCTGATCGCTGATAAGGACAACACTGTTGTTTCATACACACCAACAGTTGATACTGAGGGTGGCGTCGAAACACCGAGCGTTCGCAAGGGTGCAACGCAGACGATCACGCTTGAGAAGGGTGAAACATTCCTGATCAAGGCGAAGATCAACGAAGACCAAAACAAGGAATGGTCAACTGACCTTTCGAGCACACTCATCCGCGCGAACAAGCCGGTAGGTGTCGTCTCTGGTCACGTGAAGGTGGCCATCATGCGCTACCCAGACGTGCTTCCTCCAACAGGTATGTTCGCTGCGGAAGCTCACTTCGTTCGTAGCAACGTTCACGACGCTATGCTTCCGCTTGAAATGGCTGGAAAGAAGTTCGTGACAACTCCATGTATGTACACACCAACACGCGTTGTTGGTCAGGCATCTGTTGAGTTCGGTATCGATGACGATCGCGGCGACGTGATCCGCGTGATTGCTCTCGAAGATGGTACAACAGTCAAGGCTATGCGTCAAGACGGTAGCGGACTGCTGAACAAGTGGATCCTCAAGAAGGGTGAAACACGTCTCGAGACTGCACTTGAAGTTGCAACGTACTGGGAATCAGACAAGCCGATCCTCATGGGTCAGTATGGCAAGTCATATGCTAAGATCCTTCCTCCGGCGTTCCTCCGCGATCGCTCAAAGGGAAGCAAGGATGGCGACGAAGCACAAGGACACCCAACTGTTGAGTCGGGTATGCCAATGTTGCAGTACATCCCATCTGTTGATCGTTGGGCAGATTACGGTGTGTTCCACGCTCCAGAAGGCATGGACAACTTCTTTAACATCGTCTTCAAGTCATCTGAAATCGGCAAGATCAAGGTTGACGGTCGTTCGCTCACATCTGCGTTCGGTGGTGCAATGCGCCTCCTGAAGGGTACAGAGTATGCGTTCATCCGTACGCCAATCGGCGCTGGTGATCACTTCATCGAAACAACAGATCCAAACGTCCGCTGGGCTGCTTGGAACTACGGTTCGCTTGATGGTCTTCAGCAAGGTCGTGCATATGGCACACCTATCTCGATTGACATGACGATCCCATGTGATGATTCTCTTGCTGTCACAGAAGAACTCCTTTGCGGTGATGTTAAGGGTGAAGGCAAGATCCTTCCAGAAAACACTTCATGTGGTTCAATCTTCGCGGTCTATCCAGAAGAAATGAACAACTACGAACTCATCGTTGATGAAGAGTTCACAAGCGGCGACAAGAAGGTTACGTTTGAAGTCAAGGTCCTCGACAAGACAAAGGATGCGACAGCTACAATCAAGATTGTATCGCGCTCTGGCAAGTTCGTCGAGAAGACATACACGTATATCGCTGACAAGATCAGCTGGACTCCATCGAAGCTTGAATTCGGTACGATTCCATTCAACACGCCAACGTCGATGACGTTCACAATCAAGAACGAAAAGACTGATCGTCCAGTAAACATCCGCAAGATCCGCGTGATGGGTGGTGATCAGATCTTCTTGACAAATCCTACTGGCCCGATCACACTTGGTCCATCGGAATCACGTGAAGTAACAGTTACAGCACAGATCAAGACAGCTCCACTTGTTGTTGACACAGTGATCTGTGAACTTGATTGCTATGACCAGAAGACAGTTGAACTCCGTGTTCGTGGTGAAGAGCCTAAGATCTACGTCAGCGACGTTGATTGGGGTACTGTTCCAGCAAGCACAGCTGGTATCGAGCGTACTGTCTCGATCCAGAATGGTAGCCGTGTTGTATTGAACGTGACTGGCTTCGATGAGAAGCTCCTCGACGGCAGCAACAACGGTAAGTTCTTCAACCCTGTCACGATGGACGGCAAGCCACTTAAGTCGGCATTCCCACTTGCAATTCCTGCAAATGGCTCGTACGACTTCAAGGTGACATACAGCCCTAAGGGTGAAGTAGCTGTTCCACACCGCGTGGATGTGCCATTCTACTCGAATGCAACTGGCGTTGACAACATCGCTGTTCTGACTGGTTCAGGTAACGATGTAAACGTTCAAGCGTACTCAACACCATGGATTGAGCGCGTCATCGACAAGGTTCAGACATCTCAGAATATCAACGAGTACACACAACGTATCTCGTTTGAAAACCTCGGTGATCAGCCTGTCACATATGAAGCACCGGTCATCCGCGGTACAGACGCATCGAACTTCCGCCTGGTTGACAACGGTAACGTAGGTACGTTCCCAGTTCAACTTGTCAAGGGTTCTGTAAATCAAACGCGTTATGTCACGGTCGCATTCGTTCCAACGGAACTCGCAAACCGTGCTGCAGAGCGCAAGTACAATGCAGAAATCGTCTTCACGACAACAGGTGCTGATGGCGCGAAGAAGGATGTTGTTGCTGCTCTTGACGGAACAGCATGGCAGCCACAAGTCAAGGGCAATGATCTTGACTTCCCAGGTACAATGAATGTTGGTGATGCTGCGAAGGTTCTCACAATCGCAATCTCGAATGAGCACTTCAACAATCAGTCAAACCCAACATCAGGTACACCAGCGGGTACATACAACGTTGTGGTCACAGACATCAAGATCACAGACGCAGCAACGAAGTTTGAACTCCTGAATGCACCAACACCAGCAAACCCTTGGGTTATCAAGCCAGGTGATGCTCCGGTTGAACTCCAAGTTCGCTTCGACCCATCTGTCTCTGGTACATTCGAGTCGCCATATGTGATCAGCACGAACGTTGGTACAAAGGGACAGGCGACATACGAGCCTACCTATAAGATCACAGCACGTGTTCAAGGTGGTGAGTTCACGGTAACAGATGCAGATGCAGAGCAGTATGTCTTCAACACGAAGGACATGGCTATCCGCATCAAGCACACTGAGAACCAGACAATTCGCTACAACATTGCTCAGCCAACAGGCCCTGATGCTTCACGCTTCGTCATTGTTGACCAATTCGTCGACGTTGCTCCAGGCCAAGAAGTTGCAGTTCCTGTGATCTTCATGCCTGACTTCGTTACAAAGCTCCGTAATGGTCAATCAGACCTCAAGGACGCAAACAACGAGTGGACAAAGAAGGCGAAGACACAAGGCATCATGTGGCGTGGCAATAGCTTCGCAGCTGAAGTCGTTATCTCTGACGACCGTAATTCAGCGAAGACAAAGACAGCAACGCTTACAGGCAACGGTCTCTTCCTTGAGACAACGAACCTGATCAAGGATACATACACGGTGGCACCTGGTGCATCAGTTGACATCCCGGTTGAACTCAATGCAACACCTGAATCTGTTGATGCAGTTGGCATGACAGAACTCCGTGTGCGTCTGAGCTGGGATCCGAAGCTCATCAAGCCACGTGTAAATGCTGCTGACTTCATCACAGCTGGCCTCCAAGCTGAAGGCTGGACTATTCGCGCAACACCAATCAATGGCAAGCCTTCAGATGCATCGAACTCAGTTGAGATCGATCTCTGGGACGAGCGCGCAAATCCAGTTGCTATCAAGAACAACGGTACACCAGTAATCAGCGTGAAGTTTGATGCATTCCTTGATAAGGGTGTAGCGGGCACATTCACATCACCGCTGAACATCTACACGTACACTGTTGACCACGACAAGTCTGGTGATCGTAAGGATTACACGCTCTTCCGCGATATTCCTGGCAAGATCACAATCACGATGCCATGTGCTTCAACGACACGTCTCGTAGCACTTGGAAACTTTGAGTACGCTGTCAAGCCAATGCGTCCGAACCCAGTTTCGAACTCAGGTATCATCAGCTACTCAGTGGGTCTTACAGCGAACACACGTATCGTTCTCTTCAACAGCATGGGCCAAGAAGTTCAAACACTCATCAACGATAAGCTCCAAGCTGGTAGCTATGAGATGACAGTTGACTTCTCGAATCTCCCTACTGGTACATACTTCTATCGCGTCATCTCTGGTCCGTTCTCGAGCGAACCACAAACTGTGACAGTAGTGAAGTAATCGAGCACTAGCACGTAACCTCAACAGCCTCCTTCCGGAACTCCGGGAGGAGGCTGTTTCGTTGTGGTAACTATGATGCATGTTCTAAGTCTCACGATACTCTACGCGCCCCTTTTGGAGTTCCGATGAAATTGTTCGTTCAGTTGCTGGTTGTAGTGAGCTGCGGCTCGTATGTGATTGCTCAAGAACCGGGAAGTATCCCATGGACCCCAAAGGTGTCTGGAGGACTTGTATCGACCGCGATTGCTGTCCCAGAGAGGTTCCGAGCTATTGCGATCGATTCAGTGAAGCAGCGTCTGAACATTCCGGTTGGATGGACGGTCAGCGTTTTCGCTGCAGGCACAGAACTGCTGAAGCCACGGTTTATGGTGTGGGGACCCGACTCGGTGTTGTTCGTCGCAAACATGAATCGTAACAACATTCTTGCTCTGCCTGACCGTAATCGTGACGGTATCGCAGACACGGTTGTCATTGCTGCGCGTGGGTTCACGACTGGACATGATGTGCGGTTCTGGCGTGATACGATGTTTGTGGCGCAGGAAGCTAGCGTCGTGAAGCTATGGCGCTCAAATCCAGCCACGTTGATATATGACCAGCGCGTTACGGTGATTGATAAGTCATCGCAACCGAATCAGATTGGTGGTGGACATAGGACGCGCACGCTCGTAGTTGACACAAATGCGATGAAGCTCTACGTTAGCGTGGGATCTCGCGGTAACGCTGATCGAGAGACGAATCGTGCGGTGATCGAGGAGTACAACTACGATGGATCAGGACGCCGCGTGTTTGCCAGCGGGGTTCGAAATGCGGTAGGGATGACGCTTCATCCGCGAACGGGTATGCTCTGGGCGAACAACAATGGCAGTGACAATCAGGGAAACAACATCCCACCCGAGTGGGTTGACATTGTTCGAGAAGAGGGATTCTACGGATATCCGTTTGCCTACCATTTCCGTCGGATCTTCAATCTCACCGGTGAATACGGCGATCTCCTTCCGCTAACACGCAACGATACACTTGCTCTCGCACGTATGCAGCCTCCTGCTGCGCTGGTCGATGCCCATAGCGCACCTATGGCGCTTGTGTTTGTCGAGCAAACTCCTATCGCCGCCCATCGATTCTCAGCCTTTATGGCATTGCGCGGTTCGTGGAATCGCACGCCCCCTAGTGGTGCGAAGATCGTCCGCTTAGAATTCGACAGTGATGAGGATACGGTCGCAAATGCTGTCCATGACTTTTGTACTGGCTTTATCACGGATACAAATGATGCAGCCACACGTTGGGGTCGTCCGGTCGGTCTTGCACTAGCAGCCGACGGCAGTGTCTACATCTCATCTGATGATATCAAGAACATGATCATCAAGTTGACACCGCCTCGCGTAACGTCGGTTGGTGATGGTGCGACGATGTCTCTGCCAACCGTCACACCGAACCCCGCCTCTACATCCGTTCGAATCGATAACGTCGCGCCAGGCGATCATGTCTCCGTCGTTGATCTGCAGGGGAACTCTGCTCTGGAAGAGACCGTCACATCAGATCGAGTAACTGTTTCGGTGGCCACACTTGTGGCCGGAGTCTATGCAGTGCGGATTACAGGTGTTCGCCGGACCGTTACCTTGCCGCTTGTGATAACGCGGTGAGGTACGCCATGATTGCATTTGCATAGTACCTGCTCGATCCGGTTTGGGATGTGAGATACTCTCGGGCAACAGTACCACGTTGCTCACGCTCTACCGCAGAGAGCACGGTGTTGTGTATCCATGCGCTCACCTCAGATACTGAGGTGACGATAGTGCAAGCCTCAGACGCAACCAGAGCTACCGCATCGCGAGATCGTTCAATGCGCGGACCGCATGCAAGGGGCAAGCCGTATCCCGCGGGCTCGAGTACGCTATGAACGCCGGCACCAAATCCGCCGCCAACATAGGCAGCGTCTGCTAGTCGATAAAGCGAGAGAAGCATTCCCACGGAGTCAACAACAATTGGGCCTTGCGTTGTTGCTGTGGCGTTCGAAAGCCGGGTGCAGGGAAGTTTCGTCTCGATAGATGCAAGCGTTGACTCCGTCGGCTCGTGCGGCACAATGATCGCACGCAGGGCATCTGCAGGAAGAGACGTGATCGCAGGTATGATGATCTCGAGATCTTCATCCCACGAGCTGCCAATCACGATTGTCGGAACGGATCTGCGCAGATACGTAAGCGACGTACTCGCGTTGTCGACACGATCAAGAATTCGATCGATGCGCGAATCAGGTTGGGTTTCAACCGTTCGCTCAAGCAACTCGGATAGTGCTGACGCATCATCAGCAGTGACCGAAGTGATCGACGAGAGCATCGCGTATGTTGCCGCAACTGTACTGCTCATCAGCCGTGTGCGACCAGCCGATGGAAATGTCGCATTCATCAGCACCGTCGGGATGCACCGTTCATGTAGTTCGTCAATGAACATTGGCCAGACATCATAGCGATCAATCACAACAACATCCGGCTGTACGATGTCGATCGTTCGACGTATCTCGTTGCGATTCTCGAATGGATGGTAAACCACCCCCACACACATCGGCAATGTTGCTGCATGCCGGATACCGGATGGGGAAGAGCATGACACGATGATTTCAATGTTCGGCGAATGGGTGCTCAGCAGGTTCATGACGGGCACGCACTGCTCTAGTTCTCCCATCGAAGCGGCATGAATCCAGACACGTGACGACCCCTGCTTACGCTGCGGAAGCCCCTTGAGAAGCATGTCTGCATCGCGGACGCGTTGCTGCAGTTTTGGGATGAACGGACGCGCCACTGCTCGCGCAACACGCAAGAGTGCTGGCGCGAGAAGATTGTACGTCGCCGGAAGTGACACGTGGGGTTACTTCCCAGTGAATGATGCGCTGCGCTTTGCCAAGAACGCATCCGTACCTTCTTTGAAATCCTCTGTGCCGCAGATGCGGCCAAAGAGGTTCGCTTCTGCGTGAAGACCTTCGAGAAGGGAAGTGTCACCGGAGATCTGCACGGCTTCGAGACATGCTGTTAATGCAAGAGGTGCCTTAGCTGCCAGCGCAGAGGCAAATGCAACTGTTGCCGTAAGTAGCTCATCCTGCGGATACACACGATTGACAAGTCCGATCCGATGTGCTTCCTGGGCCGCGACCATTTCGCCCCCTAGCACCAACTCGTAGGCCTTCGCGATTCCAACGAGGCGCGGAAGACGTTGTGTTCCACCATAACCCGGGATGATACCAAGGTTGATTTCGGGTTGTCCAAACTTCGCGTTCTCCGATGCGAAGCGCATATGGCATGCCATGGCAAGCTCGCAGCCACCACCGAGGGCAAATCCATTGACAGCAGCGATAACGGGCTTCGCACTCCGTTCGAGCGCTGCAAACACACGCTGGCCGCGCTCCGCAAAGAGACGTCCGGCATATGCATCGTTTGTGTGCAGCTCTGCGATATCGGCACCTGCGGCAAAGGCTTTCGGACCCGAACCAGTGACAACGATGCAGCGTACAGATCGATCCTCGACGGCTGTCGCAATGTGCGCTTCAAGCGCGGTGAGGACGTCGCTGTTGAGCGCGTTGAGTTTATCTGGGCGATTAATTGTGAGGATTGCTACGCCATCCTCACGCGAGAGAAGTACGGTATCGTTCATGTCGCAAAATTACGATGCGTTTGTGTGAATAACTCAGGTTGGCTCCTCGGCCGAGGATCGTAATATTTGTTGGTTCGTGCCAGAGTTACGCCCCATATCGCTCCATCGCTCCCTCCTGTTCCTCATCAGTGTTCTTCTGATGGTCGCCCTTGGTGGTATGCAGGTACATGGAGCCGTTCAGCGAAGCCCCAAGCGGACAAAAAAGGCTGGGAAGACGATAACAAAGGCGTCTAAGCAGACTACCTCCAAAGGCTCCCGAAAAAAGGGGAAGCGAGCAAGTACTCGTTCTCGCAAACGGGCACGTGAGGTTCCGATTTCAAGTCTGTCGAGTATTCGCGAGCGCGACCTCGCACCAGGCGTTCGGTATACGATGTATCGATCCAACGGATCACGTCCGGTGGTAGCACACGTGATTTCTATGGATCGAACGCTTCCTGGTACGGCGGTCCGATTGGTGAAGGGTGAAGATCATGGTGCTGGACTTGAGCGATTAGGCGAGCTCTATCGACGGTACGAAGCGTCGACCGACAACAAGCTCTTCGCGTTGGTCAATGGAAACTTCTGGCGTGCTGTACGTAACACCATGATCGGTCCATGTGTGATCGACGGTGAAGTTGTTGAATTGAATCGATACAAGCGCTGGACGAGTGGCTTTCTGGACGTCAGGAATCAGCTGATGATTGATACGTTCTCGATTTCGGGAACGGTTGCGTTTGCTGGTCGCGCATTCACAGTATCATCGGTCAATCGCCGGGACGACGACGGTGTCGTCGTCTACAACAGTTATGGCGGTGAGCGCATACCGCATGTTAACACAAAGGAAATCGAGAAAGCCTTCTACGAAGCCGTAAAAGACTCCGTCTTTGCCGAGCGAGATTCGACGGAGCTTGCCTTGACGAAGGAGGTACTTCGCGGAGAAGTAGCGCGGGCGCAACGTGAAGCGTCCACCGAGTATCCAATGGTCAAGATTCGGGTACGCTACCTTCGACTGCCGTCGATCAACACGCAGATTCCGTGTGCAGTTCTGGGTGTAGATTCGGGTACGGTAACGATGCCTTTGCGAGGCGCAGTGATTTCGATGCCACGCTCGATGTACGTCTCAGGACAAGCTCCGCGTGTCGGCGATACACTCATGCTGTCGTACAACACCAACGTGCATGCTACGACGCGTTTCATGAATGCGATGTGTGGCACACCTCGACTCGTTCGTGATGGGGTGGCAAAGCATGAGGCGCAACTCGAGGGTTCAACAGGGAAGCGCTTCATCAATCATAATCTGGCGCGCACGGCAATTGGTACCGACCGCAGTGGGAACCGTATAACCTTGGTGGCAATCCAAGCAGACGATCCTGGTCGTGGTACATCGGGCGCATCGCTGCAACAAACGGCGAAGGTGATGGTGCTCCTCGGGTGCTATCAAGCAATGAATCTCGATGGAGGGGGCTCAACGGGCATGGTGGTCGAGAACGACCATGTCTTCTTTGATGGACAGGATCCTCTCACGCGACGTGTCGGTTTGGGAATCGGCGTCGTGCAGCTATCGAAAATCCTCCGGACGCCCCGTTAATCGTAGAGGAGAAACTGGCGTCGTTGCTCAACAAAAACGTCTACTCCGCGACGTCCAATTCGCTCGAGCTCGCCCAGTGTTGCGCCACGAATGAGTGCTTGAACAAGATCAGCACTGCCGCATGCCTTTGCAAACATTACCCCATGCTTCTGTGCTGGTAGTGAGTCTGGAAATGCCTCGGGAAATCGCGCTCGTATGCGCCACAATACGGTGAGTGCAGCATTGTACGGCGACCATGTACGCTGGGGCAGAAGATGGTAACCATCGCAGATGGCGGATGCGAATTTGCCTGTTGTAGGACGGAATCGAGCTCTGGCAGCGATAACGCCGTAGCGTCGCAGATGCACCACGAGAAGTGAGTCGTCTGCGAACGATGCCGATCCTAGCAACGTGAACGGTGTTGATGTGCCCATGCCAATGGAGCAGGCACCAAGCTCGCCTACCATTCCCGTCAGAACATATCCGCGAATGGCGTGAACGCTCGGAATGTTGGGAGATGTAGGATACCATGGACGTTCTATGTCTTCCCATGTCATGGAGCGCTTCCATCGTTTACATCTCACAACGGTCAGACTGCATTCCCGCGCAGTACCGGTCGGACCCGGTGTAAGCCAGCCCTTTTCGTTCACCATTGTGGCCAGCTCACCCATGGTCATTCCATGGATGTAGGGGATTGGAATTCGTCCGATGAATGATCGAAGCTCATCGTCGGGAAGGTTGCCGTGCACAAGAACCCCGCCGAGTGGATTTGGTCGATCGAGGATCATGCAAGGTTTGCCAGCCTCGGCGCACGCCTCGAGTACTTCAACCATCGTGGAGATGTACGTGTAGGAGCGGACACCGATATCTTGGAGGTCGACAACGACAACGTCAGCATCAACAATCATAGCGCGCTCAGGACGACGAAGGCGTCCGTACAACGACACAACAGCCGTGCCCATGACGCTGTCGTCGGCCACGCTCACGCCTGCAGGAACAACGCCAAAGAAGCCATGTTCGGGCGCAAGCAGTCGCAGTGTCGTTACGTCGCGCCGTTGCAGAAACTCCTCCGCTGTATTCGTACCGCGATAGGTCCGTGCGGCAGCGTGCGTTACAAGCACGACGCGTTTCCCACGCAGAAGAGAAAAGTCGGTGTCAATGAGATTGTCGATGCCAAACTTCACTTGTGCAGACACACCAAGGGTGGACCACACAACGAGGGACAGAAGGATTGCGAAGCGAGGCGTCATGCAGTCCGTTGATGTGAGCGTGGATGAAACAAGGTGTGCACTTCTTTTACGTAGTCGCGATCGATATGCGTATAGATCTGCGTCGTTGCGATATCGGCATGCCCAAGCATCTCTTGGACAGCACGGAGATCTGCGCCGCCCTCAAGCAAATGCGTTGCAAACGAATGCCGGAACATGTGTGGGTGCACATGCTGGGTGATGTTTGCTCGCGTACAAGCTTCCTGGATGATCTTCCACACAGACATTCGTGAGAGTTTCGACCCACGAGACGAAAGGAAGAGAACGTCGTCGGTTTGCGCATGCTTGATCAGTGCGCCACGGCCATGCTGCTGATACTGGGCGATCCATGCCAACGCTTCCGAGCCAATTGGCACGATGCGTTCTTTTGACCCTTTGCCAAATACACGGATGATTTCAACATCATGCAGCACATCA
Organism: uncultured Ignavibacteria bacterium; assembly: GCA_903939735.1. Classification (GTDB taxonomy): domain Bacteria; phylum Bacteroidota; class Ignavibacteria; order Kapaibacteriales; family Kapaibacteriaceae; genus UBA10438. The sequence continues at coordinate 19,403 of CAJAIA010000045.1, forward strand.
CGTTGGCGAAGCGTGATCAGTTCACTCACGCGAAGGCCGCACGCATACATCGTTTCGAGCATAGCACGGTTTCGTACTTCATAGGCCGACGAATCGTTGAATGCGGCAAGGATGCGAATCATCTCATCGACAGAGAGGCAGTCGGGTAGAATGCGACGTGATCGCGGTAGCTCCATCGACTCCGTGATATCGGCAGTAATGCGTCCGTTCGTCAGGAGATACCGGTAGAGGTGCTTGATCGATGACAGATACCGTGCGCGGCTCGTTGTGCCAAGACCAGCATCGGCAAGTGTCGAGAAAAAGCTGCGGAGCAATGAAAGTGTGCAATCAGCAAACGACGAGCATCCCTCGGCATGAAGATGCTGTGCGAGCTGCGTGATGTCGTGCGTATACGCACTGCGTGTCGTCTCGGCCAAACCGCGCTCAAGGTTGAGGTACTGCAGAAACTGCCGCATGTCTCGTGCAAAGAGCGGAGGAAGTTCCATTACGATTGCGATGATGAATCGTTCGCATCCGGCACGTCACGATAGCGCACGCGTTGATGCGATGAACCGAGAAGGCTCTTGATGAACGATTCGCGTACGAGGTCGAGGTCAGCAAGTGTCAGAGGGGTTTCGCTCAACTGACCGTCAGTGATGCGATCGAGCACCACCTGTTCCACTGCACGCTCAATCTCTTCGCGATGTGATGTGTCGACCAGACGTGAGATAGCCTCGCATGCATCGGCAAGCATCACGATGGCAGCCTCCTTGCCGTCGGGCTTTGGTCCAGGATAACGGAAGTCGGCCTCGTCCACAACGATATCTGTCCCCTGTGCATCGGCCATGGCCTTAGCGTAGAAGTGCTTGATAACGATGGTCCCATGGTGCATCGGAATAAACTTCCATATCCGTTCAGGCAGACGATACTCGCGGGCCAGCTCGATGCCATCTTGCACGTGCTGGCGTATGATAGCAGCGCTCCGCTTTGCCGGTAAGCGATCATGCTTGTTGTCGATATCGATCTGGTTCTCGATGAAATACTCTGACTTCTCAATCTTGCCGATATCGTGATACATCGCTCCTACACGCGCAAGTAGTGCGTTCGCGCCGATTGCAGCAGCCGCTGATTCACTCAGACGAACCACAGCCATTGTATGCTGGTAGGTTCCTGGTGCACGTTCGTTGAGCTGTTGCAAGAGCGGGTGATTGATGTTGTCGAAATCTTCCAAGCGAAGATCCGTTGCGATGTTCATGCTGCGTTCCATAACGAGGATTACAGCGATCGCCAGCAACGGACTTACCACGGCATTAACAGCTACGCCACCGAGTTCGAGCAGCACAGTGAGGAGTGGTGTTGCGCGCTCTAACGAAATGGATGCTGTCACCACAGCGAGTCCGACGAAGATGGCGGCGATTGACGTGAACACTTGTGTTCGTGATCGCAGGTTCGTTGCTGAATACGCTGCCATCGCACCACCAACGACGAGCACAACGGCAATCACGTGGTCGTTTCCGCGAGCTGCTGCCACAGACAGCGAGCACACGAGCGTTACGACGATCGCAGTGCGCGCATCATAGAGAATCGAAATCAGCATGGCAAAGCCAGGAACAACGATGCTGTACTCGAGTGGAAGATCGGTTGGAAGAACAATCGTCAGCCAGCCAAGTCCAGCAGATACAACGGGCAACATCGTGAGTGTTGCCAGCTGTCCGTTTCGCACGAACGACGTCCTGCGTATGAAATACAGGTACAAAACGATGATGCTGATGAGCACGGCCGCGTGACCGAGTGCGCCAAGGGCGACGAGGAGCGAGAACGGTGTTGTTGAGCGGAGGAGCTCACCAAAACGATATGCGGCAAGGCGCCGAACGCTTGCATCGTCAACGCGTTGACCCTTGCGGATCAGCACGTCACCCTTCTGGACGATATCAGATGTTGTCGCGACGTTTTGAATAGCTACTGACTGTGCTTCTTGCCACGCGCGCTCGTCGATGCGAAGTGTCGGGACGATGCACTTGTGTAGTGCTTCGACAATCATTCGTCGGTCATCTGCTGGTACGTCGGTGAGCCGTGCATCGATGGTCATCGCAGCATCAATAGAATCGCGGACATTATCGCGTGCTATGATCTGTTCCGAGCCAGACGGGCCGAGTTCGAGAAGAACATCTCCAGAGATACGAGCATCATCGCCGTCGAGGATCTCACGTTGGTACATCTCATTGAGAAGAGTTCGTCCTCGCGAGAGCACAATAGAGGCTGCGTTCGAAGGGAGTCGCACGGCAACATTCGACAGGCGCGCAAGGGCTATCTCCTGTCCGTTAGCTGTTCGACGAACACGTGCTGGCTCTGATGACTGGGCGCGTGCTCGCTCCACTGCAAGAGAGTCGGCATCCTTCAGCACTGGGAACGGGTACTCGGCAATCACTGTCTCGTCGGTCCATGTACTTCCGATGCGTGAGCGATCGTATTGACTGCCCTGCGTATCGCCGAGTGCACCAGGTAAGAACGCAGCAAGCAGAAGCGTGGCGACAACAATGATGCTGATTCGGAGCGCGCGCGATGTTGCAAGACCCCCTTGCTGTTGCTGTGTGCGGTCTTCCTCGCGGATTTGCTCGAAAAGCGTCTGCTTCGCTGTTGCCATGATCGCCCCCTAGGTTAGCCTAGCGTCCGGTAAATGTTGGTGGACGCTTCTCGATGAATGCACGGACACCCTCGGCGTAATCCGAAGAGTCTCCAGCTCGCTGCTGATACACTGCTTCTGCATCGAGCATTTCGTCAAGTGACGATTGAAGTCCTTGCTGGAGAAGCTGCTTAACAAAGCCATAGGTCTGTGTTGGACCCGACGCATACTGTTGTGCAACGGTTTGGAGTGCCTGCGCAAATGCCTTTGGATGCACGACGCTATTGACCATGCCCAGTTCAAGTGCCTGTTCGGCCGTCATCGGCTTATTCAGTGTAGCGAACTCGAACGCCTTCGCATATCCGAGCATACGAGGATAGAACCACGTTGCACCTGAATCAGGGATGAGCGCAATGCCGATAAACGCCTCGACAAGGCGTGCAGAAGAGCTCATGATGCGCACATCAGCGGCAAGAGCGAGTGACAACCCCGCACCAGCTGCAACGCCATTGATGCCGCAGATGATTGGCTTCGGCATCGACCGCATTGCACGGATGATCGGGTTGTAGCGACGCTCAAGGGAATCCTTCAGGTCGCGCTTGTCGCCTGACTTCGGTGCATCCTTCAGATCCTGACCCGAGCAGAAGGCTTTGCCTGCGCCCGTGAGCACAACGCAGCGCACGGCATCGTTGTCGCGAGCATCGGCCAGTGCTTGCTGAAGTTCTGATGTTAGCTGTTCGTTGGCTGCGTTGTACGAATCAGGGCGATTCAACGTGATGGTGCCAACGCCGTCGGCTACCGTGTAGAGGATGGTTTCAAACGCACTCATGCTTATCGGCCCTTCCATTCAGGTTTACGCTTTTCAACAAATGCGGCCATGCCTTCTTTCTGATCATCCGTGGCAAAGAGCATGTAGAAATTCTTGCGTTCAAATTCAAGACCACCCTCGAGCGTTGTAGAGAACGCCTTGAGAACGGCTTCTTTTGCCAGACGTGACGCAACAGGGGCCTTTGATGCAACATCGCCGGCGAGTGCGAAGGCTTCCTGCAGGTAGTATTCGATTGGTGCAACGCGGTTGACAAGTCCTGCCGTCTGGGCTTGCTGTGCAGAGATCATTCGACCCGTAAGTACGATCTCCATGGCGAGAGCTTTTCCAACGGCGCGTGTGAGACGCTGTGTTCCGCCTGCGCCTGGCATCACGCCGATGTTGATCTCGGGCTGTCCGAACTGTGCGGTATCGCTGGCGACAATCATGTCGGCATGCATAGCGAGCTCGCAGCCGCCTCCAAGAGCGAAGCCGCTCACGGCGGCGATGATTGGTGTCTTTACCTGGCGAATGCGTTCCCAACGCGCGAACTGATCGCGCTCGAGCATCGTCGTCAGTGTTGCATCCGACATCTCCGTGATGTCAGCGCCAGCGGCAAAGGCTTTGTCGCTTCCGTGAATCACAATACAGCCGATAGCGGGATCCGCGTCGAAGGTTTCGAATGCTTGGACGAGTTCAATCATTGTCTGCAGACTCAAGGCGTTGAGTACGGCAGGACGATTGAGTTTGATGGCTCCTACGCCGCGCTGTGGGACGTAGGTTTCAATGCATGTAAATGTGTGTGTCATACCAGACCAGTGATTGCTAAGAGCTCGAAAATACGCATGTTCGAATCCCTATGGATCATCTCTTCATCCCCGGTTTTACCTCTGAACAGTCCATCGTTGCGTTGGACGAGCCAGCTCGCCGACATGTCGCAGCGCTTCGACTTCGCGATGGCGAACAGATTCGCATACTCAATGGCAAGGGGCTGGTTGGTCTCTGCCGCGTTGCTCGCAACGGGGTTGATGTCCAGCTCCACGTCGTTGAGCGCGATCTACGCCCGCGGCCTGCATCTCTCACCCTTGTGATGTCCAACCTTGACAACCGTGATCGATTCGAGTTTGCCCTCGAAAAGGCTACAGAGCTCGGAGCCACGCGCTTCGTGCCTCTCCTGGCCGATCGCAGTCAGCATCAGCGTGTGAGTATGGATCGGTTGCGGGCAAAGGCTATTGCTGCGATTACACAGTGCGGTGTAGCATGGCTTCCGGAGATACTCGAGCCATGTACATTGGAAGCTATTGAATGGGGCAGTACAGTCATCGTTGGCGACGACCGTGGCTCGCGTGCGTCCAATGCTGTGGTTGCGACGGATGTGACGGTGGTGGTTGGCCCTGAAGGAGATTTCTCTGATCGGGAGAAAGACTATCTCGCGGCACTCCCACAGACGCATCGATGGGCGATTGGCTCAACGCGGCTTCGTGCGGAGACCGCTGCGATAGCCCTCGTGAGCACCGTGGTAGCCCTGCGATAAACGAACAGCGGGATGTAGACATGACTGTCTACATCCCGCTGAATGATGTCTTCTGCGATCGCTTATCGAGTCACGACTACACGCGATGTGCTTACAGCGCCGTTAAGACGCACGACAAGTGAGTATGATCCCGTTGCCAGTTGATCAACTGGGAGTGATACGAGGCGAATCGACGGTGCAAGCGTTTCAGACACAACGTTGATCTGCTCGCCAGATGTTGTGAAGAGGTCAACACTCAACGTGCCACCCTGTTCAGCAACCACTTCCACCAGGCCTGATGTAGACATTGGGTTTGGCGAAACACGGACAGCCGAGGCCGAGAGAACGTTCTGTTCATTCACACCAACGGTTCCATCTGACCACAAGCGAAGTGTGACAGGACGGTGATCCGAGACAGTCGATGAGTAAGACGTGAGGTAGCGTTCTGGCGACTCGAGGTATGCGCGATAGTAGACAGGAACAAGGTTGCGGTTGATGATGATGTGATCGATGAACGAACGATTGAACCCGAGGTACGACGAAAGACCTTCTTGTTCGAGAGGAAGCGTAGTAGCCTTCCAACCTTGCGTGTCGTTGGTAAACACGCCATAGCATGAGGGAAGCGTTGAATCGATGTTCGTGCCGACGAGACGATCGTTAAAGTCGCCAAGGACAACTACGGATGAGTCGTTGTAGAAGTCGCCCAGGTACGCATGGAATGTCTCAGCATCGGTCTTGCGTCGCTGATAGTCATTCTGTGCCGTCGCTGAATCTGTAGCCTTCGCATGAATGTTGAAGACGACCATTCGCTTACCACCGGCAATATCAAACGTCATACGCAGTGGGAAGCGTCCGTTTGCCCACGCTTGTGACCCGCCGTTTACTGCCAAGCCTGTTGATACAGGAGTGACTGTCGCTGGGTTGTAGATATAGGCCATCTTCTGATCAGAAGGAATGTCTGAATTGAAGATGCGACGGTAGCCACCAACGATCGAGTCGCTCAATGATGCAAGAGCTTCGTCTGTAAGTACTTCCTGCAGCGCGTAGATGTCTGCCTTAATCGTGTCCATGATCGTGCGAACGCGCTGGCGCTGTAGATCCTTGTTGAATGGACCACGTGTTGAATCCGCCCAGCCAAACCACTCGAGATTCCATGTTGTGATATCGATCGTGCGATTCTTGCTAACGGTATCAGCAACGATCGGAGGAAGTCCGACATCTTGTGCCAGACGTGGAAGAAGTTGGTATGTGCCACGGAATTGGCTCACGACGCCGATGACGTCGATCTCACCAGTTGGGATCTCGAGATTATTGACACCGATCTCACATGCACGGTCGATACGGATAACGATGTCGTTCCCAGAGTTGTCCATCGCATTGTAGCTGCGATTACCTTCGAAGCGACCGCTTTCAATCATCTTCAGGCGACGAATACGGACAAGTTGTCCCTCTACACCTTCGCCGATGAGTGGGATCGAGATTGAGCGAGCAGCTGGTTCGACGCGGGCGCCCGGTACGACTGTGAAGCGAAGAGCATTGCCTGTGAGCTGTGTAAGGCCCGTTCCAGGAGCTCCGGTTGTGTTGCCGAATTCAGCCAACGTGCCACTTTCAACAATCACTGAGTCGCCAATCTTCACGCCAAGCCGCATGTTCTCGTTGAACACCGCAATACCGCCTGTGCGGTCTTGCATGTACACAACATTCGAAAGCTCGATCGACGACGTAACACGTCCTGCGATCTTCGAGACTGTTGCACCGAAATCCAACTTCTTTGCATCAGCGATGGTTATTGGATCTTGCGCCAGCACAGCGATGCTCGTTAGGCAGAGCAGTGCGACGTAAAGAGAAAAGCGTTGCATCATGAACGTGATCCTGGGAGAGAATTAGAAAATGCCGAGGAGAAGTTCGCCTGCTGTCGGTGCATCGTAGCTATACAGCATGTACGATGTTCCGGCTTGCAGCTGAACGTTGGTAAGTGTTGCCAGAACGGTTGTCGTGCCGCTTTCACGAATCTCAAAGGAGTAGGTTCCTGGCGCAAGTTGGGAATACTGCGCAGAACTTTTTCCGGGATCGAAGAAGTCTGGTGTGAGCTTGGTTTGACCATTCACCCAAACGTCGACTTCGTAGAATCCCACGCCTGTTGACCCGCCCATGTGCGTAAAGCGCACGAAGGCTTGCGCCGTACCAGCGGGTAGTACGGTGTCTTGAATCTCGCGACGGTATTCAATCACACTTGACGAATCACCCCATACAAAGAGCAGCACGCGTGCACTCCCACCAAGTGTGAAGCGCAGGTCGGTGCGGTAATTGCGTGATGGTGAACCAAAAAAGAACTTCACCTGACGTCCTGCAGGAACAGAGGTAAAGTCTGATGCAGCTCCACGTGCGACATCGACATACGATGAACTGTCGATGGTGACGCGAAGTTGAGGCACGTTGTACGTTGTGTTAACAATGCGAAGTTGAGCCGGTTCTGGTGTTGGAAACGAGATCACACCGTCGCTGCATGCAACCAACGCAAGACACGAAGATGTCAGCAAGAGTCGAACAAGAAGCTTCATGGATGATGCCGTTAGAACGTGTAGCGAACGCCAAGCTGCATTCGCCACCGTGAAAAGAAGTTGTCGGTGATATACACGCCAGGCTGATTGTTTGTTACTGGCTCGGTGTAGGTCATGCGCAGTCGACCTTGTGCATCGAACGGCTTGCCGTTGTTATCGAGCACCAGGCCGAACACATTCGCGCTCTGGAAGTCGACGAAGCGCTGCAAGCCCCATTCCGAGTTGAAGAGATTGAGCACATTCTGAACATCGAGTGAGAACTGAATCGTGTGGTCAGAGAATGCCGGGATCTGCTGTAGGATGCGGAGGTCGAGCAGGTTTACCCATGGTTCGCGGAGAACGTTGCGTGGGAGGATCTGACCTTGATACTGCTTGATCATAGGGTTGGCATCGATGAAGGCCATGATCTGCTGCCAGATCTGATCTGGTGAACGGAGGTCAGTCGCATCGGTTGGTTGTGGGATGACGATCTTGGTGCCGTAGTCTTCTGGCTTTGGCACGTAGACCAGGTCGTTACCGCCAGCTGCGTTATCCCCGTTGTAATCCTGCGCATACGATAGTGAGTAGGGACGTCCGCTATTGCCTGAGTAGAAGACGCCGATCGATGTCCAGATGTCCTTGTCCCACGTGATGCGATACGAGCCGGATACCGATATGCGATGGAGCATGTCGAAGCTTGAGTTACCCAGTGTGACGTTGTTTGGATCGATGGCGTCGGTGCTGGTCCACTGCGAAGTAGCGGTTGCTGCTGTCGATGAGTTAAGATCTTGCGTGCGACCGTAGGTGTACATCAGCATCACGCCGAGTCCTGGAATGATACGATTTACTTCGTCTACGCGAAGCTGACCTGAGGCGCTGTACTGATAGCCAGCTGATCGGCTGCGTAAGAGGATTACCTGCGTGAATCGGCGATCAGCCAGAGAGTCTGCTGAGCCCCCTGCATACAGCGGACGTCCATCGAGAGGGGATACACCGATCAGCGTATCACCACCGCTAACAAAACGCAGCTTTGAGCGACGGAGGTTGAGGTTGGCGTAATCGACTTGATTCAAGAACGATCCGTACATCCCTTCAACCGTGAATGTCACGCCTTGTGTGAGCTTGAGGTCTGTAGCCAATGTCGATCGCCAGACTTGCGGTAGACGAAACTCTGTGTCGGTGATGTTGATTGCTGATGTATTGATGGGTAGGCCGGGATATCCCGGAGTACCTGGGCGAGGTGCTGGCACACGCAAGTCCCACGTGACGGGAATACCACCTGATGTGATTGGGTTCGGGAGGTTGTTACCGCCAAGCTCTGCGCGGAACAAATCAATGCCAGTGTTCGAGTATTGATTCGACAACCACACGGCCGCAACACGGCCAGTAAACACGCCCGTACCGCCACGCAGCTGCCATGTCTTGTCGCCCGAGATGTCATAGTTGAAGCCTACACGTGGCGAGAACATCAAGGTTCCACTTGGAACCTCACGCGTTGAGCGACCCGGGAATGCGCTCGCAAAGGCAGTGTTCTCGTAGGGAGTTGAAAGGTAAAGCGGCACATCAACACGGACGCCGCCCGTGAGTCGCAACAGGTCGGTTACTTGCCATTCGTCCTGCGCATAGAAGCCAAGCTGAAGCATGTTCCATGCAGCGCGTGGTTGCGGATTGCCTCCCGTGACGCTATCGTTAGCGTAGCTCACGCGGTAGTAGTTCGCCTGACCAACTTCGTATGCATCAATCGTTGGGAACTGGTAGCTACCGTAGTAGTCCTGGATGAACAGGTTGTTGAAGCGCGAAAACTCGTTGTGCGTTCCAACGGTCACGGTATGATCACCAAGGAACCACGTAAGATCGTCGGTCAGAGCGATGAGTGTTTGGTCGAGCGCATTGGCTTGCGAGCTACGTTCTGGACCAAGGGCGACGTTCAGACCCGACCCCACTTGGATGCGGACTTCGGGGAACGGGATGGGATTGCCCGATCCATCGGCAGGAAGGATTCGTCGATCATTCGTTTGTGTGTAGGATACCCGGAGCTCATTACTGAACTCTTGCGACAAAACGCTATTGAGCTGGAGCACTGTCTGATTGTTCACGCTCTCGAAGGTATTCATGCGGCTGAGAAGCGAGTAGTTCAGATTGTTGCGCAGGAGATTACGATCCTGAATTCCGTAGGTGAAGTTGTGACGGAGCTGCAACTTGTGCGCATCATTGATGTTGTAATCCAATCGTGCAATCATGTTGATTGTGTTGTTGCGCGTATTGGTGATTCCATACCCGCCCGCATCATATCCATACTTGCTGCGCGTTATGGCGATAATGCGGTCGAGATCCTGCGACGGGACAGGGAAGTTGTTCAGAGCAGTAGGATCGTTGAGAGATACTTCAACAGGCGTCGAGCGCAGGCGCGCTTCGGCAGTTACGTGAAACAGCAGCTTGTCTTTGATCATGGGGCCACCCAAACGTCCGCCGAACTGGTAGTCGTAGAACTTGTCGAACGGACGCCGCGCAGCATCGGGGCTAACGCCAACCAGACTCTGATTGCGGCCATAGGCAAAGACCGATCCTCGGAACTCATTTGTACCGCCACGTGTGATGGCATTCACCAAGCCACCCGTAAAACCGCTCTGACGAATGTCGTATGGAGACACGTTCACGCGCAGTCGTTCAATAGCATCGAGCGAGAGGAAGTTTGAGTTTGCCTGTGATCCAGCAGTGCCTGCCGAACCAAGTGCGAACACATCGTTTGCAACAGCACCGTCGATCTGGAAGTTGTTGAAGCGTGAGTTCACGCCCATGATGCTGATGCCTTGTAGTCCATCGCTACCAGCAGTTTGCGTTTGATTCGCATACGGATTGATGCGTGCGATGTCGCTGATGCTGCGGTTGATGGACGGCGCGGCAGAGATGGCTTGTTCGCTTATCGTTGAACCCGAACCAGTGCGTCCTGGATCAAACAGCGGATCGCGATCAGCCGCGATCACAACTTCACTGCGCTTGCGCGTTGATGTACGAAGCTGGATGTTGACCGTTGTTGCTTCGCCCACATCGACTAAAATGTTGCGAAGGGTGTCGGCTTCAAAGCCGACGTACGTCGTGACGATCGAATAGGAGCCGGGCCGCATGCCGCGAATAAGGTACTGTCCGCGAGACTTCGAGATGGCTCCATAGATCGAGCCCGTGGATGTCGAGATAGCCTTGACCGTTGCTCCAACGAGGGGTACATCACCTTTTACGGCGCCTGTGATCGACCCAGTGGTTACACCTTGTGCATGTACGAGCGTATGTGCGCACAGAAAGAGAGCTGCAAGGACAACAGCGAAACAACGGGGCATGGGCATTCTCGGATTCAGATGGTCCCAAAATTACGGTTTTCCCGTCGCCTGCGGTGCCCGCCCGTATATTCGCTTATGGCAACGCCACACATCCATCCACCCTCGCCTGCTCGTTCTGCTCTCAACCTGACATCGGTTCTGGATGTTGCCACACGCGCGGGCGAGTACGAATCGGCTGAACCGATCCTGAACGCCGCAGTTCTGAGCGTCATGGGGCGTTGCAAAGTGCTACGTGCGTGCGTTCTGCGTCCGTCTGGCGGCATGTTCGAGCCAGTGCTTGTGAAGGGGCTTCAAACGCCACATGTTCCGGTATTCACGTGTGTGGAGCCAGTCCCTGCTCGTGAATGTGAGGGGGCAGGAGCACTTGCGGCTGCAGGGGTCGAGTGGATCATTCCTATCCAGCATCAGGGCGAGATTACGGCGCTCATGTGCCTTGGCAAGAGCATCGACGTCATAGGCGATGAAGAGTCTCTCCTGTACCTCGATGTGATGCGTGCAATCGTTGCTGTGGCCGTGCATAATGCCGAGGCGATGGTCGCTCTGCGACTTTCACGAGTTGCAGTCGAACGCCAGGCGTTGTTGCTGCGGTCGCTGTTTGAAGTATCACGAGATTTCACTGGTGTCGTTGACGATGACGCAATTCTTCGACTGACGTCGTTGCGCCTCATGGGGCAACTCATGACGTCGAGCTTCGCGCTTATTCTCGATCCATCGTTTGGCATGGAGACGGTGATTGTCAATAGGGCAGACGCGCAGCATCTGGCCGACCTCTTTCCTCGGGTGCTCTCGTTGTCAGCTCCTGTTCGCATAGATGATCTGGACGATTCCGACCCGCTACACGAGCTGTTTGCCCAGCATAATGTCGGCATGGCAGCTCCCATGGTGCTGCACGGAAAGAACGTCGGAGCGCTTGTTGTCTGTCGAAAGCTCACCGGGCAAGCATACACGCTCGACGAACGGTCCTTCTTGGAATCGGTGGCATCGATCGTGATCACGGCGCTTGAGAATGAGCGTCTCGATCGTGATCGTCGCGAGCGCGAACGCCTGGAAAACGAGCTTGACATTGCGGCCACGATTCAGTCGGGATTGCTCCCGATGGAACTTCCGGATACGCCCGGACTCGACATTGCGGCTTCGATGTTAACGAGTCGTCGCATTGGTGGCGACTATTATGACGTGATCCCACTTGACACCGAGCGTGTCCTCGTTGCAATAGGAGATGTCTCAGGTAAAGGCGTCCCGGCTGCACTTCTCATGGCAAACGTACAAGCTGCGCTGAACGTCATGGCCCCATTGGATCTTCCACTGCCATTGCTCATGGAGCGCATGAACCATCTCGTGTGCGCCAATACCGAGCCTGATGTCTTCGTTACGATGTTCGTTGGCGTTGTCAATACTGCTACGAAGCGGATCGACTATGTCAATGCCGGACATAATCCGCCGATCGTGCTTCGTAATGGGACGGCTGAGCAGCTTCGCACCGGTGGTGTGCTTATCGGTGTACTGCCCGACGCGCCGCCATACGTACAAGGATCGCACGACCTGACTACAGGTGACGTCTTGGTACTCTACACAGACGGAGTCACGGAAGCTATAGATGAGCAACGCCGTGAATATGGAATTGAACGATTAACAGCGTGGCTTCACACGCACGCAGCAATGAGTCCGACGACAATTGTTGCGGAACTTCGCGACGAACTTACTTCGTATCGTGCGTCGGATACTCCCGATGACGATACATCACTCCTTGTGATAAAGGTCAACGAATGACATTCGAACAATGCATGGCGGATGCCGCCCAACACCACCGCGTCTCGCTTGGGAATGGGGTAGAGCCATTTGCTCGAATCGCCTACGACGCCGAATTGTTGATCAAGCGTGATGCTGTGGCGAAATTCACTGCGTCACTTAAGCTGCCGTCGTCGCTTGTTGATGCGATCGTACCTGCGCCTATGCCGCGGGGATATCGCACGACATCGCGCCGTCGTGTTCGTGTACGCACCGGTGCAGTAGAACTTGTGCATGGTGACGGAAGTACGGCAGATGGTGCAAGTCCGCTCGAACCAGAACTTCATTCGAACATCTATACGCACCTCACGGCGGCGATTAAGCGTCTGACACCACCAATGCGGCAGGTGCTGAACCACATGATTCTGCGTGGGTCGTACGAGGAGATCGTACTGATTATCAACGTCACAGAGTTGAATGCTGGTGTGGTTCGCTCGCTACGGACAATGTCTGAGCATCTTCGAGACGCATTCCCGCAGGTGCAGCACGCATGGATCTATCACGATCCCAAGGGCAGTCGCTACTACCTTGATCTGGAACGTCCCGCAACGGGTGTTGGTGCCAAGAAGCTCTTCGGAGCGTCAGCTTGGAAGTACGCAATTGGACCCGTGCAGTATCAAGTTGGTGTGTTCTCGTTCTCGCAAGTCAACCTTTCAATGGTGGAGAATCTGGTCGCCGTTGTGCGGGATCACGCTGAATGCACGACTGATGACGTTCTGTACGATATCTACTGCGGCTACGGACTGTTTGGTGCAGCGTTGGCCTCATCCGTGCAGCGCGTCGTGGCAGTCGATGGCGACGAGGCTACGGTCGATAATGCACGGTACTCGATCCGTCGTGCTGGCGGTACGTGCACCGCGCTCACACAGGTTATCCGCAGTGGAAACGACATTGATGCGATCGTTCGGTCGCTCTATCGCATCGCACGAAAAGATCCCGCTGAGGCATCGAACGTCGTTGTGATCGATCCGCCACGGTCGGGTACGGCCGAGCGGGTTATTGCTGAAATCGCGAGCGGACTCCAACCACGTCGAGTTGTAGAGGTCTATTGCGGTCCGGACGAGATTTATCGCAGCACACGTGAGTGGCGACAGGCTGGATACGGCGTAACACGTGTCACTCCGGTTGATCTCTTCCCAGGAACAACAAGCATGGAATTCGTGATTACCTACGATCAGGGTGCTGTCGTTGCCGCTCCAGAACCACGTTCTTCCCCACGTCCAACCTCACGGCAAGGTCAGCCTCCACGACAGGGTGGGGGACGCTGGCGACGCTAACAACGTGTGGAGGTTATGCTGCCGTGAATGGCGAGCAGAGGCGCGTCTCGAGATCAGACAGGTTCGAGATGGCAGACGTTGCGTTGTCCACAGTTGTGTATAACCCAAACATCGTCGACCCACTTCCACTCATTGCAGCGTACGTAGCCGTAGTATCAAGCAGGCGCTGCTTGATTGTTGCAAGTTCAGGGTGTTGCTGAAAAACTGCTCGCTCAAAGTCATTTGTGAAGTCTTCTTGCATAGAGCTATTGTCTACCAGGGACTTGCGGTACTTTTCCACAAGATCAGTCTGCGCTTTTCCACCGGTAATCCCCAATGTGGAATACGCCTGTGCTGTGTTCACGTGAATGCCTGGTAGGACGAGAACCACCCACCATGGAGATGGCACATCGATAGGGGTGATGATCTCGCCACGTCCTTCGACAAGGGCTGCCGACCGCGTAAGAAAGAACGGTACGTCGGATCCGAGCGATAGTGCGATCTCGGCGAGACGGTGGTGTGAGTCGGCATCGTCGCGACCGTTGAGCGATGCCACGGCCATGAGTGCCGATGCTGCATCACTTGAACCACCTCCGAGACCACCGCCGGTCGGTATGCGCTTCTCCACTGTTATCTTTGCGCTCCATTGATCAGCAGGAAACGCTTCTGCGTACCGAACGAGTGCTTGGTACACAAGATTTTGGTCGGGTGTGCCAGTCACTGGAGGTATGCAGGTGCACGAGGGCGTGCGTGATCGTTCGACGGTCAGTGTGTCCGAAAGTGCCACAGGCAGGAAGATCGACGCGATATCATGATATCCGTCGGGACGCTTGCGGAGCACCTCGAGACCGAGGTTGATTTTGGCGGGTGCGTGAACGATCATGGAGTCTAGGGTAGATGAGGAGACACACGAAGTTATGACAGTAACATCAGCGCAGATCACGTACGCGAGTGAGATTGCCCGAAAGGGGATCCATCTCGCGTCACTGTTGATCCCGATCATCTACCTCCAGCTTGACCACTGGACAGGGATCGTGATTCTGTGCGTGATGACAGCGATTTCGTTGCTCATCGATATGCTCTTGCACGTGCATCCGGGATCGCGGCGTCTATTGTTGTCGCTGGTTGGCCCCCTGCTCCGACAGCACGAACTGCGTGAGGATCGCTTTCACCTAACGGGCGCTTCATGGGTGCTGATCGCTGCTACACTGACGTTCCTGGTGTTCCCAACGACGATTGCTGTGACAGCGTTTTCAGTCTTGATCGTCAGTGACACGTTTGCGGCGCTCATCGGCCGGCGCTATGGACATCGTGAGTTTATTGATAAGAGCCTTGCGGGGTCTATGGCCTTTGCTCTGAGTGCATTCGGCGTTGTTGCGGCATGGCAGACGGTGTTCTCATTACCGATGTCGTTCTTCATTGCTGGTGCCATTGCTTCCGTTGCGGCAGCGATTGCCGAGGCGGCTTCGTCGCGCCTTCGACTTGACGATAACATTGCAATTCCATGCAGTTATGGAATTGTTCACTGGCTTGTGAGTGTTCTTCTTCCATCGTTTTAACGCACCAGGACAACGCAGTATGTCGGCAAAGAAACTCGTCCCAATGATCTTGCTGGGTATCGGACTCGGTATCGCTGCTGTCTTTGTATGGCGGACGCTGGATTCGGCTTCCCTTGAGGGCTTTTATGTGATCACGGACACGATTACGTACGCTAACGATGATGCTGCCACCACGATCCTCTACGTCCAGGTGGAGTCTGCCGACTCTGCAAAGATTGTGCGGACAACGCGGGAACTCGCTGAGCGCACCCTTACATCGGATACATCAACGGCGAAGCGCCGTGTTGTCGAGCTGCGTTGCTACGTGCCGAGCGATACGCAAGCACTCTCGCAGGAGATGGTGGATGAATTGGCGTACACCAACCCGTCGATTGAGGACCCGCAATCGACACTGTATGTAGTGCCAAACGGTGTGCTTGCGCGCGTGTGGAGTACGCAGCGACCAGCAGTCGTTGACAGTATCGACATGATTCGTACGCTCTTCTACCGTCCGCGCGGTGGTTCACACGTAGCGCCGTAAGAGCGTCTGCCAGCCGCACTACCCGCGAAACTGTGTGTCCTTCCAGGGCGCGAAGATGTGTTTGACGGAGTTGCGCTGATACTTACCCGTTGAGGTTACTGGTAAGGCGTCGGTGAACACCACAACCTTCGGTGCTTTATGGAATGGTAGGTGTTCCCTGCAATAGGCCAACACATCACCTTCCCGTACGTCGGGTCCGGTCGGGATGACCAACGCCCCGACTTCCTCGCCGTACATCGTGTGTTCGAAGCCCACGCAGATGCCAGCCTTCACACCGGGTGCGCGCGAAATCACTTCGTCGATTTCGAGGGGGGCGAGGTTAACGCCACCACGAATGATGAGCTCCTTCAGCCTTCCCGTGATGAAGTAGTAATGCCGTCCGTCGCTCCCAAGCACGCGAAAGCCTTCGTCGCCCGAACGGAACCACCCGAACGCAAACGCTTCCGCATTAGCGCGTTCGTTGTTGTCGTAACCACGCATCACATTTGCTCCGCGGATGACGATCTCTCCACGGTCACCATCTGCCACAGCGTTGCCCTCTGCATCATGGATTGCCATCTCGTTGCACGGTACATCTGTGCCAATGGATGGGAAACCAAAGTCGTACATCCAGTGACGGTAGTCGCTCTCGCTGAGGTCAATTGGCAGAAACGACGAGTAACACGTGGTCTCGGACAACCCGTAGCCATGAATGATGCGCGTCGCATATGTTGACGTGAACCGGTCAGCGAGTTCGCACGTGAGTGGTCCTGCCCCACATATGATGTGGCGTAAACTTGTCGCAGCGGCACGGTGCTCAATCACATTTGCTTCAAGCAGAACAGCGAGAAGCGTTGGTACAACACTGACGATATGAACCTGTTCGGCAGCGATTGTTGTGAAGAACTTCGAAGGCGAAAACTTGCGCTGGAGTACAACTGATGCACCCGCGATGAACGGTGTTGCATGTGTGACAAGCGCACCGTTAACGTGATGCACAGGCAGTACGCACATCATGCGTGTCGAT